>NZ_JAERMS010000009.1 GCF_017426725.1 Prevotella illustrans | reverse complement strand
TCTTCCCATTCCGAACAGAGCCGTTAAGCCTGCCCGCGCCGATGGTACTGCAATGTAATGCGGGAGAGTAGGTCGCCGCCTTCTTTGATTGGAGAGTCTTGGTTACAGACGTAACCGGGACTCTCCTTTTTTTGTTCCCGCAATTTTTTGACATAAAGACATAAGGACCTATTTTTCAGACCGTGGGGAATAAAGGCATAAAGGTCGCAAGCGGCAAGAGAGCCATAAGGCTAATGTTACAACTTTATCCATGAAGCACGCGGACAGCTCTCAACAATTCTGTCAGAATGTATATCCGATTCAATATTTTTCCCTATTTTTGTGGGTATGAATTACCAACAACTCGTAGCCGATCTCACACCCTTTTATGAAACAGGTGAGGCAAAAGCGATCGTAAGACTGCTACTCGAAGAACGATTCGGATTGACTATGGCCGACATCGTATGCGGCAAGGTGGAAGCGATGGCGGCCGAACGACAGGCAGAATTACGAACGATGATGGATCGTTTGTTGACAGGCGAACCCGTTCAGTATGTTATTGGCACCGCCGATTTTATGGGACGGCAGTTTGTGGTGGCGCCGGGCGTCCTCATTCCACGCCCTGAGACAGCCGAATTATGCGCGTCCATCATTGATAGATACAATCAACCTTACTGCGCTCTTCAGCCCCCCGCGCCTTTAAAGGTTCTCGATGTGGGGACAGGTAGTGGCTGTATCGCCGTAACACTGGCCTTAGACCTGTGGAACAGTGACGTCTGTGCCTGGGATATTTCGGGCGATGCCCTGCTAATTGCTCGAGAAAACGCCCAGCGGATGGGAGCCAAAGTGAATTTAGAGTTGCACGATATTCTTGCGACAGACATTCAATCGACTACCCCACAGCGCTTTGATATCATCGTTTCAAACCCTCCTTACATTTGTAAGAAGGAACGCGTGACGATGGAAAGGCACGTTCTCGACTTTGAACCATCAATCGCGCTCTTCGTGCCCAATGATAATCCGCTTTTGTTTTATCATGCCATCGCCCGTTTCGCAGCCCATGCTTTGAAGCCCAACGGGCTGTTGGCCTTTGAAATTAATCCACTTTACGCCGCCGAACTGATGACTTGGTTGAAAGAAAATGAATGGAATCAAGTAGAAGTAAAGGCTGATCAGTTCGGCAAACAACGTTTTATTTTCGCCCTCAATCATGCTTAAAGATAAGAAAATGACGCCACAACAAGCGCTGTTTAAACTCACCACGCTCTGTTCGCAGGCCGAACATTGTGCCGCCGAAATGGAGGAGAAACTGCGTAAATGGCAGTTGGACGACGCCGACCGAGCCGAAATCATGGCCTATCTTGTCAAGGAACGCTATGTCGACGACGCCCGTTTTGCCCGCTTCTTTATCAACGATAAGATTCGATTCAACAAATGGGGCCGCCGGAAAGTGGAACTGGCGCTCTATCAAAAGCACATTCCGAGAGAAATATCAGACCCCATTTTTGAGGAGATTGACGCCACGGCCTACGAGGAAGTGCTGCTTCCCATGCTGCAAGCCAAATGGAAAACCATCAAGGCGAAGAGCGATTACGAGCGTTCGATGAAGCTTATCAAGTTTGCCATGGGCCGCGGCTTTGGCATCGATATCATTCGCAGATGCGTCGACCAGATAACCGATGTTGACGCCGAAACCGATTTCATGGATGAAGACTGACATCCTTACCCGATTGATTGACCTGCTGGCCCCCCCGCCCATGCGTCGTCTGCGGCCAGCGTCTCACGCCCGACGAGGATGTCGCCTGCCTTTCGTGCCTGCTTCAACTGCCGTTTACGGATTACGAACATGCCCCTTTGGACAACCCGATGGCCCAACTTTTCTGGGGGCAGACTGAGGTAGAAAAGGCCGCGGCGCTCTTCTTCTACAAACCTCACACGCAGACAGCCCAAATCATTTACGACCTCAAGTATCACCATCGTCCACAATATGGATGCCAGTTGGGGCTGCTCACCGCCCGTCGTTTTCTACCTACCGGTTTCTTTGAAGGCATCGATGGCGTGATCGCCGTTCCATTAACGCGTCGCCGACAGCATGACCGTGGTTACAACCAAAGCGAGGCCATTGCCCGCGGGCTTTGCCATATCACCCGTTTGCCCTTAATCGACAAAGCGCTCGAAAGAACACGATTCACCGAGAGTCAGACCCAACAAATCAGCCGATTGGCCCGCCGTGAAAACGTGGAAGGGCAGTTTTCCCTGCGCCGCCCCGAACAAGTCTGCGGCAAACACATCCTCCTGGTCGACGATGTCGTGACAACCGGTGCCACCATGTTGGCTGCCGCAGAAGCCCTGTCGGCAGCCGGCGACGTGCGCTTCAGCTTCTTGAGCTTGGCCTTTGCCAAGCCATGACGGCCTACCCTAAATATCTTTAAAATAAAAGGCATTGTTGGATTTATCGCATAATTCAACTAACTTTGCATTATTCATCCATATAAACCTCGCTATCATGAATCAATTAAAAAAGGATTTTGCGTCAAGATTATTAAAAGTAAAGGCTATTAAACTGCAGCCTAACAACCCTTTTACTTGGGCTTCCGGCTGGAAGTCGCCCTTTTATTGCGACAATCGTAAAACACTTTCTTATCCCGAACTTCGCAATTACGTGAAGTTGGAACTTGTGCATATCATTCTTGAGAAGTTTCCAGAGGCCGAAGCCATTGCCGGCGTAGCTACCGGAGCCATTGCTCAGGGCGCATTGGTGGCCGACGAGCTGAACCTTCCCTTTGTCTACGTGCGTTCCAAACCGAAAGATCACGGCTTGGAGAATCTCATCGAAGGCGAGTTGAAGCCGGGCATGAAGGTCGTTGTGGTTGAAGATTTGATATCAACGGGCGGCAGCAGTCTGAAAGCAGTCGACGCCATCCGCAATAACGCCTGCGAAGTGATAGGCATGGTAGCCAGCTATACCTATGGTTTCCCCGTGGCCAAGACCGCTTTTGAGGAGGCCGGCGTTCAACTTGAAACGCTCACCGATTATGAAAACGTCGTGTCTCAGGCCCTTGAAACAGGCTATATTGCCGAGGAAGACGTAGCGCTGTTGCACGAATGGCGGAAAGATCCGGCCACGTGGAAGGCATAAAAGCATACATCACCTAACCCCCATCAGTCATTATGGCCACATTTGAAAGTACCATTCGCCCCATCAATTACGCTCAAGAGAATGTTTATAATCTCTTGAGCGACCTAAGTAATATAGAACGTGTGAAAAGCCGGTTGCCCGAAGACAAGGCAAAAGACTTGGTTTTTGACACCAATTCAATCTCCATAACAACTCCCATGGGTAGTGTCAAACTGAGCATTGTGGAACGAGAAGCTCCCAAATGCATCAAGTTTGAAACCGAAGAAAGCCCCTTACCGTTTAATTTCTGGATTCAGATACTTCCGGTAACGGCCACCACCAGCAAGATGAAACTTACGATTAAGGCCGATCTCAATCCCTTTATTAAGGGAATGGTATCGAAACCGCTGCAGGAAGGCATCGAAAAGATTGCCGATGTGTTGCAGATGATCAACTACGAAGCGTAACGCCCATTTTCAGGGCGTTGCGCAACCGTTTTCTAAAAGCATAGCTTTTACCTTGTAAAAGGGCTGCTTTTACAACACGAAAGCATAGCTATTGCAAAACAGGTAGGCCACGGCCGATTTTATCGGTGCCGTTCGGCCTTGTCAGAAAGGGCGCTTTCGTCCATTATTACCGACGATATAGAGACTTATGACAAAGAAACTTTGGGAAAAAAACTTTGAGGTGAACCAAGAGATAGATCGGTTCACCGTAGGTCGCGACCGAGAGATGGATCTCTACTTGGCCAAGTATGACGTGCTCGGATCGATGGCCCACATCACGATGCTTCAGTCAATCGGACTGCTCGAAGCCGATGAACTCACGCGGTTGATGGCTGCCCTGCGGCGCATTTACGCGTGTTGTGAGCGGGGCGAGTTCCAAATCGAGGAAGGCGTAGAGGACGTTCACTCCGAAGTGGAACTGCTGTTGACGCGCGAACTGGGCGATGTGGGCAAGAAGATTCATTCCGGTCGGTCGCGCAACGATCAGGTATTGCTCGACCTGAAGCTCTTTACCCGTCATGAACTCCATGAAATCGTCGATGCCGTGAAGCTCCTTTTCGATGAACTCATCGCCAAAAGCAATCAGCTGAAAGACGTGCTCATGCCCGGCTACACCCATCTGCAGATAGCCATGCCCTCAAGTTTCGGCCTGTGGTTTGGCGCCTATGCCGAGAGCCTTGTCGACGACACGCTTTTCTTGCAGGCCGCTTATCGGCTGACCAATCGCAATCCGCTGGGCTCGGCGGCCGGCTATGGTTCGTCGTTTCCGCTCAACCGGCAGCTCACGACCGACCTGCTCGGCTTCGACTCGATGAACTACAACGTGGTCTATGCCCAGATGGGGCGTGGCAAGATGGAGCGCAACGTGGCTTTCGCCTTGGCCTCGGTGGCCGGAACCTTGGCCAAACTGGCTTTCGACGCCTGCCTTTTCAATTCGCAAAACTTCGGTTTTGTGAAGTTGCCCAAGGAGTGTACCACCGGCTCGAGCATCATGCCTCATAAGAAAAACCCCGACGTTTTTGAACTCCTCAGGGCCAAAAGCAACAAGTTGCAAGGCCTTCCGCAGCAGATTATGCTCATCATGAACAACCTGCCCAGTGGCTATTTCCGCGACTTGCAGCTTATTAAGGAAGTCTTTCTGCCCGCTTTCGACGAACTGAAAGACTGTCTGCGGATGGCTGCCTATATGATTAATAAGATGGAAGTGAACGAGCGTATCCTCGACAATCCCATGTACGATCCGATGTTTTCCGTGGAAGAGGTGAATCGTCTGGCTGCTGCCGGCATGCCCTTCCGTGACGCCTATAAGCAGGTGGGACTTGAAATCGAGAACGAAACCTTCAGGGCCGACCGCCGGATTCGGCATACTCACGAGGGGAGTATGGGCAATCTGTGCAACGACCGCATCGTAGCGCAGATGGGAGAGACGCTTGACGGATTCCATTTTGAACGTGTTAAGAATGCAGAAAAACAATTATTTGGTTAAGCAAACCATCGTTTTTGCGGTAGTATTGCTCGTATTGTTCACGTCGTGCGGCGAAGAAACGCTGTACAGCAACGCCTATCGCTGTAACTTCCGATTCAACACCGAGATTCATAACAACACGGTTTTAAACCAAGTTACCAATCCTCTTATTCCCGGAACCTACGTTCGCGTCAGCCTGTCGGTGCGTGGTTCGGTGCGCCATGTGGACTTGCTGCCCGGCACCGGTACGTCGGAGAGCGTGCCACTGACCACGGCCGAGGAGCGCATGCAGACCTATGACATGGGCGCTGACAATGGAATCATAGTGGGGCGGAGCGTTTATCATGGGCTGTTGGCTTTCGACGCGCAGTGTCCCAACTGCCTGTCCGAGAACAGCGGCGGGTCTTTTCCGCTTTCGTTTCATGGCAACGGTACGCAAATGACATGCGCCCATTGTCATCGTGTCTATGATTTGAATGAGCGCGGTGTCGTCGTGTCGGGCGAAAAAGGCAAGAAACTCATGGAGTATGCGGCCCAGTATACAGGCCGTTTGCTGCTTGTGCACAATAAATATTAAAAAAGTTAATTTAGTTTGGCGTTTCGATGATTAACGATTACCTTTGCAATCGAATTTCCTTTTTAACAATTCGAAATGCCGCAATGGTGGAATTGGTAGACACGAGGGACTTAAAATCCCTTGGCCAGTAACGGCTGTGCGGGTTCGAGTCCCGCTCGCGGCACTTCACACACAAACCACATTAATCTTATGCGTAAACATCTAATCTTTGTTTTTTCCGCGTGTTCATTCGTATTGCTTTCGTCTTGTTCAAAGATGGGCCCATTGTCGGCAGATAGTTTTACGGTTGTACCTAATCCGCTTGAGACAACCGGAGGCAAGGTTCCCGCTACTATCAACGGCCAATTCCCTGAAAAATATTTGAAGAAGAATGCCACTGTACGGGTTATTCCGGAACTTCGTTATGGTAAGAGACGTACCGCGCAAGGTACCAGCACTACGTTCCAGGGCGAAAAGGTAATGGGTAACAACCAGACGATTTCTTATCGTTTGGGTGGTCGCTACACCATGAAGACCTCTTTCGACTACGTTCCCGAGATGCAGCAAAGCGAAATGTATCTCACTTTCCAAGCAAAGGTAGGTAAGAAGGTGGTGAAGATTCCGGCAGTTAAGGTGGCTAACGGCGTGCTTGCTACTGCTGAATTGTATAAGCAGACCATGATGAATGGTGGTGCTTGTATCGCTCTTGACTCGTTCCAGCGTATCAATGCCAAGAAACAGGAAGCTAACATCAGGTTCCTCATCAATCAGGCTAACTTGCGTAAGAGCGAACTGCAGAATAACAGCGTGCAGGAGTTTGTCAGAATGTTGAAGAAAATCAATGCCGATCGTGAGAAATTGGCCATCAAGAATGTGGAAGTAGCCGCTTATGCTTCGCCCGAAGGTGGTTTCAGTTTCAACGACAGACTGGCCAACAAACGTCAGGATACCAGCGAGGATTACGTAAAGAGCCAGCTCAAGAGCACTAAGGTGAAGGCTGATATCGACGCTCACTATACGGCACAGGACTGGGATGGATTCCAGCAGCTTGTGCAAGCCAGCAACATTCAGGACAAAGATGTTATCTTGCGCGTACTTTCTATGTATAAGGATCCGCAGCAACGCGAACAGCAGATTCGCAATATGAGCGAAGGCTTCCGTGACTTGGCCGATCAGATTCTGCCCGAATTGCGTCGCTCTCGTCTCATCATCAATTACGAAACGATTGGTCGTACCGACGAGCAGATTAAAGAGCAGTACGCGATTGATCCTGTTAAGTTGGATATTGAGGAGATTCTCTACGCGGCTTCACTCGAAGATAACGTTGCCAAGAAGGAGGCTATCTACAAGAAGACCATCCAGCTTTACGATAAAGACTACCGTGCCTATAACAACTTGGCTGCTCTGGCCTTTAACAGAGGTGACAACACGACGGCCGAAAACTATATTGAGCGTGCGCTCCGCGTGAATCCTAAAGCACAGGAACCTTATGCCAACAAGGCGCTCATGAGTCTGCAGAAGGGTAATCTGGACGAAGCAGAAGGCCATCTTTCAAACGCCATCAATGCCAACGGCTTCAACGACGTGCTCGGCAACCTCAATATTGCTCGTGGAAATTACAGCCATGCGGCCGACGAACTGAAGAATTCTGTTAGCAACAGCGCAGCTTTGGCACAGATCTTGGCCAAGGACTACGCTGCTGCCGGCCAGACCTTGAAGAATATCAAGAACGCCGACGCGATGACAAGCTATCTGCATGCCATCCTCAGCGCACGTCGGGGGAATAGCTACGCGGCCGGTTCTTATCTGAAAGAGGCGCTGCAGAAAGATCCTTCATTGGCCGATTATGCCGATAAGGACCTGGAATTCGCTAAGATCAAACGATGAAACAAGTTAGATTAAGTCTACTTTTACTGCTCACCCTGGTTTTGGTTTCATGTGGGACTGACAGCCATCATTTTGAAATTGACGGCCGACTCATCAACCTAAACCAGGGTGAGTTCTATGTATATAGTCCCGATGGGGGAATCAACGGTATCGATACGATCAAGGTGGAGGGTGGCCGCTTTGCCTATGAGATAGCTTGTGAGCAGCCTTGCGTGCTGGTTATCGTCTTTCCTAACTTCTCTCAGCAGCCTGTTTTTGCGGCTCCCGGCAAGCAGGTCAATATCAGGGGCGACGCCTCCCACTTGAAAGAATTAGAGGTGAAGGGCACCAAGGATAATGAATTGATGACGAAATTCCGTCAGCAAGTGGCCGGCGCGTCGCCTCCCGAAATGCGGAAATATGCCGACCAATTTGTGAAAGACTATCCTGATTCGCCTGTCTCGCCCTATTTGGTCAATCAGTATTTCGTGCAGGCAGCTCGGCCCGATTATGCCAAAGCCTTGCAATTACTGACGCTTATGACTGCCTCGCAGCCCAAGAACGGACTGTTGAATCGGCTGTTACCGGGTGTCAGGCAGATGAAGGACGCCACTTTTTCGGGAAAACTCAAAGATTTCTATACCACCGACATAAAAGGTCGTCCTGTTTCGGGTGCCAATCTGCGTGCGGCTCGTTTTGCCGTCATCAACGTATGGGCTTCGTGGAGCTATGAGAGCATGGATATCCAGCGTCAGCTCAAGGAGTTTCAGCGCAAGAGCCACGGCAGTCTGCAGGTGCTGAGTATCAATGTGGACGCGACCGTGAAGAAGTGTCGTGAGACGCAGGAAATAGATTCGATCACATGGCCTACCGTCTGCGATGGACGGATGTTCGATGGGAAACTGGTACGTCAGCTCGGTTTGACCTCCATTCCCGATAATATCGTCCTGAAGAATGGCAATGTCATCGCCCATGGCCTCTCACCACAGGAAATGCGAGAGAAGTTGGGACAGCTGATTGTGACGTCATCTAACCACTAAAGAACCATGCTCGTCAAAACCTACTGCGCGGCCGTCAACGGTCTGGAAGTAACCACGATAACGATAGAAGTCAGTCTGAACCCGGGTATCATGTATCATTTTACCGGGTTGGGCGATGAAGCCGTGCGCGAAGGTCGCGACCGCATTGCCGCCGCCCTGCAGTATAATGGATATAAGTTTCCGAAGGCCGATATTACCGTCAACATGGCACCCGCCAACCTGCGAAAGGAAGGCAGCGGCTTCGACTTGCCGTTGGCCATCGCCATCCTGGCCGCCAACGGCACCATCGTTTCGGAAGAGCTCGGTCATTATATGTTAGTGGGAGAGTTGGGACTCGACGGCCGTCTGCAGCCCGTCCGTGGCGCGTTGCCCATCGCCATCAGGGCCCGTGCCGAACATTTCAAGGGGCTCATCGTGCCACGGCAGAACGTGAACGAGGCGGCCGTGGTCAATAATCTCGATGTCTACGGCATGGAATCGATTGTCGAGGTGATTCAGTTCCTGACGGGTGAGAAGTCGTTTGCGCCCACCGTCATCGATACCCGCCGCGTATTCTATGAAAAACAATATGCTTTCGACCTTGACTTTGCCGACGTTCGTGGACAGGAAAACGTGAAACGGGCCATGGAAGTGGCCGCCGCCGGTGGTTACAATCTTATCATGGTGGGGCCGCCGGGGTCGGGCAAGAGCATGATGGCCAAACGATTGCCGAGTATCCTGCCGCCGCTGTCGCTCTCCGAGAGTCTGGAGACGACCCAGATCCATAGCATCGCCGGTAAGACGGGTAAAGACACGTCGCTCATCAGTCAACGACCGTTCCGTGCGCCCCATCATACCATATCGGAAGTGGCTCTCGTCGGAGGCGGCAACAACCCGCAGCCGGGCGAGATTTCGCTGTCTCACAACGGCGTACTCTTCTGCGACGAGCTGCCCGAGTTCAACAAGCACACGCTCGAAGTGCTGCGCCAGCCGCTTGAAGACCGCCATATCACCATCTCGCGTTCCAAGTATCGCGTCGACTTTCCTTGCAGCTTTATGTTTGTGGCCAGCATGAATCCCTGCCCTTGCGGCTACTATGGCGATCCCACGCACCACTGCGTCTGTACGCCCGGACAGATACACCGCTATATGAACAAAATCAGCGGACCGCTACTCGACCGCATCGACATCCAAGTGGAAATCATTCCCGTGCCTTTCAAGGAAATCTCGAAGGCCGAACCCGGCGAGCCGAGCGCGGCCATCCGTGAGCGTGTGATCCGTGCGCGCGCTGTTCAGACCGCGCGTTTCAAGGAGGTGAAGGGCGTTCACTGCAACGCCCAGATGACCGAGCGCATGATCCATCGGTATGCCGAGCCCGACCAAGCCGGCATCGACCTGCTGCGCATGGCCATGGAACGCCTTTCGCTTTCGGCACGGGCCTACAGCCGTATTCTGAAAGTGGCCCGCACGATAGCCGATCTCGCCGGAAGCGACCGTGTGACAACCGAACATCTGGCTGAAGCCATCAATTATCGCAAACTCGATCGGGGCGATTGGGCAGAGAGATAGCTTATAGGAGGCTTTACCAAACGAAAAGATTCGTCATATTGGTTTGTTTTTAGAAAAGTTTTAATGATTTGTAACCAATTACGTATATTTAACAAAACAAAGGGTGTAATGTTAAATTTAAAGGATTACCTTTACACCATTCAAATTTATCTTAAATATTTATTATTTAAACCAAACAATGTAAAAATGAAAAAGTCCAAGTTAAGCTATTTGGAACGCTTCCAGTCCTGGCATTGTCCAATGCCAGCTAATACTAAAGTATTGGCACTTGCGTTCGGATTTTTAGTAAGTGGTTCTGTTTTACATGTCTGCATCAACGGCTGTTTCCTCGGAAAGCAGTGTTGCGCAGCAAAAAACATCCGCAATCAGAGGTGTCGTTACCGATGCCAGCGGAGAACCGCTTGTCGGAGTAACGATTACTGCTATAGGAACTAAAAAAGCGGCCGTTACCGACATAAATGGAAAATTCTCGATTGATGTAGCAGCAGGTTCAAAACTCAAAATCTCGTATGTCGGATATACCGCACGGGAAGTGATTGCTTCAAGTCAAGGTACCATGAATATTGTACTGAAGGAAGATAGCAAGAGTATTGATGAGGTAGTGGTAACCGCCCTCGGTATCAAACGTGAAAAGAAAGCATTGGGTTATGCTATTCAGGAAGTAAAAGGTGACCAGCTGGTGGCTGCCCGCGAAAATAACTTAGCCAACGCTTTGACCGGTCAGGTGTCCGGTTTGCAGATTATCCGCTCAAGCAACGGTCCTGCCGGTTCATCGAAAATTCAGTTGCGTGGTAGCAACTCCGTGACAGGTACAAACCAGCCGCTGATTGTTGTCGATGGTGTGCCATTGGATAACTTTACGGGAACCGGTAACAACGACTTCTGGAATCCCGGAACTGATATGGGTAATGGTCTGGCGGACATCAACTCGGAGGATATTGCATCACTTTCTGTATTGAAAGGTGCATCAGCCGCAGCCCTCTATGGTTCGCGTGCGGGTAACGGTGTTATCCTTATCACGACTAAAAAGGGAGCTAAGTCAAAAGGACTTGGTATTACCATATCTTCTTCTGTTTCTGTTGAAGGACTCTTTCTGAGCCCCGAACGTCAAACAACTTTCGGTCAGGGTAGTGAGGGTGTTCACAACCCCACCTCAGGAAGTAACTGGGGGCCGGAGATTGCCGGGCAAAAATATACCGACTGGGCTGGCAAGGAACAAAACATGCGGTATTTTGACAACGTGAAGAATTTCTTCAATACAGGTATCAACTTGATTGAGAGCGTATCTTTCTCACAACAGTTCAACAAGACATCCGTATATGTTTCAGGTACTCGTATGGACGACGGCAGCAAGATTCCGGGAGCGAAATACAACCGAAGCAACTTGATGTCGCGCATCTTTACCAACTTCGGCAACGATGACCGATGGAGCCTTGACGCCAAGATACAGTACATCCGTTCGTATGCCAAGAACCGTCCTATATCAGGTGCCAATATCAACAACTATTTCTACACCATGTTTACCATGCCTATTTCTTTGGACATCACACAGTTCAAGCAGGCCATCAATCCTGAGGATGGAAACATGTACTGGTGGGAAAAAGGTAGCGTACAGAATCCCTACTGGGCAAAAGATTATAACACGAACGAAGACACTCGCAACCGTTTCTTACTGAACTTCGCCCTGAAATACCAATTCAACGATTGGTTGAGCGCAGAAGCGAAAGCCGGAAGCGATATGTATTTTACAGAGAGCGAAACCAAACTATATGCTGGAAGTCCTTCTTCTAAAACGGGTCGTTACTCATTTGGCGAGCAAAAGTTCTATGAAAACAATTTCAGCCTGTTGCTTACCGCACAGAAAGACAACGTAATCGGCAAGTTCGGCGGTGTAGCCACATTGGGTGGCAACCTTATGGAACGCAAGAGCACAGGACTATCTAACTCGCTCAAGGAACTCATCGCGCCGAGCCTATTCTGGTTGAAGAATGGTAAGAGTTCGGATCTTTCGGTAAATCCTTCATACAGTCACCGTAAGACCAACTCGCTTTATGGTTCATTGAGTATCAATTATGACGGTTGGGCTTTCCTTGAAGGAACCTTCCGTAACGATTGGTCTTCTACACTGAGCAAGGAAAACCGCTCTTATTTCTATCCGTCTGTCAGTGCTTCATGGGTAATAAGCGATATGTTGAGTAAGATGGATAAGCCTCTGCCTAAATGGTTCAGCTACGCCAAAACCCGCGTTTCATTCGCACAAGTTGGTAATGACCTTGATCCCTATCAACTCTACAACACCTATTCTATTGGTAGCATCCCGTATACAAACGGTGTCGGAGCCTCAAAGGGCTCTACGCTGTATGACAGCAATGTGCGCAGCGAGTTGATTTCTTCATGGGAAGCAGGTTTGGAAATCCGTTTCCTGAACAACCGCTTGGGACTTGACGTGGCTTGGTACAAGTCTAATGCACGTCGTCAGTTGCTGAATCTGCCGATGAACTCATTGTCAGGTTACGAGCAAAGGAAAATCAATGCGGGTGATATCCAGAACTCCGGTATTGAAATCATGCTGAATGCCACACCGGTATTGACAAAAGACTTCCGTTGGGACACTCAGGTGAACTTCTCAAACAACAAGAACAAAATCATCAAGTTTACCGATGGTATCGAAGATTATATCCTCGGTGGATACGACAATCTGAAAATCATTGCCAAAGCTGGCGGAAACTATGGTGAAATCTGGGGTACTACATTCCTCCGCGTTACCGACAAGAAGAGTCCCGACTATGGCAAGCTATTGCTCAACGCAGACGGTCTTCCACAGGGTGATCCCAAAATTAAGAAGATTGGTGACCAGCAGGCTGATTGCCTCTTGGGATGGACCAACACGCTTACCTATAAGAACTTCGCATTGAGTTTCATGATTGACGGTCGTTTTGGTGGTCACATCTTCTCTGGTTCCAACATGTTACTCCAGAAGAATGGTGTTGCTGCAGTTACCGCCCCCGGCGGCAAGCGCAACAAGATGGTTGTAGATGGCGTGATAGCCGACGGAAAAGGTGGCTATACCGCAAACAAAAAGGAAATTACGCAGCAGCAATATTGGATGGCTCTGACAGGTTCAACCGGTAACCTTGGTATCGGAGAAGCCAATGTTTACTCTGCTACGAACGTTCGCCTGCGCAACGTTTCACTGTCATACAGCTTCAAACCAAAGAACATGTTCCTGCAGCAAGTTAAACTTGGTGTTTCCTGCAACAATGTATTGATGTTGAAGAGCCATCTGCACGGAATCGATCCGGAGTCTGTTTTTGCAACCAATACAAATGCAACAGGCTTCGAGTATGCAGCACCTCCTACGTCACGGACATTCATCTTTAACATTTCACTTGGTTTCTAAAAACTTAATATAAAGAACAATATGAAAACAACATATAAAATTTTGTCAATGGCAGCATTGGCTATCGCCATGTTAGGCTCTTGTTCCGATTTCGATGAAATCAACGTAAACCCGTCGGCTGCAGGCGATGACGCCGTGCATCCCGACTATTCATTGAACCAGTCTTTTTATGAGGCACAGATGGACCCTGACATTGCCGAGCGTGTATTCGTTTACAACTGGGCTTCCATTGCTCGCGTCGTAGGCGAAAATCTCATGGGTGTAACCGCAAGATACAATGATCAATTCAACGACCGTTTGTACACCTATTCTTCAACTTGGATTAAAAACGCTACCGCGGCTATTGAGCTTGCGGACAAGAATAAGGGAACAAACGACCATGAAATAGCATTCTATAAAAACGTAAAACAGATTGCACGTATATGGCGTGTGATGCTGATTGCCGATTTCGTAGATTCCTTCGGTCCTTATCCACTCAATGCTTTCACCGGCGTAGCTCCACAATTCAATTCCGAGGAAGAAGTATATAACTATTTCTTCACCGAGCTGAAAGAAGCAAGCAGCGCCCTTGATATCAATGTAAAACCGACAGACGCTGAGGCTAAGGGCGATCCTGCGTTCAAGTACGACGCCGCACAATGGCAGAAGCTCGCCAACAGCTTGCGTCTGCGCTACGCACTCCAGTTGACAGAAGTGAACAATGCAAAAGCGAAAAGTGAGTTTGAAGAAGCCGCAAAATTGCCACTCTTGACAGAAGATGGCGACCTCTTCGGTTTCAAAGAAGATGGTGGATGGTCTGCATACGAAGGAGTAATGAATCGTGGTTGGAGCGACCATTGCATCTCTTCGTCTATGTGTAACCTTTTGGCTGGCTTGGGCGACATTCCTGTAACAAGTTATCGTCCTGACTTAGCTTCTCATATCAAGCCGATTAACTATGTGGGTGAGAAATACGAGAAGCACTATCCCGCGTTGACCGACAACCCAACCAAGCAGTTGTGGATGGATGGTATTCCCGAATATCTTGACCCCCGTGCTTTGGTAGTGTGGTGTCTTACCAATGATACAACCGCAACCAACTGGCCCGACCAAGCAAAGCAAGGTAAAAAGAATCATGCTAAATATGGTATGATTGACCCCACCGACAAGGATAAGAAGAAGATTCTGGTAAAGGTTGACGCAGAGTTCACATGGAATGGTTATCCTGCAGGTACGCGAGGTGCGTGGACTCCCGAAACATTCGCACTCAATCAAGTGTTGGGCAATGCGTGGGATACAACACCGATGCTCAGCAAGGAATATCGCAACAACAGCAAGAAACGTATCTGGATGGCTCCTTGGGAAACTTACTTCCTGTTGGCCGAAGGTGCTGTTTACGGTTGGGCAACCCCGATGACAGCCAAAGCGGCATACGAAAATGGCGTGAAGTCTAACTTCGCTTATTATGGAGTAGACAAATATGTCGACCAGTATCTTGCTTCTACCAACTACAACAGAGTAGGTACTTCTGTAAACTTCGACCATACGACCGAACCTGTAGACTTTGAAGCTGATTATAAAGACGGCTATACCAAAGAAGCCAAGAAGATGACTTATCACTATCCTGACGCAAGCAAGATTCTCTACAAAGGTCATAAGCTCAACGATAAGCTCACAAAGATTATCACACAGAAGTATATCGCCAACACTCCTTATGGCGTAGTGCAGAGTTGGAACGACCGTCGTCGCTTAGGCTTGCCGTTCTTTGAAGTTCCCGGAAACGAAACAACTCTGACCGGTTCAGACTTCGATGGCCTTTTCAAAGCTGATAGCTACAAGGACGGACAGAAGTGGTATCACTTTACACAGCGCATGAGATACCCATCTGTATTCGAAAACTCTGATAAAGAACAATATCAGAATGCTCTGAAGTTGTTGGGAGCAGAGCAAAACACCATGATGACTCCATTGTGGTGGGCCATCAAGAAATAAGTGTGTAGACAGATATCCTTGTCTGCTACTCATTAAAATAACAAGAAGCCTGTCAACGCAATGTTGGCAGGCTTTTTTATATCGTCCGACAGAAGGTCATTCACCATGACGAATAGCTTCATTTGGACAATAATGTTAGTGATTTTGCCCCAAAATTACGAAAAATACACCGGTTAGCTCCGTTTAATCACGATAAAACACTATTTTTGTAGAGTGATTATTCTAATCTTATTTCATTCAAATCCTAAGTAATCGTGATGAAATTTCTTTCTCGTATCTTATGTTCCTGTTTGCTGTTGTTGGCGTGCGGTTCCGTGACGGCACAGCCCAAGCAGAAGATTGTCGTAGCTTATGTGTGCTCATGGACTGATTTGCGCCTGCCCGACCCGTCGCTCATGACCAATATCAACTATGCTTTCGGTCATGTAAACAAGACCTTCGACGGCTGCGATGTGCAGAATCCGGAGTTCCTGAAGAAAGTCGTGGGGCTGAAGAAGCTGAAGCCCGGTCTGAAGATTCAGCTGTCGGTAGGCGGTTGGTCCAGTGGTAACTTCTCCGAAATGGCCGCCAACGCCAAATGTCGCATGGCCTTTGCGCGCGACTGCGGGCGCATCGTCAAGGAGTATGGGCTCGACGGAATCGACATCGATTGGGAATATCCCACGAGCAGCGAGGCCGGAATCTCCTCGTCGCCCGACGACACCAAGAACTTCACCCTCTTAATGCGCGACCTGCGCAAGGTGCTGGGCAAGGACAAACTCCTCACCTGTGCCACCATCGCCGATGGCAAATATGTCGATTTCCCGGCCTGTATCAAGTACATGGACTTTGTCAATATCATGGCTTACGACGTGGCCAATCCGCCCCAACATCACACAACGCTCTTCCGTTCGCCTCTCTCGGGCCGCATCACCGTTAGCGAAGCCGTTGAGGCTCACATTCGTAATGGCGTGCCCAAGGAGAAATTCTGCCTCGGCATGCCGCTCTACGGACGTGGCGATCACGGCGATGCCATCCTCGACAAGTACATGAAAACCGGCTACACGGGCGGACTTTACCAAGAGCATTGGGATCCTATCGGACAAGTACCTTACCTCACCGACTGGTCGGGTCAGCTCGTATGGGGCGCCGAGAATCCCCGTTCCATCGCGGCCAAGTGCCAGTATATCATCGACCAAGGCCTACTGGGCGGCATGTATTGGGAAACAACCGAAGACAACGCACAGCTCGATCTGATGACCACCATCAACCTTTCGCTCATGCAAAACGGACGAGCCACCATTCCACAGAAGCGTGTGCTCCTGCTCACGGGTGCGGATGACAACGTTGCCCTTCAGACTTTGACCACCATGGGCGCACGACATGGCTTCGAGGTAGCCGTCTTCCGCCCGAACGACACCTATACGCCCGGCCTCTTCGATCGCTATCATCTGATCTATAACGCCGGTATGCAACCCGATGCGTGGCCCACGGCGGCCCGTGCCGACTTCGAGAAATACATCGACGAAGCCCGTGGCAGCTACTTGGTACTCAATGCCGACACGGCCACAACATGGAAGTGGTACACCGATTTCTATCGCCATGGCTATGCCAAGCGTGCCCGCAACGTCTTCTACAAGCGCGAAGCGCCCCTCGGTTACATGCCTCGTGCCGTCAGCGATGTAGCCGCCACCGAGCAGGCCGTGAAGTGGCTGCTGCACGAGTAGCTTTTTGGCATAAGCCTAATGCGAAGTATAGAGTGTGAAGTGCGTAATGCGAAAAGGTAAGCAGTCTGCAATTTCACATTTCACACTTCACCGAAAACCATTCAACCCAAATCGGTCATTAGAGTCCTTGACTGATTTTGTTCGATTGTTGAGCAGATGTGCTGACGTTTCATCGAAGGCGTAGCGGGCTACGGCGAGATGTAATGGCAGCGCAGATGCCGGCAAGCGGACGAAAGCAGTAAGGAAGCAGACGGTAATAACAAATCTAAGCAAATGCGTCCTAATGACCGATTTGGGTTCAAGGTATGAGAAAGTTTTGAATGAAAAAACGATCCTTCTTCCTCAGAAGAACAGGATTCCGTTGTCGTACAGCCCGAAGTGTACTTTGGATATGCCCTAAGTAAAAGGATTCATCAGTAAAACAATCCGAACATCCAAAGCGGTATTCTGTTGCCTGAACCTATCTCTATGTCATCAATGGCCAGAAAACTGTTAGTTTCGTCCTTGATCTGCTCAAAACTCTTGCTTGCTCCTCCCACTTCAAAAAGATATTTGCCGTTCACGAGGAAATCCCCTTTTTGAGGCATGGTCACGTTGGTCACTGCTTGAAGCTGGTTGTTGAAGAACGTCTCGCGACGATTGCCGATATTGACGCTTGTCCCTAAGGCTGTCATAAGGTTGGTATTGCTCAGATAGATCTTTTCGGGAGAGGACAGGTGTTTGTAGTTCTTTTCGACCTTTGTCAGCAGAGAAATAATCTGTGCCTTGTCCAGGGTATAAAGCATCCTCAGACAGCTGTCACGGGTTGTTTCCAGTGCCTGTCCCAGTTTATTGACATTGGGCACCAGCGGGACACTTTGGGCAATGATGGCCAGCAGTTTCTTCGTTTTCTCCACCGTGGCGTATGAGACATTCTCAACGGCAGGCATATCGCTCTCGATGACCAGGGAAGCGATAGCAGCGAGCCGCATATCGTAGTCGTCACCGGCCTCCAGAAAGAACGGGTAACATCCCTTGTCCAGATATTCGCCAAATGCTTTCAGCATTTTTCCTTTTGAGGCCAAATCCATGGACAGCGCAACATGATTACGCAACAGTTCCTCCAGTGTTACAGGAGCGATCTCCATGATGCCGGTAAAAGCAAGGTATTCCCTGAACGACATCACGGGCAGCGTGTATAGCGACTGGCGGCGTGAAAGGTCGGTCTTGGAATTGTCTATCTCCAGCATGGACGAGCCCGTATAGGCAACGTTCAGATCGGGATAGCTGTCGTAGATATTTTTCAGCACCACAGCCCAATCGGGATATTTATGTACCTCGTCCACAAAGAGATGCCTTAGACCGTGACTGTAAAGGTATTCAACGAGTTCCGGAAGGCTGTGCGTCTTGAACCAGATATTGTCAAGTGAGATCCAAATGGCGTCATCAATGTTGGCAAAGGTCTGCTTGATGTGCTGCAAGATCAGGGTGGTCTTGCCGGCGCCTCGTGAGCCACATATACCTATCAGTCTTGATTTCCAGTTAATCCTGTCATGCAGGAATCGCATGAACCGCATATCAGTCATGGCCAGTCTGCGGTGATAGGTGGTCATTAAAGGAAAAACTTCTTTTTGTTCCATATCTCGTTAATTGAAAGATGAGGAAGCAAATATATGAAATAACTTTTAGAAAAGCGAATTTTATTAGAAAAATCGCTTTTTGAAAAGTTACACTGTATTGATTCTTACTTTCAAATATCAAAAGCAGTAAAGCTATGTTCATAGAGTATATTGATTCAACGGCTTTATGATTCGGCACTTCCGTGATTTTGTCAGAAAAAACTACCTGATTTTAACACTTTCGCACCGCTTCATCTAAGTGCCGGCAGGCCGGAAAAGTCCTTCGCTTTGCCGATTTTGATACCCTTTCATGCCATTTCCATACCCTTTTATGCCCAAAGCGATCTTTTTATCGGCTCAAAGCATAACGATTACCTTGCCAAATCACCGCTTTTAGCCGATAAAAGGGCCGCGATTATAGCCTGAAAGCATAGCTGTTAAGGGCGAAAAAGCGACAAAAAAAACTCCTTGTTAATCGCAAAACACTGATAACCAGTACTTTATAAGTTTTCTCTACAATCGCTTATTTTCGCCCGTCTCTTTTCTTTTTCAAAATAATGCCACTTTTTTGAGGGTGTATGTAAAGATTATTCAGGGTAAAGACATAAGGACAGATTTTCCTCATTGTTGTTTTTTTGATATAAAGACATATTCTTCTCATGTGTTTTTTTTGACATAAAGACATAAGGACATATTTTTCTTTTCAGTTAGTGCACCCTCCCTTCGGGAGGGCCGGGGTAGGTTTTCCATGTTTTTTTGACATAAAGACCTAAGAAAAACATGTCCTTATGTCTTATCGCTTTTACAACAAGGTTTGCAAGATACGTCTTCATTTTCTCTTTATCAAGCTTCTTATTAAGCGATTTTAAGGGGATATTAAGGTTTTTAAGGGGCAATAATGCCTTAAAAACCATCTTTCTTTTAAAAAGTCTGAAGTTAATAGCCCGTTTTTTATTATTTTTGTATATCCTTTTTGCTGTCTACGCACAAATGCTGCTCACGGCGCAGCCGTGTTGATGAGCCGACTGAAAGAGTGTGCCTCACGGCACAGAAATCTTACAAATCTGAACAAATCGAACAAATAATAGATAATGATAAAATTTGGAAGATTTGGAAAGATTTGTAGGATTTCTCGGCGAAGCCGACTCGAAGCCGACTCAAATTTCAAAACGCGATATTTAATTTTTTAATTTCAAATTCAATATGAAACAACCAAACATCATTCAGAGGTTCTGCCTCTTTCTCTTAGTCCTCGTGCTGGCGGCGCCGGCGTGGGCTACAGATTATAATCGTTATGGCTACGAGACATTCCGCTCACGCGAAACCGTGGAAAAGATCGGCAAGAACAAGCTGATACTACAAACACTCGAACAAGGGCATGTGAAAATCTGGTTTGGCTCTTGCAAGACCACCAGCGGAACGGGCAACAGTGCCATCTATGAGGTGGGAAGGGGTACCGACTCAACATAGAGACTGACGACGGCTATGCCATCCGCTGGATTATCCTGCGCGACACAGAGGGTGGAGAAGACTACGACCACCCCAGGGGCCTCGAGCGCATCAGCGAAGTGACATCAGGCTATGACTATTATTTCGAGAAGAATGCCATCACGAACTCGCGGATAAGCGGAGGCAATAAGAACAACCTCAACGACGACGACAACAACATCGTTGTCTACAATTATGATGCCCCGGCAAAAAAAGTCAAAATCTGGAGCCATTACTATGACAAGTGGGACCAGTTCAAGGTGCGCGATATCATTGTGGGTTATGTCAAGATACCCAACGTGAGGTATGAGAAGGAACAATATGACATATACTCCACGTTGGAGAGTTTTTTTGACCCCAACCTCAAGCGCGAAGGTCACGTCGGCCATATCGAATGGGAGCTGAGCAACCCTAATATTGTGGATATCTCAGGAATCGGATGTTTAAGGCCCAAGCATCTTGGAAAGGCCTCCCTCACCGCAACTTTCAGTGCCTATTGGGAGTGTGGCAAAGTGCAGTGCAAGACCATAGTCAACGTGATACGCGACCGGGTGAACTTCACCGCCAAAGACCTGCCCGGCGTGCTCTTCGATACATACGACTTGCACGCACTTATCGACAAGAAGACCCAGAGCGGCCAAGGTTTCAAATGGAACAATCCAGGATTCAGCGTCACCAGCAGCAACTCCTCAGTGCTCCGCTATGATAACGGCAAACTCCTGCTCGGCGGCACGGCGGGCGAGGCCACCATCACTCTCAAGCAGGAACAGAACGACCTCTACGAGGCGACAACCTTCTCGCACACCTTCATCGTGATGCGCCGTGACCAGAACGGCACGATACTCATCAAGGACGCCAACGAGTGGAAGCTGTTCTGCAAACTCGTCAACGAAAAGGGCATGACCCGCCTCAACGCCCGTCTCGAAGCCGACATCGACCTCGGCAATAACTCTATGATGGTGGGTACTAACAATCATAAGTATGCCGGTACGTTCGACGGCGCCGGCCATACGCTCACCGTCCATGTCGTGGGCGCCGGGCAGGGCACAGCCCCCTTCCACCGCACGGACGACGCCACCATCAAGAACCTAACCATCGCGGGCACCGTAACCGCTCCGGCCAATACGGACAATTACCACACGGCCGGCTTGGTGGGATTCGCTGAAAGCACGACCCTCCGGAGTTGCGTCGTGAAAGCCGACATTCATCTTGGAAAGACGGGCGATCAGTACTCGGGCGGTTTGATAGGCCATATTTTATCGGGCAATACCACCATCGAAGACTGCGCCTTCATCGGTTCCATCACAGGCGACAATGGCAACGTCTCCAACATCGCCGGTCTCATAGCCTGGGGCGATGCCGGCACGACGACCATCAGCAACAGCTATGTGAATGCCACCTACACCAAGGTGTCGGGACTCAATCCTATCCTGCGCCGACAAAAAGGTACGACAAACAACCTAAACCACGTGTACTATTCCGAGAAGTCCAAAGGCATCAATCCGGATTATAACAAGAAAGGCAACTTAGGCGAGCAGGTGACCGCCGAGCAGCTCCGGAACGGCGAGGTGGCCTATCTGCTTCAGAACAAGCGCACGGAAAACGTCTGGGGCCAGAACCTCGGCAGCGACGACGAGCCCCTGCTCACCGCCGACGGCGCGAAGCGGGTCTATAAGGTGGATTTCACCTTCAACAGCCAGGTGCGCGCCACGCGCTACGCCACGCGCAACAAGGCCATCTACGGCTCCATGCCCACCGTGCAGGAAATTCTGGGCACGGGCTACAACCCACAGCATTATTACTCGGGACTGACCTTTGCCGACAATTTCAGCGGCTCCACCAGCGTGACCGCCGATAAGCAGGTGGCAGTAAGCTTCACCCACAAGGTAGTCTGCGAAATCGCCTCGAAGGCTGACTGGAAGGAGTTCCGCGACCTCGTCAACGGCGGACAGACCAAGCTCAACGCCAAGATGACAGCGGACGTCGACCTCGGCTCCGACATTTGGCAGGTGGGCAATCATTACGCCGGCACGTTCGACGGACAGGGACATACGCTGAAAATCAACTGGAATAACACATCAGGCTGGTTAGCCCCCTTCTACACTGTGGACGGCGCCACCATCAAGAACCTGCGCACCGAAGGAGAGATTAAGTCAAGCTCGCACTTCTTGTCAGGATTGGTTCAAAGCGCCTATGGCAACACCACCATCTCGGGCTGCGTCAGCGCGGTGAACATCACGAGCACCTATGACAATGGTGGATGCGACGCAGCAGGCATGATTGAATGCGTAAGGGATAATGCCAATGTTACCATCACCGACTGCCTCGTCAAGGGCAAGTTCCACGCCACGACGGAGGGAGGCAGGAGATATATGAGCGGATTTGTAGAAAATCAGTATGGTAAGTGCACCCTGACCAACTGCCTCTACATCGGCGAGAACAACGCCACCACCGGCGGCTACACCTTTGCCAAGAAAGCCACCCTCACGAACTGCTACTACCTCAACCCCTGCAGCGACGCACAGGGCAAGAAGGTAACCGAGGAGCAGCTCAAGAGCGGCGAAGTGGCTTATCTGCTTCAGAACAAGCGCGCCGGAAACTTCTGGGGACAGGAGCTCGGCAAGGAGAACGATCCGCAGCCCACCGACAAAGCCGAGAAGCACGTCTGCAAGGTGGACTTCAGCTACAACGACCAGGTGAAAGCCACGCGCTACGCCACCAACGGCAAGGGTATCCACGGCGGCATGCCCACCTTTACCGCAAAGGACCTCATGGGTAGCAGCTACAACGAGCACCATTTTTATACCATCGCCTTTGAGGGCGACTTCAACGGCTCAACCACCGTCAGCTCCGACCAGACCGTGGCAGTGCTCTTCAACCATAAGGAAGCCTACGAGATAGCCTCGAAGGACAACTGGAAGACGTTCTGCGACCTCGTGAACGACGGACAGGCCGGCCTCGACGCCAAGATGACAGCGGACGTCGACCTCGGCTCGGACATCGTGATGGTGGGCGTGACCAGAAACTATTCCGGCACGTTCGACGGGCAGGGACATGCGCTCACCGTCAACTGGAATCACACAAGCTTCGTCAATATAGCCCCCTTCAAGACTGTGGAAGGCGCCACCATCAAGAACCTGCATGTAAAAGGGCAGATTGAAGCAACAGGCAACAGCCTTTTGTCCGGATTGATTCTGTCTGCCTCTGGCAAGATCTCCGTCTCGGGCTGCGTCATCGATGTGGACCTCAAGGGCTCCAGCTATTTAGCAGGCATGATTCATATGGTAAACCTCAATACCGAGGTTATTATCACCGACTGCGTCGTCAAGGGAGCGCTCAACTCCGCGAAGAAGAGTATCGGCGGATTTGTAGACTATCAGGGCGGCACCTGCACCCTGACCAACTGCCTCTACATCGGCAAGAACAACGCCACCACCGGTAGCAATACCTTCGCCGATAACGCCACCCTGAACAACTGCTACTACCTCAACACCTGCGGCAAAGCGCAGGGCAAGCAGGTAACCGCCGAGCGACTGAAGAGCGGCGAAATGGCTAAGCTGTTGCAGGGCGACCGCACCGAAAACGTCTGGGGACAGACGCTCGGCACGGACCTTGAGCCGCTGCCCACCACCGACGAGGCGAAACATATATATAAGGTGGCCTTCACCTACAACAACGAGGCAACCGCCGCGCGCTACGCCAACAAGGGCGGCACCGTCAGTCTGCCCACCCTGCAGGAAGCCCTCGGCAACAGCTACAACCCACACCATTACTACACCGGACTGGCCTTTGCCGACGGCTTCTCCGAGACGACCACCATCGACGACGACAAGACCGTAGCCGTAAACGTGAACGACAAGGAATGCTTCGACATCGCCTCGAAGGAAGACTGGAAGGCGTTCCGCGAACTTGTGAACGACGGACAGACCGGCGTCGACGCCAGGCTGATGCAGGACGTCGACCTCGGCGAGGAAATCCTGATGCTGGGCTATTACCTGCCCAACGTTTACGAAGGCACCTTCGACGGACAGGGCCATACGCTCTCTTTCAACTGGACTACCCCGGACGACGAAAAAGCCCCCTTCAAGAATGTGAAGGACGCCACCATCCGCAACCTGCACATCAAGGGTAGCATCACGCTGACCGAAAAAAATCCGGGCGACCCACAGTCGTGCGGTAGTCAGGCGGCAGGATTGATAAATTACGCGTATGGCAACACCACCGTTTCGGGCTGCGTCATCGACGTGAACCTCAAGGTGGGCCGAGATTTAGCGGGCATACTTCTAACCCCGGACGACACTGCCCATATCACCATTAACGACTGCGTAGTCAAGGGATATTTCCACGCCACGGACACCCTTGAAGGCGGCACACACAAAATTATATCCGGATTTATAGGTCATAAGCACAAAGATGCCGCCTGCACGCTGAACAACTGCCTCTACCTCGGCACCAACAACGCCAGCCCCAAACCCAGCACCACCGGATTTTCGAGCTTCACCTTCTGCCCGGAGCAGCAGCAGAACGAGGGCACCGGCTTTATGCACATCAACAACTGCTACTACCTCAACCCCAGCGGCAAGGTACAGGGCGACCAGATAACCGAGGCGCAGCTGAAGAACGGCGAGGTGGCCAAGCTCCTGCAGGCCGACCGCACCGACCAGTGCTACTGGGCGCAGGCTTTGGGCGAGGAGCCGAGCCCCTACCGCGAGGCCGACAAGGCAAAGCCCAACTATGTATATTATAATAAGGAGAACAACGGCTGGGCGTGCGACGACTTCCGCCTCACCGACGACAAGCCGCTGCCCATCGGCATCGACTTCACCGCTGCCAAGGTAAGCTACGAGCGCGACCTTTCCATAGGGAAAGCCACCCTTTGTCTGCCCTACGAGTTGTCTGTACAAGGTTTCAAGGCCTACACCATCTCGGGCGGCAACAACAGTGCAGTCCATTTCGCGGATGCGAAGGATAAGCTCGAAGCCTACAAGCCTTACCTGATTACTGCCGACGGTGTGCCACAGCTCGGCGGCAACGACATACAGGTGAAAGCCTACAAGGCCGACGCTCTGACCACTACCGCCGGCAAGTACAGTTTCGTGGGCACGGTAACCGGCGTGGACAACGCCACGGCAGCAGCCGCCAACGCCTACATCCTGCAGAACGACGGCCTCTTCCACAAGGTAACGACGGAGCACCCCGGCGCCACGGTTCCCGCTTATCGCGCCTATGTCACTTGTCCGAAAGGCGCGGGCGCCAAGCAGCTCTCCATCGTCATCGACGGCGAGACCACCGGCATCGGTGGCGCTACGAACGACGCGAGGGGCAGAGCCGACGGTCCGGTGTACGACCTGCAAGGTCGCCGCGTGGCCGACCGCCTCGACGACGCCGCACGCCACCGGTTGCCCGCAGGCGTCTACATCGTCGGCGGCCGCAAGGTTGTTGTGAAATAAAAAAGATGTCTCTCTCATCGGGGGTGCGGCACGCCGCAGGGGCGTGATTTATCATGTTCCGCCCCATCCGGAAACGGGCGCGCCCCCGATAACCCGTAACCCTATATGTAATGATAAAAATTGGAAGATTTAGAACGATTTGTGGGATTTATTCGCCTGACGGCTCATCAACTCGTCTCGGCGAGCCGACTGAAGGAGTGTCCTGCGGACAGAAATCGGACAAATCAGTACAAATCGAACAAATAATAGATAATGTAAAAATTGGAAGATTTGTAAGATTTCTCGGCGAAGCCGACTGAAAAAGTGCGAAGCCGACTGAAAATTACCAATCCATTTTTATAAAAACATTTAAACCAACCTTTATAAAACATTCAAACAAAATGAAAGAGTACATCAAACCGGAAATGAAATCGCAACTCATCGAGTTAGAAAACTGCATCCTCGCCGGCTCCCTTGACATAGGCATCAGCGAAGACCCCGCCACGGGACCGGCCCTGTCGAAGGGTAACAACTTCTTCGACGACGAAGAGGATGACGCCCAGACCACCACAACCCGTTCCTCGTCCTCGTTGTGGGACGATTAACCTACCCCGGCCTTTGCTTTGCTTTTCCCTCCGGCCAGCGATTTACAATTACCTCGCTCCGCGAACAGCGACCCAAAGGGAGGGAGAACTTCCGAATCACGGGGAACGGCAACCCGTCAGGCGTAGGGGCGTGATTTATCACGTTCCGAATCACCAAGGAAATAGGCAATCACGCCCCACGCCATTTACAAACGCCACGACAGGCGGAACGTGATGAATCACGCCCCTCCGGCTGGCGCATGGCGACTGACTTGCAGCTACCGAGCTATGATTTCTGTGTTTGTAAACGGCAGGGCGTGAGCTGTAGGGGCGTGATTTATCACGTTCCGCCTATGCCTGTATTCCTTTTATATCATGGGATTTCTTCGTCAGCGTATCGGGATGTTTTGATAGGTAATCTTTCTTGGTCTTTTCTTTTTCAGGAGTCGACGCCTCCAAACTCTGTGCTCCCATCGCTTTGAGATTAGCGGAGTTGTAATTAATATCGTAGATAGCCTGTGGCAGGCGTCTGGGTGATTGGCCTTCGGGGCAGAAGGTCTTAACCGTTCCCGTCACATTATACCAGTATTTTTCAGTTTGTTTGATCAGTTGTTGAATTGTTTTTGCAGCCAACTGATGAAACGTTCTTTCCAGCTGATCGCTTCTTTCGTTGTTTTTCGGGCAGTGGCGCCGAAGCCGTGGCCGCCCGTTTGGTATTGGATATATACATGGGGTACGTCGTGGGCAGTCATGGCGCTGTCCATCAATACGGCGTTGCGGTAGTCGACGATAGGGTCGTCCTTGCAGTTCATCAGGAAAACGGGGCATTGGATGCGGTCGGCGTGCCGCTCCATCGACAGCGAGTCGCGCATCACGGTGCTGCGTCGGCGCCATTCGCCTAATAGTCCGCGTCGGCTGCGCTTGTGCGTAACGGCGTGGGAGAGCGACACCACAGGATAGATGGGCGCGATGAAGTCGGGCCGCAATGGTCCGGTAAGGTTCTCGGCCGCCATCAGTGCCAAGTGGCCGCCGGCCGAGAAGCCCATGACGCCTACGTGGCGGTAGCCTTGCTGTCGGACAAGGCGCATGGCCTGTTCGATGGCCCGCAGCTGGTCGGGATATTGCCGACCGGGAAAGTAAAGCCGACTGCGGAGCACGAATCCGGCCCAACCCGCCGTGGGGTAGTGCAGCACGTAGGCTGCTATGCCCTTGCTGTTGAGCCATCGGGCCACTTCGCTGCCTTCGTATTTTTTACTCAACCAGCAGTAGCTGCCCCCCGGACAGACGATGACAGCCGTGCGGCAGGTGTCGCTCGGTTTATAGATCTTCAGCCGGCGATAGTTCGGGTCACTCTTTTGCGCGCCTACGGTCGAACAAACGGTGAGCAGGAGCAGCAAAAGACTAATTCTTGGTTTCATACGCGTTGATTTTATCGACGATAACGTTGTGTCCCACGATGGCTTCGGCCGTATTGACAGCCGTCAGCGGTACGCCGCAAAACCCGTGTAGGTTGATATTCTGTCCCGTCAGAAACAGGTTTTTACATTTCGTGTAGACCGATACTTGCGACCGGGCGATGTTCTCCGTGTCGCGTCGCAGGCCATAGAGGGCGCCCTCGGGCTCGTCGTAGTAGTCGCGGATGGTGAGCGGCGACGAGGCAAAGCGGTGGGCGAGCGTGGCTTCAAAGCCGGGATAGAGCCGCTCCATACGGCCGATGATCTTTTCCAGATGGGCTTCTTTCCATGTTTCATAGTCCTTGCCTCGGTGTCCGCTTCGGGTGTCTTTCCATCGTTCTACCACCTGATAGGGCATGATGGCGTTCACAATCATCTTCGTTGCCCATGAACCTTGCTGTCTGTCGGCCGGTGTCATGTACATGAAGCCCCTTGGCCAGTGAGCCTCGTCGTAATCATTGTAGTTCCACACGTGGCCATAGTCTTCCTGAAAGTAGCATGTGTGATTGATATATGGAAAACTTTCGGGTTTGAAGACGAAATAGGCACAGAACGAAGAGTAGCTGTTGGGCGCCTCGTCGATGCGTGTCCTGAATGCTTTGGAAAAGCAAGAGCTGTCTGTCATGCCGATCAATTGGCGAGGATGGATGGCACTGATGTAAGTGTCGGCGGTGTAGATATGGCCTTGTTCGGTCCTTACGGCTGCCACCCGGCGGTCGTTGATATCAACCGCTACCACCTTGTCGCCACTGATGACACGCCCTCCACCCGCACGAATGATATCCGCCAAGGCGTCGGCCAACTGCTGGCTACCACCCGAAAAGCGGCTCGGGCCGTTGATATAGAGCACGTTGATAAGCGCGTGGATATAGGCCGGCGTGTGTCCTTCCATACCGCCATACATCGGATTCATGTAGCCCAATACGTCGCGGAGACGTGGGTCGCTGATAAAATGAGCCACCAAGCGGTCGGCCGGCCACATGAATGTTTCGTTATGGGTAAACACATGGTCGTTGGTGGGTCGCAGATAGAAAAAGTCTATCTCGTCGACCATGCTGTAGAGTGCTTCCACATATTGCCTGATTTGGTGGCTCTGATGTGGAAACTCCCGTGCGAAATAGGCGATGAACGCCTCCTTTCCCTGTGGCACACGATAGGTCTTGCCGTCGGAAAGATAGGTGATCTGGTCCATGCAGTCGGCGTCTACATCGATGATTTTCAGTCGGTTTCTGATTCCTAAGTAGCGCAGCATCTTGTCGATGGTCTGCCCTTTGTGCAGGCTGCCAAGCAAGTGCATACCCGTTTCGAAGGTCAGGCCGTAGTATTGAAAACTCTGCAGGCCACCGCCGATGGTCTTGTTTTTCTCGAGGATGGTTATCTTATGGCCTTCTTTGGTAAGCAGGGCGCCTGTGAAAAGGCCGCCGAGGCCACCGCCGATGATGATATTCATTTTCTTCCTTTTTTAAGAGCGGCTTAATGGCATATCAGTCCTAATAGGTTTCTGTTATCTGCCTGAAGATTTCTTCGCTGCCGAGCAGCTCTGAGCATGTGACGATGGTGCCGACGAGCACGCCCAATATGCCGTGGCTGTTGATGTTCTGCCCCGTGAGCAGCAAGTTGGGTATGCGGGTCAGATGATGCACCCGGGCTGCGGGACCAAGCGTGATGTCGTGGGCTATGCCATACATGCCACCGGCCTCCGTTCCGGTGTAGTCGCGATAGGTCAGTGGCGTACTGGTGAAGTATTGTTCTATGCCGTCGGCAAAACCGGGGATATCGTGTTCCACCGCCGCGATGAGCTTTTCGGCATGTTGCCGCTTGAAGGCCTCATAGTCTTCGCCCCGTCGTCCGGTAAAGGTTCTTTCCCATCGGGCCACGTCGGCATATTGCATGTACGACAGAATAATACCGCTTTGGGCATACTGTTGTTGCTGTTCCTGGCACGTGTGCAAGTAAAGATAGCCCTTGGGCCACGTTTCAGTCGTATAGGACTCGCATCCCCAAGGCGTCGGCGAGCGGTAACCATAGAGATTATAGTTCATGTAAGGCACCGTGCGAGGCTTGAATTTCAGATAGACGGAGAAGCCGCCGACGGTATTGGGCAGTGCCCGGAGCCGCCGACGATAGGCAGGTCGCAACAAAGGAGAGTCGGTCAGCTCGAGCGTTCGGGCCGGATGAAGGTCGGAAATCAGCACATCGGCTTCATAACGATTACCATCGGACGTCAACACGGCGACAGCTCGTTGGTCATCGCATTCGATATGTGTCACCTCTTGTTTTGTAATCACCTTGCCACCATAGCGCTCAATGGCAGCCTGCATGGCCCGCGCAATGAGGTCGCTGCCGCCCACCACACGATAGGCACTCTGGTTATAGAAGTCGGTAACGAAGGCATGGGTGGCAAATGGCGTCTTATCTTTCTCGGCCGCGTAGAGCGGTAGCGCACCCATGAGCACGTCGCGTAGCAGCGGATCGGCCACGGTTTGCTCCATCACGTCGTTGATACTCCGTGTTAAATATTCGGGTTGGATGGCCTCCATCGTCTCGGTATGGCGCAGACTGTGGAGCCGTGACGCGCCGGCCACCTGCCGGATGAGGTCGTAATAGCGTCCCAAGTCGGCCTGTGCATGAGGAAAAGAGGGCAAAAGCTGGCGGATGAAGTTGTCGCGTCCGTTGGCCATACGATAAGTTTTCCCATTGAGTAGAATCACGTTGTAGCCCCAAGGGTCTAATGGGCTCAACTCGATAGCGTCGCTTACTTCCAAGTAGCGCAACATCCGATCGAGCGTCTGGCCCGGTGACGCACTGCCGATGAAGTGCATACCCGACTCAAACTTTACCCCTTTGCGTGAGAAACACTGCAGACAGCCACCTATCTGGTAGTGCTTTTCCAAGACGGTCACTTCATAACCATTCTTAGCTAAGATAACACCGCAGGAAAGACCGCCTAATCCGCTGCCGATGATGACACACTTTTTCTGACTCATACTTTCGTTTTATAGTAATCGCGCAACTGCCTATAAGGCTGCAGATAGGCTTCCGTCTCTATCCGGCGGCGCATTTCGGCATAATGTTTCTGATAATGGTGGCGCATGTTTTTAGCCATCAAGCGTATGGCTTCGTTGGCTTCAAGGCCTTGGTCGTCGTAACGATCGAACCGAACGCGCTGCCCCACTTCGATATTAATTTCGCCCGGGCGCAACATGAAGTCGCGTTTGGGCAGCACATAGCCCGCCCCATGGAGATAAAGCGGCAGTATATCGGCTCCCAATTCGTGGGCTATATAGAAGGCTCCCTTATGAAAACGCCGCACCTCGCACGTCTCACTGCGGGTGCCTTCGGGATAAATCACGATGTTGTAACCGGCTTTATAAAGCTCGCGCAGCTTGGTCATGTTCTTATCAAGTCCATCGGCGGCCGGCAGGAAATCGCCATAATGGAGCACGTCGCCGTAGAAAGGATTGTCCCATGTCCACGCGTTGGTGATAATAATAATCTTGGGTGACAGCTGCAACACGGCCATAATGTCGAGGTGACTCTGGTGGTTGCAAATGATGACAGCCGGCTTTTCAAATGTTTCGCCCACCTTATTATATATATGACACTTCACACCGGGCAACAGCTTGAGCCCTTTTCGGGCGAAGAATTGGAACAAACGGTGGTAGCGGTCGCGCCTTTCCGGGTCGTCTTTCTTCTTTCTGAAGATCCATCGCGTATAGGGTTTGGCCCCTAAATACATGAAAAGAAGGAAGGAAATCATGAAATACAGCGAACTGACGATGCGGCGTAGCGTAAGCGGGAGCTTGTCGGTAATCCACAGTTGCACGTCGGACGGCTCTTCGGTGGGCAGATGCCTACCTCGCACAAGCCAACGGAAGACCAACGGAGGCAGATAATAGGCCATAATTACGACCGTAAACATGCCGATTATTGTCACAACAGCCAACGACCGCATGGCCGGATGGCGGGCCAGAATGAGGCTGCCGATACCGATAAACATGAGCAAAGCCGAGATGGCCACGCTGTGTTTGTAGGAGCTGAGTCGCTTACGGCCCGTGGTATGTTCGTACATCAGCCCTTCGGTAATGAAGATAGTATAGTCGTCTCCCTGACCAAAGATGAAGGTGGCGAGGATGATATTGACAATATTAAACTGGATGCCGCCTATCTGCATCATGCCTAATATCCACAACCAGCTGACGGCCAGCGGCAGAAAAGATAGCAACGACAATTCGAGTTTGCCGAAAGAGAGCCACAGGAAGAAGAAAACCACACATCCGCAGACCAGTCCGATGTAGTTGAACGAGTCGTTGAGCACGCGAACAAGCTGGTTGCCGATGTCCTTAGAGGAGAATACAAAATAGGGCGCGGTGGCCTGTTGATTGATGTCGCGCTTTAAAATGGAGTCCGCGCCGGCCGACGGCAGGTAGTTGACAATGCGTGTTTGGTTGGGCGAATGCAGGATGTAAGTGCCGACGAATGGCTGCAAGATTGGATTGAAATAAGACTGCGGACGAACCGAATTGTGGTCGGTCGTCAGTAGTTCGTAGAACGGTTGGAAGGCTTCGGGCTTCAATCCTTGGCGTCGGGCCTCAGCTTTCACACGATCGATCAACTGCCGAGCATCGTGGATAGTCCACAGTTGCCGCCATGCGGTCAGTGAAGCGCGTTGCCGTTCGGCCGTGGGCGAGAAGTCGCCGATTCCGTGAGGCTGATAGCCATGCGCCTGTAATTGACTAAGCAGGCGGTCGTTGGCCTGGAATGCCTGCGTCATGGTTTTACCTTCGGCCACAGCATAGAGCGCGGCTTCGTGCTGCGTACCCGCTAACCGCTGCATGTCGGCACGCTGATCGGGCGTCATATAGTTGATATGCGTGAGGTCGCTGTCGAAAGATGTCTTGGTTGAAAAATAACCGAAGACCATCGTTAGCATCATGACAATGGGCAGAACAGCTCGTTTAATGGCCTTGCGGTTGAGCCAATCCTCAGCCCGTTCCATAAGGGGCAGCAGTATACCGGCGCGGTGTTGTGGCGCGGCGGCGGGTCGTCGGGCATAGAGCGGAAGGAAAACGAGCACGAAGAGTATCGTACCGATGAGCATGAGTGCCCCGAAAAGGCCGAGATCGCGCATGGCTTGGGCGTCGAGCCATACCAAACAGAGGAAAGCTGCCACGGTCGTGACGTTGCCGATAAGCAGGGGCGGCACCATTTCTTTCAATGCCTGGAGACGATTGCCGACCTCACGGATATGGTCGAGGAAGTGCAAAGGATAATTGACGGCGATACCGATAATGACAGAACCGATACCCAGCACGATCATCGAAACGCTATCGTGGAACAAGGCCATGCCGCCGATGGCAAACAACCAGCCGAAGACGATGGAAACGCCAATCCACAACATGTCGCTCAGTCGACGATAATGCCACCAAAGCAGAAGCAAAATGAAGACAGAGGCGATAGCAACGGCCACGATAGCGTCGGTCTTGATGGTCGTGGCATTGGTGACGGCGATGAGCGGTGCCCCGATGGCGCTGACCTTGAGTTGCGGATAACGGGTTTCGATTGTATGGGCAGCGCTATCGAGCAGGGCGGCTATCTCGCCGTTGCGTTGCGTTTCACTGGCACCGAAGCGGCTGTTGAACGTCACCATACCCGTGCGACCGTCGTGGGTAAAGACATAACCATCAATCAACTGAAACTGACGGTCCATGCGGAAACGCTGCATGCGCTGCAACACAGGCGTAAAAAGGTGGAGCGGATCGTGGCGTAGCGTCGTCATGGCGATACCGCCTGTGGGAAGCATCAGTATCTTCTTGTTCTCTTCCATTTGACGGGCCACGAAATCGGGTGACCGAAGCAGAGAGTCAATGTGGCGCGCGTCACTGTTGGTGATGAAATAAGGGGAGTTGGTGTTGACGAAATCAATCATCTTGAGTGCCGCAGTCTCGTCGGCACTCACCTGTAACTGTTCGATGAGCGGACTGTTTTCAATCTGCTTGCCAAAAGATTCCATGGCTTGCCCGATGGTTTCCGTATCGACGGGACGAAGGGAGTCCTTCGACGAGAAGAGCACAGCTACGCGACTTTGCAGCGCAATCTGTTCATATACGTCTTGATACTTTTCGTTTTGAGTGTCGTGGGGCAGAAATTTGGCAATATCTTCTTCGTAATGGACACGCGAAGACAGCAGCGCAGCCAGTGCGCAAATAGTCAGCAACACGGCGGAAGCCCACAGTCTGCGTGCGGAAAAATAATGATAAATATGGAGAAAAAATCTTGTCATTGATTCAAAAATCATCGATGAAAAAGTTTCTTATAAACCGCCCTCGGCCCGTTGTAGACAATCAGCTTAGACAGATAGAAGAAAAGGGAGCCTAAACAGAGAGCGGTATTGAGCAGACTGATACGCGTGAAGTCGACGGCCGGTCGGAAGTGGGTGACTCTCTCGGCCTGCGGAGGGTAGTAAACCCGTACGTTGACCGACCTAATCGCTACATCCATCCAAGCCGCAACGACTAATAATGACAGCTCGGCTTCGTAACGTGAAGAGAATATCCAGCGACGACTGACACGCCGGAGCGGATAAAGACGATAGCCACTCTGCGTGTCGGCTACATGACGGAGCGTCTGTACGGTAAACCAAAAGTTGGAAAAGCGATTGGCAAACGTGTTTCGACGCTGCGTACTGTCGGCGGTCAGTTGGCGAACGCCCACGATTAATGCTTCGGGATGGGCTTCGTGCTCGCGTAGCAACAGCGGTATGTCTTCGGGAAAATGCTGTCCGTCGCTGTCGATCGTTATGGCATAATCATAGCCCAGCGCAAGCGCCATACGGAACCCCTGCTTTAGCGCATAGCCCTTGCCACGATTCACGCCGTATTCTATCCGATGAATGATGAAAGGCAACTGATGAAGGGCGGTGTGCGTATGATCGGTACTGCCGTCGTTGACAACGATGATGTCGGGCGTAATGGCGTGGACGCGGGTCACGATGTCGGCAATGGTCTTGCCGTTGTTATACGTTGGAATGATGACACAGACTTTTCCCATGTTTGCGGTGGTTATGTGTTCAGACAATAGCGTCCAGACGTGCGATGAGCGAGAACTTCGTGAAGACGATTTCGCCGTGAATAACGGAACCACGGAGCTTCACTGTGCCGTCCGTCAGGTCCAGATGATCGAACAGAACGGTGGCTTCGGGATGACGAACGGGCGAGAGGGGCTGAATGAATTTCAAGTTTTTGACTTGTTGCAAGCGCAACGGAGTCGTGAGAAACCGCTCTGCCAACTCTAAAATAATCTTGATAATACACACGCCGGGCGTAATAGGCTGGCCCGGAAAATGCGCCCGATAGATGAGATGGTCGGCATTGAGACGGATATCAGCCGCGTGTCGCGCCTCGTCTAAGCGCGCTATCGTGAACATGTCGTTCGTGAGTTTCATCATGTAGTCTTGATTTCTGATAATTCAATCGTTATCTTATCGCCGCCGGGCTGTGACATAATGACCTTGGAAACCATCTTGGTCCTTCGGTCGAAATAGAGACTGATGGATTGGAAAAACTTCTTCAACCGTGGTTCTTTGGGCGACAGTTCGGCCTTCCAGATATTGCCTCCGTCATACATAACGACCGTGAAGTCACGGTTGCTGCGCAGGTTCTGTCCCGTCATGCTGTTTTTTACCATCTTCACAATGCTTTGAACGCTGGCACCCGACAGATCTATGGTCTGTTTTTTTCCATCAGATTGAATGGTTGCCTTGTTGTTGCTGAGGGTAAAAGTGTAGCGATAGGGCCTTATGTATTTCCATGTCAGGTTGCCTTTGCTGTCATAATCCATATAACCATTGGCCACAACGGGCTCTTCCATGTATGAAGCCTCGGTCTTCTGCACGAATTGACAACGCAAAGTCTTGATGGACAGCGCTTGCTTACTGATAGCGTTGACCATCGATTGCTGCCGGGCCGGCGTCACTTTGCGAAACGATTGCGCGCCGATTGTAGCCATCTGCGTGAGTAGCAGCATGACTATTAAAATCTGATATCTGTATGTTTGTTTCATAAAAACGATGCTAAGCTGGATTATGATAACTTATATATAAATTCTTAGGCCTATAACACCTGTTCTCCTCTTCCTATTTTGCCACCAGAAAGCAGCCGGTAATGATGAGAAAAACGCCTAACCAACGGGTGGGTGGGATGGTCTCGTGGAAGAAGAGCAGGGCTGCCAGCATACCGAAAACATAGCTGAGCGAAACCATGGGATAAGCCATGGAGAACGGGAAGGTCTTGATGATATACATCCACTGTACCGTGGCCGCGCCATAACATAAGCCACAGCCCAGCCACCACCAGTTAGTGAGCTGATCGGTGATGAGCGACCAGGCCCAACGGAAAGGGCCCATCTGCTGCAAAGCGAACTTCAGGAATACCTGACCGCTACAAAGCAGCAGGCTTTGAAGGATGGAAAGAAGAATCAGTCGCATAGTTCTCGGGTGATGATTTCGGCGGTATCGCCGTTTTGTGGATGATGACGCAGACGAATGTCTACCAGTTCTTTGCATGTGCCGGCGCTTTTTTCGCTTGACAACACGACGGCGACGGAGCGGTCTTCGGCCACGCAGACGGTGCCGGCAGTCTGAAGTTTTGCTTGGAGCGCGGGCGTAATTTCATCGTTAGCACATACCAACGCCGTGCGGATACGCCCCGATTTGATTTGTAGGAAGGCATCGAGCAAGGCACTCTCGAATGAGATTCGCCCATGAGCATAGGTACTATTGTAGCCGTGATTGCCCATGTGAATGGCAATGAGCGACGCAATGGTGTTGTGGGTAGACTGCATGAAGTTGGTGGGCATGCTCATCTGCTCACCCTCCGTGGCCAAAGCGTCAAGCATTCGTTCCGTATTTTCGATACAACCCATGGCCGTTCCGTTGATGATAGCGTCGGGCTGGTCGACACCACTCTCCTTGATAGCCTTCAAAGCCGTCACGAGTGCCCTTCGTAACAAGCGGCCATAACGGCGCGCCTTCATAGGGTTGAGATAGTCACGGTATTCCGCTTCGGGAACATTCGTCACTTCCGCGATGATATATACCTTATTCTCCATAACGTGAAAGGATAATGGCGGAGTCGTTGCCGCCGAACCCGAAAGCGTTGCAAAGCACGTTTTCAAGCTTCGGCAGCGGGCCGCCGGTGTAGGGAACAACGCACTGCGGATCGGCGGTTTGCCAACCGATATTGGCCGGCGCGAACTGATGGCGCAGTGCCAGGAGGCAGAATACGGCCTCAATGGCACCCGACGCGCTCGTGGTGTGACCCGTTAACATCTTGGTTGACGACACCGCAGGCAGTGTTTTGCCGAAAACACGGCGTAGGGCTTGGCTCTCACTGGCGTCGTTATTGGGTGTTCCGGTGCCATGGGCATTGACATATTGAATGTCGGAAGGTAGCAATCGAGCCTCATCCAAAGCCTGTCGGATGGCTAAGAACGCACCTTCGCCATCGTCGGACGAGGCCGTCTGATGGAAAGCATCGCAGGCATTGCCCGTGCCCAGCAGTTCACCAAAGATGTCGGCGTGGCGTCGCAGCGCGCTATCTTCGCTCTCCAACACGATGAAAGCAGCGCCCTCACCCAGATTAAGACCGGCTCGTGTGGTGTCGAAAGGCCGGCAACGTCGCTCGTCGAGTATCATGAGCGACTTGAAACCATTGAGATGGAAGCGGCTAAGGCTCTCGCTACCTCCAACGACAACGATGTCGCGCAGACCGCTTTTAATCATTCGAGCACCCATAATGATGGCATTGAGGGCCGCGCTGCAGGCCGTAGAAACAGTTGTTGTTAAGTCGAAACAACCGAAATAATCGGCAATGGCATTGGTAGAAGCCCCACAGTCGTGTCGATTTAGGATGTCGGCATCGAGCCGGTCGGGATAAAACGCCTCGGTACGATCCATTCCGGCCACGGTCGTTCCGCCCAATAAGGCCAGACCTTGCACAGCCGGCGTGCCCGCTTCGTCGATAAGACGGGCTTGCAACAAGGCTTCTTTCAGGGCCAACATGCCCATAAGTTCGGTGCGACTCTCACGCTTGGTATAGGGAATATTGAGTTGCCGGCACATCATTTCATTGCTAAGTTTCACCTCGCCCACAGGAAATTCCGTGTGCTCCGTCGGCAGAAAGCGCACCCGTTCCACCCCCGACAGTCCTCGTCGGAGGGCTTCCAAGCTCTGTTCTTGGCCGAAACCGATGGCCGAAACCACGCCGGCGCCTGTAATCAATACTCGCTTTTGCATACTTATTTTGTGCGATTCGCTGCCACGTAGTCAGCCATTACGCTGACCGACTTAAAGATATTCTTACCTTCTTTCGGGTCTTTGATTTTAATACCGTAGTTCTTTTCGAGCAACACAATGAGTTCGAGCGCATCGATAGAGTCGAGACCGAAGCCGTCTTCACCGAACAACGGCACGTTATCGTCAATGTCGGCCGTCGTCACGTCTTCGAGATTGAGCGCTTCGATGAGCTTTGTTTTCAGTTCTTCTTTGAGTTCCATATTTGTATTGGTTGTGTTCCGTCGTTGCGGAATATAAATAATTCTTTATTTTGTAATGAGTTTCAGTGCCGCCGTAAAATGATGATTATCGGGTGCTTCTATCCAACCGGCGATGGCACTGGTGGTCGTGGGATCTGTGAAAGCGGCTTCCGTAACTTGTCGGATGCGCTCATCGTCACGTTCGTTGAGGATAATGAAGTTGGTCTCTCCGTAATAATGATTGCGAATGGCAATCTCTCCGGTCACGATATTGGGTAGCGTATAGACAAAGACCGATGGGCTTGGAAAGAAGTCCGATCGGTCACGAATCGTCTCTTCAAAGGCTTTGTCGGCCTGAATAGACGAGGAATGATTAAAGAAAAGGATAGCCCGATCGGCCCGATCGGCCCGATCGGTAAACCGTGGCGCGCCTTCGGCCTGCAGGAGCAACTCGGAAGCGATGAATCCCAATTTACAAAGGATATCCATCTTGAAGAATTTAGGGTAGTCGTTCACGTAGATACGATAGAGTTCGGTAAGCATTTGACTACCGCTCCGCGACGTATCGATGCGCTTTCCATCTATCACGGCACTGCTGTTGTCGATATTTATTTCGTGAATCGTCTTCATTTCTTCGTCTTTTAAACCCTTTTCAATACGTAATGATACCACCCTACCTTATACTTTGACACAGCGTAAGGCCGCGTTCGTTCCGCCAAAACCCGAAATCAGTTTGATAAAAGCCTGTCGGTCGGTGGTCAAACACTCCTTCGTCACTCGGATGGGCTTTGATACGCCTAACTCATCAAAACCTCGTGTGGGCAGAATCGTGCCTTCATCGAGTCCCCGCATGGTCAGGATGGTTTCCAGAACACCGGCCGCTCCCATCGTATGACCATAATTTCCTTTATACGCATTCACGGGAATGGCCAACAAACCGGCCCGTTCGATGGCCTTCGCCTCCATCTCATCATTGTATAAGGTGGCTGTTCCATGCGCGTTGATAACGGCTAATTCTTCGGTCAAAGGACAGCGACGAAGCACGGCTTCCAAAGCTCTGAAACTCCCTTCGGCCGCTTTCGACGGACTTGAAATATGGTGGGCGTCGTTGCGGATGGCTCCGTCAGCTAATTGCCAGTATCCTTTGGCTTCATCCACGCGCCGCAACACCATCGTGGCAGCTGCTTCGCCGAGGTTCAAACCCATACGATTCTCGCTGAAAGGCTGGCATGCGGTGGGCGAAAGAGCTTTAAACGACGCGAAACCACTCACAATAAAGGGCGACTGAATATCGGCTCCTATCACCACGGCGTGGTCATAACGACCGCTTTCGAGGTAACGCATGGCTACGATTTGCACACAGACACCTGACGCGCAAGCGTTCGATACGACCATCGGTTCTGCCCGATTGCCGAAAAAACGAGCAATCGCACGAGCGGTTTCGCTTAACTGTAAGCGATCGTCGGGTACGCCTTCAACGCCTTGTTCCAATAAAGAAATGTTGCCTTTGGTGGTTGAAAGGATAAAAATACAACGCTCCGAAGCAGCGTCAATGCCACTTCGGGTAATGGCTTCGATGGCCGAAAGAAGGGCCATCTGTTCAAATCGGGTATAGGGGAGGGTTGCTTTCACGCGATGATTGAAAGCGGATTCGAGCGTGCCTTCTTCAAAAAGTGACGCGATAAAAGGTTCGGGCAACGACCATTTGTTTACGAATCGTTGCAGCCGTGTGTCGCCCCGCTTCACCGCCTGATAGTTTTCTTCGGTCGTGAAGCCCAATGGCGATGTGATATTATCGGCAATCTTGACTATCATGGGGTCAACCATTTCTTTTTCCAAGCCTCATAGAACGCCGGATTTTCCCACATCAGATTGTAGTCGCGATCGAGAAACACCTGCACGGAACGGCCCGTTACGAGCAGTTCGTTGGTGTTGCGGTCGTGTATTTCGTAGTCGAAAACAATCTTTGCGGCGTCGGTCGGTTGGTAAATAATGTCGATTCGGGGTTCTGTGCCATAGCGCATGGGCTTGTGATAATGGAAATTCAAGTCCACTAAAGGCGCGTAACAGCCATTATCGAATATCGTCATGTAGCCTAAATCATACGCTCGTCCGAAGGCTTCGCGAGCATCTTCAAAGTACAGGGCGTATGAACCATGCCAAACAAACTGCATGGAGTCTACTTCGCTGAATCTTATTTCAAAGTCCTTGGATGTTCTCAGTTCCATATTTTTTACGCAATCACTTCATCGGACAGTGCTATTTTCATCTGTGCCGAGGCTATTTGGCGGCCGTTGCACGTGATAGTTGCCGTTACCAGCGTCAGTTCCATCACCTGTTCCATCACTTCGATGACGGTTTCAAGCCTGTCACCGACGTGCGGACGAGCCACTACCGTCATATCGCGGATGGCACCTATGAAACCAATCTGTATGGCTCGCTTCAGAATATATTTGTTGATGTAGCCCAAACGGGCAGCGCAGGTCTGCGCAATGTTCTCGGCCAAGGCACATTCGTTGAGCCATCCGTCTTCAACGAAGATGTTATCGGCCCTCACCGTCAAGCTGGTAGCGGTTATCTTCTCATCGAATGCCGTCAGCTGGTCCACCATGACGAAGGGCTCCTGCTGTGACAGCAACTCATGTATGTCGATTTCGTCGAGCTTCATTGGTTCCAGAAGTTATAATAATTAAACCATTGGGTAGGATGTTTTCTGACGATGGTTTCCAGTGTCCGTGCATATTGCGACGCTAATTGAGCCGCCCGTTGCTTCATGGTGCCCATACCAGCGTCAAGTTGCTCGATATAAATACGATAACGCTTCCATCCGGTCTTCATCACATGGATGGTTAGCACCGGCACTTCACGCTGTGCGGCAATCGCGAAGGGGCCCATCGGGAAAGCAGCATCCTCGTTAAGGAATGGCAGTTTATAGTGTCGATTACTGCCAAAGACACGGTCGGCCGGAATACTGACGCTCTCGCCGTCGGACAAACAGTTACTGATTTCAAACAGATGGCTCATGTCCTTGCGAATCAGAATCATGTGGAGATTGTTATCCTCAAACATCCGTCGACGGTTTTCCATCACCGTTTCGGCCTCACCGGCATACACCAGCACATTGAATCGTTTGCTTTGGGCCACCAATGTATAGCCGGCAGCCTCGTAATTGCCCACATGGGCGCTCAGAATAACGAAACCTTCTTTGCCGTTGGCCAGCCGTTGATAGCGTTCATAATCGGGAATATCGAAGCGCACACGTCCTCCCGCGTACACATAAAAGCGGTCGAGAATAATCTCGGCAAAGCGACAGTGGTTGATATAGGTGTGCCAAAAGGCTTTGAGCTTCGATTCATCAAACCTGTTGCGGAAGAAACGATATTGTGCCAGATAGCCTTTGCGGGCAAAGAGCATACAAAAGGGAATCACGAAGATGTCCGCAAAGGCATAGAGGCCCCATAATGGCAGATACCTCATCATGCGAATGAGGCTCCGATGCATCCAGTTGGCACCCCCTGTTTTACCTTTCCATTCTTTCGTTTTTCCCATCTCTGTCTATCCTATCCTGAAAAACGCCCCCTGCGGAGGTCGTTCCAGACTTGTTGGCACGCTTAGTTTACCTTACTATCTATATAGTCACAGAAATCCTTCAACGTTTTTACGCCGGCCATTTCTTCGGGTTTAATCTTGAATCCGAAATTCTTTTCCACGATGACTACGATGTCAACGAAGTCAAGACTATCAATTCCGAGATCGTCCTTCAGCAATGCTTCCGGCGCGATTTTATCTTCTTCTACTTCTAAATCGTCAATCAAAAACTCTCTAACTTTTTCTTCTATTTCTGTTCTTTCCATATTATATATAATGTGTAATATTGAATATCAGAGGTGATATGTGGAAGATTTACGTGTGAAATTCATTTTCCATTTCACGCTTCTCACTTCATTTTCTTCACTTTGACAATGCTATGCCCTTGGCCCAAATGGTCGTAAATTTCGTCAACGCTAAGCCCTGCTTGACCAATCAGCCTGATCAAATCATCGCTGTGATACATTTTGCTGTTGCCGTTGGCTATATCCGTGAAGTAGAGACTAATCTGAGTAAGGCAGAAAGCTGCCGGTTCGAAGCGTTGCCTGTCCCATAATGTCTCCATGATATAGAGCCGAGTGTCGTTGTCCATCACGGCCGCGGCCCGCTTCAAGATGCTCACGATCTGTGTTTCGCTGAAGCAATCGAGAAACTGACTCATCCAAATCACATCCCAATGGCGGTGATTGGGTAGGGCATTTGTTTCATCAAGTAGGTTCGTTCCAAAGCCTTCTATGCGGTCGGCGCCAGACTTTCCCGCCGTTTGTTGCCGCATCATGGCTAACTGTTGGGGCAAATCTACAATCGTCACGTTGACATTTGGGTCATAGTCTACGCATCGCAATGCCCAGCGTCCTGTATTACCACCCACGTCCATCAGTGTCTTGGGCTTGTCGGCAAATACGATTTTCAATGCTTCTTCAAAAGAGCTGTCGCTATAAAAATGATCAAAAGCGAACCAACTCTTCTGCGCTTCTTCGGGAAGTTGCGACAACCCTTCGTAAACGGTGGGCCAGTTGCCAAGTCGTTTCAATCCTGCGGGCCGTCCTTCTTTCAGCGCGTCTTCCAGATCGAACATCCCTAAGTAGTTCACATCGTGATTAAAGTCCATGTTCACACGTGTGGCTGGATCGTTCACGAGAAACCATCCGGTCTTTGAAATCGTGAACCGGTCGGTCGCTTTATTGATTAATACCGTGCCGATCGTCAACGATGCCTCGAGCAGACATTTGGCCGCATAGACCGATATATCAGCCTTACGGGCCACCTCTTCAATCGTGAGTTCCTCATCGCGTAGCATTTCCAGTATGCCCCACTTCACCATGAGGCGCGACACCTGAAAGACAATAGGTCCAAAAGCAATAAACTCTGCCAGCCTTTGCGCGTCGCGGGCTGGCAGGGTTTCCTTTGTATATTTCTTTTCTAATGATTCCGAAAGATACATATCTTACATTTTCCCAGAAAGTTTGACTCTTTTTCTTTCGTCAACTTTCTGCACGAATCTTCTATTTCAAGCCTTTTTTAATCATGCTTGCCAGTTTTTTGCCCGCGTCCTTGAAGCCGTCACTCCACAGATTGGCCATCGATCCGAAGACGCCACCTTTGCCTTCGATGTTGAACTCATGCACAACCTTGTGTTTCTTCGTTTCTATCAGCTGACATTTGATAACGTTGTTTCCTTTCTTCGTGATATTTTGAGGACTCAGTTTGATGGTGTATTGGCTCGAACAGTTTTTCTTCAAGATCAGGTTGCTGCTTTTCAGCTTGCCGTTAGCCGAGGCAACCATTTCGTCAATCTGTGGTTTCAGCTCCTCCTTCAATTCCTTTCGGGCGTCCCAGTCGGGCTGATCGGCCTGCCGAAAATCCAGCCAGTCGGCTACTTTCTTGCCTTCGATGGTCAGATTCGTCCAATCGTAGTCTACGTTGATCATCGTTACATTTTTCAACATGCTGAAATCAAGTTTGCTACCGGCAAACATTTGGCACACGGTAAATAATATAACCGCCGTAAAAAGAATTCTTTTCATAATCTTATATTTTTAGTGGAACAATCAAATCTTTTGAATGACGAGAGCCGAGTTGGTCCCTCCGAAGCCGAAGCTGTTGCTCAGTACGATGTTCAGTTCGCGTTCAATCGTCTGCGTAGCCAAATTCAATGGTTCAGAATATTCATCGGCGTTTTCAAAATTGATGTTGGGTGCCACGAAATGATGCCGCATCATCAGAATAGAATACACCGCTTCGCTGGCTCCGGCCATCCAACACTCGTGTCCGGTCATGCCCTTGGTCGAAGAGATGAGGGCATGCTTGCCCCGGAACATGCGATCCAAAGCCATCGCTTCAAACATATCACCTTGCTGGGTGCTTGTCGCGTGGGCATTGATATAGTCGACATCGTCAGCCGTAATGCCAGCCATGTCCATAGCCCGGCTCATCGCCGTCACGCTGCCGTAGTCGCTGGGTTGCGAGATTCCGGCACCATTCGACGAAAAACCATAACCGGTGACTTCGGCCAAGATAGGCGCACCACGCTTGACAGCACTTTCATACTCTTCTAACATCAGAGCCGCCGCGCCGCCACTCGGCACCAATCCGTCGCGATCGCGGTCGAATGGGCGCGAAGCCCGCAGCGGATCGTCCATCCGGGCAGAGAAAGCACCCAGTGCGTCAAACGTAGCCATGCTGTAAAAGTTCACTTCCTGCGCGCCACCGCAGAGCACCCGATCCTGCAATCCCTGTTTGATAAGCAGAAAGCCCAGTCCTATACTGTGGCTGCCGCTAGCACAAGCCGCGCTCACACTGAAGTTGACGCCCCGCAACTGAAAGATACTGCTCAGGTTCATGTTGACCGTTGAGTTCATCGACTGGAAGATATAGCCCGAGCCCAACAGCTGGGTGTCGTGCTTTTCTTCCATGATCTTGGCGGCTTCGATTACCGGTTTGGCCGACGAATCATTGCCGAAGATGATGCCCACTTCGTTTTGCTGCAGGAAAGCGTCATCTATGCCGGCCTGCTCGAAGGCTTCGCGCGAAGCCATATAAGCGTATTCGGCTTCTTCGGGTAGCCCCACACGCAGCCTGCGATGGAGCAATCCCTTTAGCTGAGGCTGTTCCACCAGACCCGTCAGGGCCGATTGGTAGCCATATTCTATACGTTGCGGCTCAAGTCCAATACCCGATCGGCCTTGTCGCAACGCTTCTGTTACTTGTTCTTGGTTGGTTCCCAGACACGACCAAATGCCCATGCCCGTCACCACGACTCTTCTTTCCATGATTACGTGTAAAGTCCTCCGTTTATTTGTATCACCTGCCCGGTAATGTAGGCAGCCTTATCGCCGGCCAAGAAAGCCACTAAAGCCGCCACTTCCTCCGGTTTACCGAAGCGCCCCATGGGTATCATCTTCGACAACTCTTTCTCATCGAGATCGCGGGTCATATCGGTGGCAATGAATCCGGGCGCAATGGCGTTCACGGTAACACGCCGTTTAGCCACCTCTTGGGCTAAAGCCTTTGTGGCTCCTATCAGCGCAGCCTTGGCCGCACTATAATTGGTTTGCCCCGGCAGGCCTTTTAAACCACTCAATGAAGCAATGTTGATAACGCGACCGTCACGATGGGTAAGCATATTCTTCAGCAGTCGGCGGGTCACATAGAAGAAACCGTTAAGCGGGGTGTCCACTACGTTGTGCCACTCTTCGTTCTGCATGAAAATCATTAAGTTGTCGCGGCGAATACCCGCGTTGTTTACGACCACGGCAATGTAATCATCGGGATGTTTCGCTTCCCAATCGGCCAACGCCGTTTCGATAGCTTCCGGATCGGCCACGTCGAACGACAACAGTTCAGCCTGCCCGCCACGCTCCGTAATTTCATTCAAAGTAGCCTGCGCGGCTTCCGTATTGCTGTGGTAATTGATAACAACGGGTAATCCCGCCATGGCCAGTTCGCAGGCTATGGCCTTACCAATACCACGTGACCCTCCTGTTACAAGCGCGTATCTCATAATCGAATTTCCTGGATCTTCTCCTCTTATTATATTACACAAAAGTAAGAAGAAATCCGTATAAGTCCAAAAAAAACAAACAGAATTTAGTCATTCCGCCACCCGCGTGCTGTATGTGCTTCGGCCTTTTTCGTCTTTCCTTCTTTGAAATGAATGTGAGCGAGGACGCAGAGCTTAGGTACAACAGCCTGTTTATACAGGGGAAGAATGTTTCCGAAGTCCTTTTGTCAGAAGGTTCTTATTTGAGTAATTTAACATGGCTACCTTTGGATTGTATGCTTTTTTTATTTACGTTTGTAATCATTTAATATAACTCCGTAAATCTTTCTGTTCTTATATGCGAAATAGAGAATGTCCGTGTTGTCATAAAAGGATAGCAATCAGACAATGCTTGATGTATATCTATCGTGGTACAAACTATTCAACAAGGTGTAATCATTGTGGGAGTATGGTTAAGCTTAAAAGGGAACCCATCCCCTTTATGTATTGCGTATGCGCGGGCTTCTTAAGTATTTATCTTCCAATGCAATTTTTGTTATACTTTTGTGATTTTTCTTTTCTTAAATCTGCTTTATTTAGTTTGCCCATAGGAATCTTATGTATAGCGATTTGTATACTATTCACTTTCAAAAACATTTTCTTCCAAATTTCAAAATAATATGATGGTTGCTATCAAAAATCACTATGATTCTGTTATATAATTGCTTGTTAAAAACGTCTTTTTTGAGTTGAGTTTATAAAGACTTTGCCACCCGTTTCTAAAAGCATAGCTTTCGCGTTGTAAAAGCATAACTATTACACGCTAAAAGCATAGCTTTTACACGCTAAAAGGGCTGCTTTTACAAGGCGAAAGCTATGCTTTTAGAAAACAAGACTTTGAAAGAAACATCCATATATCAACCAACCACTTGTAAATCACTAAGTTATCGATTATCAATTCAGTAAAAAATATGGAAATGAAACAACATATTCGTGAGCTTTTAGAAGAAGCGCTGCCTTTGGTCGACATCGATTCAGACTTCCTTTTCAGCGAACTCGACTCGCTGGGCGTTACCACTATCCTGATGATTTTGTCGAAAGAATACGACATTGTCTTAGAAGCGGAGGACGCAACGCCCAAGAATCTGAAAACGCTCGATGCCATCGTAGCCATGGTAACTCACAAAATAGCCGACCGAAAGTGAAGACCATCGAGGATTTTCTGTGCCGCAACGCTCGCCTTTATGCCGACCAACCGGCCATCGTAACGCCTTGCGACACGATTACTTACGCCGAACTTTGGCAGCAAGTGTCGGCCAAAGCCCGGACGATGGCCGCGTTACGGGGGCGGGCGGTGGTATTCAGAGGCAGTCAGACGGCCGATTTTCTCGTCCATTATTTCGCCATTCATCTGGCGGGCGCGGTGGCCGTGCCGCTCGAACACGATGTTCCCGATAGTCGACTGACCGAACTTGAGACCGAATTGAGCCACTGCATGCTGCCCGCAGACGTGGCCGACGTGCTCTATACCACCGGAACGACAGGCCGTTCAAAGGGTGTCATGGTGAGCCATCGGGCCATATTGGCCAATTCCGACAACCTTGTCAAGGCCCTGAACTTCAGCCACGATCTCGTGTTTGTAATCTGTGGTCCGATGAATCATATCGGTTGCCTTTCCAAAGTCTACCCCGTCGTGCAGTGCGGGGCGACGCTCTATCTGCTCGAAGGCATGAAAGACCTCAACGCTTTCTATCAGGCATTGGATTACCCCTGCGCCAAGGCGGCCACTTTTCTGGTTCCGGCCAGCATCCGTATGCTGCTAACCTTCAGTGCCGACCGCCTTCAGACCTACGCGGCGAAGCTCGATTTCATAGAAACAGGCGCGGCACCCATTGCGCAAACCGACATGCGGCAGCTCTGCCGGTTGCTTCCTCACAGCCGACTCTACAACACCTACGCCTCTACCGAAACGGGAATCATCGCCACTTACAACTTTAACGACAGCCATTGTTTTGAAGGTTGCGTCGGCACCGCTATGCCGCATGCCCGCTTCACGGTCGATAGCGACCGGCGCATCCGTTGCCAAGGCGACACGCTCATGTCGGGATATGCCGGCAACGAGGCCCTTACGGCAAGTGTACTGACTGACGGCGAACTGCTCACGGCCGATTTGGGCCGCGTAGACGCAGAGGGACGGCTCCACCTCATGGGTCGCAGCGACGACATTATCAACACGGGCGGACTGAAGGTTGCGCCCGAAGAGGTGGAGAAAGCGGCCCTCGCGATGGGCAATATCGCCGAATGTCTCTGCGTGGCGGCCAATCATCCTGTCGTAGGAACGGTGCTGCGGCTGCTCGTCGTCATGCGCCCGGGCCATGAACTCAAGGCTCGTGAACTGACCAGGCATCTCCGCGAACGCCTCGAAGCCTACAAAGTACCCATGCTGTATGAGCAGGTAGAAGCGATTCGTAAAACTTTCAATGGCAAACCCGACCGCAAGAGTTATCGCTAAAGTGCCCTTCGGGCTGCGTTCTATGAGGAAAGAATCCGCCGAAAAAACCATAAAAGTGGTGAGGGTTTGATATTTAATGTTATCTTTGCAATAACAAATGATGATTGGATGATAGATATCTGTTGTATTGGGCATGTTACGCTCGACAAGATTGTAACCCCACAGAAGACCGTCTACATGGCGGGCGGGACTTCATTCTACATGGCTTACGGCATGAAACAGCTGCCTCCGAAGGCTTCGTTCCAATTGATAACGAAGGTGGGAGACGAGCAGCGCAAGGAGATAGAGCGGATGCGCCATGCCGGCATCGACGTTGTATGCTACGATAGTGCCCATACCGTTTATTTCGAGAATCGATATGGCATGGACACCAATCATCGAACCCAACGTGTTTTGGCCAAAGCCGACCCTTTCACGCTCGACGAAGTGGAACCGCTGGAGGCTGAAATATTCCATCTGGGTTCGCTCTTAGCCGATGATTTTTCGCCCAAAGTGGTGGCTGCTTTGGCCGCTAAGGGCCGTGTTTCCATTGACGTACAGGGATTCCTGCGCGAGGTGAGGGGCGAGAGCGTGCATCCTGTCGGATGGAAAAACCAAACTGAAATACTTCAATATACGGACATTCTCAAACTGAACGAGCACGAAATGGTGACCATCGGCGGCAGCAATAACCCGCGTGAGGTGGCCTTGAGTCTGGCGGCGATGGGCGTGCGCGAAGTCGTGATTACGCTGGGCAACTATGGTTCGTACATTTGGGCCGACAACAAGTTCTACGAAATACCGGCCTATGAGCCTACGGAGCAGGTAGATGCCACAGGTTGCGGCGACACGTATTCCACCGGTTATCTCTACATGCGTTCACAGGGAGCCGATTGTTTTGAAGCCGGTAAGTTCGCGGCGGCCATGTGCACCATTAAGTTAGCGCACAACGGACCATTCGATGGCACCATCGAAGACATCGAACGGGTGGCGGGGCAGTCGTTCCGGTAACAGACTCTTCCCTTCGCCGATATCGAAGTATATAATATTTGCAACCGAACAATAAAGATTTTCATGGAGAATTACGACGACATCCGTCCTTATCGCGACGAAGAAATACCCGCAGCCATGCGTCGTATTGCAGAGTCGGAAGCCTTTCCGCTACTGGCCTCATGGATATTTCCCGACCGCGGGTTAGAAGAAGTGCGACGGGAGTTGCTCTCTTACCATACGATCAAAGAATTTCAGTATGGCGTGATGATGGCCGCCACGCTTCAGATTATCCGTCGCAGCATAGATCAACTCAGTTATAGTGGCTTTGAACAACTGCGACCCGACACGCAATATCTTTTCGTATCAAACCATCGCGACATTGTTCTCGACGCGTTGCTGCTTCAAAAGTTGCTCGTCAAACACGAACGAGAGACCACCGAGATTACCTTCGGTGCCAATCTGATGCAGCCCGGACTGGTGACCGACATCGGCAAATCGAACAAAATGTTCAGGGTGGAGCGTGGAGGACGCATGCGCGATTTCTATATGTCGTCGTGCCATCTGAGCAATTACATCCGCCATACCATGCTCGAGCGGAACGAAAGCGTATGGATAGCCCAGCGCAACGGGCGTACCAAGGACGGAAACGACCACACCGACCAGGGAATCATCAAGATGTTCTGCATGAGTAAGCCGGAGGATAAGATCAAAGCGTTGAGCGAACTCCACATCATTCCTGTCAGTATCAGCTACGAATGGGAAAGTTGCGACATCCTGAAGGCCATCGAACTCTACGAAAGTCGTTGCCGAAAATACATCAAAAAGCCGGGTGAAGACCTCAATAGCATCCTCACGGGCATCATTCAGCCCAAGGGGAAGGTCCATATCACACTATGTCCCGAACTGACCGAGGCCGACTTGCGCCAGTTCGACAGCTGTACCAACAACGAATACCACAAACGAGTGGCCGAATTGCTCGACCAACGCATCAACGCGGCCTATCTATTATACCCCAATAACTATATAGCCCACGACCTCCGCTACGGACAGACCTGCTATCAGGAGCATTACAGCAAAGAACAATTGCAACAATTCCTGCGTTATATGGAGCGTCTCAACGACTACGACATCACCGATCCCGATACGCTAAAAGACATCTTCCTTGGCATTTACGCCAACCCTGTACGCAATAAATAAACATCTTTTTCCTCCATTTCTGCCTTTCCCAATATTAGGAAAGACCATTTTAAATCAAATAAGGCCATCGCTGAAGAACGATGGCCTTATTTTTTTACTTCTTTTTCTCGGTTTTGACGAGTTTAAAGAGTTTGTCATTAGGACGAACCTTGCCCGGAACGGGAACGGATACGCGCCATCCTTTTTCGGCTTTATCCACCGGTTTGAGGTCGTAGCGTATCTCTTCGGCATCGAGATACATCACGCCGGTGGTCGGTCCGGTGATAAGGAGCTTGTCGCCCAGACTCATTTCCGAAGCCTCAACGGCCATTTCGGCCACGCCGAGTTTAGAGAAATACTTCACAACCTTGCCCACAAGCACTTTCTTTTCTGTGGCGGCACTGCCGTAATTTTGGTTCCATTCGCCCAATGTCTGCCCCTGATAGTAGCCATCCCAGAAGCCACGATTGAACACTGTGGCCAGTCGCTCGTCCCATTGGTCTTTCTTTTCCCCGGTAAAAGTGCCGTCAACCACACTTTGGATGGCCTCGCGGTAACAGCTAACGACGGTATATACGTATTCAGGACCACGCGCCCTACCTTCTATTTTGAACACGGTGACACCGCTCTCTATCATCCGATCGATGAAGCGAAGGGTCTTCAGATCCTTCGGACTCATGATGTATTGATTGTCAATCTCCAACTCATTGCCCGTCTCGTTGTCGGTGACGGTGTACGAACGGCGGCATATCTGCACGCATTCTCCACGATTGGCCGAGCGGTTAGAGTTGGCCAGACTCATATAACACTTACCACTGACAGCCATACAGAGGGCACCATGGCAGAACATTTCGATGCGGATGAGTTCGCCCTTGGGGCCACAGATGTGCTGTTCTTTAATCTGTCGGTGGATGTCGGCCACCTGTTCCATATTCAGTTCGCGCGCCAACACGACCACATCGGCAAAGCGTGCGTAGAATTTCAGGGCATCGATGTTCGTGATATTGAGCTGCGTGGAGAGGTGAACCTCTACACCCTCCTCGTTGCAGTAGGCCATCACGGCTACGTCGCTGGCGATAACGGCACTGATTTGGGCCTCTTTGGCGGCATCGATAATCTCGTGCATCGTACTGAGGTCTTCGCCATAGATGATGGTATTGACCGTCAGATAGCTCTTGATGTTATGTTCGGCGCACGTGGCGGCAATCTCCCGCAGGTCGTCGATGGTGAAATGATTGGCCGAATGCGACCGCATATTGAGCTGACCGATGCCGAAATAAACCGAGTTGGCACCGGCTTGGATGGCTGCCGCTAAGCTTTCGCGCGAGCCTACGGGAGCCATGATTTCAAATTCTGATATCTCTTGTTGCATACAATCTTATATAGGATAGGGCTGCAAAAGTACGAAAATAAAGTGACAAGACGCTTTTTTCATCCCGCAAATCATTTTTTTGTATTTTCTCATGCAAGATTTTCACCATCATGAAGTTATGATGATAGACAACCACAAGAAAAGTAGTCATGAAAAGAATTTTCTACACGCTTTTGCTGCTGTTTTGTTTCGGTCTCACCGCATGCACCGTAGCTAACGATACCGACATTCCGAGCCAGACTCCGGGGGACGGTGTGCTGTCGCCGTGGCGGGGTAGTTTTACGATTGAGCTGACGGGCAATGGCAGTCAGACCGTGACGACAACGTTGCGCGTGACCGGATCGGAAATGACCTTTGGCCGTTTGCCCGGCGTCAGCGCTCCCGTCGTGGCCATCTATCTGCATACGGGCAGCTCCGACACCACCGAATACTTCGACCTGACGCAGAAGGAAAATCCGACCGGACCGAAATGGGTGGCCGTCTATCATAAAAAGACAGGTCTATGGAGTGGTGTCGTAGTCATCGGCGGCGCTTCCTACCAATTCAGCGCGACGAAACGAACCCTCTGAAAGGCGGATGGAATCGGAAGAAATCATCTTGGACGGAATCAGGCGGGGAGACCGCCGGGCCATGCGACAGCTGTACGACGGTTGCGTCGGGCGAGCCATGGCTGTCAGTCACCGCTATGTGGGCGACATCGACGCCCGTAAAGACATCGTTCAGGAGAGTTTTATCCAGGTTCTGACGCACATCGGCGACTTCCAATACCGGGGCAAAGGCTCACTTATGGCATGGCTGCTGCGCATCGTCGCCAACCGGTCGGTCGACTATATAAGGAAGCACGAGCGCTGGGTGCTGACCGACAGCATGCCGGAGCTGCCCGACGAGGACGAGCCGCCTGTGGAACAAGTGCCTCCCGAGGTCGTTACCGAAATGCTGGGACGGCTGCCCGTCGGCTATCGGATGGTCTTCAACCTCTACGTTTTCGAACAGCGGTCGCACAAGGAGATAGCCCGGTTGCTGCATATCCGTGAAAACAGTTCGGCTTCGCAATACTCCAGGGCCAAGAAAATGCTGGCCCGAATGATGAAAGAATATATTAAGACGCAAAGATGATGAAACAAACAGATTGGACGGACACCCTTCGCAAGCGCGTGGCACAGCAGGAAGAACCTGTCGGCGATGAGCTGTGGGCGGGCATTGAGCAGGCGCTCGACGGCCGGTCGGCCGCCGTGGCCGCACGTCGGATGGCTTTGCGTCGTTGGATAGCCGCCGCGGCAGTCGTCATAGCGGTGGTGGGAGGAAGCGTTTTATGGTTGAGCAGGCAGGGAGAGCAGGCTGTCGGGCAGTTGGGCACGGAGCAAAAACTGTTGGACAGGCAGCGTGCCGTCCGGCAATCGATAGGTATGGAACCCTCGGAATCGGTGCCCGTCGTGGCTCAAAACAAGGTGGCGCGGGAGCGGAAAGGACTCTCCTTGCCCGCCCCTTCGGCAGCTCCGGAGGGACCGACTGCCCCTTATTGCCATGAACCGACTGTTTCGCCTGTCGACGATTCGCCCGAGAAAGCACCCCGCCGGTCACAGCCTGTCACGCCTTCACGGCCTGTTCCGCAACCGCGATCTTCTACGACGGCGCCCGCCATACGCCGCGCCACTACGCCCGGTGTCAGCCTGCGGCTCTACGCGGGCAACGGGTTGATGGGCTATCAGCGGCAAAACGGGGTGGTCATGTCGCCCGAAATGCAGCGTCAATACCACATGGCCAAGCGCAACGGCCCCGGGTTGTCGCGGGCGGCAACGGCCCCTGACGACGCGACGGTGTATCTTGTAGGCTATGGCGAAGAAGCTCATCACGACCTGCCGCTATCCGTAGGACTCACGGTAGACGTGCCGCTGACGACTTCATGGAGCCTGACGACAGGTGTGGTTTATACCCGACTCAACGCCACCTTTACCCGTCGCATGCGAGAACATGCCATGACGACCCGCCAACAACTTCATTACGTGGGCGTGCCGCTGACAGTCAACTATCGTTTACTACACGGCCGGCGGTTTGCGGTCTACGCCATGGGCGGCGCGCAAGTGGACTTCAACGTCAAGGCCGACACCCGAACGGAAGGAACACGCCAGCCGATGAAGAAAGATCAAACGCAATTCTCGGTGACGGCAGGTTTAGGAGCGATCTTCAAACTGACCCCCGTGGTGGGCGTTTACGTTGAGCCGTCGCTGCGCTACGCGCCCGATAACGGCAGTTCGGTGCAGACCTTCTTCAAGGAAAAGCCCTTCAGCCCCGCCCTGCAATTAGGAATACGGATTCAAACAAAATAAAAATAAACCATCAAGAACATTGAAAAGATGAATGTAAAGAAACAACCGTTTCTGCTCTTTTTCGTACTGCTGGCGGCCTGGCCGATGGCGGGACGGGCGCAGAACGACGACATTCCCCTGCGGGAAGTGTCGGTAGGAATGGGCATTGGCACCTCGAATCTGAAGTGGAACTTGAGCAGTGAAGACACGTATGATTACTGGTTTTACAGAGAAAAGCCGCTCGCCGCCTATCGTCATTTGAAAATCTATGACGACGGAAGCGTGCAACCGCCCTGCTATACCGTGGCTTTCCGGCAGGATTTCAAGGTAGGACGCTGGATGAGCTATGGCCTGACGGCGTCGTATGAATACACAAAGAACACCTGGAAAAGCAGGTTGACGGACAAGACGGTGGCCACCTCGCGCGACAGTTACTTCACGCTCATGCCTGCTTTGCGTTATTATTATCTGCGCCATCGGGGCTTCCGCATGTACACAGAGGCCGGCGTAGGCGTGTCGCTGCGCTACACCCGTAGCATGGAAGAGCGGTCGGGACATCATAAGATCCGCTTTACGGGGCAGTTTACGGGCTTCGGTATTCAGATGGGTAAGCGTGTTTTCTTCGGGTCGGAACTGGGTTACGGCTGCTTAGGTGTGGCCCGTATGATAGCTGGCTATCGTTTTTAATTTTAAAAGATAATATCAAGATGAAAAAGAAAATATATCTTTCGGCATGGCTTGCCATGATGGTTTGCTGCCTGACGAGTTGTTTAACCGAGTCAAGTTCGGGCCGTGACGCGACGGCACCGGGTTATCAGGCCTATGAATACGTGCGCCAGGCCAACGAATCGTTGACCGACATGCTTTTTATGGCTTATCTGTCGCATCAATATTTCGGGTTGTCGACCGATGTCGAGCGGGCAAAATTCATGATGGAATACTTTCCGAAGTGCGAGATTCGCGACACGCTCAAGATCGACGGCACCCGTAACTGGGAAGTGCTTTACCGTCAGTCGGATTACTATTTTGAGGATTATCTTTTCTCGGAGACGCCCCAGAAACAGTTGCAGGCTCGCATGTTCTCGGCACATAACAGCGACGAGATACAGAATGCCTACCGTTTTCAGGCACAGATAGGCACGGATAATCGATGGACGCTGAGCGATTACACGGTCACCGTGAGAGAGAACACGAAGCGAGGTGATTTTGATTTGAACCAGTTTGACTGTAGCGCCAAGCAATTAAACGTGACATGGACAGAGCCAAAGAATGACTCGCTCTACTGTGAACTGACCGGTACGATACAGATGGCCAGTCATGAGACGCCGTCACTGCTGATCGAGATGAAGACGAAGGAACCGCTACGGGCGCAACTGAACCGCAGAAGCTCTATGTCGACCATCTTCCCGTGGATTAAAGGTAAGTTGGAGCTGACCGTTACGGACGGTGGGACGAAGGAGACCGACCATGTGGGCGTCATTTTGTCGGGCAATCCCGACCAGCGTGCGCTCATCCAGATGAATGATTTCTCGCAACCGTGGTGACGGCTTGCGTGCGATAGAGAATGATCCCTCTGATTCTAACCGAGTCAGGGGGATTCCTCTTTTATTAAAAAAGCGTAGTTTTAATTTTGGAATATCACGCATTTGGTGTATCTTTGCAATAAAGTATCTTATGATGGCTGCACTTCCTTTATGGCAAGAGGAGTATTGGATTTTACTGATGCAACTCTATATGAAAAAACCGGTGGGCGTCAAGGCTTTATATTCCAAACCTTTGATCGACTTGAGTCTCGAGCTCCACATTGAGCCCGTGTTTCTCTATCAACAGCTTTTTCGCGTCCGCAGAAAGGATACGCCCAGTATGGGACTGCTCTGGGATACTTATGCCGACCACCACAGTCGCCTCAGTCGTGAGGCTAAGCGTGTGCGACGGATGAAAGGCTATGGTAATGCCGCCGGATTTTACGAAGGGGTCGACATCCATGAGACGTTTGAAAAGGACTTCAGGCCTTTGCCACAGAATCCACAGCTCACCCCCGTCATGCTCATCCGCATGCTCGACCTTTATTTTAGGCTTACGCCTTTGACGATGGTCGTGGGCACTTCGGAGATACAAGAGGAGGCTCGGCTGCTGAAGATACCCGCCGCGCTCATTGTCAACGTGATGGAGGTGTTTCAGTTTTGCGACCCCTATCTCAATCGTGGTGACTTCATGATCGACCCGCTGCTGTTGCCCTGCAAGGACATCTGGAAGCGATATGGTAACGATAACCCCGAAAAGTTGGCGGCGGTGGCGGCCCAACTGAAGGATTATTTCAAATAACGGAAACGCATGGCACAGAAGTTGATACAGACTCAGGAACAGAAGCTGGCGCAGCTGCAACGTCTCTCGCAGCAGCAAATGCTGGTGGTGCGCCTGCTCGAAATGCCCATCACCGAACTGGAAGAGAACGTCAACGCCCAGCTCGACGACAATCCCGCGCTGGAAAAGGTCGACGAGGGCGAGGAGGACATGCCCGATCTGCGCGACGACGGTGGCGTGGCGGGCGATGAGCCCGAAGGCTTTGAAGCGGAAAATGAGTGCGAGGAACGGCAGGACGCCCTCGACGACGCGCTGGAGAGTATCGGCTACGACGACCGAATGCCCGACACTCATTGGAACCAGCGGCAGAATGCCGACTACGAGGAAATCGTCTACGGCGATACGGTGTCGTTCTACGACAAGCTGAAGGAGCAGATGGGCGAACTCGAACTGACCCCGCGGCAGGAGCACGTCATGGAATATATCATCGGAAGTCTTGACGACGACGGACTGCTACGTAAAGATCTCGACACGATCTGCGACGAACTGGCCATCTATCATAATATCGACGTGAGCGTGGCAGACATCGAAGAGGTGCTCCGCATGCTCCAGACGTTCGACCCGGGGGGCATTGGCGCACGCTCTTTGCAGGAGTGTCTGCTGCTTCAGATAGACCGCTTGCTCACCGAAGAGAAGGAGAAAGGACAGTCCGAACGGCTGACGCTCGTCATGCGCGACGTCATTGCCAACTGCTTTGACGACTTTACGCGTAAGCGATGGGGCCGTATTCAAGAACAGTTGCGGCTGACCGACGACACGGTGGAGGCACTGAAAGAGGAAATCAAACGGCTTAACCCGAAACCGGGAGCCGCAATGGGCGAGACCGTCGGGCGCAGCCTGCAACAGATAACGCCCGACTTCATCGTCGATACGGCCGACGACGGCACCGTGACGTTCTCCATGAACAACGGCGGACTGCCTGATCTGGCCGTCTCTCCTTCGTTCACGAAGCTGGTGGACGACTACAAGGACCGCAAGGAAAAGTTGAACCGGCAAGACCGGGAGGCGTTGGTCTACGCCCGCGACAAGGTGGACAAGGCGCGAAACTTCATCGACGCCATCCGACAGCGTCGCCATACGATGTATGTCACCATGAAAGCCATCATCGCATGGCAGCATCGGTTCTTCACCGACGGCGACGAGGCCGACTTGAAACCGATGATTCTGAAAGATATTGCCGAGAAGACGGGGCTCGACATTTCCACCATCAGCCGCGTGAGCAACGTGAAATACGTGCAGACACGCTGGGGAACATTCCCCCTGCGCTTCTTCTTCACCGACGGCTACGACACGGGCGATGGCGAAGAGACGTCTACCCGCAAGATTAAATTGGCCCTGAAGGAGATGATCGGCAAGGAAGACGCCGGACGCCCGATGAGCGATGAGGCCCTGGCCCGCGAGATGAAGAAGCAGGGTTATCCCGTGGCCCGGCGCACAGTGGCCAAGTATCGTGAGCAGATGGGTATTCCCATCGCCCGCTTGCGCAAAGACTGACGGACGGCGAAACGATTCGGAAGAAGAGAAAAGAGAATATAATCAATCGCAAAGTGATCAAGGAAAAAGACATGATTGTGGCGGCAAGGACCGTCAGCATGGTATTCAATCCGTTCTATCTGCCCATGATGGGGCTCGTGGCGTTGTTCGTCTTCAGCTATCTGAGTATGCTCCCCACGTCTTATAAGTTTACCGTTCTGGCACTGGTCTACGTGTTTACGGCCCTGCTTCCTACGTTACTCATCCGCCTCTATCGCAATTCGCAGGGCTGGTCGCTCATCGAACTGGGTTCGCGTGAGCGGCGTATGGTTCCCTATGTTATCTCCATCCTGTGCTACTTCGTCTGTGTCTACCTCATGAGAATCTTCCATATGCCGCATTTCATGGGCAGTATTCTGGTGGCGGCATTGCTGATTCAGGTGGTTTGCGCGCTTATTAATATATGGTGGAAGATATCCACCCACACAGCAGCCATCGGTGGCGTGGCCGGCGCTTTGATGGCATTCTCCATGATTTTCGCTTTCAATCCGATGTGGTGGTTCTGTTTAGTGATGGTGCTTTCGGGCGCCGTGGGCACCAGTCGCATGATTCTGCGCCAGCACTCGCTGTCTCAGGTGGTTGTCGGCTTCATCATGGGACTGGCCGTTGCCTTCTTTTCGATTCTTTTGTAAAACAAACAACAACCGATATGAAACCATTAGTGAGTATTATCATGGGCAGTACGAGTGATCTGCCCGTCATGGAAAAGGCCTGTAAGTGGCTCGATGATAACGAAATCCCATTTGAAGTGAACGCCCTTTCGGCCCATCGCACGCCCGACGCGGTTGAAGCATTCGCCAAAGGAGCCAAGGCACGTGGCGTGAAAGTCATCATTGCGGCGGCCGGAATGGCTGCGGCACTGCCCGGTGTCATCGCAGCGTCGACCCCGTTGCCCGTCATCGGCGTACCCATCAAGGGCATGCTCGATGGTCTCGACGCCATGTTGTCGATCATTCAGATGCCCCCCGGCATACCGGTAGCCACCGTTGGCGTCAACGGAGCACAGAACGCGGCTATTCTCGCCGCCCAAATGATTGCCCTGAACGATGAGAACGTGGCAGCCAAAGTAGACGCATGGAAGGCCGGACTGGGTGAAAAGATAGAGAAAGCCAATAAGGATTTGGCCGAAATCAAGTATCAGTTTAGGGTGTAGCATACGATGGATTTATTCAATTTTCAGCGTCGGGCCACGACCGTTGTGCATGTCGGTGCCATTGATATGGGTGCCGACAACCCCATTCGGGTGCAGAGCATGACCACCACCAACACCAATGACACCGACGCTTGCGTAGCGCAGGCCGAGGAAATCATCAAGGCCGGTGGCGAACTCGTGCGACTGACGACGCAAGGAACCAAGGAGGCGGAAAACCTGCAGCCTATCAACGCACGGCTCAGGGCTGAAGGATATGACACGCCTTTGGTTGCCGACGTCCACTTCAACCCTAACGTGGCCGACGTGGCCGCACGCTTTGCCGAGAAGGTTCGCGTCAATCCGGGCAACTATGTAGACCCCGCCCGCCGCTTCATCAAGCAGGAATATACGGACGAGGAGTACGCGCAGGAACTGAAAAAGATAGAAGATCGCTTCGTTCCTTTCCTGCGGATATGCAAGGAAAACCATACGGCCGTGCGCATCGGCGTGAACCATGGTTCGCTCTCCGACCGTATCCGCAACCGCTACGGCGACACGCCGGCGGGCATTGTGGAGAGCTGTATGGAGTTTCTCCGTGTCTGTAAGCGGCATGATTTCAACGATGTGGTCATCTCGGTTAAGGCTTCCAACACGGTGATCATGGTGCAGTCGGTGCGCATGTTGGTCGAAGCCATGGACCGGGAGGGCATGCGTTATCCGCTTCATTTGGGAGTGACGGAGGCCGGTGAGGGCGAAGACGGGCGTATCAAGAGCGCTGTGGGCATCGGCGCGCTGCTGGCCGACGGCATTGGCGACACCGTTCGGGTGAGCCTGAGCGAAGAACCGGCGGCCGAAATACCTGTGGCACGCCATCTGGTGGACTACATCGGTGCCCATGCGGGTCATTTAGTGATTCCCGGAACGGCCTCGAAAGATTTTGACTGGCTGCGTCCGCAACGGCGCAAGACGCGTGCCGTGGCCGGAATCGGCGGCAGCAACGTGCCTGTGGTCATCGCTTCGCTGTCGCCGGAGCATGGCGCCACAGTCGTCGGAACGGGCGAGCAGGCACCCGATTACTTGTATGTGGGCGGTCGGTTGCCCGAAAAACCGGAAGCAGGACAGAAGTACTTGGTGGATTACGACAAGTATATCGCCTTGCAACGAGCCGGGTCGCCGTTAGTGACCGCGGGTCGGCTGGCCCCCGTTTTCCCTACCGACGCCATTCCGTTCATTGGTATGACCAAAGCCGACGTGAAGTTTCTGGTGCTCAAGTTTGGCGCGCCCGTTGAGGAATATCAGGCCTGTCTGCGCCTCCATCCCGAGGTAGTGGTGGTCTGTGTCAGCAATCACCGAAACCGGTTGGGCGACCAGCGCGCGCTGGTTCATGAGCTGATGAACGCCGGACTGTTCAATCCCGTGGTCTTCGCGCAGATGTACCGCCATTCGAAAGCGGAGAAAAGCGACTTCCAATTGGAAGCCGCCGCCGATATGGGAGCCTTGATGATCGACGGATTCACCGATGGATTGTGGCTCCTGAACGACGGTGATATTCCGCAAGAAGACATCGTTGACACGGCCTTCGGCATTCTGCAGGCCGCCCGTCTGCGCACCAGCAAGACCGAATACATCTCCTGTCCGGGTTGCGGACGTACCCTTTACGACCTTCGGGAGACCATCGCCAAGATTCGCGAGGCTACCAAAGACATGAAAGGACTGAAGATCGGAATCATGGGTTGCATCGTGAACGGTCCGGGAGAGATGGCCGACGCCGACTACGGCTACGTGGGGGCGGGCGTCAATCGGGTCAGTCTTTATCGCGGTCAGGTGTGTGTCGAGAAGAACATACCGCAGGAAGTGGCCGTCGAACACTTATTGGCATTAATCAAAAAAGGCGAACAATAATTATTGTTCGCCTTTTTTGATTGTCTCATTCGCTTGTCGCGTACTCGTAAAGTTTTTTGTAAAAAGGATGGCGGGTCAATGTTCTGACGTCGCCAAGGATAATCAGTTTCATGCGGGCGCGGGTGATGGCCACGTTCATTCGCCGTAGGTCGCGCAGGAATCCGATCTGTCCTTCGTCGTTGCTGCGCACCAGCGACACGAGGATGATGTCGCGTTCCTGCCCCTGAAAGCCGTCGACGGTGTTGACACTGATGAGCCGTCGGTAGGGTTTGAAGAACTCTTCCCCTCTGATGAGGCCGCGCAGATACTGCACCTGTGCGCGGTAGGGCGAGATGACGCCTACGTCGATGCGCTCGTCGAGCACCCGCTGCCGCCCGATTTTCGTGAGGTAATCTCGCAAGGTGTCGAGTGTGAGTCGCGCCTCGGCCTTGTTGACGCGTCCGAAAGAGGCGCCCACGAAAGTTTCGCCATAGGTTCCTGTGGCTTTTTCCATGGCTTGCGGGTCGTCGGGAGCTGCGTCGGCCTGCAGGCTGTCGCGCCATTCGATGGGGCGGTCGTAGTCGAGTATGCCCCGATATCTGATTTGTGGCGCGCTCTCCACCTGTCCGTGATAGAACCAGTTGCTCGAAAAGCGCATGATTTTCTCGTTCATCCGATATTGTATCTTGAGCAACGTAACCGTCTCGGGCTTGTTTTCGACGATGCGTTCCATGAGCGTCTTACCCAGTCCGGCCCGCAGCGCGGCGATACTCTTCACCGTCGGAGGCAGCTGGCAGTGGTCGCCCGCCAGCACGACGCGGGTCACACGCCGCATCGGAATCCAGCAGGCAGCCTCCAAGGCTTGTGCCGCCTCGTCGATAAAGAGCGTTCCGAATTTCATTCCTTCGAGCGTGCGATGCGCCGATCCCACCAATGTCGAGGCGATGACACGGGCTTCGCCGAAGAGGTCGGCGTTGATTCTGATTTCCAGTTCGGTGGCCCGTGCCTTCAGCCGCTCCGTTTTCTGGTGATAGTTTTCGCCTCCCTTGCGCCGCTGACCACGCAACTCGCGGATTGCCTTGCGCAAACTCCACAGCTGCGGATAGTCGGGATGGGCCTCGAAACGCCGCTCGTAGGTGAAGCCCAACATCTTATCGTTCACCCGGGTGGGGTTGCCGATGCGCAGCACATTCACCCCCCGGTCCGTGAGTTTCTCGCAAATCCAGTCCACGGCCATGTTGCTCTGCGCGCAGACGAGCACCTGGCTCTCGCGCATCAGCGTCTCGTTGACGGCTTCCACCAGCGTGGTGGTCTTGCCGGTGCCAGGCGGTCCGTGGACGACGGCCACGTCTTTGGCCCGCAACACCTCGTTGACGGCCCGCTCCTGGGTAGGGTTGAGCCATGGAAAAGCGATCGGCTGAAAGGAGAACCGTTCCGCTTTCCGGTTGGAATAGAACAGGTCGCGCAGGTAGGCTAGCCGGTTGTCCTTGGCGGCAATCACCCTGTCGAGCGCGTCGAACATCGTTCTGTAGCTCGTCTCATCGAACGACAGCTGCACGCCGACGGATGTCTCGGCCGACTGCAGGTCGGACAGGGGCGCCGAGTCGGGCACGATGACGACCATGCGGTCGCCGTCTACGTAGGAGACCGTGCCCGTAAAATGATAGTAATATAAAGAGGTGGGAGGTAATTGGCGGTTGGCAATGGATTGTTGTTGTGGTTTTTCGCGGAAGAACATGACCGGGCGGCCGAACTCGAAGTTGTGTTCAATATCCTGATCAACGGTGCGAAATACCTCGACAGCACGTTGGTTGAGCGAGTTGTAGAAGCTCTTGCCCATCCGCAGCGGGTACCACGCGTCGCCACGTTTCACCTTCCGGGCCACACCGGCGGCCTCGGTCTGTCGCCGAAACTCATCTTTCTCGGCATAATACTCCATCTGGAGCAGCAGTTTCTGGCGTTTCAATTCTTCAATGGCTGTTCGCATGTTTTCTTTTTTACAACGATATGACAATTCCGGGGAATCTCTATTGCGGCCAATCCTTAAATTCTAATTTCAGCTGTATCCATTCCCGCCTTTTAGCCTCGTCTTCGTCGGCCGGATTCGACACTGACAGTCCGATGAGCCTGATGGGATGTTCGGATGAATAGTCCACTTCGGTCAGCAGTTTCTTGGCCAGCGGTAGTATCTCGTCCTTGTTCTTGAGGTGCTTTTGCTGCGTCACGCTGCGCGTTATCTGCCTAAAGTCGCCGAATTTCACCTTCAGCGTGAGCGTTTTTCCCTCAAAACCGTCCTTGGCGATACGCTCCACCAGTTCGAGCACGGTATGATAAAGCTCGATGATGACGGCCGAAGGACGGCTGATATCCTCCCGAAACGTGTGCTCGCAGCCCACCGACTTACGCACACGTTCCACCACGACGGGCCGGTGGTCGATGCCTCGGGCAAACTCATAAAACAGCTGTCCCGACTTGCCGAAGACTTCTTTCAGATGCCCGAGCGAGCATTTGCGCAGGTCGCGTCCCGTGAATATACCCATATAGTGCATGCGTTGAGCCGTCTTGGGTCCCACGCCCCACAGTTTTTCGATGCGCAGTCGGGCGATGAAGTCGAGCGCCTTGTCGGGATGGATGGTGCAGAGGCCGTCGGGCTTACGCTCCTCCGAGGCGATCTTGGCCAGCAGCTTGTTGTAGGAAACGCCGGCCGAGGCCGTCAGGCGCAGCTCGTCCTTGACGCGTCGCTTGATTTCACGGGCGACGTCGACAGCCAGTTCCATGCCCCGCTTGTTCTCCGTCACGTCGAGAAAGGCCTCGTCGATAGACAGCGGTTCGATAATGTCGGTGTAGTCGTGGAAGATGGTCATCACCTCGTCTGACACTTGGCGGTACACTTCGTAGCGTGCGGGCACCACGATGAGCCGCGGACACAGTCGTTTGGCCATCATCATTGACATGGCCGAGCGCACGCCGAACCGCCGGGCTTCGTAACTGGCTGTCGACACAACGCCCCGTTCGCCGTCATAACCGATGGCGATGGGCTTTCCGCACAGTTCGGGATGGTCCCGTTGCTCCACGCTGGCAAAGAAAGCGTCCATGTCGATATGAATGATTTTACGCTGCGGCACTCTCTGCAGGAGCTGTCTGTCGATAGGCAGCCATACAAAATTACGAAAACTTTTTGTTTTCCTCTGCCATACCTAAAAGAAATGACGCCTTGCGGTAGGCATAAGTGAAGAATGTAGGGGACGGTAGAAAAGTAGCGGGGACCGATTTACGAGTATCAATCGATATCTGCCGCGCCCTGAATTATCTTTACATACACCCTCAAAAAAGTGGCGTTATTTTGAAAAAGAAAAGACTTGGGCGCAAATAAGCGATTATAGAGCGAGTTTATAAAACACTGGTTATCAATACATTGCGCTTTTTAAGGTGTTTTCCTCTCGCTTTTTCGCCCTTGATCGCTATGCTTTCAGGCCGTCATCGCGGCCCTTTCACCCACTAAAAGCTATGCTTTGGCGGTGTAATCGCTATGCTTTGAGCCGATAAAAGCATAACTTTGGGCATAAAAGGTATAAAAATCGGCAAAGCGAAGTGTTATTTTCGGCGTGCCGGCAGTTAGATGACGTGTTGCGGAAGTGTTAAAATCCGGTAGTTTTTTCTTACAAAATCACGGGAGCGCTGAATCAATATCATTTAGGAAGGGCTTACAAGTGATGAAGCCGCAGACTACATTACTTGCGGACTTTTCCCCGCGAATGATCAGGTGATCCGAATGTAGAAGGAATGCGGAAAGAAGCCGGAAACTTCGCCCGCGTCACCTTTTTTAGGTATTCGTCGCGGTCTTAAAATCATGATAAATAGTGATTGCGAGGGGAGAATAACCATCTTACCTTTGCACCGCTATCTTTACAATTTGTAGGATAATGCTATTATAACAGATTTTTTAATCATCAAAACAAAAAAACAATGAAACTCAAATTATTTCTTTTCATGGCCCTCGCCGGCATTTTCTTCACTTCATGCAGTAAAGACGAAAAAAACGACTCCGTTTCGGCTGTAGCCGAGAAAGTTGTAGGCGTATATGACGTTCATACATCAGCGGCTTTCTCCAAGACACCTAAGCCAATGGAGAACGATGGCGACAAGGTGACTATCACAAAGATGGGCAACAACACAGTCAAAGTTATTTTCGCAGGTAAGACCTGGGGCGCCGGAGCCTTTGAAAATGTTACCGTAGCCGCCAATTCCAACGGTAAGCAATATGCTGTTTCTGGTCAAGGCACAATGAAGATGGGTATGGATCCCAAGAAACTCTCTGACTATCAGGCTACACTGAAGGCTGAAGTTACCGAAGGAAAGAAAAACTTTAACTTCAAGATTACTGTACCGAGCGTCATGGGTGGTCTTGCCATTACGCTTACACCTGCCGCTAACGTGCCGCAATCCGGTAAATAATCCCCCTGCAGCCTATGCGATTTAAATCATTTATGCTGTCAGCTCTGTTGATGCTGACACTGTCGGTGTCAGCCGAACCGACAGTTGACGGTCCCTCTGTTACCATCAGAGGGACCGTTGTCGATGAGAATGGAGCTCCCCTTCCGGCCGCATCGGTGGTGGTGGAAGGGACTACTATAGGCACGGGAACAACAAGTGACGGACACTTCACACTGCAGTTGCGCCACTCCAATCCCGTGTTGCGCATCAGCTTTATGGGCTATCAGACCCAACGTTACAAGGTTACCGATAAGACTCAGAATGACATCAAGGTGCGGCTAACGCCTTCTAACAATCAGCTGAATGCCGTTGTTGTAACGGGTTCACGCATAGAGCGTCCGCTGAAAGACGTGCCTGTAGTTACCCGTATTATCTCGGCAAGGGACATCGAACGGATCAATCCTGTCGACCTCACACAACTGCTACAATACGAGTTGCCCGGTTTACAGTTTGGTTACAACTCAATGAGCCAGACCGAGGAAATCAGTTATCAGGGTATGGGGGGCGAATACGTGGTGTTCTTGCTCGACGGCGAACGCATATCGGGTGAGGGCGCCGATCATAATATCGACTTCTCACGCTTCAATATCAATGATATCGAGCGTATCGAAGTGGTCCGTGGCGCGGCTTCCACGCTGTATGACAGCAACGCTTTGGGCGGTGTGGTCAATATTATCACCAAGAATGCCAATCGTCCCGTAATGGCCAACGTGTCGGCCCGTTATGCCGGCATCAACGGACAGAACTACTCTTTGCAGGCCGGCACACGCCAGAGCCGTCTCTCTACGCTCACGTCGGTGGGCTACCGGCAGCGCGACAGTTACGTGATAGAGGAGGAAAAAGGCAAGAAGATGACCACCGTCAACCCCGACGGCAGTCAGGAAACGGAGCAATATACCGGCATTCCGACCACCATCCACGGCTATGAGATATGGAATGTGAGCCAAAAGATAGGCTATAGCTTTACCGATCATTTGAAAGCGGAGGTAAAAGCCGGCTACTATCACAACCAACAGGCCCACCGATTGGGTGAGACCTATCACCGCATTTTCAAGGATTACACGCTCAGCGGACGGCTCAACTGGATTATGAATAAGAATCACCAGCTGAACTTCGTCTACCAATTTGACCGCTACGACAAGAACCAAGACACCATCAGAGGCGGTACCGGCAATATCTACAGCAACCGCATGCACGTGGGACGGCTCAACTATTCGGGCCATATCGGCAAGCATCAGCTGTCGGCCGGCGTGGAATATACGCACGAATATCTGCACCATTACTTCATGCCCGACTCGGGATCGGCGAGTCGTTATCAGGCGGCCGCCTTCCTGCAGGAGGAGTGGCAGTTGACCGACGAACTGACTATCGTGGCCGGACTGCGGGCCGACATCGAGAAACTCTACCATTTCCACCTGACTCCGAAGCTGACGTTGATGTATCGTCCGTGGAAAAGGTTCACTTTCAGAGCCAATTATGCCGAAGGTTATCGGTCGCCTTCGCTCAAGGAACTTTACCAGGAATACGACATGGGTGGTCTGGGTATGTTCACCCTTTGGGGTAATCCGAATCTCCGACCCGAGAAAAGTCGCCAGTATAGCGCGTCGATCGAGTACAATCATAATGGTCTCAACACCTCGGTATCGGTATACCACAACCGTTTCAGAGACAAGATATCCTATGCCGGTATGGACAACGGCACGCGCGACATGCAGTATATCAATGCCGACAAGGCACGCACCATGGGTGTTGAAATCATGGCACGCTACCGGTGGGCGGCGGGCGTCGACCTCATGGGCAGCTATGCCTATGTCAACGACTACGAGGAAACCAACGGTCTGAACACCAGCTATGTGCGTCCTCACAGCCTGACTTTCGGAGCCTGCTATCGTAAAACGCTATTCAATGTCGATTGGACGGCCGCGCTCAACGGACAGTGGACATCGCGCCTGCGCACCAATACAATCAACCGTGACGGCAGTTACTATTACGTCACCTACGACCCGCGGACGATGTGCAACCTCAATCTTTCGGCCCGTTTCCTGCGTGGCATTACCGCGGGCTTCATGATAGAGAACCTCTTTAACTATCAGGATAAGTCGAGCGACCGCGCCGTTCAGGTGCCACAGAAAGGGCAGAACTACGTGGCCACGTTACAGCTGAATCTGGCCGACATATTCAAATGGTAACCCATAGTGCCGAACCACTCCCTGCCAACCGTCTCCCCCCCGACGGCGCGAGGAACGTGGTTCGGCTTATACTTTATAAATAATAACTCTCAAACAGATGAAACGACTTCTCAACAAACGTTTTTTATTGGTCGTTGGATTGATAGTCCTCGTGGTGTTCGCGATCTACGGCTGGCGCCATTGGATAAGTTCTACCCGAATCGCCTTCATCAACTATCAGACCATTGAGCTGGGACAGATAGCCAAAGCTAACGATAACGCTTCCATTCATGTGAAGCAAGTAGACTTAGAACATCTGGATGAGCTGAAGGACTACGACATGATCATGGTGACGGCCATGGGCCTACAGCTCGATTCCGTGCAGCGAGAACAGTTGCGCGAGGCCTCACAGTCCGTGCCAACCTTCACCCGCTTAGTCACCAATCCGGCCAACGACATCACTACCGTTGACTCTGTAGACGGCGATTTCCTGCGGCAGTATCTCGAAAACGGTAACCGCCGCAACTATCGCAGCATGCTGAACTATATCCGTAAGTTCATTGATGGTAAGAAGTTTCGCAGCGTCGAGCCCGATGTGGTTGAACTGCGGCCCGACAACATGCTGCTCCATTTCGACCCGAAACATCCCGACGACGATGAGCTGGGCTTTAATACGGTGGCCGATTACAATGCTTTCCTGCGTCGCAACGGTCTCTATCGGCCGCACGCGCCGAGCGTTATTGTCACCGGTATGATGGGGGTGGCCTCGTCGCTGGTCGATGGATTCGAGCGTCAGGGCTTTACGGTCTATCGGGTCAATAGGCTCAGAGAATTTGTTATGGCCCATCATATAGATTCCGTCCGACCGGCGGCTGTCATCAACATGGCCCACGGTCGCGTCGGCGATTATATGGTACGGTATCTTGAAAAAGCCAACATACCCATGTTCGCGCCGCTCAACGTAAATCGTCTTGTCGACAAATGGCAGAATGACAAACAAGGTATGATGGGAGGATTCCTGTCGCAAAGCGTTGTTGTTCCGGAGATCGACGGTGCCATTCGGCCTTATGCCGTCTTCGCTCATCGGGTGGGTAAGGACGGACTTCATGAGGCTTTTGCCGTGCCCGAACGACTCGACGCCTTTGTCAAAACCGTAGCCAACTACGTCAGACTGCAGTCTAAGCCCAATACCCGCAAGCGAGTGGCCATCTATTATTATAAAGGTCCCGGGACGAGCGCGCTCACGGCATCGGGCATGGAGGTGGCTCCTTCTTTATATAATGTGCTGAAACACATGCGTGTTGAGGGCTATAATCTCAACGGTTTGCCCGCCAATGCCGATCAATTAGAGAAAGGCATACAGCAACACAGCTACGACCACAAGCCTATGATCTTTGGTAATGTGGCCCTGTTGCCGCAGTTGATGAGCGGCGAAGGCACCGACTCGTTCAAGATTATCCACGGTACCAATCAGGATCCGCCCCGGGCTTACATCCGTTCCTACCGCTGGACACAGCGTCATTTCAAGGCCGACGCCCTCATCCATTTCGGCACCCATGGTTCGTTGGAGTACACGCCGCGCAAGCAAGTGGCCCTTTGTGGTAACGACTGGCCCGACCGTCTTGTCGGCACCTTGCCCCATTTCTATATCTATACCATCGGTAACGTGGGTGAGGCGATGATCGCCAAGCGACGTTCATACGCCCAGATACAGAGCCATCTGACCCCGCCTTTCATGCAGAGTGGGCTTCGGCAGACTTACACCAGATTGAGCGACGCCATTGATCTCTATAATAAGGAGACGCAGAAAACCGACCGTCCTACGGCTGCCTCACGACAGGCTGCCCTGAAGGTAAAAAAGCTGACGGTGGAGATGAATATCGATCGTGACCTGGGACTTGACCGCAAGCAGATGAACGTGCCCTATACGCAGGCCGACATCGAACGTGTCGAGGCCTTTGCCGAAGAATTGGCCAACGAAAAGGTGACGGGACAGCTCTATGTGATGGGTCAACCCTACGCGCCGGAGCGTATCGTGAGCAGTGTCTATGCCATGTGCACCGACCCGATTGCCTATGGGCGGTTGTCGATCGACCGCCTGAAACATCGTGGCGATGGCAGTGCCGACCGCCATCAGTTTGTCTTCGACCGCCGTTATCGGCAACCGGCGCGCGCGTTGGTGGCTCGGCTGTTGGCCAATCCCCACTTGGCGACAGACGAACTGGTATGTCGTGAGGCCGGCATTACGCGGCAGGAACTGGATATGGCCCGTGAAATCGATCGCATGCAGCAAGCGCCCGACGCCATTTCGATGATGATGCAGATGGGCGACGGCATGGGGCAAAAGCCCGAAAAGCCACGGAAAAAAGAACAGCTCACGGTGAGTCAGTTACGCGAAAAGGGCGTGAAGCGCGAGGAGAAGGTACAGCAGATTCCCAAGTTCGTGTACGACAAGATGGCGCAAACCAGTAAGTTTCCCGAGAAAATGATGCGGGCCATCCGCGTGAAGCAGAAATGGTATCGTGGCAGTAAGGAGGAAGCGCAGGATAAGGCCATGGCTGTCAAGGGCGGCAAAGGCATGGGTATGCACGGCCATGCGGCCGGAGCGAGTGGCCATACGGGTGCTCGCAGGAAGTATTCGCAGCAGCAGGTGCAGCTGGCCCAGGCCATCATAGCGCTGGAAAAGGCCGTAAAGAACGTAGACCTGTACCGCCGTGAGATAGCCGAAGCGCCTGCCGCCGAGATGCGTTCGCTCATGAACGCGCTCAACGGAGGCTACACCCGTCCGTCGTCGGGCGGCGACCTCATCGTCAATCCGTCGACTTTGCCCACCGGTCGCAACCTTTACGCCGTCAACGCGGAGACCTGTCCCACCGAGAACGCGTGGGAGAAAGGTTGCCAATTGGCCGACAATACCATCCAACTCTATCGCCGGCGTCATGGCGGACAGTATCCCCATAAGGTGAGCTACACGCTCTGGAGTTCGGAGTTTGTGGAAACCGAAGGCGCCAGTGTGGCGCAAATCCTCTACATGTTGGGCGTGGAACCCGTGTGGGACGCCTTCGGTCGTGTGAACGACGTGCGGCTGATACCCTCCGAACGGCTCGGTAGGCCCCGCATAGACGTGGTGGTACAGACCAGCGGACAGCTGCGCGACATCGCCGCCAGTCGTCTTTTCCTCATCAATAAAGCCGTGCTCTTGGCCGCGAAAGCCGGTAATGGGAAGTATGGTAACGAAGTGGCCAAAGGCGTAAAGGAGTCGGAACGGACGCTTGAAGACGCCGGAATGTCGCCTGCCGAAGCCCGTGAAGTGGCCACGTATCGTGTCTTCGGCGGAATCAACGGTGGGTATGGCACGGGCATACAGGCCATGGTAGAGCAAGGAGACAAGTGGGAATCGGAGAAGCAGATAGCCGAAGTATATCTGCATAACATGGGCGCTTTCTACGGCGATGAGAAGCGTTGGGAGGACGTTCGGCAGGCGGCTTTCAAGGCCGCGCTCACCCGTACCGACGTCGTTGTCCAGCCCCGGCAGAGCAATACGTGGGGTCCCATCAGCTTAGACCATGTGTATGAGTTCATGGGTGGGCTCAATCTGGCCGTCCGTAACGTGACGGGCAAGGACCCCGACGCTTATATGAGCGACTACCGCAACCACAACCGCATGCGGATGCAGGAGGTGAAAGAAGCCATTGGAGCCGAAAGTCGCACCACGATTCTCAATCCTGAATACCTGAAAGAGAAGATGAAAGGCGGCGCCACTACGGCCGGCGACATGGCGGAGACCGTCACCAACCTCTACGGATGGAACGTAATGAAGCCCAAGGCCATTGACAAGGAGCTGTGGGACGCCGTCTATAAGACCTATATCAACGACCAATACAAGCTCGGCACGCGCGAGTTTCTGGAACAGAAGAGTCCGGCCGCCCTCGAAGAGATGACTGCCGTGATGATGGAAACCATCCGGAAGGGCATGTGGAAGGCCACGCCCGAGCAGACACGGGAGCTGGCTCGTCTGCATGCCGCTACCGTAGCGAAGTATGGTGCCTCGCAATCGTCGTTCGTCACGGGCAACCAAAAGCTGCGGACATTCATCGACTCGAAGCTCGACGCGGGACAGCGACAGGCCTACCGCAGCCGGATGGAGTCGGCACGGCAACGCGACGACAAGGCAAAAGTAGAAAAGGGTACCGTGATGGAGAAGCAGGAACTGACCTCGGAACAGGTGAAACAACGCCGACAGCTCATCAACGGGGCCATCACCTTTGCGGTGACAATCGTCGCGCTGGTAGCCATCGGTTGGTGGGTGCGCCGTCGTCGCAAACAGATGGAGAGCTGATGGAGACGATTGTAACCATCATGATGCTGCTCACGGTGGGCTGTTTCCTTCTGAAACAGACCTTTATGGGCGTGCGGCAGATTCTCGTCACGGCCGTTGTGGCCATGTTGTTTGTGGCGTTGACATGGCCTTTCGCCGTCACGCAAAGCAAGACTGAGATCGCTGCGTGGCTGGCCGACTCGCGGCTCATGCTCGATGTGGCGGTGCTGTTGAGCGTCGATATCGCGCTCGAAATCGCTTTCTGCGTGACCGATGTCGACGTGCGAACCTCACGGAAGGTAGGTATCAAGAAGCGAATGTGGTTTCGCTTTCTGCGCTACTTCCCCGGTCTGCTCATCTTCCCCGTCTTCTTCGCGTTATTGGTGTGGGTCATCTTCGCTCTGCCAGGCGTCGACTTTGCGGTCATCGGCTGGTCACTGGGCGTGGCCCTGCTGTTCGTTATCCCGCTGCTGACGTATCTGTTGCGCCTTGTGGTGCCCGAAGAAGATCTGCGGTTGGAGCTCCTTTACCTCTGCAACCTGTTGCTGGGCGGTCTCGGCGTCATCGCTACGGTCAACGGAACGACGGCTGTCCGTGGCGTGTCGCAAGTGAATTATGCCGCCCTCGGGGCTATGGCGCTTCTCGTCCTCGTGTTCGGGTGCGTCGGCTTCGTGGCGTGGCGAATCAGACAGAGACGCCATGTGGCACGGCCACGACGCGGATAATACGGGCGGACGGTGTGTCCGCTCAACGAAAGAAACATTATTTTAATAAAAAAGACATGAAATTTATTTCCGACATCCTGTTCTGGATTTCCTCGGGCCTGTTGGTGCCCGTGGTAGTGCTACTCATTTATTTCTTCGGCCGCAGCCTGTTGCTGCTCGGCAGCTTCTTCGGCCAGTATCTGAACATGCGCAAAGAGAGCGCCGTCGAGGCCGAACAGCTGGCCGAAGGTAAGTCGGTGGCAGCCGCCTATGCCCGCCTGATACTCGAAAACAGACAGAGTCCGGCCCGCATGGAACACTTTCTGGCCGAGTATGAGACCTATTGCGAGAAAGACCTTTCCTTGCCCAACACGTTGATTAAGATGGGCCCCATGCTCGGACTCATGGGCACGTTGATACCGATGGGGCCTGCCCTCGTGGGCTTATCGACGGGCGATATCGCCACCATGGCCTACAATATGCAGGTGGCTTTCGCCACGACCGTCATCGGACTCTTTGCCGCCGGTATCGGATTTGTCACCAAACAAGCCAAGCAACGCTGGTACAAGAAGAGTCTCAACGACCTCGCTTATCTCGTTGACCTGCAGCAGGAAGGGGGAGAGAAGGCATGAGACGGCGTGGCAGATATGGTTTCATGGCCGATGATGACGACCCCATGAGCAATGTGGGCAACCTTTTCGACGCCGCCATGGTGTTTGCCGTGGCGTTGATGGTGGCTCTCGTGACGCGTTACAGCATGACCGAGATGTTCTCGAAAGATGATTTTACGATGGTGAAAAATCCGGGAAAGGAGAACATGGAGATTATCTCGAAGGAGGGAAAGAAAATCAATCGCTACACGCCTTCCAAGAATCAGAACGTCAAAGGCGCGAAAGGAAAGAAAGTGGGGATAGCCTACGAACTCGATAACGGCGAGATTATCTACGTACCGGAAGAGAGGTAAAAAGGTAAAAAAGTAAAAAGGTAAAAAGCAAACGGGTGGTGGGTGTTAGGTGTTAATGGTCAGTGAAGCCATTCATTGTCACTCAACTACAGCTATTTTGCCTTTTACCTTTTTACTTTTTTACTTTTCAGTGTTTCCGTGATTTTTGTCAGAAAAAACTACCAGATTTTAACACTTCCGCAACACGTCATTTAGCTGTCGGCACGCCGAAAAAGTCCTTTGCTTTGCCGATTTTGATGCCCTTTTATGCCCAAAGCTATCCTTTTATCGGCTCAAAGCATAGCGATTACGCCGCTAAAGCATAACTTTTAGCGGGTGAAAGAGCCGCAATTATGATCTAAAAGCATAGCGATTAAGGGCGAAAAAGCGAGGGAAAAACACCCTAAAAATCACAATACATTGATAACCAGCACTTTATAAACTCGCTCTACAATCGCTTATTTGCGCCCAAGTCTTTTCTTTTTCAGAATAACGCCACTTTTTTGATGGTATATGTAAAGATAATTCAGGGCTCGGCAGATATCGATTGATACTTGAAAACCTGTCCCCCACAAATGATCAGGTAAAGGTAAAAAGGTAAAAAGGTAAAAGGGTAAAAGGGTAAAAAAGTAAAAAGCAAAATAGCTGTAGTTGAGTGACAATGAATGGCTTCACTGACCATTAACACCTAACACCCACCACCTTTTTACTTTTTTACCCTTTTACTTTTTTACCTTTCCCTTTTCCCTTTTTACTCTTTTACTTTTTTACCTTTTTACCTTTCCTTTTTCCCTTTCCTTTTTCCCTTTTACTTTTTTACTTTTTTACTTTTTTACTTTTGTAAAAACGGCTATCTTTGTGTCGATATGAATGATACGGACAAGATTGCGGCCGAACTTTTCGGTCGGGTGGGGCAGATTCTGGACATGACCGACGGAGCCATCGCCAACAAGTTGACGCACGAAACGCTGGCACAGGTGTGTCATGAGGGGCTGGCAGGCAGCAATCTGGCCTTTGGCAACCTCTTCTCGCAGGTGGACTTTCTCTGCAAGAAGCACCATGTGAGCGTGGCAGACACCATCGCCATCCAGCGCATGCGCCGCGAGAGCAACCGCTCCGGACGGCCCGCGCCCAACGAGATACGCTACAACTGTCGTGCCCTGGCTCTGTTCATATCGGCCGTACTCGACGTGAAGGTGCCGCCGGAACTGGTAGGACGCATTCCGCCGACCGACCGACCGCACGAGAACCGGCAGCCCGTGGACTACCGTTGCGTGCGTTGCATCGTGCAGGAGACCGACGCCGACGGCTTCACGGCCACCATCGACCAAGACGCCGACGAGAAAGAAGTCGTCGTAAGTCTGGCCGACGATCAGCGGTATCTGGCCGACCTATTGCGTCCCGGCATGCAGCTCAACCTGATCGACGTGTCGGCGCCCGCACTGTCGCGTGACCGTCGGGCCCGGGCCACGGCGCAAGTCATCATCGTGGAGCCCGACTTTTTAGTTGACATCAGTAGCATCGCCCGCTGTTTCACCGACTACGGCCACCATCCGCTGGCCTATACCGTCAACCGCATGGCCCCTTCGGCCAACAGCCAGGCCATTCTGCTGGGTAACTTTGCCGGCAAGGCGCTCGACGACATCATCAATGGCGAAGGCCGTTACGACTGGAAGGAAACCTTCAAGAAGAGTTTTAAAGAGAAGGCGTTGGAGTTCTGCGCCTGCGAAGACCTCAACCGAGACGAGAACTTCAAGACGGCCGCCCTCTCTCAGACCCAAAACATACGGCAGATTGTGGCCGAACTTTTCGGCGAGTTTCACTCCGCGGTGTTCCCCTCCCGCACGACCGTCGCCTACGACCGCCGTCAAGCCGTTCTCGAACCGTCTTTTGTGTGTGAACGACTGGGCCTGCAGGGACGTGTCGACCTCATGACGGGCGACATGAAGCTGCTCGTGGAGCAAAAGGCGGGCAAGAATTTCAACATTCAGCGCAACCGTCCCAACGAGTACGGGTCGTACCAGAAGGAAGACCATTACGTGCAGTTGCTGCTTTACTACGGCGTGCTGCGCCAGAATTTCCACGTGGGCAGTCACCAGACCGATATCCGCTTGCTCTATTCCAAATACCCATTGCCCGGCGGACTGGTGGTTGTCAATTTTTATCAAAAGCTTTTCCGCGAGGCCCTTCGCCTGCGCAACGCCATCGTCTTTCGGGAGTTTGACTTCGCTCTCCACGGTTTCGGACCAGCTTTGGAGAGTCTCACGCCGGCCACCCTCAACGAGAATCATATAGCCACACCTTTCTTCCAACGTTATGTTCTGCCCCGATTGCAGGCCGTTACCGAACCTTTGCGGCGATTGACCGCGGTGGAACGCGCCTATTTCAACCGCATGATGACCTTTGTATATAGAGAGCAACTGGCCGCTAAAGTGGGCCGGCAGGAGGGCGTGGGTAACGCCGTGGCCGACCTGTGGAACATGCCTTTGGCCGAAAAACGGGAGACCGGAAACATCTATACGGGGCTGACCATCGTGTCGGCGGAGTGTGGCAGCGACTTCAGCGGCATTGACCTGATTACGCTGAGCGTACCCGATCAGGGCGAAGACTTCCTTCCCAATTTCCGATTGGGTGATTTGGTGTATTTCTACGGCTACGGGAAAGACGCGCAGCCCGATGTGCGCGAGGCGTTGTTGTATAAGGGAACGCTGATCGAGATACGCACCGACCGCATCCGGCTGAAGCTCATCAACGGACTCAACCCGCGTCTCCGGGCCGACCGCTACGCCATTGAGCATGGCGGAAGCGACGTTGGCACGACGGCCGCCGTGCGCTCCCTGCACCAACTGATGACGGCCGACAGCCGTCGTCGACAGCTCTTGCTGGGGCTGCGCGCGCCCGAAGCCGACACTGCCGTCAGACTAACAAGAACTTATCACCCTAACTACGACGACATCATTTTGCAGGCACGACAGGCCCGCGACTACTTTCTGGTGGCAGGACCTCCCGGAACCGGCAAGACCAGCATGGCTCTGCAGTTTCTCGTTAGGGAAGCCTTAGCCGTGAAACCGGCCGACGAGGGCATTCTGCTGATGGCTTATACCAATCGTGCCGTAGACGAAATATGCGGCATGCTGGCCGACAACGGCATCGACTACATCCGTATCGGCGGCGAATATACTTGCGACGAGCGCTACAGAGGGCGGTTGCTCGATTCTCTTGTCGAAGCCGCGCCCCGCTTAGACGAGGTTCGGCGACTCCTGTTGCGGACCGATGTCATCGTAGGAACGACGAGCACGTTGCAGAATAAGTCGTATCTTTTCAGTCTGAAGCGCTTCGCCGTGGCCATGGTCGATGAGGCCAGCCAGCTGTTGGAGCCCAACCTTGTGGGGCTGCTGACCCGGTGTGGCAAGTTCATTTTGATAGGCGACCACAAGCAACTGCCCGCCGTGGTGCAGCAGGACGAGGGCGAGTCGGCCGTTACGGAACCGTCGTTGTGGGCCATCGGGCTGGAGAATTGTCGGCAGTCGCTCTTCGAACGTCTGCTACGATTGGAGCGGCGGGCCGGCCGTACTCGCTTTATAGGCATATTGCGACGTCAAGGTCGCATGCACCCCGAGGTGGCCGCGTTCTCCAATCGTATGTTCTATCGAGAGGAGAACCTGCGCCCCGTGCCCCTGCCTCACCAGCAAGAAGCCCGCCTCCGCTATGCCGTGGCCCCCGCGGACGCCTTCGACGACCTGCTCAGTCGGCAGCGCGTGATTTACGTTCCTTCGGCTTTCTGCCACGAACCCACGCTGTCGGACAAAGTGAACACGGAGGAAGCGGCCATCGTGGCCGACGTGCTGCGCCGTGTTTATCGCTTTTACGGCCGAAAGTTCGACGCCGATAAGACCGTGGGCGTCATCGTGCCCTACCGCAACCAGATAGCCATGATTCGCAAACGAGTGGAGCGGCTCGGCATTCCGGCCCTCGAACGCGTCAGTATCGACACCGTGGAACGCTACCAAGGGTCGCAACGCGACGTCATCATCTACTCTTTCACCATCCAACAGTATTACCAGCTCGATTTCCTGACGGGTAATTGCTTCGAGGAAAACGGGCGCGTCATCGATCGCAAGCTCAACGTGGCCCTTACCCGGGCACGCAAACAGATGATCGTGACGGGCAACGAGCGGTTGATGAAGGCCAACCGCGTCTTTGCCGAACTGATTCGTGATATCGATGAAAAGCAAGGTACTTGGCGAGGATATGAAGCAGGGGTATGAATAGTTGGCTGCTTATCCTCTTTATGAAATTCTGTTTTTCCCAAATTTGGGAAAGTCATTTATTCTTTTAAGCGTGTGAAATATCTCACAGGGTACCATACGGCAATCCAGCCTACGGCCATTACCGTGATAAAGATGAACACCACGTCCGTGTAATGTACGCTTACCGGATAGGCGTTGACGATGAAGCTGCCGCTGCGCTCGCCCATTTTTACAAGTCCATACGTCTGTTGCAGCCAGCAGAGCAGCAGTCCAAGCCCTATTCCAAGCAGTGCGCCCAAGGCTGAAATCATGCGACCTTCAAACAGGAAAATACGTTTAATCTGTCGGTCGTCGGCTCCTAAATTGCGCAATGTCACCACATCTTTCTTCTTGTCGATAATCAGCATGGAGAGTGAACCGATGATATTGAAACAAGCTACGATAAGAATAAATGTCAGAAAGATGTAAGCCATGAACTTTTCTATTTGCATAATCTTGAACGTATCGGCCTGTTGTTCAAACCGGTCAAGCACTTTGTATTTTGTGCCGGCTATCTGTTTCATCTCGTTCTTGACAGCTTCGAAATCGCTACCGTCTTTCAGTCGCAGCTCAAGCGACGATAGCATGCCGTCCTGATTGAAGAGCAAGCGCGCGAAAGTGACGGAAGTAAGGATGTAGTTGCGGTCGTACTTGCTTTGGTTGACCGCAAACACCACGCCGGGGGATAATAGCGAATCCGCCACAAAGCCTTCCTGTGGATTCATCATGTCGAGCTGGCCGTCGCGTTGTGGCGCGTAGATGCGCAGATAATCGTTGAAGTTGGCCGATGTTCCCAGCATATTGGCCAGTCGGATGCCCAGAATGCCATATTGCAGATTGGCGGCATGCAGCGAAAAATCGCCGTCGCCATAGAGTATTTCCTTGATATGGGTGAGCCGGTCGAAGTTGTCGTCGACACCTTTGATGACCACCATGGCTTGTTTGTCGTGATACATGGCAAGCGCCTGGTCTTCCACACACTCCGTGGCAATGTCTACTTGGGGCAGCTGTCTGATCTTTGTCAGAATGGGATCATCGGCCGGTGCCGTCTTCCCCTCTACGGGAACGACTTTCAGTTGTGGATCGAAATTGGTGAAAAAAGAGGCTACCAGATCGTGAAAACCGTTAAATACACTCAACACAATGACCAGCGCCATTGTCGCTACGGCCACGCCTATCACCGAAATGATAGAAATGATATTGATGGCATTGGTCTTTTTCTTTGAAAAAAGATAGCGTTGCGCGATATAAAAAGGGAACAGCATTGGGTAGTTGGTGGCTCTCTATTTCTTCAACAATTCGTCAATATGTTCAATATAGTCGAGGCTGTCGTCAATGAAAAAACGCAGTTCGGGGATGATGCGTAGCTGGTTGCGCACACGTTGGCCCAGATCGTAGCGGATTGTCTTTTCGTTGGCATTGATATTCTTTAGTATCTCCGCGCCTTTCTCGCTGGGAAAAATGCTGAGATAGGCGGTGCAGATACTCAAGTCGGGACTTATCCGTACACGGGTGACGCTTACCATGACACCATGCATCATGCGTGTCTGACCTTGGAAAATAGTAGCCAGCTCTTTTTGGAGCAGGCGTGATATGCGGTTTTGTCTTGTTTCTTGCATAATTATCTTGTTTAAATTGTCCGCGAAGATAGTGCCGGTGAGCGCGATGAAAGCTTACTTTCAAATAGTCAAGCGCGGCCTGTCTTCTGCAAAGGTAATCAATAATATTGAATAAGAGGGCCGAATCAGGTCTCGGAGTCTCGTTTTTTACGGATGATGGTCAGTCCGTCACGCAGTGGCAGGATCACTTTCTCCACGCGTGTGTCGGCCGCCACATGATCGTTGAAGGCTCGTATGCCTTTCGTCTGGTGGTCGTGATCGTATGTCGGGTCAATTACGTGGCCGTCCCAAAGCGTGTTGTCAGCCAGGATAAAACCACCCGGATGGAGCAATCTCAGCACCGTTTCGTAGGTTTCAACGTAAGACCGTTTGTCGCCGTCCACAAATGCCATGTCAAATGTCACGTTCAATCGCGGTGCCAGTTTGTTGGCGTCACCGATACGAAAGTCAATCAGTCGGGCAAGTCCGGACCCCTCGATCCACGGCCGTGTGAAATCTTCCATCTCATCATTGATCTCAAACGTATAGAGTTTACGCTCTATGTGAGGCTCTTCCATCACCAGCGTCTTCAGTCCTTCGGCCATGCACAATGCCGAATAGCCCGAAAAGGTACCTACCTCCAGCACATAGCGAGGCCTTATCATCTCAACCAACATCTTGAGTAGTCGCCCTTGCAAATGGCCGCTGGCCATTCGCCCGTGGATGGTATGGATGTTCGTGGCCCGATAGAGGCGATAAAGATAGTCGCCCTCGGGCTCAATGTGAGAAGCGATGTATTGATCAAGCATAATGCGCTTCTCATTTCAAATTCCTGATTCCTTCCACCGCCAATTCATAGCTTTTCAGTCCGAAGCCGCAGATGACGCCTAAGCAAGCCGATGAGATAAAAGAGTGGTGGCGAAACTCTTCGCGACGGTGCACATTGCTGATGTGAACCTCTACCACCGGGCATTTCAAGGAGCGAATACAATCGTGCAGCGCCACACTGGTGTGGGTATAAGCCCCCGCGTTGAGTACCACGCCGTCGTGCGTGAAGCCCACTTCCTGCAGTTTGTCGATCAATGCTCCCTCGCTGTTGCTTTGGAAGTATTCGATCTCTACGTCGGGAAACTTCCGGCGCAGCTGTGGCAGATAGCTCTCAAAGCTGTTGTTACCATATACGTCAGGCTCACGAACGCCCAGCAGATTGAGGTTAGGACCGTTAATAATTTGAATTTTCATCTTTTTATTCTATCTTTGTAATGAAATCAGCGTCACCCTTCGACAAACAGGGTCTTGGTTGTTGATTGCCGGAACGGTTATTTTAGGACAAAAATAACAAAATAAATGGAAAACGACAAGAATTCAAACGCGAATATTGTAAAGTCGTATCTTAGGTATCTGAAGCTGGAACGCAACTACACCGTCAATACCATCGAAGCCTATCGGCACGATCTGCAGTGGCTTTTAGACTATTGCAACCGGCAGCGGCTCGATCCTTTACGTATTCGGCTCGATGATTTGCAGCACTTCTCGGCCACGTTTCATGATCATGGTATCGGGCCCAAGTCGCAGGCACGCATATTGAGTGGCGTCCGTTCGTTCTATCGTTATTTGCTCCTCGATGGTTATATCGAAACCGATCCGTCGGAATTATTGGAGTCGCCGCAATTAGGAATACATTTACCCGAGGTGTTGAGTACGGCCGAAGTCGATCTGTTGGAAAGCAGTATTGATCTGACCAAGCCCGAAGGGCAACGCAACAAAGCCATCATCGAAGTACTTTTTAGTTGTGGACTGCGCGTTTCCGAACTCACTCATCTTAAATTCTCGAACCTCTATTTGGATGAAAAGTTTATTCGGGTAGAAGGAAAAGGGCGCAAGGAACGGTTTGTGCCCATCTCATCGAAGGCGATTAAGGAAATTGAATTGTGGAATCTCTACCGTGTTCATCTCGATATCAAGCCCGGCGAAGAAGATTTCGTATTCCTCAATCGCCGTGGTCATCATCTTACCCGTACCATGATTCTCATCATGATCAAGCGGCAGGCCCGGGAGGCGGGCATAAAGAAGACGATCTCTCCTCATACCTTGCGTCACAGTTTTGCCACGGCATTGCTGCATGGCGGTGCCGACTTGCGTGCCATACAGGCCATGTTGGGCCATGAGGACATCGGTACGACCGAAATCTATACCCATGTCGACACCACGACACTGCGTGAGGAAATCCTCAACCATCATCCGAGGAACATCAGAAAATAAACACCCCGATACGCTGACATGGAAATCCCACGATACAACAGGAATGTTCAAATCGGCGATATCGTTGCTGCCGGGGCTGGAATGCTGTCGGCTGCCCGACGGATACGCTCACTTAGGTCTACGAGCGCACCTTTGAGTTGTTGTGCCTCTTCGGGAGTAAATCCACCCATGCCCCCATTTCCGTCGATACCATACATCTTGTGCTGGAACCAAGGCACTGATTTATCGAAATAAGTACGTGATATTTCACGCCACGACACACTCAGGTAAATGTCTTGCATACGTTTTTTCATATCAGTGATTCTATCCGCTTTTCTAATTGCTACTTCCATAATCTTATTTTTTATGTTTATTTTTAAATGGCTCTCCTGAGGGAGAGAATCTTTTGCCTTCATTCTTTTGGCATGTCCGTCATTCTATCGAAGATGTCCTGTGCATATTCAAGAAGTTCAGGATAGCCGTTTGGGTAACTGTTACAATAATTTCTGATTGCTTCGATGAGGTCTTGTTCTTCTGGAGTAACTTCAATCTTCGTTGTTTCTCTTTTTTGTTTCATATTATATTCTTTATATGAACAATGCAAAGGTACTATCTTTTTTGATAGTAGTATATGTTTTTAACATAAAAAAAGCCGTAATAGCATAGGAACTGCTACGACAACAAAGAAAAAGCGTCGTGTTTTTCCTGACTTCGTCAATGCGTACCCCAAAATTTTTCGTCAAAGAGTTTTGTGATGCG
>NZ_JAERMS010000099.1 GCF_017426725.1 Prevotella illustrans | reverse complement strand
AGGGGGTATGTGCTCTTTACCATTGGAACAAAATACGTCAAATCAAATGATTTGATGCAACTTTATATGCGTTTTCACAAAAATTATTTAGGACACTATTGCCTTTTAACATAACTTGAACTATACGCATTCGATGACAATATTTCTTACTCTCTTATTATATATAATAATGTGGTATATGGAAATACTCTTGAGATAAATTAATTATTGTCAAAAAAGTAGTGAGTGCTTGATATTTCTTCAAAAAACTTTTGGTGGTTTGCCAAAAACTCTCTACTTTTGCATCCGCTTTCGCCTTGAAGGGGAAGCGACTAAGAAAGCGTTCTTTGAAGATATTTACATAAAACAGATAAG
>NZ_JAERMS010000098.1 GCF_017426725.1 Prevotella illustrans | reverse complement strand
CAGAAAAAACTACCTGATTTTAACACTTCCGCAACGCTTCATCCGGCTGCCGGCATGGCGAAAAAGGCCTTCACTTTGCCGATTTTGATACCCTTTTATGCTCAAAGCTATGCTTTTATCGGCTCAAAGCATAGCGATTACACTGTCAAAGCATAGCTTTTAGTCGATAAAAGGGCCGCGATTACGGCCTAAAAGCATAGCGATTAACGGTAAAAAAGCGAGAGAGAAATACCCTTAAAAGTACAATATGTTGATAACCAGCGTTTTATAAACTTGCGCTACAATCGCTTATTTTCGTCCGGTTCTTTTCTTTTTCAAAATAATGCCACTTTTTTGATGGTATATGTAAAGATAATTC
>NZ_JAERMS010000097.1 GCF_017426725.1 Prevotella illustrans | reverse complement strand
CGTCCCTGCGGCTCGCGCCATGTCCTGCCGTTTAAAAACGCGCGCGAAAATTAACCTCGTCGTTCTATTTGATAAAAAAAACACGCGCGAAAATTAACCTCGTCGTTCTATTTGATAAAAAATGCGCGCGAAAATTTACCGCGACATTTCATTTGATAAAAAATGTGCGCGGAAATTTACCGCGACATTTCATTTGTTTAAAAAATTGCGTAGAAATTAACAAAGAGATTCTATTTGTTTAAAAAATCGCGTAGAAATTAACAAAGAGATTCTATTTGTTTAAAAAAGCCTCCACAAGACGGTGACGGAAGAGCTTTTTCCTGACTTCGTCAATGCGTACCCCAAAATTTTTCGTCAAAGAGTTTTGT
>NZ_JAERMS010000096.1 GCF_017426725.1 Prevotella illustrans | reverse complement strand
ATGTGGAGACGAGCAACGACTTGCCAAACCGGCGCGGCCGACTGAGGAAATAAATATTTCCATTACTTACCATGTCGTAAATCAGAGCGGTTTTGTCCACATAGACATAGTTATCTTCCCTGATTTTCCTGAAGTCTTGTATACCAATGGGATATTTCATATTGCTTGACAATTTATGCAATGAGCGCACCTATCAATGTTTTGATACGAACGATTCTATTTGCAAATATATGGAATTTAATTGACTATTCGATCTTATTATATAAAGAAAAGTATCTTTTCCATGATGGAAAGATATATTTCGGCTCAGTAGAAAATTAGTGAGGACAGATTTACAAGTGACAAAGCTAATAAAAGAGCTTTCATGCAGTTTTAGGACATAAGGA
>NZ_JAERMS010000095.1 GCF_017426725.1 Prevotella illustrans | reverse complement strand
TCTTGTACTGATGATCTGTTTTTTCGATAAAGAGAAAAAGGAAGCCGGGCATCGGAAGTCATGTCCCAGATCTTGGACCGCTAACCAACCGGAGAGAGTCCTATAGCTCAGTTGGTTAGAGCGCCACACTGATAATGTGGAGGTCGGCAGTTCAAGTCTGCCTGGGACTACCTTTGGAATGAGAAATGACCAATGGGAAACGCTGAAGTCTGCGGAAATCGCTTTCACGCTTCACGTATCTCCTTTCACATTCTCGGGGGATTAGCTCAGCTGGCTAGAGCACCTGCTTTGCAAGCAGGGGGTCAACGGTTCGAATCCGTTATTCTCCACACAAGAAGGAAAAAACAGAGGGAACGGAGTATTTTTACTTTTTTACCCTTTTACTTTTTTACCTTTTTTCGCTCTTTGACATATTGACACAAGCAAGACTGTAAAGTAAACAGAGTTTACGACTTAT
>NZ_JAERMS010000094.1 GCF_017426725.1 Prevotella illustrans | reverse complement strand
TTTTAACACTTCTACACCGCGTCATTTAGCTGCCGGCACGCCGAAAAAGGCCTTCGTTTTGCCGATTTTTATGCTCTTTTATGCTCAAAGCTATGCTTTTATCGGTTCAAAGCATAGCGATTACACGGCCAAAGCATAGCTTTTAGCTGGTGAAAGGGCCGCGATTATAGCCTAAAAGTATAGCGATTAAGGGCAAAAAAGCGACGGGAAAACACCTTGTTAATCGCAACACACTGATAACCATTATTTTATAAACTTGCTCTACAATCGCTTATTTGCGTCCGTCTTTTTTCTTTTTCAGAATAACGCCACTTTTTGGAGGGTGGATGTAAAGATTATTCAGAGTAAAGACATACGGACATGTTTTTCTCATTGTTGTTTTTAAGGACATAAAGACATATTTTTCTTATGCTGTTTTTAAGGACATAAAGACATAAAAACATATTTTTCAGATTGTCGGAACAAAGACA
>NZ_JAERMS010000093.1 GCF_017426725.1 Prevotella illustrans | reverse complement strand
AGGCAATTCCGAAAGGATATCTATGCTATTTAAGTTTTACCGGACAGCAATAAATATGATTATAACTTAATTCCTCTTTGTTCTCTCTCAATCTTCCAGCCATACCGACCTTCTGCGACATCGCCAACCTCTTTGAGTGCATGGCGATGTCTGATTTCATCAAAGGGTTGCAGGTGTTCCGCATAACCACAGAGTCATGTACCGACAGCCTTCTGCTGCTCGGTGGTTCTCCCATATTCTTGCATAACGCTCTTGATGTCGGCGGCTTCGGATGGGGCGAAGATTGACTTGTGCTTTTCCGTACCGAAATGGATAATTGCATCAATGGCTCGTTTGAAGACTTCACTTGCTTTATAGAGGATGTCTGTGAAGATGTTCAGAATATCCGGGCTCGTTTTCAGCGCACCTTGTAACAGTCGGATGGTTTTGTCCTTTTCCGCAGTAGCTTGGCTCACCGTAAGGCTGATGCGACGCTGCTCTCCGGTCTTCTGCTCCTGAAGCTGTAAAAGTTGGTAATCTCGCTTATTCTTCGTAACTTTATAGTTGAAAATCAAAT
>NZ_JAERMS010000092.1 GCF_017426725.1 Prevotella illustrans | reverse complement strand
TTATTACTCCAAAGTTCAACTCGTCTTGCCTCGTGTTTTATCTCTCCCTTCTCAAAGAGAATCTTCTTGTCTGTATGCGTAACCAGCCCGTCAGGACTTACATAGGTTACTGAGGATAGTTCCTTATACGTGAGATTCTTCTTCATCTTAGTCACATAGCATACTCCTTCTTCTGTAAGTCTCTGGAACTGTGCATAATCAATGTATGCTCTGTCCATAGTAAGGGTTGCATCCTTAGGAAGATGCACTTCTTTAAGTAGATAATGATCATGCGTAGCTGCAGATGTAAGTTGTACAACCATGGGAACGCCAACATGATACTTCATTACCGTATGAACCTTCATACCTCCTTTCTTCTTACCACTCTTAGGATGTCTGCCTACACCTTTGAGGATGTTGTCAAAAAGAGTAATCGTAGTTGAATCCATCATATACAGAAGTTTCTCCCATGTCTTCTGCTCGCCTTTTGGGCGGCTGTCCGCTAAAAAAGCACTATAACGCTCTAAGAGGTATGTATAAACGCTTGCAAAGAACTCTTGTGAACGACGCTTATTGGCTTCAGCAAGCGTACTACGGCGA
>NZ_JAERMS010000091.1 GCF_017426725.1 Prevotella illustrans | reverse complement strand
TCTTGTACTGATGATCTGTTTTTTCGATAAAGAGAAAAAGGAAGCCGGGCATCGGTAGTCCCGAATCCTCTGTAATGAGAAATGATTCATTGGAAATGAGAAGTGATAAGTCGAAAACGGAAGTCACCGTTTCGCCCTTCACGCAGAACATTTCAAATTCTACATTCCGCATTCATGTTCTCGAGGGGGATTAGCTCAGCTGGCTAGAGCGCTTGCATGGCATGCAAGAGGTCAACGGTTCGAATCCGTTATTCTCCACACAAGAAGGAAAAAACAGAGGGAACGGAGTATTTTACTTTTTTACCCTTTTACTTTTTTACCTTTTTTCGCTCTTTGACATATTGACACAAGCAAGACTGTAAAGTAAACAGAGTTTACGACTTATTTATCCGGGAGTCGAATGACTCTTGGATATGAAACTACAGCTTAAAGTATGAGTAATTAAAGAAAGTAATGAAGGGCGGATGGCGGATGCCTAGGCTCACAGAGGCGATGAAGGACGTGATAAGCTGCGATAAGCCGCGGGTAGGCGCAAATAGCCCTTGATCCGTGGATTTCCGAATGGGACAACCCGGCCGTCTGAAGGACGGTCACCCGCGCATGAGCGTGGGAGCTAACCCGGGGAACTGAAACATCTTAGTACCCGGAGGAA
>NZ_JAERMS010000090.1 GCF_017426725.1 Prevotella illustrans | reverse complement strand
GCTGAAGTGATAGCCGTCGTACTGCAGTCGCAGCTGGTGTTTCATGTCCTCTTCCGTCGTTGCCAGACTCTCGGCCAGTTCTCTGATACTATCGGCGAAGACGGTGTGCAGCTCTTCGGTGGTGATACCGCAGAGCGCGTCGTATTTCGGCGCCATGCTGATGTCGTTGGGCTGGTTGAATCCGCTGAACACGCTGACCTGAGAGAACTTCGTCACTCCCGTGAGCAGCACGAACTGAAGGTCGGGGTCGGCTTCCTTGAATACGCCGTAGAAGCCTTTCAGAATATTCCGGTTGTACTCCTCCAACGTCTTATCTACATTATTCTCCCTAATCGTATCCTTCACGTCGATGACGTCCAAGAGCGGCTTGTCGTATTCGTCGATGAGCACCACGCAGCGCAAGCCCGTCCGCAGGTGGGCGGCATGCAGCACCGCGGCAAACCGGTCGCCCAACGTAGTGGCGGTTTCGTCCTTGCCGTAAATATTTTCGTGTCGTGTCACAAAGGTGTCGAGCGTCTCCGGCAGCTCCCGCGCGTTGGAGAAATTGTGATTACCAAAAGAGAGATGAAACACGGGATATTGCTTCCACTCGTTCTCCAACGCGTCGATGGCAAGTCCCTTAAACAGTTCCTTCTCGCCCATGAAGTAATACTTCAATGTGGAGACGAGCAACGACTTGCCAAACCGGCGCGGCCGACTGAGGAAATAAAT
>NZ_JAERMS010000008.1 GCF_017426725.1 Prevotella illustrans | reverse complement strand
TACCCAAGTACAGCCGTATTAAAAACACGGAAGAATGAACCGATAAATCCAAACCCCATATTATAAATAGGTGTACTTGCTTCTTGTACTACTTATCTGTTTTATGTAAATATCTTCAAAGAACGCTTTCTTAGTCGCTTCCCCTTTAAGGCGAAAGCGGATGCAAAAGTAGAGAGTTTTTGGCAAACCACCAAATATTTCCGCGATTATTTTTAAACTTTTTCGTTTTTTCATATCCTATTTGACATAAATCAAGCATATTCATGCCATTTCCTCTCATCTATAACGGCACTAAGCCGTTGATAGCCTCCGGACGCTCGCAAGTTTATAAAACTAAAGAATAAAGAAATGGCTCTTACGAAAAGTCAATAAGCCCAAGAAACACTCCGGAGCATTAGTATGGATGCTCACGGAACAAGCCCTTCGATCTTACGAAATAATTTGACAATAGTCTCAAAATGCTGCCGTTATTTTCAGCCAAAAGTTTTTTGTCGACAAATACGTCTGTATTTTTCATTTTCACTATTTCGCTATTAATCAACAACTTACGCAATTTCACCGTTTTACCGCACCCCGCCAAACCGCTCAAAGCATAACTATTAGCCGCCAATAGCAGCCCTTTTACATCGCAAGCATGTAGCTTTCAGCAGTCAAAAGCTATGCTATGGACAGCCAAAAGCTATGCTTTGAGTCATCACGAAAGGTTTTTGGAGCAGTTACAGCATTGTTTTCGCGTCACCGAAAGGTATAAAACGGCTCGTTTCCATTCTAAAAGGCGTTGTAAACAGAGATGGAAATTCGTGATATTTATTTTACAAAACATCCCGAAGCGCATAAAGTTAAAGGCACAAAAAACAACATGTTTTCCCCTTAAATTGCGGAAATCATCACGGATTTCCTTGTCAGGCATTTGCCTTCGCGCATAGAATGATTCAGAAAAACACTATCGGATCGTTGCCACGACATACTCCGACTGCGTGCCGATACGGAATTTTCCACCCCAAATACCGATACCGCTGGACACATAATATTGCGTCCGTCCCTTTGTCAACGGACCATAAGCGTCTTCGTAAATCATATCTTCAATCCAACTGGTGGGCCAAACCTGACCATAATGAGTATGTCCGCTAAACTGGAAATCCACTCCGTTTCGCTCCGCTTCTTCCAAATGGTAAGGCTGATGATCGAGCAATATCACATACTTCGACTTATCCACATTCGCCATGACTTGCGCAACCGATTTCCGTCGCATATTCGTACGGTCGTCGCGGCCGACAACCACAATGCCACCGGGCAGTTCCACTGCCGAATCGCGCAACAACGTGATACCGGCCTCCCGATAAAACTTTTCGCTATTGGGCTCGCCCGCATAATAGTCGTGATTACCCAAGCAAGCATAGACAGGCGCATTCAGTTTACGAAACTCCGCAGCCATATCAGCTCTGACCAATGGCACAACGCTGAAGTCTACAATATCGCCGCCTATCAATACCGCGTCAGGGTGCTCGGCATTGACCAATTCCACCCATTTAGCCAAATCGGCCCGCGTATTATGATAGCCCAGATGCAAATCGCTCAACATAACTAATTTGACAGGACGCGGCAACGGTTTGTCCGCTTTCAATTCCAACGGCATTCTCACCTTATTATAATAATGCAGATTGCCATAGATAAAAATGCCACACATCGTCAGAAATACGAGCATACTACCCTTTGGGCTGGCATAAAACCAAGAATCGGGAAGCCACCCCACCCATTTGAGGACATCGAGCAGCAGAAATATCAACACCAAATAGAGCAAAACGAAAACAGAAGAATAGCCCACCTCGTAGCAAATGGTTGCCACCGATGTAGGCAAACGGTCGAGTCCCACCCCAAAATTGAAGAAAACACAAAGGAAAGCCAGCAACATCACGGCCAATACCACACCTTTGTATAGATTGGCAAAAGGCAACATCACCCACACATGCCATGCTACAAAGCCACATCCCAGCAAAGGAAGCAGCAGAAAAATCATTATCAACATTATATTCATGGGGCAAAGATAATGTTTTTTACAAGATTGTAACCTGCCACCATTGCTCATCAGCAAATTAATCCCTATTTTTGCATTATATATATAATAATGTGTAAAGATGGACCCGATACCCAACAGGATTCTCGTCGTGGATGACGAACCCGACATTCGCGAAATTCTGAAGTTCAATTTAGAAACCTACGGCTACACGGTTGATACAGCTTGTTCGGCAGAAGAGGCCTTCGGCAAGTCGCTATCTTCATTCCAACTCATCCTGCTCGACGTAATGATGGGCGGCATGTCGGGGTTTGAGATGGCTCAAAAGCTGAAACAAGACCGGTCGACAGCCCACATTCCCATCATCTTCTTAACCGCTCTCGACAGCGAAAACGATACCGTCAGCGGCTTCAATCTGGGTGCCGACGACTATATTTCCAAGCCTTTCTCCATCCGAGAGCTAATCGTCAGAGTCAGAGTCGTTTTGCGACGAACCGACCCGACCACACCTTCCGCAAGCGAAGAAACTCTCTCTTACGAAGGCCTTGTCATCTATCCCGAACGAAAAGAAGTTGCCGTTGACGGGCAAACCGTAGCTTTCACGAAGACCGAATTTGAACTGTTAGCAACCCTTCTGCGTGCGCCGGGCCATGTATTCAGCCGTCAGGAACTCATCAACAAGATATGGCCCAAGGATGTTTTGGTACTCAATCGTACCGTCGACGTGAACATCACCCGCCTCAGAAAGAAGATTGGCCCATACGCTTCCTGCCTTCAGACGCGTCTGGGCTACGGCTACTCCTTCACTCCTTAATTCTCCCTGCCATGCCAAAGTTATCCATCGGCCACCGCCTTTATATCAGCGTGACGGCCCTGTTCCTTATCTATGCCGTCTGCTTCATGGTGTTTCAGCAAAACCGCGAGAAGCAATACAAGATAGATACGCTCAACCTGAAGTTGCAAACCTACAACCACCGCATGCACGAAGCATTGGTACTGCAAGACAACAAAAGCGAACAAGCACTCAACAACTTTGTCAAGACGCACGCGGAGCATAACATCCGCGTTACGCTAATCGACCGCCGGGGCCGCGTTTTCTATGACAACATCTTCAAAGACTACGCCCGTATCGGCAACCACGCCAATCGAACAGAATTCATCCAAGCCGTCAAGACCGGACGAGGGCAGACCGTCGACCGCAACAGTTCTACCCTGCGCCACGATTATTTCTACTCTGCCACGTACTTTCCCAAGGACGGTTATATCATCCGCACGGCCCTACCCTACGACAACGACTTGGCCCGTTCGCTGCAAGCCGACCAACATTACATTTGGTTTTCGATTGTTGTCATCTTGCTACTGACGCTTCTGCTCTACCGATTCATCAGTCGACTGGGCCGAAACATCACCCAACTGCAGACGTTTGCTGAGCGGGCCGACCAGAACGAGAGCCTTGAAACGGAAGAACTGATTGACTTTTCTGATGACGAACTGGGCGAAATCGCCGAACGCATCATCAAGATATACAGGCGACTGCAAAGCACCCGGCAAGAACAAGACATTCTCAAGCGGCAACTAACACAAAATATCGCGCACGAATTGAAAACGCCTGTTGCCGGCATTCAAGGCTATTTGGAAACCATCTTAGAGAATCCGGACATGCCTGACGGCACACAACGCCAGTTCCTGACCCGCTGTCACGCGCAAAGCGAACGACTCACGTCACTCCTTAACGACATTTCCATCCTCAACCGACTCGACGACGGCGCAACGGCCATGCAACGTGAGTCTGTAGAAATCAACCAACTGATCGATCAAATCGAGGAAGAGACCTGCTTGCAACTGCAAGCCCACGGCATGACGTTCAGCAATCAACTGCCCACAGGCATTACCATCAGCGGCAACCGCTCCCTACTCTACAGCATCTTCCGCAATCTTACCGACAACGCTATCGCTTACGCGGGCCATGGAACGACCATCACGCTCTACGCGCAGTCAATGGCAGACCGATGGCAATTCTGCTTCAGCGACAACGGCGTAGGCGTTGCCAACGAACACCTGCGCCGAATCTTCGAGCGATTTTACAGAATAGACAAAGGCCGAAGCCGTCAGAATGGCGGCACCGGCCTCGGTTTGTCAATCGTAAAGAATGCCGTACTCTTTCACGGCGGTAGCATTCAGGCCCGCAATCTGCCCGAGGGAGGACTGCAATTTCTGTTCACGCTCCGACGCGAACCTTAGCCCATGCTTCACCTTTAGTTTTCCATGAACTTCTTGGCGGCCCGCAACTGGTGGCGCATGACGCTCAAGAACTCCTGGCTTTCCTGCAAAATATTCAGGTAGAGCAGCCCCACTTTCAACTGCTCGTCGTGCTGCGACTTTTGGATACGGTCGATATGCCCCTTGCGAATGACGGAGAGCAAGTCTTTGCAGTTATCGGCTTCGGCCAGAATCTCACGATAGTTTTGGTAGCGTCCCGTCTCAATCAGCGCGCCCGATTGCTTCATCAAGTCATTGATGGTTTGGCGAACAGGCCTGAATTCCTCGATATACAATGGTGGCAGAGGGTGGAAATTATTCTCAACATGTTCCTTAATCGGTTCCAGCATACGTCGCAGCGAGTAGACAAACTGCTGATTGCTGTTAGCCCCCAGATGGAACCACGTGTTGCGTTCGATGGCTACATCCATCGGACAACGCTTCAATCCCAGCATTTCACGCCGTCGGAAGTTTTTCAACAGCTGCAGTTCCGTTTGCAGTTCTTTCTCCGCCTTGCGCAGGACTTTGGCATTTTCGGCAGCCAGCGCGTCCATGATGAGATTATACTCATGGAGCGCGAAGCGTGTCATAAAACTCTGTGTACGGCTCACTTGCTTGTAAAGCAGTTCCCACACAAGCTGCGGATCGCGCGTGCGCATCATCAGTCTGAACGTAGCGGCCGACTTATCTACTTCCGACGCCTTCTTGTTGAAATTCCGATTCGAACGCACCAGCAACACAATGACCAACGCAATCATCGCCAACTTCACCCAGATGCCGCCATAATACATGGCCAGACAGATGAGCGAACAGGAGATAAAGGCTACGCCCGCCGTGATAAACCAACCTCCGATGACACTGATAACGCCTGTCACACGGAACACCGCGCTTTCACGGCTCCACGCCTTGTCGGCCAAACTCGTACCCATGGCCACCATAAAGGTAACATACGTTGTAGAAAGCGGCAGTTTGTAATTGGTTCCGATGATGATGAGCATCGACGCCAGCACCAGATTGACCGATGCCCGCACCAAATCGAATGCCGCGTGCTCGTCTTGCAGAATCACTTCGCTCTTGTTAAAACGACTGCCAACCCATCTTTTTACGCTTACGGGAACGTATGTTCTTACGGCAGCGCCCCCCGACTGACAGAAGCGAACAATGGAACGGGCGGCCCGAGACGAGCCAAACATCTCATCGCCCTCGTCCTGCCGGCTCAGGTCTACCGATGTCTTGATGACATTCCGTGCCTTCTTCGACGTGGCCATGGCCAGAATCATGATGCCGCCGGCCATCAGCAGATAGACGGGAGGCGTCTGCGCGCTCCCCATCAGCGAGGTCATCATATAGGCATCGGGGACAGTTCCATGCGCGTGGGCCGCATAATCGAGATAGCTGTCGAGGCCGGCCAGAGGCACACCGATGAAGTTGACCAAGTCGTTGCCCGCAAAAGCCATGGCCAATCCGAAGGTTCCCATCAGCACGATGAACTTAAACACATTGACCTTAGCAAAGTAAAGCAGTTGCATGACGCATGCCGAAATGACGAAAACGAGAATCAACAACAGCGAGGTATGCGCCGCTATCCAGCCGGAAACCGCCGTAGATACATAGGGACTCTTGACGATTCCCTGCAAGAAAATAAAGTAGCTGAGGGCCGTAAACGCCACGCCGCCGAAAATGCCGATGCCGTAACGGGCCGTGCGCGTGTAGTTGAAAGTGAACATCAGACGCGACAGCCACATGACGATACTGCCAAAGAAAAAGGCGACGGCCACCGAAACAAAAATGGCGATGATGACACTCAGCGCCTTGCCGCTGTTGAGCAACATGCCGTAGTCCAGACTGTCGTCGGCCAACACTTTGACGGTGGCCAACGCAAAGGCGCCTCCCAACAGGCCGAACACCAGCGATACCGTTGTAGACGTGGGCATGCCCAGCGTATTGAACACGTCGAGAATAATAATGTCGGTCACCATGACGGCCAGAAAGAGCGTCATGACCTCGTCGAAACTGAAATTCCGGGGCACCATCATGCCGTGGCGGGCCACATCCATCATGCCCGACGACATGGCGGCCCCCACGATGACACCCAAGGAGGCTATCAGAAGAATGGTGCGATACTTGGCAACGCGGGCGCCGACCGCCGATTGCAGAAAGTTGACCGCGTCGTTGCTGACGCCGACGAAGAGGTCGAAGACGGCTAAACAAAGCAGAAATACGACGATGAGAAAATAAATCGCGCTCATAAAAAATAATCATTGGTTTTATGAGCGCAAAGGTAGCAACGGGATGTTTCAGCGATGTTAACGCGGTGTTACAATGCTGTTACAATCGCAACACAAAGTGAAAACATACCAAAGCATGGCATGGCCGGGGCAGAGTCAACTGACGATCCATCATCTAACGACCGTTGCCCGCAGGATTCGGACATCCTGCAAAGGGCGGTCGTGGGCATCGGTCGGCACATTCTGAATGGCTTGAACGATGTCCATGCCCTCAAGCACTTCGCCGAACACCGTGTACTGACCGTCAAGATGGGGCGTTCCGCCTTTCTTGTAATAGGCTTCGCGCAGGGCGGGCGGTATCGTTACCTTGCCCTTCGTGGCCTTGTCGAGCCGGGCTTGCACCCGATCGATCATGTCTTCGTTGAAGCGGCGGCCGTAAACAATGTAGAACTGACTGGCCGAAGAACGATATTCGGGATTCACGTCGTCGGGTTCACGGGCTGCGGCGACGGCTCCCCGATGATGATACAAGGCCGGATAATAAATCTCGGCAGGCAATGTATAGTCGGGCGAATATTCGCCGAGTTGCGCTTCGGGCCGTGCGTGCCGTGAGGTAGAGTCACCCGTCTGAATCATGAAACTGCTGATGACACGATGAAAGAGGTTGCCGTCGTAATAACCTTCTTTGGTAAGTTTAAGAAAATTATCACGATGTAAAGGTGTCTCGTTGTACAGAGCAATGCGGATATTGCCCATCGAAGTCTCTAAAAGAACTTCATGGCGCAAGGTATCAAGCCCTTGCGCCATGCCGTAGAAAGGCAACAACAGCGTTGCCAGAAATAGGATGAAATGTTTCATTTGCTATCGTTTAATACGCGTCATCCGTGTTGATTTCATCGTGAGTGAGTTTCTTCTTATCCATCGACCACCACACGTAGGCGATGTAAGCCACGACAAACGGCACGAGCAACGATACGTAGAACATCGTCTGCAGGGTAAACATGCTGCTCGAACTGTTGAGAATGGTCAAACTGCTCTGCAAATCAGCTGTCGAAGGATAGTAGGCGGTATTGTTCCATCCCACGTTGAGGAGCAACGACAGCACCACGAGTACCACGCCAATGCCGGCCGGCCATATACCTCGCACGAACTCTTCGCACAGGAACGAACGGATCACGCCGTAGAGCAGCAACACAACGCCCAAGACTAAGAGGACGGTGAGATACCACATCTCTATGAAATTGTTGAGGTACTTAAATGGTTGCATATAGATTTTTGCCGTTGCCGGATCGTAGGCAAAGCCATCCTTGAAAAGCGTGCGGATAAAGAACGCCAAAAACAAGATCAGGAAAGGCACTACATTATAGAGCAGATGGCGGCGGCTACGCTGACGGATGGTGTCGTCGTCCACATTATTTATAATATAAAGAATGCCCAATATGCGTGCAAGGAAGAATACGGCAAAGCCGAAAATGAGATTCCAAGGGTCGAGCAACGCGTCGAGACCATGGCTGCCATTGGCCCAATGGCTGATGACGGGCTGTAAACCATCGGTGATATTCATCTTATCGACAAGGAAATTGCTACCGTCAAAGAACGTTGCTACGGCACCGCCAAGCAGCAACGGACCTACAATGCCGTTGATGACAAGCAACCATTGGAACGTGCGTGTGCCCAGAATATTGCCTAACTTGTTCTGGAACTCATAGCTCACAGCCTGCATCACGAACGTAAACAGGATAATCATCCACAGCCAGTAAGCTCCGCCGAAGCTGGTACTGTAGAACAAGGGGAACGACGCGAAGAAAGCGCCGCCAAACGTCACGAGCGTAGTAAACGTAATTTCCCACTTGCGGCCCGTGGAATTAACTACGAGTCGGCGTTCTTCGGGCGTGTTGCCCAAACTGAATACCAATGAGTTGGCACCCTGAACGAAGAGCAGGAAGACCAACAATGCGCCCAAGACGCTAACAATAAGCCACCAATAGTGTTGCAAAAACAGATATGTCATGCTTTTGGGGCCTCCATCCCCTTACGAATTTGCTTGAATAAGATGTTGATTTCTACGACCAGCATTGTGGTAAACAAAGCCAGGAAAATGAAGAACGTGAGGATAACGCTGGAAGAGGCGATATCGCTGACGGCTGCCCAAGTAGGCAACATATCTTGAATTGTCCATGGCTGACGGCCCATTTCGGCCACAATCCAGCCTGCCTCGCTACCAATGTAGCCCAGCGGAACCAACACGATGGCCGTAATGAACAGCCAACGCCACTTGGGATCAGCGATATTGCGGCGCCAAGACACATGTCCCACGACGAGGAAGAACAGGATGAAGAGAACACCAAGACCCACCATCACGCGGAAAGCCCAGAAGTTGATGGGGATATTGGGCACGATTTGGTCGGCATCTTTCACGTAACCATAACCGAAATACTGGATGTTATCGGCTACGTCTCGGCGTACCTTCGGGCTCTTATCGCCGCTACGATACAGCTGCAGGGCCTTAATGGCAGTCTGCCCACGGGTTATCTTCTCTTTCAAAGATGGTTGTTTTTGTCCTGAATGATCGGTATAACCTTTAATGATGTCGTTCACACCGGGCACATAACCATTTAAATCACGTGTGGCAAGGAACGACAATGCGTTGGGGATACCCACCTTGAACGACGGTTCCTGCTCGTTGGCATAGTCTGCCTGACCGAAAGGACTGACCCAAGCCACGGCTGTCAGGCTCTGACTATGACCTCCGTTGTACAGAGCTTCCATAGCCGCGAGCTTCATCGGCTGCGTTTTGGCCACGGTATAGGCCGACTCATCACCGGTCATAGCCGTGAGCAGTGAAGCCACCAATCCTACGACGGAGGCGATCTTGATACTTTCGACAGCCAGCTTGCGCTCCCGGTTTTTCAACAAATACCAACAGCTGACACCCACCGTGAACAAGGCTCCGATAATCCAAGCCGAAGTAACGGTGTGGCAGAACTTGTTGACGGCAAAAGGCGACAGCGCCACGTCTGCGAAAGAGGTCATCTCGAAGCGCATCGTATCAGGATTGAATGTCTGACCGATGGGGTATTGCATCCAAGCATTGGCCACAAGAATCCACCAGGCTGAAATTGTTGCGCCCAGACCGGTAAGCCATGTAGAAGCCAAATGGAAACCCGGAGAAACCTTTTTCCAACCAAAAAACATGACTGCGACAAATGTTGACTCCATAAAGAATGCTACAATTCCTTCTATGGCCAGCGGTGCACCGAAGATGTCGCCCACAAACCAAGAATAGTTACTCCAGTTGGTGCCGAACTCGAACTCAAGAATAATACCTGTGGCAACGCCCATGGCAAAGTTGATACCAAAGAGTGTCTGCCAGAATTTGGCCGCGTCTTTCCAGAAACGCTTCTTCGTGCGATAATAACAAGTTTCTACAATTCCCATGATAACCGCCAGACCGAGCGTCAGCGGTACGAACAACCAATGATAGATTGCTGTGAGCGCAAACTGCGCCCTCGACCAATCAATGGTTGCCGTGGTAACATCTAATAATAGATTTAACATAGATATAAAATTAAATTAATGATTAATGCGCTGTATCAGCTCCTTTCCTACAAACTCGGCCTCATGTCCGGAGCGGCTGTTCTGCTTCAAATAATTAGGAAAGAAAAACACTTTGAGGATGGCAAACATGATAAATAACTTGATAATAATAATGGTCCACAGGGTCTTGCCCAGTGTCATTTGCCTGAATCCGTCATAGTATAAATGGTACACTTTATAGAAAAAGCCTCGATATGCCATAAATATTCAACTTAGGTTGTTTTTTTTAGAATGCGTAAAAGTACGAAAATAAATTTATTGTTGTTCTATTTGTCCCCAAAAATGTAAAAATTTAATATAATAAAGATTTGGCTTCTGCTTTTTCTTTGCCAGTTAATAGAAAACCTTTATTTTTGCAATGACCAAACATTTAAAGTTTTTTTACTTCACTATGAATAAGAAAATTCTTATCCCGATTATCATTATCGGGTTGTTGTTAATCGGTAGTATCGTTTATTTAGGCCTAGATTTAAATAAACAAAAGCAAGAAAATCAAGCTATGCAGGAGTTGGCTGAACTCGATAAGAAAGAGATGGAAAACGAGTATCAGCAATTTGCCCGCCAGTATAGCGAAATGAAGACACAGATTACCAATGATTCTATCATTGCGCAGCTTACTGCCGAGCAAGAAAAAACCCAACGTTTATTAGATGAATTGCGCAATGTGAAGAGCAACGACGCCCGTGAAATAGCCCGCTTGAAGAAAGAGTTGGCCACGGTACGTGCCGTTTTGCGCAGCTATGTATTGGAAATAGACTCACTGAACCGCCTCAACCAGAACCTGACAGCAGAGAATACGCGTGTGAAAGGTCAGTATGAAGAGGCCACCCGACAGATTCAAGGCCTCAATACCGAAAAGGCTTCACTCTCTGAGAAGGTTGCCATTGCGGCCCAACTCGATGCAATCAGTATTAGTTTGCAAGCAAAAGACAAACGCGGCAGGGACACCAAGAGACTGAATAAGTGTGTTGCGCTACAAGTAAACTTTGCCATTGCAAAGAACGTTACTACAGGAAATGGTGTCAAAACGGTCTATGTCAGAATCATGTCACCATCAGGCAACCTGTTGGGAAATAACGGTTCTTTTAATTTTGAGAACCAATCGCTACAGTGTTCTATGAAGAAAAGTATTGAATATGGCGGCCAGGAAACACCGGTTACAATGTATTGGCAAGTTAATCAGGCTTTAGAAGCCGGCACCTACAATGTCAGTATCTTCGCCGACGGCAACATGATCGGCTCCAGAAGCTTCACTTTCAATTGAATCCTTCAGTGGTTTAATCTTATGAGCATGACTTAACAAGACACAGCTTTTAAGACTTTACATTGATTATAATATGATTCCGATACGCTATTTTTTATTCTCAAGCGTATTATTTAGTTCAATAGAATGAGGAAATTATTAACTTTTTTCATGTTCGCAAGTTGGGTTCTTCCGATGGGAGCCCAACGGACGCTAAGCCTTGATAGTTGCCGTGCGCTTGCACTGCGCAACAACAAGCAGCTTAACGTGACCCGATTCAAACAGGAAGCCGCTAAGAACGTACGCAAAGCTGCTAAAACCAAATACCTGCCAAAGGTTGACGCACTTGGCTCCTATCAGTATTACAGTAAAGAAATTTCTTTGTTGGATAACGATAGTAAGGAAGCGTTGAATCATTTTGGCACTAACGTAAGTTCTGCTGCAAGTAATCACCTTTCTTCCCTCATCACCGGAATGGTCCAACAAGGCATTATCACACCCGCCATGGCGCAGCAAATGGGCGGGCTGGTAAGCCAAATTGGAAAACCGATAGCACAAGCCGGCGACCAATTAGGGCAGAATATCACGGACGGACTAAGAACCAACACCCATAATATCTTTGCCGGAGCCATTATGGTGCGCCAACCGGTATTTATGGGTGGAGCTATTATTGCGGCCAATAAGATAGCAGCTATCAACGAGCAGTTGTCTGATAATGGTTCCGACTTCGTACGTCAGGCCACACTCTACAGCATTGACCAGACCTATTGGTTGGTTGTTTCGCTGCGAGAGAAAGAAAAACTTGCCATCAGTTACCACAAACTGGTGTCTAAATTGGCTGAAGATGTTAAGAAAATGATCAAACAAGGCGTAGCGACACGGGCCGACGGACTGAAGGTTGACGTCAAGGTGAATGAAGCCGAAATGCAGATTACACAGGTAGAAGACGGTTTAGCTCTGTCTAAAATGCTGCTTTGCCAGCTATGCGGCCTACCTTTGGACGAGAATATTACGCTTGCTGATGAGAACAAAGCAAACAGCGACACCCTCCTTGCTACCGAAACGGAAGAAAAGAACACACCGGATAATCGGCCGGAATTGCGCATGTTGCAGAATGCCGTAGACATCAGCAAGGAAGCTACCAAAATTGTCAGAGCCGCTTACCTACCTCAAGTACTGCTGACAGGTGGCTATATTCTCTCCAATCCAAATGTATTAAATGGCTTCGAACGTAAATTCTCAGGCTTATGGAACGTCGGTCTCATGGTACGGGTGCCCGTTTGGAACTGGTTTGCAGGCTCTTACAAGGTCAGAGCTTCCAAACTGGCGACCAATATGGCCGAGATGGAACTCAGCGACGCACGTGAAAAGATTAATTTGCAGGTTGCCCAAAGTCGATTTAAGGTAAAAGAGGCCCAAAAACGACTTATCATGGCCAACAAAAACATCATAAGTGCCGAAGAGAACCTGCGCTGTGCGAACATCGGATTCCGCGAAGGCGTCATGCAAACCACCGATGTCATGGCTGCTCAAACGGCATGGCAAATGGCACAAAGTCAAAAAATAGACGCCGAAGCAGATTATAAGCTCGCGCTTGTTAACTTGGAAAAATCATTGGGAACACTTAATTAATTAGAATCATGTCAGCAAAATCACAACATAATAACATTCTTTTAGCTATCATCGGCTTTATTGCCGTCATCGTCATTGTAGCGTTTATCGGCTTCCTTACTTTGGAACGTGATGACGATACAATACAAGGTGAGATCGAAGTATCAGAATACCGCGTTTCCTGCAAGCTGCCGGGCCGCGTCGTTGAGATACGTGTCAAGGAGGGAGATTACGTCCATGCCGGCGACACTTTGGCCGTTTTAGAAGTTCCGGAGGTCGATGCGCAAAGACGAGTAGCACAGGCTACCGGTGAAGCAACAAAGGCCATACAGGATCTAACCGACGCCGGCGCACGCAAAGAGCAGATTCAAGGAGCTTTTGAACTCTATCAACAAGCAATGGCCGCTTCTGAAATAGCCCGCAAGACCTACACCCGCATGCAGAATTTATACGACGAAGGCGTCATCAGCGGACAAAAGCGTGACGAGGCTTTCGCTGCTTTTAAAGCTACCGAGGCACAGGTGAAGGCTGCCAAAAGCCAATACGACATGGCCCGCAACGGAGCCCGAGAACAGGAAAAGCGTGTCGTAGCCAGTCATGTAAAGGCTGCCCAAGGTGCCGTCGACGTGGTAAGTTCACTATTAAAAGAAACGGTACAGGTGGCTCAGGTTGACGGCGAGGTCAGCGAAATATATCCTAAAGTGGGCGAACTCGTTGGTTTAGGTTCGCCTATCATGAGCATTTCGGTCATGAAAGACATGTGGGGCACGTTCAATGTACGTGAAGATCGGCTCGAAGGCTTAAAAATGGGCCAGACTTTTACCGCTTTCGTACCCGCTTTCAACAAGGAACTCAAACTCAAAATCTATTACATTAAGGATCAAGGAGCCTATGCCGTGTGGAAAGCAACAAAGGCAAACGGTCAGTACGATTTGAAAACATTTGAAATCAAAGCACGCCCCATAACCCCGTTTGAGGGACTCCGACCGGGCATGTCGCTCATTATCAAGAATTAATCGTTTTTCTGTTATCATCAGAGATTAACGTTTCACCATGCTCAGACAACTCTACCATATAGCGGTTCGTGAATGTGGTATCATGTGGAAAAACCCCATCTATGGGTTCTGCATGGTTATTTTCCCCATCGTAATCATTATTTTCTTCACGTCATTGATGCACGAGGGCGTACCGGCTGATATGCCCGTGGGTGTGGTTGACTGTGATAACACCTCTACGACACGCACGCTGATTCACAAACTCGATGCTTTCCAAACGACAAAGGTCGTTGCCCATTTCGAAAATGTCAACGAGGCTCGCGAAGCTATTCAGCGTAATGAGATTTACGCGTTCCTCCTCATCCCCGAAGGAACGACTCGCGGCTTGATGAACGGTTCACAACCTAAGATTTCTTTCTACTATAGCAATGTCACGTTGGCTGCCGGCTCTATGCTCTTCCGCGACCTGAAGACAATCTCAACTCTGGGTTCTGCGTCTGTCGGTATGAAGAAACTATCGGCTATTGGCAAGACTGAGAAAGAAATTACGACTTTCCTGCAACCCATAGCCATAGACCTTCACATGATAGGTAATCCATGGAGCAGCTATAACATCTATCTCAGCACGATTATGATACCCGGCGTATTGATGATTTTCGTATTTCTCATCACGCCCTATTCTTTAGGTACAGAACTTAAATTCAAGCGTTCACGCCAGCTGATGGCCATGGCTTCCAACCATACGTGGATAGCGGTAGTCGGCAAACTGATTCCCCAGTTTCTGATCTTCATTTCTATTTTCTTCGGCTTTGAGCTTTATATTTACCACTATTTAGGATTCCCCCATCCCGGTGGATTTGTCCCCATATTTATCTTGGGCCTGCTTTCAGTCCTTTCGGCACAAGCTTTCGGCGTATTTGTTTTTGGTCTCATGCCATCCCTGCGCATGTCGATGAGTGTCTGCTCCCTGTGGGCCATGGTCAGTTTCTCGGCTTGCGGAGCCACCTATCCCGTGTTTGCCATGGACTCTATGATTGAAGCCATCGCCCAACTCTTTCCACTGCGCCACTACTACATGATCTATCAGATCTGTATTCTGAATGATTTTCCCGCCAGTGACGCTTGGTTCAATTTCATGGCACTGGGCATTTTCATAGCCTTGCCGGTATTTATTCTCCACAATATCAAGAAAGCCATGCTGCTCTATGTCTATATCCCATAACCGGCGGATTGATACTTATCATTCATGATTAAACAATAAGAAGAAATTGGAGAAAGACTCATTATTATACAAGATAGCGAATGGCCTGAAAGATATGTGCTACATTTGGGCCAAAGAGATACGTTCCACCGTCACGGACGAGGGCGTGCTCATCTTTTTCATCCTGGTACCCCTCGCCTACCCACTCCTCTACTCGTGGATATACAACAACGAAGTAGTCAGAGAGGTGCCTGTGGCCATTGTAGACGAGAGCCATAGTCACACCAGCCGCGCCTTCATCCGTGCGTTCGACGCCTCACCCGACACCAAGGCTACCTACTATTGCACGAACATGGACGAGGCCAAGGAGCTTATCGGCAAGCAGGTCGTGCACGGCTACCTGTATTTCCCGAAGGATTTCGAGCGGAAATTGTTCCGTGGCGAGCAAGCGCACGTAAGTGTATTCTGCGACATGAGCCTTATGCTTACCTACAAAGCTATCTATCAGACGGCGTTAGCCGTTTCGCAAGACATCAACTCGCAAATTCAGATTGCGAGGTCGCGCAACCTCACAAACCGTGACGACGAGATTACGACAAAGCCGCTCGACTTCGACGAAGTACCCATTTTCAACACCACCGGCGGCTATGGCAATGCCGTCATTCCGGGTGTGCTCATGCTCATTTTGCAACAAACGCTTCTCCTCGGAATCGGACTTGCTGCCGGTACCGCCCGTGAAAACAACCGCTATCAGGATCTTGTCCCCATCAGTAAGCACTATGTCGGCATTTTCCGTATCGTGCTGGGCAAGGCGCTTTGCTATTTCATGGTCTATCTGGTCATGGGCACTTACCTGGCTTTAGCCGTCCCCCGCATGTTCGGCTTTACGTCGATGATCACGGCCGTCAACCTTTTCGGGCTACTGATACCCTACATCCTGTCGTGTACATTCTTCGGGATGGCCCTGTCATGTATTGTCCGCTACCGCGAAAACGTCATGCTGTTGGTCGTATTCACCTCTGTCCCCCTGCTTTTCATGACCGGTATCTCATGGCCTCAATCCAACATCCCGGGGATATGGCAAGGCTTGTCTTGGCTCTTTCCTTCTACCTTTGGCGTGCGAGGTTTCCTGCGTCTGAGCAGCATGGGAGCCAATCTGGCTGACATTCTACCCGAATACCAAGCGCTTTGGTTACAGGTTGTGGGTTATTTCTTCCTTACCTGTGCCGTTTATCGCAGCCAGCTCAAGCAGACTCGCAGCCACGCAGCTACTCATATCGACATGATCAGACAGAAGGCCAAGGAAGCCAAACAGCGAAAAGCTGCCGGCACCACAGTCTCCTGAACATCACCCCACATCAACCGAAAAGTCCCATTGCCTACACCGAAGCAATGGGACTTTTCTTTTATTCCGCCGAAATAGCTATTTGATAGTCACGTCAACGATCTTCGTCGGGGACTTTTCTTTATTACGGCGGTTAACAAATGTCACTACCGACTGCGCCAGACTCAAGAAAGCCTGACCGGTAACGGTATCTACCTTCGTAGCTGCCGGCTCACCGCTATCACCGCTTTCGCAGATGCTCTGCACAATCGGAATCTGCGCCAACAGCGGCACATTCAGCTCTTCTGCCAGTTTTTTACCTCCGTCTCGACCAAAAATATAATACTTGTTTTCGGGCAATTCGGCCGGCGTAAAGTAGGCCATGTTCTCTACCAGTCCCAGAATAGGCACGTCTACCTTGTCATTCTGATACATATCAATCCCCTTGCGGGCATCGGCCAAGGCCACATTCTGCGGCGTGCTCACGATAACGGCACCCGTAATGGCCAGCGTCTGCAACAGCGTCAGGTGAATATCGCTCGTTCCGGGAGGCGTATCGAGGATGAAATAGTCCAGTTCGCCCCAGTCGGCGTCGGCTATCAGCTGCTTCAAAGCCGACGTTGCCATGCCGCCACGCCACAACGTTGCCGTGTCGGGATTGACAAAGAAACCGATACTCAGCAGCTTCACACCATATTTTTCAATCGGTTCGATGAGCTGTCGACCCTCTTTCTCTATGCCATAAGGGCGCTCATCTTCTACACCGAACATCTTGGGCATAGACGGACCGAAGATATCCGTATCGAGCAGGCCCACCTTATAACCCAATTTAGCCAAGGCGATAGCCAGATTGGCCGACACCGTGCTCTTGCCTACACCACCCTTGCCCGAACTTACCGCGATGATATTCTTCACGTCGGGCAGTAGCTTGCCTACTTCTGGGCGTGGTTTCGACTTGTATTCCAACTCTATCTCCACCTTAACATCCTTGTCTACATGATAGTGGATGGCCGCCTCAGCCGCCTTTACCGTTGATTTGAGGAACGGATCGGTCTCGCGCGGAAACAGCAAAACCAGCTTCACCTTCATGCCGTCAATGCTTGGCGTATCAGCCAGCATTTTACTCTCAATCAGATTCTTCTTTGTTCCGGGATAGATAACCGTTGCCAGAGCGTCGGTTATCAGTTTAGGATATAATGTCTTCATATTTTCTGAATATTATAAATAATGTATATACGATACCGCAATGGGTATTTGTTCTATCAAACGCGCCCCTACGGACAGTTACTTCGATGTATCCAGACTACTGCGCTTAAGCCGATGATAGCTGCGATAGTCGTCGAGCGGAATCTCCACATCGGGTTCTTGCAGTTCGCCTGCGCGTGGAAGCCTGAACTTCTGGTACTTGATATTCAATCCACGCTCTATCCACATATTCTCATAATAGGTCTGAATAGACAGAATTTTACGCGTCTCGTCGTCAATTCCCTCCGTATGATAAAGGTCTTCCGTGCGGAAAAGCACCGGCAGACGGTTCAAGTCTACCATCAACCGTGTATAAGTAAAGAGGAAATTGGAGTCTGTTTTCAAATGGATAATGCCACCATCCACCAAAAACTTACGATAACGGTTCATGAAAAAGGTGGAGGTTAAGCGCTTGTGAGCGTTCTTCATCTGCGGATCCGAGAAGGTAAGCCATATCTCCCGCACCTCGTCGGTGTCGAAGAAGCGGTCTATAATCTCTATGCTCGTACGCAGAAAGGCCACATTCTTCTGTCCTTCTTCCAGCGCTTTTTTAGCTCCCGTCCACATGCGGGCACCCTTAATGTCGACGCCGATGAAGTTCATTTCCGGATAAAGTTTGGCCAATTCCACCGTATATTCGCCCTTGCCGCAACCTAATTCCAGCACAATCGGATGATCGTTTCCGAAATATCGTTCGCGCCAATGCCCTTTCATGTCAAACGGAACATTATCGATTACAGAGAACGGGTATTGAAACACATTCTCGAAAGTCTCCATCTCGGCAAACTTTGCCAGCTTTCCTTTTCCCATATAACGCTTTGATTTTAGGTTACAAAGGTAACGATAAATTTAGAAAGGCACAAATAAAGCCCGCCGATAAGCTTACCGCGGGCCGCAAACAGATATGGTTTGCAATATTATTCTATCACAACAGTGGTCCAGCCGTGCTTGTCCTCAATAGCGCCATACTGGATTCCACGCAGCGTTTCGTAGAGTTTGGTCGACCATGGCCCCGGCTTTTCGCTGAAATGATATACCTTCCCTGTGTCGAGATCATCCAACTGAGAGATAGGCGATATGACCGCTGCCGTGCCACAGGCACCCGCTTCCTCAAACGTTGCGAGCTCCTCTTCGGGTATCGGCCGGCGTTCCACCTTCATCCCTAAGTCTTCCGCTATCTGCATCAGGCTTTTGTTGGTAATAGAAGGCAGGATAGACGTGCTCTTCGGGGTCACGTATGTATTGTTCTTTATGCCAAAAAAGTTGGCTGCTCCACACTCATCCACGTATTTCTTTTCCTTCGCGTCCAAGTAGAACTCGCTGCTATAGCCTTTCTCGGCCACAACTGCGTGGGGCAACATGGACGCCGCGTAGTTGCCACCTACTTTGTAAGTACCGGTGCCAAGCGGTGCCGCACGGTCGTAGTCACGGATGATGGCGTACTTGTTACAAGCAAAACCGCCCTTGAAATAAGGCCCTACGGGTGTAACGAAGATGAGAAAGCAGTATTCTCTCGCGGGATGAACGCCCACCTGCGCGCTCGTTCCGATGAGCAGCGGACGGATATAGAGCGTGGCTCCGCTCTCATAAGTAGGTACATACTCCTGATTGAGGCGTACTACTTTCTTGACCATTTCGGTGAAAAGTTCGGTCGAAACCTCAGGCATAACAATGCCACGGCAGGTTTTTTGCAGGCGAGCCGCATTCTCTTCTACACGGAAAACGCGCACCTTACCGTCCGGACAACGATAGGCTTTCAGTCCTTCGAACGCCTCCTGACCATAATGTAGACACGTGGCAGCCATGTGTAGCTTCAGATACTCGTCCGAACACACTTCTATTTCTCCCCACTTGCCGTCCCTATAATAGCAGCGAACATTATAATCTGTCGGCATATATTTAAATGACAGATTTGCCCAATCGAGATTTTTCATAACATAATAGTTTAAAAGTTCTACGTTAGAATCTTGCACAAAAATACAAATAATAATGCTTCTTTGCAACGATTTCTCACGTAATTTCGTTAAATATCAAGTATGCGACACGCTCTCAGCCTAAACACGGCCATCATCGAGTATCTTCTTTACCTCTTGGTCGGCCTTGGTTAGCTTGTCCCGACACAGCTTCATTAGCTTCTGTGCCTTCTTGAGTCGCTCGCCCATGACATCAATATCAAGCTCATTGTTTTCCATTTGGGCCACAATATGCTCCAACTCCTTTACGGCGTCTTCGTATTTGATTTCTTCTTTTGCCATATTCCTTATTTGATGATTGATTTTACACTACCTTTTTCCAGTCTTGTCACGATTTCGTCGCCTTTGCGCAGTTGGGCGGCGCTTCTTACCACACGCCCGTCGCACGTCGTGATACTGTAGCCTCGCTTGAGCAAGAGAGCCGGGTCAAGAGCCACGGCCCGTTGCCGCAACAGCCGCAAACGATACTCTTCGCGTTCCAACCGCCGCGTCGCGGCCGGCCGCAATCGCCGTTCCAGCAACTCCAGTCGATGTCTGTCGTGTGACAATCGGGTAGCCACGGCAGCCGTCATGGTTTGAAACAGTCTGTGCAACTTGGCTTCCTGCCGCTCCCTGAAGAGCGAAAAGACAATGGGCAACTTCTCCCCCAGCCGCCGTAGCCGCAACTGTTCTACTTCCATACGATGGCCAACGGCTGCGACAAGTCGCTCTCCGGCACCCGTCACTCGGTCGTAAACGACCGTCAGATGGTCAATCAGCAATGCCGCCGCGGCCGTAGGTGTCTTCACACTTCGGAACGCCACCAAATCAAGAATGCTCTGATCGCGCTCATGGCCTATACCCGTGATGATGGGGAGCGGAAAGTTGGCCACGTTCTCAGCCAATTCCAGCGTGTCGAAACCACTCAAATCGCTCGTTGCGCCACCACCTCGGATGATGACGACCACGTCGAAATCGTCTATCCTTCGGTTGATTTCGTTCAGCGCGTTAATCACACTGGCACTGACGGCCTCGCCCTGCATCGTGGCCGGAAACAGGCGGGGAGCAAACCACAGACCATCTTCGTTGCTGTCCAACTGATGACAGAAGTCGCCATAACCGGCCGAGTTAGCACTCGATATGACGGCCACGCGCTGCGCGAACATCGGCAACGAGAGTTCTTTCTGCAGTTCAAACACGCCTTCTGCCTTGAGTTGGCGAATAATCTCCTGACGGCGACGGGCCATGTCGCCCATGGTAAACTCGGGATTGACATCGCTCACGATCCACGAAAAGCCATAAGCCTCGTGGAAATTGGCCGAAACCTTCAGCAACACCTTCATGCCGGGCCGCATCGGTCGCCCCGTGACGCGTTCAAAATGCTGCCTCACAAACATCCAAGTGTTCTGCCAGCACTTTGCCGAAGCCTTAGCGATGGGCGTATTGCTATACTCGTCTTTCTCCACGAGTTCCATATAGCAGTGGCCACGTACCTCACGCAGCTCCGACAGTTCGGCTTCTACCCAATAATCGTCGGGCATCGTCAGCTCGAGCGACTGCCTCACCAAGTTGTTCAGCTCATAGAGCGTCAGGTTTTGCTTCATGTCTGTTGCTTTGTTTCTTACCAAGGGTATAAGCCTTCCAAAAGTCCGGCAGGCCATAACCAAACACATTATCGGGATGCGCGACATTGTTGCCACACAGCCGCACTAATTCGATGATTTCACGGGCCGACTTTTCGGGCAACGCCTGCCACAAACAGGCGACAAGTCCCGCAACAAGCGGTGCCGAAAACGAGGTTCCCATGTCGTTGACGATGGTGCCCCGCCCCGTGATAATGGCGGTGGGGCTACCGTATGCCACCACATCGGGCTTCACACGACCATCGGCGGTCGGCCCCACCGAACTGAAAGCAGCGTTCAATCCATTGGGACTGATAGAGCCAACGGTCAGAATATCATGAGCGTCGGCCGGTACATTGATTTTCTTCCATGTACCCATACCGTCGTTGCCGGCACTATTGACCAGCACGATTCCTTTACCGGCCACCATCGACGCCATGCGCGAAATCAGCGCTTTACGCCCCGTGAGGTCGGAATAACGGTAACTCGTCGCCTTGTCGTCGTACTCATGGTAACCTAATGACGAGTTGATGACATCGACACCGACCGAGTCGGCAAACTCCACCGCTGCGGTCCAGAAGTCTTCTTCCGACAGGCTTTCGGTCTGATGGGCCTCAGAGCGCAACAGCATATAGGATGCCTGAGGAGCCGAACCCACATAAATATCGGGCTGATTGACGGCCATCACCGACAGCACTTTCGTGCCATGCTCCATCTCCTGAAAGATATTGGGCGATCGGGGGACAACGAAATCGCGCAGTCCCACGAGCTTCAGCGCATGAAAAGCGGGTATCTTGTCTACATTCATAAAGCCGGCGTCGAGCACGGCTATCATCATGCCCTTGCCCCGATAGCCTGCCGCGTGCAATCGAATGCCGTTCAGGCTGTTTATCTGGTCGCGCGTAATGCCGTATGGATGGTGTTGCAGGGTGTCCCAGTCTTGAAATTCCTTACGAAAAGAGGCCCTGAAAGATGATTCATGCCGCTTGGGCGAAGAGAAAACAAGCTTCACGTCGGTGACAAACGGCAGTTTTTCGACCCGCGTCATCTGTGAGGGCTTGGCACATCTGACAAGCAGTGAATTGTTCCACTTGCTCTTTCCAACCACCGATATGCCTTGAGTGGCTACGGCGTCGATATATTTTTGGGAAACAGGAAGGTCGGTGGAGTCGATGGCGATATGCTGCCGCCGGCGGCGTTCCAACGCACGCTGTGAGAGAAAAGCCTCGGGATGGTCGATTGAAAAGCCCGTCTCGGCCTTGTCGCGCAGCGTAACTCTGAACAAGAAGCATTTGCCGCCGGGGAAAACCGACATATTAGAAGTTTCTCTCTGGGCCAAAACCGAGAGAGCGGAGAGGATAAAAACAAAAGAAAGCAATAGCTTCTTCATGCGGGAAATCTACTTTTTTATTCCATGCAAAAATATACAAAACCATCCAATCTACAAAACATAAATACGGGAAAACGGCCATGCCGCGTGGCGATTCATCACGTTCCGCCCACTCTCTTTGCGCACGATCCACTTCCTTGAATATCACCCTACCCTCTTCTCAGACTTTACGAAGCAGCTGATTTGTCAATTTTTATTCACTCAAAAGCAACCTTTCAAATGGAGCCATACAGCTTTGAAACGGGGGCTAAAAAGCTTTGAAATGATGATAGATGAACAATAAAATTGCAAAAGCTATGCTTTGACAACGCGAAAGCAGCCCTTTTAGCCGGTCAAAGCATAGCTTTCACTGCGTCATAAGGCAGCTTTTAGGTGCTAAAAAAGGGCATTTTCGAGGTTAAAAACAAGGCTCTAAAAGGCCAAAAACAACTAACTCGTTGATTATGAATGCCATACAAACTTGCGCAGGATTCGCTTATTCGCGATCAAAGATATTTTATTTCAGAATAACGCAGCCATTTTTGAGCTTTTGTAAAATAAATTCAGCATCGGAATATGCGCCGAACGGGGCTGACATTTGTCTGTTTTCAGAACACGAAAAAGCAAGATCAGGACTGCCAAAATATAAATAATTAGCCAAATATTTGGGCAAAATAAAAAGAAATACTACATTTGTACGCTTATCTCTTTGAAGGAGATAACGAGAAGGCAGGTTGTCGGCATGACATCCTGTGGCCATTCTCACTCGGGGTTGACATGGATTTGACGGCGAGATGAAATGGTATGTAAGCATGCGGAGCCTCGATGGCTAGCTCCAAAATCTGAGTGATCAAAAAATTAATTGGCGAAAACAATTACGCTCTCGCTGCCTAATCGAAGCATAGTAGATTACTGGCTTTATTCCGTTACAAGGTAATGGAACGAGACATCGCTCCAAGGATGTTGTTCCGAATCCAAGGGTCAAGCGGTGCAGGTAAATCGGAAATAGCGTGAGTATGCCTCGCTGCTCGCGTGAAAATTTAGAGGATAAGGCTTCAGTTGGTGGTCCGGATCTTGCTGAAGCTCGAAAATGAAGGCCGGAATAAGCATGTAGAAAGCATATGGTTTCCTTGTGCGGACGTGGGTTCGAATCCCACCAGCTCCACTTCAAGTGCTTTGAAAAAGGCAAAAATGTAATCGAGCGTGTGCCTGTTTTGACGCATCCTCGTTTTGTAAAAGTATAAAGCCTGCCCACTTCGTCGAAGCGGGCAGGCTTTATGCTTTATAGTTATGAGATCATTTATTTCAAAAGCGAGGGCGGTTTTGATTCCTCATGGGCAAGAATAGCGATATGTGAACGTTCCAGGTGGAGGGTCTTGTCTTTTCCTTTCCCCATGCCCGGATATTCTTTTTCTATCAATAAATTCGTGAGATATTTCCGCAAGTCTTCCTCCTGCGGCACATTCAGCTTCTTGCGGATGTGGTTGCGCGTCACGTCGACGTTGTTTTCCGTTTTTTCGAGCAGCAGACTGATTTCGCTCCGCTTCTTCCCCGCGAGGATAAGACGACACACATCCGTTTCTGATTTCGTGAGACTGGGGAAGTGCCGGGCGAAGTCGCATTCGTCCACCAAGTGGTTTTTCAGATGCATGCGCACGGCATTGACGAGGTTGCGCTGCGACACGGGCGTGAGCATGGCGAAGAGACGGTCCACGTCGTCTGTCGATGGATTGTCGCGACTGCCCATTCGCAGATAGGCTTCTATCTCCCGTTTGTTCAATCTGACGGCCCGCAACAGTGCCGTCTCGCGATATTGCAGGCTGGCATTCTCCTTCGACACGCTCATCACGTTGTGCTGCAGCAGTTCGCCCAGCACACAAAGGAAAAACTGCACGAAGAGAAAGAAGCCGAACAGCTGCCAAAGCGCGGGTTCGTGAAGATAAGAGGCTACACAACCGTAGCTGGTCACGCTGATGAAGGAGACGATGAAGGGGGTGAACCGGACAAAGCTCATCACAAGGAAGAAGATCGCCAGCAGCGATGTTATCTGATTGATAAGGATGAGTTGCAGAAAATGGTCGGGCCGCACCGTGGCGAAATAAAAGAAACGCACGGCGATGGTGCACTGTGCCACGAGCGCCACGAGCGAGAAAGCCTTGGAAAGCGTCAGCCGCCGCGTAAGATAGAGCGACAACGAAAAGAGACACGTCGCCAGATGGATGCCGCTCATCGTCCGTGGCAACGCTTCCTGCGAACCTCCAAGCCCCATGAACTGCAAGGAGATGACGGTAACAACGAGTACGGAGTGGAGCAAATATACAATGACGCGGTGCCGCCCGATGATGTTTTCGGCGCGCGACTGCAAGAAGGCCGAAACTTTTTCAGTGAGAGAATGAAAGATCATTGTTGTCGTTTTACTTTTTATAACGGCTGCAAAGATACGTTTTTATTTTCTCTTTGTCAAGCGTTTTATTAAGTGTTTTTAGGGGGATATTAAGGTTTTTAAGAGGTAACAACACGTTAAAAATGACTTTTTATTAAAAAAACTCAAATTCACAACTCTTTTTTGTTATTTTTGTATAATCTTTTTGCTGTTTTCGCATAAATGTTTCTTGCCGAATTGCTCGGAAGAGAACCGTCCGGCATGTAAGCACGCGGAGCCTCGATGGCTAACTCCAAAATCTGAGTGATCGAAAATATAATTGCCGTAACTTCAATGAGTTGCGGCAATTATTTGTTTGGTATAAAACGAATTGACCAAATATCGATCAGTGTGCCATCATTTGATCTATATATTCATAGAATTTAGGATCTTCACCAACGAAGATGCGGTCGATTCTTCCTTCCGGATCGATGATGACTTTGGTGGGATATCCCGATATTGCGTATTTGACATCCACTGCAGTCTGTTCCGTATTGCGGACTTGCAGCCAGGGCAAAGCGTGTTTACTGACCGCTTCTTTCCATCGCGTCTCTGTGTCACCACAGTCGACACCTACGATTTCCATCTTTTCTTTATATTTATCGTAATACTTCTTCATATCGGGAAACCCCTTAATGCACCATCCGCACCAGCTTCCCCAGAAGTCAAGAATGGCGTATTTTCCCCTCAAAGATTTGAGCGAGAATGGTTGACCGCTGAGGTCATCAAGCGTAAAATCCGGGGCCGGCGCACCTTTAGTGAGCCTTTTGCTCGTTTCCTCTTTTTGTTTTCTTTTTTCGTACGATTCTTTGACTGACAGATAAATGCTTTTCAGACGACCTTCTTTTACAGCTTGGGTGAGCAGAGGGTCGACTTTGAAAAACGTATCAATATCAAGTTCGTTCAGAAGAAGGATTGCAGCCTCACTGGTTGGATTCGTCCGGATATAGCTCATGATGGCTGTATTCTTCTTTTGTGTTATTTCCTTTTGAGTCTGTTTAATATAAGATTTAAGAGAATCCTGAGTGATACCGTTCTTTTGCATCGTTCCATAAGTTCTGATCATCTGCTGATAGTCTTTCCTAAAAAGAGTATTGGCGACAGCCTCCCCGTATATCTTGTAAAACGGAGAGCCCGATATATGATAATCAATAGATGTTCCACTGATTATGAGTTCTCCTCCCGGAATTCCGACAATACGAATATTCAATGGCATGATAGTCATCAAAGTATCCTTAGACTGGCGTTTCCCGTAAATGAAAAGATTCGTTACTTCGTTTAGCGGTATATTGAAGGTAGCCACTCCTTTGACGGGTAGAGTCTTGAAAGGAGGGTCCCATTGCTGCTCGACGTTATTCATCGGATAGACCATAATTGTGTCTGTGATGTCGCTGAGCGCGATCTCGATACGAATGCCCGATGTTTTTGCGCTGGTTGAAATCATGCTCAGCCAGACAAAGGTTGTCAATAACCAAATTAATTTTGTTTTCATTGTTCCCATAAAAAATAAGATGTTACTATAATCTTTTTATTTTTTGTCTTTTATTTCCTATTTTGCCGATATCGGATCGAAAATCTCCGTATTCTCCGGAATAGCCCATTGTGGATTGTATTTTAAGATCGCGTTGTCAATAGGAAGCGACTGAAAATACGGATCCGAGATTGCTTTACTGTAATTCTTATTGCCACAGGTGTGCACAATGGTCGCTTTGCTCCAAGGCTTACCGATATCTAAGGCATAGCGCTTAAGGTCTAATGTACGCTGAAATGTAGCCATCGGCTGTTCGCGACGACGTTCCGCAAGGATCTCATTCAGCAACTGCTCTTGATTAAGTGCAGATCCGCCGGGCAAATCGGTTGTAACTCCTTTCCCTAAATCATAGCGGTATTTGCGCAACAGATTCAAGTCGGCAAGAGCTGTCTGGAGATTTCCTGTTCGTGCTTCAGCCTCAGCTTTCATCAAGATGAGTAATGGATAGGTGAGTGCTTCGGTCGTATTGAGGTTCTTATCACGGAAATAGACAAGTCGAATGCCATCATCGTATTTTACGGTTCCAACCGTCGTCGAATAGCCGGGATAATTGAGGGCAAACAATTTCCATCTTAAATCGCAGTCTTTGTCAAACAATGATTTCCAATCAGCTGATGGATAGAACTTGGCAGAAGAGTAGCTGTAAGGGGCATACCTGAAAAGTAGATTTTCCTTATTGCGTGTTTTGGCAAAGTCATTGTCAGGCCCCCGGAAAGTCATCGCTGTTTCTGGGGAAACGCCAGGGTCTACACTGACGGGCGTTGTTGCCTCATAATGGAAGTCACGAAAGTCGTATAGCATTTTCTCTACACTTTTTCGATCATTTAAAGCTAACTCCCAGGCTTTCTTACAATCAGCCTGCATATTTTTCCAATCTCTCATATACATATAGTATTCGGCACGCAAGCCATAGGCACAAGTACGGTTGACGCGACTTGGATTACTGATATTCAGTGGGCAATTCGCACATGCGTAGTCCAGATCTTCCTTCACTTGCTTAAAGATTTCATCGGTTGTCGATAAGTCTCTGTTAGGAGTAGTAGGATCACCTGAAGTCCGGCACGGTATCACCTTTGTGTCATTCTTGCCATTCGGATCATACATGGGACCATAAGTGAGAGCAAGATTCATGTACAGCCATGCCCTACCCGCTTTGGCTTCGGCGATAATACTTTTAGCATATTCCGATTCCTTGTCGATCTTGGAGATACCATCCACGACATTATTAAAATATCCGATTGCTCGATAGCTGTAGGTCCATGTGAAAGGAGTTACAGTCAGACGCATAATCGGCGAATAAAAGATATAAGCTGCAAGGATGTCTAAATTAGGAAAAGTGGCTGTATATTGATAATTGAGCTGATTTTCGCTAATCTCAAGATTGTCACCCATAGCTGCATAAAAACAACCGTTATTGTTGTCATACATAAAAAATTGTAGGGTGAGTTCATTGTTCAATAGATTCTCAAACTGTGAAATCTCGGTCGGTATCATCTTGCCCACAGGTTTGACATCCAAATAGTCACTACAAGAGGAAATGAGAATTCCACTTAATATTATAATGATTAAATTGAATATTCTTTTCATATTAGTAAGATTTTAGAAACAAAAGGAAAGGCCAATGTAAAATTCCGGATTCATAGGAAGCACCGTATAGCCGGCATTAGAAGAAGCTCCCATTCTGCCGGTCATATTGTTCTCATAGGTTTCAGGATCGATATCGCAATCAGAAGCGGTGATTCTGAACAGATTGCGTGCCTGCAGATAGATGCGTGCATCTGACATTCTGATGTGGTAGATGAGATTGGACGGGACGGTATATGTCAGTGTGACGTCGCGAAGTTTCACATAACTTGCATTTCCAATATTCACATCGCAGAACGGGAAATAAAAAGTATCCATACTCCAACTTTTCAGTACCGGATAGATTGTATGGTTTTCGTCTCCCTGCTTTTGCCATCTCTCTGGGAAATGCCTATTCAAATAGTTCGCTCCATGAAATACATCTTTGCGGTATTTATGTCCGAACTTGCCGATGAGCATGAAAGAAAGGTTGAAGTCGCGATATGTAAAGTTGTTCGTAAAAGACATCTCTGTTTTTGGAACAGTTGTTCCCAAATAGTGAATATCATCAACAGTTACAGCTGAAGCTAATTTCTTAGCTCCATCTGCCGCGTAAACCATAGCTTCTCCTTTATTATTCAGCCCGGCAAACTGGTAGCCGAACAGACTGTACATGGGATATCCTTCGGCGTGAATCGGACTCGTCCAAGCCCAAGCTGTAGGGTAAAGTCGGGAAACATTATACTTCTTCACTTTGCTATGATTGAATGAAATATTGTAAACCACATCCCATTTCAAATTTTTATTGCTAATGGGTGTTCCATGAATGGATAATTCGTAACCGTTGTTATCAATGGCTCCGACATTCTTATTCATCTTCAAAGCACCGGTCGTTGGATCCGTGGCGTCGTTAGCCAACAAGTCTGTACTCTTTTTCAGATAATAGTCGAAAGTAAATCCTAACCTATTATCAAGCATATCCACGTCGAATCCCACATTCGTCGTGGCCGTTTTTTCCCACCGGAGTTGATTGTTGGGAAACGAGGCAATACCATACGAGATTCCTTCCGTATCGCTACTATAGTTGCCTGTGGATAAAATCAAGTCAGGACCTTCGGTTAATGAAATGTTTCCGTTGATACCATAAGAGGCGCGAAGATTCATTCTGTTGATCCAAGGAATATTAAAAAAAGCTTCATTCTTGATTTTCCATGTACCCCCAACAGACCAAATGGGCTTATGACGATATTTTGGATCGGTTCCGAAAAAGTTGGTAAGGTCTTCACGAATACTTCCGCTGACCAGATAACGGTTATCATATTCGTATGATCCGTTGAAATACCAAGAAACAAAACGACGGTCTGCATACCCATAAGAGCCGTAATTCACATAATAAGCTATTGGTATCACAGAATAGATCATATCCTGCATGTAACTGTTGGTCTTGAAATCCTTAATGTTGATAGGCGTATATGTACCGGCTATTTGATTGTAACCGAGTCTTGTTTCATACTGGTTATTATCACTGGTGATTCTTCTGATCTCGTTACCGGCTAATGCACTGACATGATGCTTGTCGAAATCGTGTGTGTAGTTAATTTGCGTGCGAAGCGTCCAGTTCTCATTCGTATAACGCTTTTCATTGATCATGTCGCCATTAGGTACATAATGATAGGATGGAGTGCTGATAGATGTACTGTTGTTATACGACAACCGCATCATGTAGCTATTCTCTTCGTAGATACTCTTTTCGATGATATTGCCGCGCGACCAATTTCCTCCGACTTCAGCAGAGAGATCGCTCGTGATGTTGAACTTTAGAAAACTACTGAACTGCATGGAGAATTTCTGAGCCGTATTGTAACTGTCGTAGGCTTCTTGGATGGGATTGTAGTCGGTATTCTTTAGCCCGCTGTATTTCTTATACAACTCATCTACAGCATAACTGGTGGAATGGAGCTTAGTCAAATTACCGTTTTCATCTACCACTCTTTCATAAGGGCGGAAAAATTGGGTCATTCCTGTAACCAGATCCCAGTTTGCGATCGGCGATCGAGAGCGTGAATAATTGATACCTGCAGTGATGCCAATCTTGAGGAATTTGTATGGACTCCACTCATTTTTGAGGTCGAGTAGCAACCGGTTATCATGTGTGTTGATGAATGAAGAACGGTTGTTCATGTAGTTTAAGACCAGATTATAGCGGTTCATTTCATTGCCACCACTGAGCCGGAGATTATGCGTCTGCGTAAAAGCCGTGCGAAACATATTCTTTTCTACATCTTTCAGCCCGTTGATCTGACGTAGTGCATTGATCTGACTATTGAACTCTTCGTCGGTCATCAGTCCTGCTCTGTGCATTGTGAGCATCTTATTGACCGGACTCTGGTAAACCGATTTGTTCGCTAAAGAATACGTTGTACTGGTCGGTGAGAGATTATAAAGCGCCAGTTCGGCATCGATGAAATCAGAAGTAGATGTCTGATGGAGATAGTCAAGATTAGGTTTAGTTTCAAAACGGAATGATCCCTTGTAACTGAGTGTAGCTTTTCCACGCTTTTCCAACTTGGTTGTCACGACAATCACACCATTGGCGGCACGTGAACCATAGATAGACGCGGCCACACCATCCTTTAGCACAGTGATATTCTCGATATTATCAGGGTTGAGATCACTTAGCGATAGCTCTGTCGGATAGCCGTCGACAACAACCAGTGGATTGGATTCGGCGATGAGAGTGGAGATTCCTCGGATCGAGATATTACCGTCTTTATCGAGCACTACGCCTGCTATTTGGCCTTCTATAATATTCTTCAGATTAGCGTTAAGCTTCGAGTCGAGTTGCTGGGAATTCATTGTTCCGAACGAGCCTGTAGCCCGTTCACGTGAAATTGTCTGATAACCGGTCACGATAACGTCACTGAACGTGTTTGACTCATCATGCAGAATAATAACATTTCTCGAAGAAGGAGCTTTGCGTTCGAGTGTCTTCTTTCCGATATACGAGAACGACAATGCTTGGTTAGGTGCCACTCCTGACAGACTGTAGTTACCATCAACATCGGTAACCGTACCATTCGAAGTGCCCACAACCTTCACTGTAACGCCGACGAGCGGTTCTCCGTCTGAATCGAGAACCCGTCCGCTGACGGTATTGGGTAACTTCGATACAGATGCTTGGTTGGTCTTACGTATCTGGATAAACTCGTTATTCACAGAAGAAATGAAAGGCAACCCGTTGAGGATAGTCTTGACTGCTTCCGGTGCAGTTGCTCCTTTAATGGTAGTCGTAACGGTGTACTTACTCACTTCATCATAAGAGTAATTGATTTTATAGTACCCAGATTGCACTTCAACTTGACGTAAAGCTACAGGAAGGGTAACCTTGTTGAGTGTCAGCGAGATTTTCTTGCCTTGCGCGTTTGTTTCCAAGGCTATTAGAGACAGAATTAAGCCCAGGATCACCGAGAGGAATTTGGTCTTTCTCATAATTTATACATTTTACATGGTTGATATTTATAAAAGGCGGTTCCATCGGGAACTATTCTATAAGTAATACAGAGAAAAAGCGAAATCGGTACAATAAAAAGATAGAATCAGTTTCTTCGATTGATTTTTCTATCTGATAATCACTGTTCCATGTTCCTGTTCGATATGTATCACACCTAACTCGTTCAGATTTTTAATCGCTTCTTGCAACTTATTTTTCCGATTTGCAACGAAATGTAAACGCACATTCATTTTCTGAGGATCATCAAACATGATATTGACATTATACCATCTGCCTAATTCCTGCATGATTTCGAACAGCGACTGATTGTCGAAATAAAAAAAACCATTACGCCTTTGAATGTATGAATAAGTATCTACTTCTGTCACGGTAAAACTTTTATTGCTCTTCCAGCATGCCATTTCGCCCGGTTTAATTGTTCGGAACACTTTCCCGTTACCTATTGCTACACTGCCTTCGATCAGCACTATATTAGCATTACCAGCCGAATAAGCACACAAGTTGAACGTTGTACCATATACAATCGCTGTAAAAAAGTCAGTTCTTACTTCAAACTGACGTCCGTATTCTTTAGCTACTTCAAAATAGGCTTCACCTTGTAATGTTACTATTCGTTTGTTCTCTGTAAATGTCTTGGGGAATGTGAGCTTGCTATCAGCATTCATCCATACTTTCGTTCCGTCCGGAAGAGTTGCTTGACAATCCTTTCCACGGGGTGTAATCAATGTAAACATACGAGCAGAAGCCTTGGCAGGAGACTTCCGGAACGACATAGCATGATTTTTAATGGCTTTTTTTTCACCATTATCAGCTGCTAATACTACCTCCTTCGCTGTATGGGAAGCGCTAAATACACGGACCGAATTTAATCGTTCCGGCTTATTTGTAAGAATGAAAAACAACAGTAAGACGGCAGCAGAGGTAACAATTCCAAAAAAGAAACGCCATATAATGGTTTTCCGACGCTTCTTTTGGCCTGTATCCGTATTTATTTCCATATACCGGCTGAATCGTTTCCACTCTGATTTAACATCAGGTTTAGGCGCACATTCACGCAAAACAGCACTCCGAAACTCCAGCATTTCACGATTTATCTGTTCAGTATGCTTTGCTTTATTTATATCTTCGGTAGATTTTTCCATTTCTTTATTTCTTTAAATATATAACCGGCTTTTTCGTTTTCAGGTATTATTTTTCACTGTTTTTAGCATTACATATTTTTCTTAGTTGCGCGAAAGCCCTCGTTAGTATTTTACTCACGCCATCGACCGAGATTCCCAAAAGATCGGCTATTTCCTTATATGACCGCTCGTTGAAATATTTTTCATGCAATACATAGCGTGTTCGGCTTGACATTTTCTTTATTTCTGCCTGCATGAGTTGAATCCTTTGTTCTTTCTCTTGCCAGTCTTCGTCATCTATTTCACAGAACAGGAGTGGGTACTCTTTCACCATTCTGTGAATACGGTTCTTTTGTCTCAGATGGTCAATACACTTGTTTCTCACGCTTGAATACAAATAAGAGTCGATTCTCTTTCTATCAATCTTCGAACGCCTATTCCAGATTGCAGCGAACACTTCACTTACAATATCCCTACATTCGTCTCCTTCTTTCAGATAATCGAAGGCGAAATAATAAAGCTGCTTATATTTTTCATCGAATAGTTTTTCAAATTCGCTCTTGTGGAGGGTATTAAGCATCATAACCTAATCTTTAACGTAGCTTTATGAATTCATATCTTGGGATAACTCATAGTATAGTCTGTGGTTCTTTATAACAGGGAAAGACGATATCAGCTTTTTCGCACGTGAGAGTGATACCAAACCATAAAATGATCGTTCCACACAATGTCCCATTCGCCTATTAAACAGCCGAAGAAATCATATTCCTCAGGTATTCGTCCATTTCTTGCATTGCTACACAATGCTGTTATAAATCCATTCATCTGATAATATGCAATTTATTGGTGTCCGGTAAAAACTGATTGACAGTTCTGCAAGCCTTTATTTATCGATACTACAGGCATGTATAGCCGGTAGTGGCTTACTTTTTGCCCCAAATAACAACCCTTGCTAAAAACATTCCTTTTGGTTTGGTGTTTTCCGCGCGCCGGGAAAGGTCGTCGGCATTTGCCGGGATGTTTGCAGAGGTTCTGCAAGTCTGCCGGCATTTGCCGTGGCGTTTGCAGTGGTTCTGCATTTAACATCTGTTTTGTCTTGATGTCTTCCGAGAGCCCGGAAAGCCTGCCGTCATTTGCCGGGACGGCGAAAAGGCATGATTTATCGCTATAATTTGTTTATCGGACAGCAATATATGCAATTATAGTTTGCTTATTATTGCCGGGAGCGGCTGTCATTCAGAATCGGTTGAGCGTTTCGACGATGTATTCCACTTCATTGTCGGTCAGCGTCGGGTTGCAGGGAATACTGAGTTCGGTGCGGGCCAGTTTCTCGGTGACGGGAAACGAGAGTTTGTTCAGACTTTTGTAGCAGCGTTGGCGATGGGGCGCGACGGGATAATGGAGGGCCGTTTCGATACCGTTGTCATGTAGGTATTGTCGCAGGTCGTCGCGGCGGTCGCAAAAAACGGGAAAGATATGGTGCACGTTGTCGGCTATCGGGTCGAACGACAGCGAGATGGCTGGATTGTCGATATGAGCGATCATGTATTCGGCAATATCCTTTCGGCGTTGGTTTTCACGGTCAAGGTATTTCAATTTCACGTCCAGCACAGCGGCCTGAAGTTCGTCGATGCGGCTGTTACGCCCCTTGTGAGCATAGAAATACTTACGTTCGGAACCATAATTACCCAGCGATCGGACTACCGTAGCCAGTTCGTCATCGTCCGTCGTCACGGCTCCGGCATCGCCCAAGGCACCAAGATTCTTCGTCGGATAGAAGCTGTGGCCGGCCGCATGGCCCAAATGACCGGTCTTTCGTTGGTTGTAAGTACAGCCGGCCGCATGCGCGTTGTCTTCAATCAGCATCAACTGGTGGCGCTTACAGACCTCGGCAATGGCTTCGTTCATGGCGCAACGACCGTAGAGATGCACCAAAAGCACGGCTCGGGTTTTATTGGTGATGGCCCGTTTCATGAGATAATCGTCGAGCTCGAGCGAGGAATAATACGGTTCTACCAGCACAGGCTTCAGTCCATTCTCGGTAATGGCAAGGATGGAAGCAATGTAAGTGTTGGCCGGCACAATCACTTCGTCGCCTTCTTTCAGCTTCCCCATCTCCTTGTAGGCACGAAAGATGAGCGTCAAAGCGTCGAGTCCGTTACCGCAACCAATGCAATGGCGAGTTCCGATGTAGTCGGTATATGCCGTTTCAAACGTTTTTGTGGCCTCACCAAGCAGATACCAGCCTGAGGCAACGACCTGATTGGCCGCCTCTTGAATCTCTTCCGAATGTTGTTCGGTTATTTTTTTTAATGAAAGATATTCTATTTTCATACGTTCCATTCGTACCAATCCCAACACAAACCTCGGGCGCCGTAGCCTTCTTTCTGAAAAATGAGATTCTCGTTTAAATATAATCCCCGGTTCTCCGTGGAGCGTCCGAAGTCGAAATAGCGATATTCAGCCAATGTTTCGGGTATGATTTGACTGTAGATTTTGTCGATAGCGCCCCACTGTTTGCCCTTGGCGCTGGCCGAACTGTACTGCGCGTGCGCCACCTGCGGCGTGAGATAGAGCACCACTCCGGCCAATAGTTCGCCATCGACAGTGGCTGTATAGAGCTTGATATGGTCGGGAAAACGGCTGTGGAGCAAGCTGATTTCGTCCAAATTATGCACCGGTTGCACGCCATATTTGGCATTAAGATTCTCTGTCAGTATCTCCCAGAAACCCGCAAAGTCGTCTGATTGTCGCACGACAACACCTTGTTTGTCGGCCCTATCGACCGCTCTGCGACGCACGCGCTGCCATCTCTGCTCACTGCCACGGGTTATGACCGAGCCAATGTCACGGGCGACAAGGCGTGCCCGGCATGTTCTGAAGATGGCATACAGGTCTTCTTCGGCCGCCATGCGGTGATAAACCCAAGGAATACACTTGTAGATAACCTTTTCAATCCCTTGTGTCCGCAGATAAGCGTTCAGCTCCTCGAAGAGCCTGACGGTATTGGCGGCTGTGGCCTGAGCGTCCATGACGAGGCCGCCGTAGGTCAACCCGGCGTGCGATCGCAAGATATTGCCTTCCCGATTGGCCGGCAGGATGGCGTAAAGGCTGTCTTTAAGATAGAAAAGAAGGGAGAAATCGGCAAACCGCTGTTGGTGATAGTCCATGTAGTCGCGGTCGAAGAGGAACGTTCCGTTCTTCGACCGGGTCACGAAAAGGTTCCATTCGTCCCGCAACCGAGCTGTGTATCTCCTTATTTCGAACATTTCAAATAGGCCAGAAACTGTTGGTAATCACGTATATAGTCTTCTTCCTGAAACGCGTCGGAGGCCAGCGACAAGCAGACGGCACCGCTGGAGAAGTCCTCCAGCGTGCGCCATATACCCCTATCGATGAGCAGTGCCTGGTAGGGATGGTTCATGTGATAGGTCCATCGTTCCGTCCCGTTGTCCAAAACGACGTCGAAACTGCCGCTCACTGCTATCACCGCCGAGCGACAATGTCGGTGGGCGTGACCTCCACGGCTCTCTCCGGCCGGCACGTCGTAGGTCCAGTACACTCTCTTAATCTCAAAAGGAATATGTCGTAGCTGCTCCGCCACCGTCAGGTTACCCCTCGGATCGGTTATTCGAGGCAGCTCGATGATTTCTCCTAACGGACTTGTCATGTGTCGAAAATATAATTTTGATTAATCGGGGATGATGGTTTCGGCCAGCCGTTTGGCCTTGTCGCGCAACAGGTTGATATCCGCGCCCAACTCGTCGTAACACAGCACCACGCCCATACGACGTCCCACGTGCTGCGTGGGCTTGCCGAAGACGCGCACACGGGTGCGGTCTTCTTTCAGAGCTTCCATGAGTTGATAGTCGGGTTCACGGTCGGCTTCCTCCTTGGCCAGCACCACGGCGCTGCAACCGTAGTGCTCCAAGTGAATGGCGGGGATGGGCCAGCCCATGACGGCCCGCAGATGAAGCTCAAACTCGCTCAGGTTAGTGGTATGACCGAGCGTTACCATGCCCGTGTCGTGGGGCCTTGGACTCAGTTCGGAGAAGATAACCTCTCCCTGTTTGGTCATGAAAAACTCCACGCCCCATAGGCCATAGCCCGTCAATGCCTTCGTCACTTCGGCGGCCATGTGGCGCGCCTGCTTCAGCGCTTCGTCCGAAATATGATACGGTTGCCAGCTTTCGCGGTAGTCACCACCCTTCTGTATATGGCCGATGGGAGGACAGAAGAGTGTCGGCCCATCCTTCTGCGTCACCGTAAGCAGCGTAAATTCAGAGTCGAAGTCGATAAATTCCTCGATAATCACTTCCCTCACGTCGCCACGTCCTTCCTCCATGGCTTCGTGGAAAGCCGCTTCCAGTTCGTCGTCGTTACGCACATAGCTCTGCCCATGCCCACTCGAACTCATCAGGGGCTTCACCACGCAGGGGAAGCCGATGGCGTCTGCCGCCGTTTTAAACTCGTCGAAGGTCTTCGCGTAGAAATATTTGGCGGTGCGCAAGCCCAGCTCCCGCGACGCCAGGTCACGGATGGCACGGCGGTTCATGGTGTAGTTGACGGCTCGTGCCGAAGGAACCACCTGAATGCCTTGCCGCTCGAAGTCGAACAAACGCTCGGTACGAATCGCTTCTATCTCCGGAACGATGATGTCGGGGCGATGCTTCCTGACCGCCATGGTGAGCGCGTCGCCGTCGAGCATGCTAAATATCTCTCGCTCATCGGCCACCTGCATGGCCGGCGCGTTGTCGTATTTGTCGCAGGCCACCACGTAGAGACCGGCTCGTTTGGCGGCAATCGTAAACTCCTTGCCCAGTTCTCCCGAGCCCAGTAACATGATTTTCTTCATTCTAATCTTGTTTATTGTCGTGCTGTTTGTTGGCTGTGGCCATACGTTTCGTTATCTGTTGCCGTACATCCGGGCATAATATTTCTGATAATCACCGCTTGTTACTTCCTCTATCCAGGCCTGATTGTCGAGGTTCCACTTGATGGTCTTCACGATACCGTCGGCAAACTTCGTTTCGGGAGTCCAGCCCAACTCATTCTTTATCTTCGTGGGATCGATGGCATAGCGCAGGTCGTGGCCCAAACGGTCGGCCACATACGTGATGAGATCGTTGTTAATCCAACTGATGTCGATATCTCCGTTGGCGTCCTTCACCTGCTTTTTCAGTATATGGCGCAAGCTCTTATCGGCTTCCATTATATCGTGAACGGTCTTGACGGTGAGTTTCACGATGTCGATATTCGTCATTTCGTTGTGTCCCCCCACGTTGTAGACCTCACCCTCGCGGCCTTCACGCACCACCAGATCAATGGCCTTGCAGTGGTCTTCCACGTAAAGCCAGTCGCGCACGTTGAGCCCTTGGCCGTAGACGGGCAGCGGTTTGCCTTCCAGAATGTTATTGATGATAAGCGGAATGAGCTTTTCGGGAAAGTGATAAGGCCCGTAGTTATTGGAACAACGGGTGATGGTGACGGGCATGCGGTAGGTGTCATGATAGGCCATGACAAACAAGTCGGCACTCGTCTTGCTGGCACTGTATGGACTGTGCGGGCATAGCGGCGTCTGTTCGGTGAAGAATCCCTCCGCTCCCAAGCTGCCGTAGACCTCGTCGGTGGACACCTGATGATAGCGTTTGCCAGCTTTCCACGTGGGACGGCCCTGCGCGTCCTTGCCGGTGACCCACGCCTGTCGGGCCGCGTCGAGCAAATTCTGCGTTCCCAGGATGTTGACGCTCAGGAAAAGCTGCGGATCTTCAATGCTGCGGTCCACATGGCTCTCGGCCGCGAAGTTGACAAGATAGTCGATATCGTACTCGGCAAAGAGGTTGTCGAGCAGTTTTCGGTCGCGAATATCGCCTTTCACGAAGACGCAACGCTCACCGTCGATGTCCTCCTTGATGGTTCCCAAGTTGCCCGCGTAGGTCAGCGCGTCGAGGATAATCACTTTAATATCCTCGTTTCGATACTTTACGTGCAGCAGATACTTGATGAAATTAGCACCGATAAAACCGGCGCCTCCCGTTACTAAATAGGTTTTCATATATATATAATAATGTATAATTAGCAGGTTAAACTTACTCCGGAAACTCGCGAATGATGCCGAAGATGGCCGAAAAGGCAAGAATCTGTTTTTTACGTGTCATGTTGTTAGGCTTTATGATGCCGAAAGATTCGGTTCAATGCTTACCCCCCAGCGTGACGACTTCGCAGTCGGTAAACCGACTGCCGTCGATGGTGAGCCTCACGAGGGTGCGCTCCCGGTGCCAGCCTTGCAGTCCAGCGGCGCCCGGATTAATGTGCAACAGGTTCAGCCGCTTGTCGGGCATAATCTTGAGGATGTGCGAATGGCCCGAAATGAACAGGTTGGGTGGCGACGCGAACAGCTTATTCACGATAGAGCGGTCGTACCTGCCCGGATAGCCGCCGATGTGTGTCATCATCACGTCCACGTCCTCACACTTGAAACGCAGCGTCTCGGGATAGCGGGCGCGCAGGTCGTAGCCATCGCAGTTGCCATAGACGGCCCTGAACGTGGGCTTCATGGCCTCAAAACGGTCGGCCAGTTCCGGCGATCCGATGTCGCCCGCGTGCCATATCTCGTCGCAGTCGTCCAGATAGGTGACGTATTTGTCATCCCAATAGGCGTGCGTATCGCTGATAATTCCAATCTTTTTCATCGGTCGGGAGTCATTTGAAAACGGCGACGGACAAAGTCTTCTATCAACTCGGCCGTACCTTTCAGCCCCAACGGGCCGGAGTTGACGCAGAGGTCGTAGCTCGACGCGTGTCCCCATTTCTTGCCCGTGTAATAGTTGTAGTAGGCCGCGCGACTTTCTTCCTTATCCTCTATCAACTTGCGGGCAGCCTCCTCGTTCAGTCGCAGCCGCTCGGCGACACGTCGCAACCGCTCTTCCGGGTCGGCCGTGATAAAGATGTTGACCACATTCCGATAGTCGCGAAGGATGTAGTCGGCCGTGCGGCCTACGAAAACGCAGTCCGATTGTTCGGCCGCTTTGCGGATGGCGTCGCTCTGAAACTGGTAAAGACTCTCCTGCGAGAAGTCGTTCCTGTAGAAATTGCTCTCGCCCAGGAGCGGGACATGCACGTGGAAGAGCGAGCGCAGAAATCCTTTCCGCTCGTCGTTCTGCTCGAAGAATCTCTCGCAGAAGCCGCTTTCCTTGGCGGCCAGGTTCAGAATCTCCCTGTCGTAGAACACAAAGCCCAGGTTGCGGGCCAGCTCCTTGGCGATCAACAGACCGCCACTGCCGATCTGCCGACCTATGTTGATGATACGCGTATGGTTGTTCATGGGCGCGAAGTGTTATATGTTTTATTGAACTTTTTCATATATACCGTCATGATTACGGCCGCTACGACGGCTGCCGTCAAGTCGGACGAAGGCAAAGCGTACCAAACGCCGTTGACACCCCAGAACTCCGGCAGAATGGCCAGGAGAGGCAAGAGGAACAACAGCTGACGTGAGAGGCTCATGAAGATGCTTATTTTCACCTTGCCGATACATTGGAAGAAGTTGGCAATCACCATTTGATAGCCTATCACGGGAAATACAAGCATGTTGATGCGAATGGCCGGGATGGCCAAAGCGATGAGCGCCGTGTCGGTGGTGAACATGCGGGCGCAATAATAAGGCAGGAACATGGCCACGAGCCAGCCGGCTGTCATGATGACGGTGGCGTAAATGATACTGAGCCTCAGCACTTGCAGCATACGATCGACACGCTCGGCCCCGTAGTTATAGCCCGCGATGGGCTGCATGCCCTGATTGATACCCATCACAAACATGATGAATACCGTGGCGATACCATTGCTGATGCCGTAGGCACCCACCGCCATGTCGCCGCCGAACTTCACGAATTGGTTGTTCATGAAGATGACGATGATGCAGGCGCACACGTTCATCAGGAACGGCGAGATACCGATTCCGATGATATTCTTCACTAAGTTGGCCTTCAGCCGATAGATTCCGCGTTTCAGATGGAGCAGTTCTTTCTGGTTGCTGAAGAGCTTCATCTGCCACATGAGAGCCAGAATTTGCGAGATGATGGTAGCGAGAGCGGCCCCACGAATACCCCAGTGCCACCACCAGATGAACACCACGTCGAGCAGAATATTGCAAACCACCGTAAACATGGTGGCGTACATGGCCTGACGGGGCTTGCTGGCCGCACGCAACACGGCGTTCATGCCAAAGTACATGTGCGTGAAGACGTTGCCCAGCAGGATAATCTGCATGAAGTCGCGGGCATAGGGAATCGTCTGATCGCTGGCGCCGAAGAACCGGAGGATAGGGTCGAGAAACGCGAGACACGTGAATCCCAGCACAAGTCCTACAATCAGGTTGAGCGTAACGGTATTACCCAGAATGTTTTCGGCCGTGGCATAGTCCTTCTGTCCCAGCTTCACGGAAATAGCCGTTGAGGATCCCACGCCCACGGCGGCGCCGAACGCGCTCGAGAGATTCATGAAAGGAAAGGTAATGGCCAGTCCCGAGATAGCCATGGGACCCACCACCTGCCCGATGAACACGCGGTCGATGATGTTGTAGAGCGACGAAGCCGTCATGGCAATGATGGCCGGCAGGGCGTATTGTATCAATAGCGAACCTACGGGCTTGGTTCCCAATTCGAGTGTCGCTTGCTTGTTATTGTCCATAATTTTGTCTTTTGTTGCCGCGGGTGGAGCATATCGCAGAACCGATAAGTCCTTGTAAAGATGATAGCTAACCATTCATCCCGACAACCTCACCCCCCTACAACCTTTCTACAAAGATACTGCAAACACGGCAAACCGCAAAGAAAACCCTGAAGAAAAGCCACGCCGCGGCTGTAGAATCCTTTCCGGCAACGATATGATAAGCTGTAACAAGCCAAAAGGAAGAACATTTCAACACCGAATTTATTTGACAAAAACGCGAAAATGGCTGCGTTATTCTGAAATAAAATATCTTTGGTCGAAAATAAGCGATTCCTGCGTGAGTTTGTATTACGCTCATAATCAACGCGTTAGTTGTTTTTAGTCTTTCAGAGCGCTGTTTTTGACTTCTAAAAAACTCTTTTTCAGCAGTCAAAAGCAGCCTTATGACACTCCAAAAGCAGTGCTTTGACCGGCTAAAAGGGCTGCTTTTGCATTGTCAAAGCACTGCTTTCGCGATTTTATCGTCCCCCAATCGTCATTTCAAAGCCCATCAACCTTCATTTCAATTCCAGATGACCAAATTGAAAAGGTCGTTTTTGCGTGATAAAAAATTTACATTTCCACCACCATGACATGCGCCGTTGTACCGGCCTCTCTAAGTGGACGAGGTCACGCAAAGTCGCTTTGCGGGTTATAAAAATACGCTTTCTATGATATTTTAAGCCCACAATGGAGATTCTGTATTATTTTTTGTATTTTTGCAGAATCGTTTAATAAAATTGAAAACAAATGCGTAAAACCGTAATCTTAAGTCTTTTCATGGCCATGGCCATGACGCTTTCTGCCCAGACCAAGGGTGGTATTTCTGTCGAAATGTTGCAGAAGATTCAGCAGGCGCAATCCTCTTCCGTGGCCGAAAAGGCCTTGGCTAATGCCATTGCGTCGAACTCGATTGACAACCTGGCCAAGAACAACAGGGCTGAGGTTGGCCTTGACGACCATTTCTCGGTGATGACACCCTCGCAGAACATTCATAACCAGAAAAGTTCGGGACGTTGCTGGATGTTCAGCGGCCTGAATGTATTGCGCGGCAACTTCGCTCAGGCACATAAGGGCGAGCAGAAAGTGGAGTTCTCGCACGCCTATCTCTTCTTCTGGGACCAGTTGGAGAAAGCCAATCTTATGCTGCAGGGCGTCATCGACTGTGCCAATAAGCCGATGGACGACCCACGGGTGCAGTTCTTCTTCCGCCATCCGGTGTCCGACGGCGGCACGTTCTGTGGCGTCGCCGACTTAGTTGAAAAATATGGACTGGTGCCGATGAGCGTCATGCCCGAGAGCTATTCGGCCAACAACACGTCGCGCATGGGCCGGCTTATCTCGTCAAAGCTGCGCGAGTTTGGCTTGGAACTGCGTAAGATGGTGGCTGACAAGAAGAAGCCCGCTGCCATCAATCAGCGTAAAACTGAAATGCTGGGTACCATCTATCGCATGTTGAGCCTGACATTGGGCACGCCTGTGAAGGAGTTTACCTATACATTCCGTGATAAGAAAGGCAATCCCGTGGGCGAAACGCGCCGGTTTACTCCCAAGGAGTTCTACGAGGCTACCGTGGGCCACGCCCTCAACGGCAGTTTCATCATGGTGATGAACGACCCGCGCCGCCCTTATTACAAGACTTACGAGGTGGATTTCGATCGCCATGTCTATGATGGGCACAACTGGAAATATCTCAATCTGCCGATGGAAGAAATCGCCAAGCTGGCCATCGCTTCGCTCAAGGACGGTCGCAAGCTCTACAGCAGCTACGACGCGGGTAAGCAGTTCGACCGCAAGACCGGCTATTCCACGCTCGACAACTACGACTACGGCACGCTATTCGGTACAACTTTCGGCATGACAAAGGCCGAGCGTATCGAGACGTTCGACAGTGGTTCCACGCACGCCATGACGCTTACGGCCGTCGATTTGGACAACGCGGGCAAACCCGTAAAGTGGATGGTGGAAAACAGCTGGGGAGCCGATAGCGGCCATAAGGGTTGCGTCATCATGACCAACGATTGGTTCAATGAGTATATGTTCCGATTGGTGGTCAACAAGAAATATGTGAGCGAGAAGTTGCTGCGTGATTTCGAACAGAAGCCGGTAATGGTCATGCCCGAGGATCCTCTGTTCGGGGTAGACGATTAAGTCGTCGTTTATGCCACAGCCATAGGCCCGCCGTTGACAGGGCCATGAGCGAATAGCATAGCCACACGCCTTGGTTGCTAAGATAGAAATGGTCTATCGACGCGCCGGGGAGTGTGGCTATTTTTTGTACACTCAACACTAAGAGCGTGGCCAGCCCACCGACGAGCCGCAGCAGCAGGTTGTGGACGAAGGGAAAGAATGTGGTAGCAAACACGATGACGGCTCCATAGAGGATGAGGGTGGTCAGGGGGATGACGATAAGGTTGGTCAGTAGGAAGTAAGTTGCCAGCCGTCCGAAGTAGTGGAGCACGAGCGGAGCGGTTGTCAGTTGCGCGGCCAGCGAAGTGGCCATGAGGTCTGTAAACCATTTAAGAGGACGAAAACGGGGCTGAATGGCTCGGCTGATAGGACCGAAGTAGATAAAGATGCCGGCTACGGCCATGAACGACAGCTGAAATCCCACGTCCCACAGGCTCATGGGATGGATGACAAGCATGATGATGGCCGTCAGCGACAGCGTGTTCATGCTCATCTTGTCGCGGTGGAGTAGCGCGATGAGCCCGTAAATGGTAATCATGGTGGCCGAGCGAACCACCGACGGCGGCAGGCCGACCATCACGGCGTAGGCCCAGATGGCCGCAAGGCTGAGCAGGTTGCCCGCAAGATTGCTCCGGAAGAGGGCCAGCAGCATGAAGTAAATAATGGAAAGATGCAGTCCGGAGAGTGCCAAGATATGTGAACTGCCTGTTTTTGAAAAATCGTCACGGGTCTGTTGACTGAGCATCGACTTGTCGCCCAGCGTCATAGCCAGCAGGAGCGACTGCTCCTCGGTGCCTATTTGCGACTGCCGGAAGTCCTTGGCCAGTCGTTCCCGTAGCGTCAGCGCCCGTAGTTTTGCCTTTTCGAGCCGGCTGATATGTAGCGGAAAGATGGCCGTGTGGTATTTCCAATAAGGTATAAACGTCTCGCCTTCGTAGCCGTGTACCCGCATCCAGCGTTGATAATCGAAGCGCGGGTTGGCGGTCGTGTTGCGGGGACGCTTGATTTCAGCCTCTGCCATCAGACCGTTGCCGATAGACAGCCGGCTGTCATGACGGTCGTCGTGACGCAGAATGGCGGCTCTGACCTTCATGGAACGTTGAAGTGGCGTGCCTTCCAATGCCGTGACGAGCAGGTCGCAGCGCATGATCTTTCCACGAGGCTGTGGCTGACTGATGATGACGGCTTGATAGTGAATGCTGCCCGTGGGCAGTGGACGGTCGGTTCGGTAGTGATAGAAAGTGATGAGCAGCCCTCCCAGCAGAGCGGTTGCCGTCAGAATGGCGAGACTTTGCCCTTTGCCACGGCACAACAGGGCCGCCAAGAGGCTGACGCCGCAGAGTAGTAAAAAGGTGGAAAGGGAAAGTTGAAGGTATTCGCCGGCCGCAATGCCGCTTATCAGCATGACGGCAACGCGCAATAGCGGGTTGAGCTGCAGGTAGTTTCTGATATTCAACGATGGAGTCATGTTTTTCCGGTTGATGATCAATAGCCTTTTTAAAACACAAAAATAATGCTTTTTTCGTAAAAGTAGTGAAAAATCAAGAAACGATTGACCCGAATGTGGGGAAAAACGGTAATTTTGCAACCTGTAGAAAATAAAGGTATTCCTTAGAGATTGCGTTCTTTAGGAAAGAAAAATCACGAATTATCACCAAAAATAAGTATATGAATTTTAGATTAATAGGTATGGTTTCAGGCGCGGCTTTGGCTGTGACCCTGTTCGTAAGTGCGGCTATAAACAGCGAGCCGATTACAAGAAGCAATGATACCGTGGTCGTTAATACGACAGATATCAGCAAGACGGTGCGTGGCTTCAAAGGCGCTACGCCGGTGCAGATTTACATTAAGAAGAATAAGGTTGTAAAAGTGGAGGCGCTTCCCAACCGTGAGACGCCGCAATACTTTGCCAAAGCCAAAACGCTTTTGAAGCAGTTTGAAGGGAAGACGGTCAAGAAGGCGACCCAAATGGAGGTCGATGGCGTGAGCGGCGCTACCTACTCTTCGAAGGCTTTGATCAAGAATGTGCAGCAAGGACTGGCATACTACGAAGATAAAAAGTAACGGCCGGCATACTCGGGCACGGCCCAAGGTCGGTAAAAGATAATAAGCGAAACGCGTAAATGGGAACTTCGAGAGGTTTCCATTTACGCGTTTCTATTGTCGGTCGCTGTCGTTCGCGCTGTCGTTCAGGCCTTGTCGTAGGCGTGTACGGGGTAATCGATCGTGTAATGCAGTCCCCGACACTCCTTGCGCTCGATGGCCTGGCGCGTGATGAGATAGCCCACGTTAATCATGTTGCGTAGTTCGCAGATATCCTTGTTGGCTTTCACGCGCTTGAAAAGGGCCTCGGTCTCTTCGTAAAGCAGGTCGAGACGAGCCCAGGCACGTTTCAGTCGTAGGTCGCTGCGCACGATTCCCACGTAATTGCTCATGATTTCGCCCACCTCCTTGATGCTCTGCGTGATGAGAACGTGCTCTTCGTTGGTGAGCGTTCCTTCGTCATTCCAAGCTGGTATGGCGTCGTTGAAAGTGTAGTTGCCCACTTCGGAGAGTGAATGCTCGGCCGCCGTGTCGGCATAAACCACCGCTTCGATGAGCGAGTTGCTGGCCAACCGGTTGCCGCCATGCAGTCCTGTGCAGGCGCATTCGCCCAAGGCATAGAGACGATGAATGCTGCTCCGCCCGTTGAGGCCTACCTGAATGCCGCCGCACATGTAGTGGGCAGCGGGGCGAACGGGTATGTATTCATGGGTGATATCAATGCCGATGGAGAGGCATTTGTGGTAGATGTTGGGGAAATGGCGGCGCGTTTCTTCCGCTTCCTTGTGCGTCACGTCGAGGCATACGTGATCGATTCCGTGTATTTTCATTTCGTTATCGATGGCCCGGGCTACGATATCGCGTGGCGCCAAGGAGAGACGTTTGTCGTATTTCTCCATGAAGCTCTCGCCGGAGGGCAGCCGCAGAATGCCGCCGTAGCCCCGCATGGCTTCGGTGATGAGGAAAGCGGGATGCGTTTCGCCGGCGTGAAAGAGGGCGGTGGGGTGAAACTGGACGAACTCCATGTCCTTTACGGCGCCTTTGGCACGATAAACCATGGCTTCGCCGTCGCCCGTAGCGATGATGGGGTTGGTTGTTGTCTGGTAAACGGCGCCGCAACCGCCCGTGCATATCACCGTAACCTTCGCCAGGTAAGTGTCCACCTTCTGCGTCTCGGGGTTGAGAACGTAGGCCCCATAGCATTCTATGTCGGGCGTGCGGCGCGTCACTTCCACGCCAAGGTGGTGCTGAGTGATGATTTCGACAGCGAAATGATTCTCACGTATCTCGATATGTGGATTGTTTCTGACAGCTTCCATCAGTCCGCGCTGTATCTCCGCGCCCGTATCATCGGCATGATGGAGTATGCGGAACTCAGAGTGGCCGCCCTCCCGATGCAGGTCGAACGTGCCGTTTTCCTTGCGGTCGAAATTCACTCCCCAGTTAGTGAGTTCGCTGATTTGGGCCGGCGCCCGCTTCACCACTTGCTCTACGGCCCGCGGATCGCTGATAAAGTCACCGGCGATCATGGTATCTTGAATATGTTTGTCGAAGTTATCTAATTCCGGATTGGTAACAGAGGCGATTCCTCCCTGCGCGAACGAAGTGTTCGCTTCTTCAAGAGAAGTTTTGCAAATCATACAAATCCGTCCTTTCCGTGCCCTTGCGATCTTCAAAGCGTAGCTCATTCCCGCTACACCGGCACCGATAATGAGGAAGTCATACTTAAAAGTCATATTTGAATTTGTTATTCATGGTGCAAAAATAGTCATTTATTGTTAAAGAGATAGGTAAAACATTTATTTTTTGTAATTTTGCGTTTACGAATTATGGATAGGACTTTTCATCGGCATTTTTCTATAGCGACAGTTTGTGGAATCGTAGCCTTTTCGATTCTTGCTTTCTTTTTATTTTGGTCGAAAGCCGCTATCTTTGGACTTTTGCTAACATTTGTTGTGGTCATGATGACGGAACGTGTGCTCCATACGTCGTATCGCTTCGTGCGGCAAGGCCATGAACAGCTGCTCATTATAGACCGGGGACGATTGGCAAAGCGTCAGGTGATCCGATTGTCGGAAGTTTTTAAGGTGACGCCCATGCGAAGAATGGGTGGCTTGAGCCATTTCGTAATGATCGTGTACGGCGCTAATCGCTTGTTGGCAGTGCAGCCAGAGGAAGAAAAAGCTTTCTGCAAGGAGCTGATGAAGAGAATGAATGATTATGATGAAGAGAATATTTAGCTTGCCGGAGCGCAGGAAATACTTGATAACTTTTTTGCTTTCATTGTTGGTTTGCCCTGTGTTTGCTCAGGTCGAAAATGAAGTGGTGGACAATGATGACAGCGACGAACCCGATTCGGCTGTGGTTTTGGGGCTCAGCCCCGATACGATTACGCGTCCTTGGCCCCAAAGTGTGCAGTATCGATTGGCTCAATTGTTAGAGGGAGATATGTTCAAGACGTCTCAGGTGGGCATAATGGTTTATGATTTGGATGCCGATTCCGCTATTTTCAAGTATAATGAGCGGCAGCTGATGAGGCCTGCCAGTACGATGAAAGTCATCACTGCCATAACGACTATTGACCAATTGGGAGGCGACTATCAGTTTAAGACAGACTTGTGCTATACAGGTAAGATAGAAGGTAGAACACTTCGAGGTGACGTTTATTGCGTGGGAGGCTTCGATCCGCGTTTCAACAGCGATGACCTTAACGCGTTTGTGGAGGCCATCAAGAAGATGGGCGTGGACACGATTCATGGTCGTATCATCGCCGACAAGAGCATGAAAGACGATGAAAGGTATGGAGAAGGATGGTGTTGGGATGATGACAACTGGACGCTATCACCGTTGCTGATCAGTAAAAAGGATCAGTTTATCAGCCGATTTCTGCAGGCTTTGGTCACCGCAAATGTCGTGTTGGAGGTTACAACAGCAGAAGGAAGAAAACCGAATGACGCTTATTGTATTGTAACGCGTTTCCATACGATCGACCAAATCTTAATGCGGATGTTGAAAGAAAGTGACAACCTTTATGCGGAATCCATGTTTTATCAACTTGCTGCCAGCACCGGCAATCGTCCGGCGTCGGCCCGTAGCGCGCGAACGGTCATCAAACGGCTGGTCAACAAGATTGGGTTGAACGCTTCTAACTATAAATTTGCCGATGGTTCCGGCCTTTCTTTATATAATTATGTGTCGGCAGAATTAGAGGTAAGCATGCTACGATACGCTTATCGTAATGAAAATATCTATCACCACCTTATTCAGGCGTTGCCGATAGCAGGGCAGGACGGAACGTTGAAGAAGCGAATGAGAGGCGCGTTTACCAATGGCAATGTCAAAGCAAAGACGGGAACGGTGACGGGCGTTAGTAGTCTGGCAGGCTATTGCACGTCTTCCAATGGGCATCGCCTCTGTTTTTCCATTATCAACCAGGGCCTTTTGCATGGTAAGAATGGAAGAGCCTTTCAGGATAAAGTGTGTACTGTCCTTTGTCAACCTTAATTGATCAGTTGGCCGAAAAGGCTATTTGGTGAGCGAGAATTTAAGACTGACCCCGAAATCATGTACTGTTGTCGGATAGCTGTTAGCCGAAAGAAGCGGCGTATTCGTCTGTCTGTCGTAATAGAAGTTAAGCGTGAGCATGCGGCTTAACGTGTAATCGGCCGACAAACTCATCTTGAACGCCGAGTTTCCACTGCTGGCTGATGTTACAATCGAAGCGATATCGCGTGTCAACGAGGCCTGTCGGCGGTAGCTGATGTCGAGCCGCATGTTCAGATTGTGATTGATTCCACGATTTTTACCCGTGTTTGTGTTCGTGCTCTGCTCGTTGTCATTCTTCGTGTCACGTTTAGTTGTTTGGCGACTTTTCGCTTTTCGGGGTGTGTTACCAAACAACTTGAAATCGTTGATTCTATAAGCAAGTCCCACAACCCAGTCTCTGCTTAATGCTTCGTTGAGCTGAACGCTCGTCATATTCAGTCCTAACACACGGGTGGTACGGTATTCCAACTTGGCAGTAAGATTGTTCTGGAAAGTCATGTCGACACCGAGCAGGGGGCTGAAAGCCTCGTTGATACTTACGGTCGGTATGTTATACATGCTGTGAGGAACCGGCATGTTGTCTGTATTCGTGATGAATCCCAGCCCGTTCATGTATTCTTGGAAAGAAGAATAGCTGCCGTAGGCGCCCACGGCATAAATACTCTTGTAGGAATGGTTGATGTTGAAACTCTTGAAAACATCACGGAACCACGGCAGATTGCCCAAACCGCTGTAGCGGATTGACCAGTTTGGCAACAGCCGTGTGAGTTTAGGAAACAGGTCGAGCGAACCTCCACCCGTATAGGTGGCAAGAAATGCCGGAATAAGTACGTCGGAACTGAACCTGTCTACAGGGCTTGTCGCGGGATCATATTTACCTCCTCCCGGCATGGGAGCGCCTTGGTAACGGGCTTCCACACGACTACGGAAACTCTCTAATGAATGGCAGAAACGCTCAAAGCTGGCACTATGGTAGCCGGAGGTGGCATTACCGATTCCTTCCAACGCGCTCCGAAGCGATATTGTCGTCATGGTAAACGAGCCGTTCTGTGTCGTCGGTGAGCCGGTGTACATGTATTGAATGCTTTTCCCGTGTGTCATGGTGCGCGAAGCGTTCAGGTCGATTCTGAAATTATTGAAAGGTTCAAGCGTAGCTCTTATCTGCAGGTCTTCCGAAGCATTGGTTGTGGCCGGCGTCGCTACAGAGTCGTTGCGCAACAGCCATCCTCTTTCGCTGGCCCGGTCTACGTAGGAGTCGCCTATCAGTCCAAAGGCGAAGTCGAGTCCCGGAGCAAAAGCGCCCGTGCCACGGGTCTGTCCAAAGGCGTTACCTATGTTTGGCATGAATCCCGGCAAAGACATGGAGTATTGATTGCGGTAAGATACGGTCACATTGCGCACCATCATCATGACCCGAGCCGCGCTTTGTGCCATCCGATACCACTGTTTTTCCTCCAATGGAGCCTTCGTTCCTACGGAAATCTTAATCTTTAGAGCCGAGTCAACTTTGTTTTTAATGGCAATTCGATTCGCGTCAATTCGTCTGTAACGCAGTCGCAGGCTTTTACCATTAGCCGTTTTGGCGGTTACAATGATGCGTTTCGAGTCCTTTCCATGTGTCAATGTCAGGACAGAGTCGGGCAACAGCGTGATCTCTTTCTCAAAGTTCTTTGTCTTCTGTTGCAGCATGTTTTTCTGCAGCTCAACCTTTCGCTCCTGTGCCGTAGGTTTGCGGTTGGTGTCATTGCGTTTCTTGTTACCTTGTTGCTGAACGTTGCTCTTCTGCCGTCCCCTTTGTTCGTTGGCTGACTTGAGGAATGGGATGTAGTTATAGAGCCGAACGAGATTGAAAGTGCCATTAAGCGACAGGTTACGGTTGTTCACAATCGTGTTGCCCAACGACGAACCGTCTTCTAATTTCGTGCCTCTCACCCAGTTGTATGTAGCCGTGTAGTTACCGTTAGCCGTTATCCAGTCAAGAATCGGAATCAGATTGAGCGGCGCATTATACGACAACGAGAATGATTGGTTGTAGTCGAGCGGTGTTCCTCCATGACGGATAGATTGCCAGACGGAATCTTTCCAGGCCGAATACTGATCCGGATAGAGATCTTTGTTCACGGGAGTGTATGGCTCTTCTATCTGAGCATGGGTCGCGCTTTCAAAGTTCATGTGCAGGTTATTGGTCAAGTCCCATCGCAACGTGAAGTCACGGTTCCACAGAAATTGCTCACTGAAGCTGACAGGGAGCTGATTTTCTTCCATCGCTTCCATGTCCCGCTCCTGCAATTCATAATAGTTTCGGGTCATCTCCGTATTGAAACCAACGGATTGTGGCAGCCAATTAAATCCGAATTTCCTGAACAGGTCGAGCCATTTCGACCTGTTCTTCATCTGCTTGAATGGCTGCCAAGGCTTGTAAACGGGGGCCCAGTTGTAGTTGATAGAGCCACGCCAGTTCATCTCATTCTCGTAAACAGTGGTCTGTCCCGTCGTCTGTGTCTGGGTATGGCTGTATGAGAACGCGAAGTTGTTGGGGTCGTAGGGCATGGGATGGCGCTTGGTCTGAATGCCGACGCGGGCGTTTGCGATAGAGAAATTTGAGCTCGTAGCCCGTGTTATCGCAATACTTTTTATCGAATCGCGTTCCGCTTTCGACACGGTTGCGTCGAGGGCGTCTTTTAGTGGCATATCCGTATCCAGCGGATTATATTTCGGTTTGGTGATGTCTTTGCTGTAACTGTAGTACAAGGGGATAGAAACCTTTGCCTTTTCTGGAAAGAACTTGCCGAGCTCAATGCTTGTCGTCAGGCTGTATTGGTCTCTGTCGTCCTTGGATCGCTCCTGTACGCCTTGTTCCAAGTTGCCGAATCCCTGTGCCACATGCCTGCCCTGCACATTCACTGTGCCGAGATCAGACAGCTGAACATTCAGGTTTCCCTGGGCAGCCCATCCGCCTTTGTTGTCATATTCCTTAAGTCTGAGCTCGTTGACCCATACTTCTCCGCTTTTGGGTTCGAGCGATTTGTTTCTCACGCCAATGATCATCGTTTTCACCTCGCCTAATGTCGGGTTGCCTTTGATGGTTATTCGATTGGCCGGATTGTCGGGATCATACATGCTGAACTCCGTGTTGAAAGAAGCGTTTCCTTCTGCTCTCGACTTGTTTCTTTCCTTTTTCAGATTCGTAAAGAGTCGAATCGGAATGTCAATCATATTCTCACGTAGCCACACCATGACGCGTTGGGCCGGAGCACGCTGGTCATAGTGTCCCGGAGCGGTAAGTTTCAGGGGCACTTCATATTCATAATAGTTGTTCTTATAGTCGCTTCCCAAGCGTATGAAGACAGCGAGCTGGTCGTTTTGTAGGTTTGTCACGTTTTGCTGGAGGGCATTGGCGTGGACGAACATTTCCAGTCGGCGATACTGACGCATGTCGATCATCGTGTTTTTATATACCGCTTTCGACTCACCACGCGACAGATTTTCGGCCAAAAGGTCCAAGGCCTGCTCGTTGCTCATCACCACCTGCGGCTGCGCGGGGTCCTGAATGCGGTCTATTCCGGGTGGAACAACATAGTTGACAGGCTGTTTTTCGCCATTCTCCTCTATGTTTACGGCACTGGCTGTCAGTGTTCCCGTTCCCGCCATCTTATCTAATTGCTGCTCATAGAGTCGCCAGTCGCCACGTACCAAGTCAAGACTGCCGAAGCGTAAGACGACCGGATGCTTGAATCCTGTCAGGAACATACGCATGAAACGGATGGAAGTAAAGTCGGATATGCCGCCGAATCGTTTCTCAAACTCTTTTACCGGAATGCGGAACTGATACCAGTTGACCGTTTCTTTATTACCGTTGCGCAGCGGTGCCACGTATTCACGCTTGTCGACGATGAAGTTTCGCCCTACCTCCATGTCGTTCGGACGAATGGAAACGCGGTATTCAAAGTATTTTTCATACTCGTTCAACGTGTAGTCCTGATTGATATCTTCCACGTCGGGTGTCGTTTTATATGACGTGTCGTAGCGTTCCTGCCGCTGTTCGCTGTCGGGTGAGTTGCCCTGTGGGTTGTTAATGTACTTGTAGCGTCGCAGAATGTCGGCCTTCATGTCGTCATAATCACTTCCACGGAAGTAGTGGTAGTTGTCGTTGGCCGGGTCGTTCGTGATGGAGTCGAGCACAGTCTGGCTCACCTTCCCTCTGATCGCGTTGAGGAAAGGCTGGTAAGAAGCGAACGAACGTTCCTGTTCGTCGGTCAGTCCATTGAAGCCCACGTCCTGCAACTGTCGTGCTCCGGACGACGTGGCAAAGGCATAAGTTGTCGTCGTCTGTGTAGGAATGCGTCCCCACTGTGTTGTCGTGAAGCTGCTTGAGCCGTCTACCGGCATGCCGCTTTCATAGAATTTCTTGCCGTCGGCTAAGATATCCTCGCTCACTTCGCCCAAGTCGATGTAAAAGTCGCCGCCATATTCGTGGGCGTTGGGCTGCTGACGCGAGTAGATAAAGGGGTCGAGCAACCAGAATTCGATATACTCTACATTGGCCGTTTCAAAGTCGCTCGTGTCGAGTTTTCGCATCATGCCGCCCCAGTGACGCTGTGGTTGCCTGAGTGTTCCGTCCGCATTGAGGTCGGGATTGAAGTTATAAGGTCCCCGTTCGTCCGGATAATAAGCTAAGTTGAGGATATTGAGCGTGCCGGCAGCACCGCCGCTGTTGTACACACTATAGTCGCGATTAGGGAAAAGCTCGCGTATATACACCTCGCGTACATAGTGATTGCTCAACTGATTCAGGTCGCTTTTGATGTGTCCGGGGGTCAATGAGCTGCTGCGGCGTGTAAACAGCGGGTCGATATAGTACCAGGCGAGCAGACTTCGATTGTAACCACCGGTCAGCGTTGTCTTATCGCTGTACTCCGGAAACATGGATGGCACGCTCGAGATAAACCACGACGACGGCATAGACACGTCGATGGTCGTTTTCGATCCCTCGAAGTCGTCCAGATACGACGCGTTGTCTTGCGTGCCACGGCTCTGTCCGGCTATCAACTGGGCAAATTCGCCCGTCAGCGATATCTGCGAAGGTTGCGTCAGATGCAGAAACGGCAGTTTGTCGAGCATGTTGGTGAGCCATTGACTTTCCTTTCTCCAATTAATGTTCAGGCCCCACAGCGTGTTGTTGAGTGGCTCGGCACCCATGGCCACTTTGTTGATCATGGCTTGTTCCTGCAGATGTTGCAGCGTTCCGCTCAGTTGAAAGTTCTTCGAAAAGTCATATTGCCAATTCAATCCCACCATGGTCTTGCGCATTTGGCCATAGTCTGTGTTGTTCTCGAGCGATACATTCACCGGTGTACCCGCGTCGAGGATGCTCTTGTTGATGATCGTCACTTCACCGGCACTGTAATCTACGGTGTAGTCGGTGCCCTCGCTGAGTTTCACACCTCCTGCCGTCACCACCACAGACCCTTGCGGCACGTTGAAAGCATTCAGTGAAATGACATTGGCGCTCGACCCTCTGAACTGGCCGGTAAATATGAATTTGTCTTTCTCCGCTATCTGCCGTGCCACGGTTCGGGTAGAGTCGTATAGTTCGGTAAAGGCGTATTTGGCGGCAATATCCGGCAGAACGCCTTTGTTCGTCAGGTATTTGTAAAGGTAATCGCCGAAAGGTTCGGCCACGGGGAAAAACACCCGGCCGCTGCTGACAGTATATCCCTCAACGAAATCAAAGCGACCGTCGGCGTGCGCGTTGCTGTTTTGGTCCAGCCGGTCGGCTCCAAGTACCTTGATGAGCGTCTGGCTTTTCACTTCAGGCTCTGGAATGTAGGTCAGATATACGCCTGTGGTGTCGCTTTGATACTTCACGTCGAGCCTGAACTTATCCTTTTGGATGTTGTCGCCCAGTTTGTAGACGTTCTTCATCATCAGTCGCCAGTTGCCTTGCGCCGGATTATTGCTGGTATTTTTCAGTGTTTTGACGAGCAAAGCCTGGTTTACGTCGGTCTTGTCACCGGCAAACTCGCCCACCTGATACGTGCGGCCGCCCGATGTATATTCAAAGGCCACGGCCAGAACTTGGTCGGGTTGCAGGGTGGTCTTGAGCGAGATGTAACCCAAGGCCGTGTTGACGACGTATGAACTCGGGTCGAGTCGCACGGCATTACCCACTTTCTCAAAGTCCTTGCCACCCACCAATCCCAATGCTTCGAGCAGTGTCGAGGCCTGGTCAATGTCACGGATGGCCGCATTGCCGTTGAGCGTGGCGTATTCGGAGTTGGCCTGGTTGTCGGGCACAGTGTATCCCAGCGCGGACCATAGCGGGCTGCTAATCTGCCGGTTCTCGCCCAAATCCGTCAGTGCCACGATGTTACGGGTGTTGACGGTCGAGCCCGACTTGTTCGTTACCCACACTTCCATGCGGTTGATGGTAATTCCGCTCATGACATGGGGTAGCCTTCGCATGCCCTCGTCGTAGTGTTCGCGGAAGTATTGACCCAGAAAAAAGTGCGTATTTTCCTCATATCCGGTGGCATTGATTTCAAATGGCGTCAGCTGCACGCCGCCTTTGGAGCCTACACTCTTGCTGGCACTCTTTTTCTGCGACGCTACGAGCTGCAGTTTCAGCCTTCCGAACTGCATATCCGTGCGCACGCCGAAGAGTGAGCTGGCCCCTGTCACAAGCGTGGAATTACTCGGAAACGACACATTGCCAATCTCTACTAATTTGATGATGTCGTCTTCCTTGCCGTCGTATTTCAGTTTCAGGTTCTGCGTGTCGAAGTCGAAGGTGGCGTCGGTGTTGTAGTTGAGATTCATGTTTACCTTGTCGCCCACCTTTCCGTTGACCGACAGATTGATCTTTTCGTCAAAATCGAGCGCGGTAGTCTTGCGGTTGCGGATGGAGAGCGAAGGGTTTTCAATGTTCTTGATGGTTCCTCCGAGTTTGAGTTCGGCCGTTCCCTGGGTGCGGACGCGTACACCACCCGGCCCGAAAATCTTCTCGGCCGGTCCGAGATCGAAGCGCATATCGCTGAAATCAAACTTTTCCTTGCCTTTTCTCTGGTAGATTTCGTCGTTCTTGGCCCTGAAAAAGGCGTTGCTACGGTGGCGGTCAAGCCATTGCATGTATTCCGTGAGCGTCATCATGATGGGCGCGCTGAGATAGGTGCCGCCTATTTTCCGACCTATCACGTAGCGTTGCAGACTGTCATTATAGGTCACTTCATACTGAAGATTAGCAGGTTGTCGCAGGTCCAGCGTACTCGAGTCGAGATCATCGTAGGTGATGGGGGTGGTACGCTGTACGCGCCAGCGCGGTTTGCCCACATGAATCGTGTCGGAATCGGGCGCGAGCTGCGTTGTCGTGCCGGTTTGGGAACGGACCGTATGTTGAAGAAAAGGTATGGCAAGGGCGTAACTTACGACAAAGGTCGTAAGAAACACCATACTCATCAACCGATTCCTTTTCTTCATGTAGGCTTATTTTATCCGCTTGAGCGCCTCTTTTACCACCATTTCCACGGCCATGTCGGGTTGTTCCTGTAAGATGGCCGTCACGACTTTGGCCGTCGGTGCCGGCGAGAATCCGAGCATTGTGAGCGCGCCTACAGCCTCGTCCTTCACTGCAGCGTTGACCGATGGAGCGCCTCCGCTCTGTGTACTGACGTGTAGTTCGTCGGCTATGCCGCTGGCTATGATTTTGTCTTTCAGGTCAACGATGATGCGTTGGGCCGTCTTGAGGCCGATACCTTTCACGCTCTTGATCATCCGTTCGTCGCCCATGGCGATGGCGTTGCATAGCTCGGCCGGTGTCATCGACGAGAGCATCATGCGCGCCGTGTTGGCTCCGACGCCCGATACCGTGATCAGCAAGCGGTAGAGGGCCCGCTCCTGCTTGCTCTGAAAGCCGAAGAGCGTGAAACTGTCGTCGCGACCGCCTGTCACCAACGACTCATGTACGAACAATTTCACCTGCTGTTTGCCTTGGATGGCACTGTAAGTCGTCAGTGAGATGTTGAGCGCGTAACCCACCCCCGCGGCTTCTACCACGGCAACAGCCGGCGTAAGATCCGCGAGTTCGCCCTTGATATATTCAATCATAAGTTCTGTTTTTGTATATATACAAAACAATAACGTATCGCTATGGGCAAATATTGTATCAGCGTGAGTGTAATGTCAAAAAAAACTACAGATTATTTTGTTCTTTTTTCTGCTCCAAATAGAAGCGAACCATGGCTGTCGTAGTGGTTTTATGATCTGTTTGAGAGGCGATTAAAGACATTCGTGACCCTTTTATCGCCTCAAAGCAGCCCTTTGAGCCTGTCAAAGCACTGCGATTGGAGGCTCAAAAGGCTGCAATGAAAGGCTCAAAAGGCTGCTTTGAGCGGCCTATTGTGCGACGATCAGTGGCGCTTTTTTTGTAATCTGCTGACTATCAGCGCGTTGCTACAACGCCGTATTTTTAAGAATTTCGCACCGTTCTTCGATTTCTGGCGAATAACGCAGCCATTTGAAGGCTTTTGTAAAGAAAATTCGTAGTCGTTACGGATATGAAGAAGGGTTGTACTTTCTTGTTTTCGCATAAGCCGGCAATATGAAAGACGAATCCTGGAAAATGCTATGAAATCATCATAAACAGGCAGCTCGGTACTAATAAATTGTGATTATGTAGTATAAATAACCAAAAAAGAAAAACATGTTGCTGGTCAATTCGTCAAATTACACTACTTTTGCCGTTACAAAAATCAAAATCAGTAATAGTAAAGTATATATTATGAGGAAGATTAGAGCAGCCGTCGTAGGTTACGGCAACATTGGTCATTACGCGGTGGAAGCGCTCGAAGCGGCTCCCGATTTCGAGATTGCCGGCATTGTACGTCGCCGGGGCGATAAAGATAAGCCTGCCGAACTGGCAGCCTACGCCGTTGTAGATGACATTGTCAAACTTTCCGACGTTGACGTAGCCATTCTGGCCACACCGACACGTTCATGTCCCGAGTATGCCGAGAAGATTGTAGCCATGGGTATCAATACAGTTGACAGTTTCGACATCCATACCGATATTCTCGATTACCGCACTAAGCAGATGGAAAACTGCAAGAAGGCCGGTAAGGTGAGCGTTATTTCAGCCGGATGGGACCCTGGTTCGGACTCCATTGTACGCGTGTTGATGCAGAGCTTGGCTCCCAAGGGACTCACCTATACCAACTTCGGTCCGGGCATGAGCATGGGCCATAGTGTTTGCGTGCGTGGTAAGCAGGGGGTGAAAGACGCTCTCTCTGTTACCATTCCATTGGGTGAGGGTATTCATCGCCGCATGGTTTACGTGGAATTGGAAGAAGGCGCCACGCTGGATCAGGTGACAAGCGAGATAAAGGCCGATCCCTATTTCGCGCACGATGAGACGCACGTGTTTGCGGTAAACTCTGTTGACGAAGTGAAAGACATGGGCCACGGCGTTAATCTGATACGCAAGGGCGTGAGCGGAAAGACCCAGAACCAGCGTTTCGAATTTAATATGAGTATCAATAATCCCGCCCTGACCGCTCAGGTGCTTGTCAATGTGGCGCGCGCTTCGCTGCGTCTGGCGCCGGGATGTTACACCATGCCCGAAATTCCGGTCATCGACATGCTGCCTGGAACCCGCGAGGAAGTTGTCGCCACGCTGGTGTGAGCGGAGTTGTAGCGTAGTGAGAGCGTTGGGATGAATGACTTGTTCGGCTTATCAACGCTGAGGGGTATTCTTCCTGATGGCTCTGTGAGTACGAAAACAAAAAAGATAAAAACTATTCGAAAGGTTTCTGGCCGTTTAACTTGATGTGCCGGTTGATAAGCAGATGGATGGCGATGTAGACACAGATGTCTATGATCGCCATTACTGTTATATTGCAGGTGGTCAGAATATAGACTATCATGTTGAGAGCAACGAAGCCAATCGCCAGAAAGGTAATCAGTATGAGGGTTTGATGCTGTGTCATGCCCGTGCGCATAATCTTATGGTGGATGTGATTCTTGTCCGATTGGAACAAGGGACGGCCATTTCGCAAGCGTGCCAGAATGATACGGAACACGTCGAAGCAAGGAACGATGAGCAACGAACATATCAACATCCTGTTTTCGCTGTAAAATGGCGCGACATCGGTGTTGTTCATGGAGAACTTGACGAACAGAAATGCCAGCGCGTAGCCCAGCGTCAGACTACCGGAATCGCCCATGAAAATCTTCTTCTTGTGACATTCGCTAAGGAAAAGATTGAAATAGAGATAGGCTACGAGCACCCCCATAAGTCCGGAAATCATGATGCAATACACCCAAAGTGTCTCACGGATGAAGCAAAACAGGTAGCCGCTCAACGCAATGAGCGTGAGACTGGCGGCCAGTCCGTCGATTCCGTCAATCAGATTGAAAGCATTGATAATTAGAACGATGATAAATATTGTCAGCAAACCACCCACCACGGGAGGTAACTGATGGATGCCGGCCAGTCCGTACAGGTCGTTGATGTAGAGACCGCTCAAAGGTAGCAGGGCCGCCGATAGTATTTGAACCAAAAACTTCAGCTTGGCGTTGAGGCCGATCAGGTCGTCAATGACGCCGGTTATGTAGATAAGACCGATTCCTACTATGAATGAATAGGTCCAAAGACCCACACGTAACGGATTTGTACCTTCCATATACTTGAATACGAATATGGAAAATAAAAAGGCAAGAATCATGCTGGGCAGGAACGCAATGCCACCGAGACGGGGTGTCGCTCGCCGGTGTACCTTGCGTGCGTTAGGCAAATCATAGAGTTTATGGGCCTTGCAAAAGTTCAAGATAGCAGGAATGAAAAAGAATCCGCAGCAGAGGCTGAAGAGAAAAGAAGCTATTACGGATAGCGTATATATCGTATTGTCAACCATGAAAAATATCTATCAGAAAGTAACGGAACGTTGATGAAAAATGTCTGTTTCATCAAGCACTTTTATAAAAGAACTGATAAGTAGACTATTTTATTATAAATCATATAGATTTATTTTGTTTATTTTTTTTTAATGCTTATCTTTGTTTGGTATTTTGTTAATAATAAATCACCTGAAATGAAACAACAGCACGTATGGTTAGCTTTTGCCTTGGCCTTCTTGCCACTATCTTCAAAAGCTCAGATTGACTCCATAGCCATTGCTAAGGACGTAGACGGAAATCCAGTTAAAATGGCTTCGATTGACTTGAAGCACACTTGCTACTCGTTGTCGGTATCGCCCGACGGCAGGACCGTGGCCGTAAAACTGCGCAAGCGTGAGAAGGACGCTTGGGCCAACAGCGGCCAGATCAGCCTGATTGACAAGACCACGGGAACCACCGGTTGGATATTGCCGATGAAATTCAGCAGAACCGAAGCGCTGGCGCGCCTCTCCAACGCACCGGCAGGTAAGTCGATGACGGACCACATGAAGCTCACGTCACGGGGATTGCTCGTGCAGGACGAAGGGAAACTGAAACTCATGACCGACGCTACGACCGAGAAGTGGAACACGAAACTTATCCCTCTTTATATAGATGAGGCTAAGGACGTGATTGTGGGCTATCGATCGGCTACGGCGGCGAAGCTGCGAGGTGTCAGTCTGTCTACAGGTCAAGAGCTGTGGGTCAGCAACGTGAAGCACGAACTGAACTGGGGATGGAACGACATGCAGGTGGTAGGCGACTCACTGCTGATGGTAGCGGCCGACGACATGAACTTCATCAATATCAAGACGGGTAATCTGCGTCGTTATGACGCCGCTACGGGCAAGGTAGATGTGGGTAGCGTGCTCCTGCAAAGCTTGGGCGCAGTGGCTATGGGCGCGGCCATGGGGGCGATCGGCGGCTTCTATACATACTATGTGCCCTATGTCGGTGCCAACGTAACGTCGCACACATGTTCGAATATAGCCACCGACGGCACCTATTATTACTTTGCCGACAAGGCCGGCGTGAGCTGTTACGACGCGCAGGCGCAGCAGGTGTGGACCACGGCATTTGATAACAAGGATGGTTCTTATAGCCAACTGACGGTGAAAGACGGCAAACTCTATCTGCTCAACTATGGTGTGGGCCTGAAAGGCGGCATGATGATGAAGAAATACGGTAAGACTTTTGCGGCCGTACTCAATGCGGCCGACGGGCAGCTGCTGTCAAAGGACGAGCTGGAACCGTGGGATAAGAAGGTTTATGGCCGGCCCGTATCGATTCCTTATGTCAAGAGCTACACCTTCCGCGACGTGGACAAAAAGCTGACACCGCTGGAGTTCGACGCAGACCGTAGTGTCGTTATCACTGATAAAAATAAAATTCTGATTGTCAACAATAAGCTGCAAGTGGAAGAAACCTTCCCGGTCGCTAATCACTACGACATATATCAGCACCATGGAAAATACTCGTTTGTAGGTACCCATTCAAAAAATGGTTTCGACTTTTGGATTGTCGATGATGATGGAAACGCGAAACTCAATTTCACGGAACCTGTTCAGGCGGCCGATCTACAGGGCGATACGCTCTATCTGCTGTCGGGCACGAGGCTGCTATGGATGAAGTTGGACGACAATGCTGACAGATGAACCGATTATTAACAAAAAAGAAGATAATCATGCGTAAACTTTTTCTTGCAATCGCGTTGCTGGCAGGATTGTCAACGGCGCAAGCACAAGTGTTTCAACAAGCCAGAAATGCGGACAGATCGGGTAGTTCCTATATGGAAGACGCCAGCGAAATGGTGGCACCGGGCGTGAAACCCTACGTAAAGGCGGGTGTCGTTGCGTCCGATTATGTAGGCGAGAATACCGGCGGTGTAAAGGATTTATTGGGCTTTATGGCTGAGGCAGGACTTCAGATTCCGTTCAAACTACGCTGTTTCGCTTTGCAGACAGGCTTGCGTTACATTCAGAAAGGCGCGAAAGGGCCATGGGAAGATAATATGAATGATATGGCAAGCATGCATCAGAACGTGCTGGAAATACCCGTTCTCTTTACGATGTTTCTGCCGGCGGGCCGAAAAGGTGGCGTCAAACTCGGTATGGGCTGTTTTGCCTCGTATGGTATCGGGGGTAAAGTGGTCCATGGCTCACAAGAATACAATACCTACGGAATACCTGGTTTCAACATGCGTCGTTTCGATATAGGCCCGGCAGTAGAAGCAGGATATGAAACTCGTCATTTTGCGGCAACGCTTGGGATAGAAACGGGCGTAGTGAATGTGCATAAGGAGTTGGGCAATGTCCGGGCACGTGCGTTCTACCTGACGGTCGGTTACATATTCTAAACGATTGCGCAAGGTTCTTATATAATAAAAGGAAACTTGTACCGTTATCATCATATCACAATGTTGATGATGACATGAATTTCAAGCAATTTATCTATTTTGCTGCTTTGTGCGCATGGCCCTTGATGAGTCATGCGCAATATGCGTGGCAGGAGGGAGTGGAAGCGGGAAAGCTGAATCTCTCGAAAGATATTCAATACAAGATAGAAGCCCAAGCCTCCGTGGCTAAGGGCACAACGCCGTTGTGGCTGAATGCCAACCGCTACGGGCTGAGTTCGCTGGAACAGAACAACGGTTATCTGCGAATGGGAGTGGAACGTGCCTTGCGGAGCGACTCGGCACGACGTTGGGCCGTAGGCTATGGACTGGATGTCGTGGCGCCGATAAACTATACCAGTAAGGCTGTTGTGCAGCAGGCATTTGTAGAAGCACGATGGTTGCATGGCGTGCTGACGGTGGGTAGCAAGGAATTTCCCATGGAACTGAAGAATAACCGGCTGAGCAGTGGCTCACAGACGCTGGGCATCAACGCGCGACCGGTGCCCCAGGTGCGCTTGGCGTTACCCGAATATTGGGTGCTGCCCTTTGCCCACGACTGGTTGCGGCTGAAGGGACACATCGCCTTTGGTAAGATGACAGACGACAACTGGCAGCATAACTTCGTATCAAAAACGGAAAAGTACGCCGATGACGTGCTCTATCATAGCAAGGCCGGTTATCTGATGATTGGCAATCCCGATCGTTTTTATCCCTTTTCGATAGAACTTGGTCTGGAAATGGCTACCACTTTCGGCGGCACGATCTACCGACCGGGAGAGGATGGCACGACAACGGTGCTGCGAGGGGGTACGGGATTAAAGGATTTTTGGCACGCGGTGGTGCCGGGCGGCTCTGATGTTGAGGAGACAACGTATAAGAACGCGGAAGGCAATCAGTTGGGTTCGTGGCTCATGCGCGTCAATTATGATGCCGACAGCTGGGGCTTGAGCCTTTATGCCGACAAATTTTTTGAAGATCATTCGGGCATGTTCTTCTTGGATTATGACGGCTACGGCGAGGGTGAAGAGTGGAATGTGCGGAAGAAAAAACGCTATTTCGTATATGACCTGAAGGATATCATGCTGGGCGTGGAGGTAAGGTTGAAGAATAACCGTTGGATCAGTCAGCTGCTTCTGGAGTATTTATATACGAAATATCAAAGCGGGCCTGTTTACCATGACCATACTCCGGGCATGTCCGAACACATCGGTGGGCAGGATGAATATTATAATCATGGTATCTATACGGGCTGGCAGCACTGGGGACAGGCTATCGGCAATCCGCTCTATACGGCTCCCTTATATAATAAGGATGGTATACTTCGGTTTAAGAATAATCGTTTTGTAGCCTGGCACCTGGGAATTAGCGGCGAACCGGCGGAGAGATGGAATTATCGTTTGTTGGCCACTTATCAACATGGTTATGGCACTTATGGTAAGCCTTTCGTCAAACCGCATCATAATGTCAGCGCGCTTTTGGAAGTGTCGTACCATTTGGGACGCCAATGGATGGTGCGGGGAGCTTACGGAATGGATATGGGTGGATTGTTGGGACATAACTATGGTGGCCAGTTGACTATTGTCAAAACAGGAATTTTAAAGTAGACGAGATGAAAGAACTATTGACCTACATGCTTGGAGCATTTTCTATATTATGTGTGTTGGCGTCATGTGATTTGGAACATAGCGACAATGGTGATCTGGATGGCTACTGGCATGTTATGCGTATCGACACACTTGCGACAGGTAAAAGCTGCGATAAAAGTCATGAACGGATGTATTGGGCTATACAGGGGAAACTGTTGAACTTGACAGGAGGCAACTTGCGTGTTTTCTTTTATTTTACGTATGAAGACAATAGATTGACGGTTTATAACCCTGTGCTTGACGATCGCCTTAAAGGAGATCCTGTTCTGACGGATGAAAAGGGGGTAGAGGACTATGGAATTTCGGGGCAGGGAGAAGCGTTTACGATAGAACAATTGTCGAAAAAGCAGATGGTATTGAAAGGAAATATGTTCCGTATCCGTTTGAAAAAGCAATAGTATGAAAGTGTCTGTTATCACGGTGACCTATAATAGTGCCAAAACAATATTGGATACGATGTGTTCTGTGCTGGCTCAAACCTATAAAGATATAGAGTATATTATTGTAGATGGTCTATCCAGTGATGGTACGATAGAAATTATTCAGAGCCTTGAAGATCGGTTTAATGGTCGTTTGAAATATATTTCCGAACCTGACAAAGGCATTTATGATGCAATGAATAAGGGAATAGCCATGGCTACAGGGGATGTCGTGGGAATATTAAATTCTGATGATTACTTTACAAGCAGTGATGTAATTTTCAAGGTTGTAGCAGAATTTACACAATATGACATTGACGCTGTTTTTGGTGATATTCATTTTATCTATGACGGTCAACCTGATAGAGTAGTTCGTTATTACTCTTCTAAGGCTTTCCGACCCTTTTGGTTAAGATTTGGATTTATGCCGGCTCATCCGTCGTTATATTTAAAACATCAGTTATACAAAGAAGTAGGTGAATATAGTACGGATTATATGATAGGATCGGATTTTGAAATGATGGTGCGACTATTCAAACGCCGAAGAATTAGATATCATTACCTATCTCTAGACTTTGTTACGATGCGAATGGGAGGTGTCAGTACCAGAGGTATTCGAAGCCGATGGACACTCGTCAAAGAAGATGTACGGGCATGTAAGGAAAATGGTATCTATACGAATAGGTTGTTTATTGCTTTAAAATATTTGTATAAAATATGGGAATATAGATTCGGATAGCCATTTATTTCCATAGTTGACGTAGTTTCCGAATCAGTATCATCTTCTCTTTCTTTTGTAAAAGAAATAACCATGTAAACCCGATAATAGCCAAGTCGCTGACAATAAAGTTATAAATAACTCGAACAAACGAAGCGTTCATCGTATGTTTGAGCAGAAATGAAAGCATACAGGAGACGAATGTGATGGCCATCAGTGGACTGATGGTCTTTAACAAATAACGTTTGATATTAAAATGCTCATATCTCCAAGTGAAAAATAGATAGACGAAGAATGAGATGATATTGGCAAGAAGAATTTCCCAAAAAGCACTGTATGCAGGAAAACCAAGTTTGAGGGTTATATATACAATAATTAGTGACAGTAGCATAATGATACCGCTATAGCAGTTACCTTCTCTAATCTTTCCAATGGCCCTGAAAACAATCAGTAAAGATTGTGTGAGAGTCTGGACTAAGGCAGAATATAAGATGATGATGGTAAACGTGGCAGTTTCGGAAGGATAAGAATGAGTACCCAACCAAAGGTTGAGCAGATAGTTGATCTCTGCGGTTGCAGGTGCGACGATTAATAAGATGAGAACAAAAGCGTATTTCCCGACAGTGAAAGTCAAATTAAAGGTTTCTTCTTTCTTGCCTTCTGAATAGAATTTCACGATCCGTGGTTCCGGAGCAGTCAGAAAATTGCCAATCAGCGTATTGCAGGCAACTTGGGCTTGTACGCTAATGGCACGTGCGGCATTAACGATAGGGCCGAAAAAGAGATTCAATATAATGTTGATACCTTGTGTCTGGCCAGCATACGATAAACTACCAATCAGTTCCCAAGTAGAATAGGATAGCAGTTCGGTATATATTTTCTTCGATTTGATGAATCTGAAACGGCATTCTTTATATTTTCTGAGCGTGTAATATCTTAAAAAAAGCTGGACAAGGATTTTCTCTGCCATCAGTCCTGCTGCATAGAATATAAGTCTGTCTATCGGGGACAATTGGATCAAATAACCAATCACAAGAATCATCAAGGCTTCTAATAGTCCTATGTATGCGTATATTTTCATGTTCTCGTGGGCAATTAGAGAGGCATTGTAGGGTACTTGTGTAACCGTAAATATCATTGTAAAAATACTGAACTGGTATACCCACATGGCTGCATGAAAACGATGGGAAGGAATAACCATTTGTGTAGAAACAAACCATAGACCAATGGTTTGAAGAATAAAAAGCAATATAATAGCCAACCCTATGTGAAGATTTAGGGATGTTGAGAATATCTGATTCAATTTCTGTTGATTCCCTCTTCCTAATTCATAAGCGAGGTAGCGTGCTGTGGCTGCGCTGAGAGCCATATTGAAAAACAAAAATATAGTGACAACACCGCCGACGACATTAAAAAGTCCGTAATCTACAACCCCTAATGCACGCAGTACAATCCTTGAAGTGTATAGCGTCACAAGCATTACAATTCCCATTCTTAGATAAAGGAATAATGTATTTTTGGCGATGGTAGAATGATAGTTGTCCATACTTGTTTTTCTTATTCTTGTCTTCTTAGCTTATACTCTTTAATATGTATTGTATGAGGTGATCATAACTGAATCGTTCTATAGTATATCGATGTATCTTTCCAGAGAGTTCGTATCGTTCCTGAGGATGTTTCAAATAGTATTTTATCTTGTCTATACCTTCGTCAATGCCCTTAAAGCTGACGAGCTCTGGATTAATGGGTAGAAGCTTATGAAGAATAGGACGGTAATCTACCAATTGGAAAGCGCCACAACCATTGGCTTCAAAGAATCTACAATTTACAGATTCAATCTCAGCATAGTGCATTTGGTTAAATACAATCTTCGCCCCATATAGTAATGCGGCCTTCTCGCACCCCATAATATACTTGTTTTTAAAAGCTCTATCTAACGAATGGTCATAAAAGCGATTGGGTCTTATGCCATATATACTTAATTTGATATTTGCGTCAAGAATGTGTTTAAGCATTTTTGAGCGATATGGATATATCGTGCCATAGGTCATGACATCTATATTAGCTTCAGATTCTGCGTCTTGTTTGGGCTTGTTGGGTTTTTTATGAATCCTTTGATTGAAAGCTTCATAATACAGAATGGCATTTAACTTCATATTTTTTCTCATGAAGTTGACGATATATGGATCTTTAGTAAACCAAGCATCATAATCTGACATAAATACCTGTTGATATTCAAATGTAGTAATGGCGTCAGGATTTATATGAATGATTCTGCTCTTTGTTTCTGTCTTGATCGTAGAAATCAGCGTCGGATGTATGAATCTATATACGCAGATGACAAGTTCCGGTTGCCAATCTATTACTTTTTGAGCTATTTTACGAAAAATCTTTTGATCATAATAATCAGAATATTTCCTCATGAGTTCATCTGCTTTGATTCCATATTTATTCTTCGTGAATAGATAATCATGGAGATCGAAGATGGCTGCTTCATGACCAATATGTAGGCAGGCGTCCCAAAGGTTGTATTCCATGGAATCATATCCCTTTGAACCAATGATAGCAATTCTCATATTAAATTATTTTCTAAATTAAATTTACATATACTTTCATATAACTTCAAATAGCCTTTTGTCATTAAATCCCATGTATATTTCTGTGAGTTTTGTAGTCCTTTGTCGACAAAGTCCTGATAAAGCTTGGATTCCTTTAATAAAAGAAGCTTGGCTAAAATCTCTTCTTTTGAAACATGATGGAGCAGTAGTCTCGTATCGCCAATAATCTCCGTGATAGACGAGCCTTCTTTTGCAATGACTGGACAGCCTGCACGCTGGGCCTCAATGACAGGTAATCCGAATCCTTCATACGAAGAGGGATAAAGCAGGCACAGGGCTTCATTATAGCGTTTGTTGAGCTCTTGGTTACTTATCGTCCCGATATAATGGTATTTTATTCCTACAGCAACAAGCTTTTTCTTTTCTTTTTCTGTCAGTGGTTTACCAACAATAACCAATGGTAAATTTGCTTTGGCAAGTGGATGTAGTATGGATTCAAAGTTTTTGTATCCCTTACGTTGTCCAACAAATAATACATAATTCTTCTTTTGAATATCTGGCAAAGGGCGAAAGGCCTCGTCGACGCCATTGTAAATGACATGTATCTTAGCAGGATCTACATCAGGAAGAAAGCGTAACAAATCGTTTCGAGTGTTATAGGATACACATACAATACAGTCTGAATGGCGGATGGCTCTGTGCTTTTGCCAACAATGCAGTAATTTCTTCAGTAGATTCGTCTCAAACAGTTCATAAGTAAAATCATGAACCGTTGTTACGTTGATTGCTTGTTTATTATGACAGGTTCTGAAGTAGCTACTATGGAAGATAAAAGGCTCTTTAATTTTAATAATAGGATTCAAATATCGCCTAATTTTAAAGGCGAAATTACTTCTCTTGTCTATCAGCTTTGAGGGAATATTCAGCGTCTTACGTGTGATATTCCGCTCTGTTCCGGAATATTCGATACACGTTACGTTGAAACTCGTTTTGAGCATGCGTTTCAATAAATGCCCCCATACAACCGATATTCCACCTGATTGTTGCCAAGTAAATATAATATTGTCATATACGATTCTCATAGTAAGCTTGTGTATAAGTCCTTATATTGCTTTGTAATCTTTTCTACAGAAAACCTTTTTATATTTTCCTTTCCTGCCCGAATCAGTTGTTGGCGGAATGTTTCGTCTTGTATAATTTTTAAAAAACCGTTCTTAATTGAAGTCTCGTCTGTAGGGTCAACCAAACAGGCGCCACCGTTCGCAATTTCTGTCATGGGGGCTATGTTGGATGTTAATACTGGACGGCCCACGGCTTGCCCCTCGACAATCGGCATACCGAAGCCCTCGTAAATAGAAGGAAATGATACGATGTCAGCAAGTTCGTATTCTTTTCGAAGCATTGCATCACTGATATTTTGCTTTTGTATATAAATGATATTATTTGTTTCTAATATAGTTTGAATATGCTTATCAATCGCTCCGATAATTACCAATGTACAGGGAACTCCTATCAAAGCCTTTATGACCCTTTCCAAGTTTTTGTTCCATGTGGTACCGACATGTAATATTCTTGGATTATTGCTATTAAATGCCTTTTCCGTATATCTGAAATTGGTGTCTACAGCGTTATATATAATATGTATTTTCTCTTTGGGCATAGTAAAATTCGTACTTAAATCCTTTGCTACGGTTTCCGATATGCACGTGACGGCTTTGGCATATCTGATTGGAAGTTGAAACCACAGTTGTTTATAGATGGCATGTTTCAGCCCCGTTGAATTATGGAGCAGCACCAAATCATGGATGGTTAAAATATTCCTCTTTCCCTTTAATGCCAAAAGAAAATAGTGTGGCCCTCCTGTCATGTGAATAACTCCGTTTCCCTTCACATGATTTCTAATCCATATCAGGTTGTATAGGATACTTATCGGGGTGGCCCTATGGCGTGGAGCTTCTATTACGGCTGCATTGTCAAACTGCGCAATAACAGGACGGAATACCTTGTGAATGCTGAATCCCGACAATCTGTTTCGCATTAAGAATGTAATATTATATGTATTTCCGCTCATAATTCGTATTGATAAATAAACCCTTATAAGGCTCAAAATAATCATTGCCTTCTCCGTAGTTCGAAAAACCCTTATAGATGTTTATGGTACAGTATAGGGAAAGTAGTAGCATTAAAAATAATTTGCCGTAGTTATTTTTGAAAATACTGATCGCATAGGGTATTATAAACATTTCCGCCAAATTGTAATAGAGCAGGCCGCGAGCTACAATAATCTGAAGTACGGTACCATTAAACACCAGATAAGACATCGTACTGATGATATAGAGATTTAATAGCAGTGTATATTTACGCTCATTGCATCCCTTGTCAACTTTCTTGTCAAAAAGAAATAATAAGACAAGCCATATCATCTTCCGTAGAAACGATAGGATGGTTATCATGAAGTTCGTCTCTGTATCTTGATTTGTATAGATTTCTATTTTCTCTCCAGATACACTGTCTGTTCCTGTCAGTAGCGCCAATTCGTTACCAAATGTATTGATAATGCTTGACATGGTTATGATAAGACACAGAATATAACCTATCAAAATATATCTCCTCTGTATTTTGTGTCCTAAAAGCAATGTTGGGAGGGCAAGAAAGGCTGTTCTGTGAAATAAAGTCGCCAACAATATTAGTAACAAAGCCATTTTCCATTCTCCTTTTTGCTGGTATAGTAATGAAATCGCGAATATAGCCATTGCTAAGAATTGGCGGTTCATTCCCATGAAAGGAACCGTTAGCATGTAGAATAGTAACAGGGAAATAAATGGATAGTCCGAAATCTTGAAAATTACATAGAAGAAAATAGAGTAGAAAAGAAGGGCATGGATGACTAAATAAACGCTATAATCTTCTGTCAGTAGCCTAATTCCTCCCATCAACAACATATATCCGGATTCAAAAGCCCCTGTGTAGCTGCCGTTATTGTCGTTCCAGAAGTTTTCAAATGCCTGTAGGTATGCAGTCCAGTCAGAGCCCGTTTCCCATCTGAAACCATCATGAATGACTAGAAATATAAAGCAGAAGAATGCGAACGGTACTTTATATTTCTCAATGGTTTCGCGATTAAAAACTTCTATATATGCGAAGACCGATAGAAGGAGAATTGTAATAAGATACATTATCGGTTATCGGTTTTTTTACGAAGCTTTGAAGATTATCCGGAAACTTGTGAGAACTGTCGCAATGAAGGTAAAGCCCAGAAGTATTGATATTCTCTTTGGACCTGATTTCTTCAAGGGAACAGATGCAGGCTGTATCTGTGTGAATGCGGGAGTACGCTCCTGAACTTTTGCCCTGGCAACTTGCACCTGCTGTACCAACTGGTTATAGATGTTGTATCTCAGTTGCATGTTGTTTTCCATCTCATCTTGCTTGGTACGAAAAGAAACCATCACGACGTCTTCGTTGGTATCGGCATAAGCTGCATATCTCTGTTGTGACCTCGTGTATTCTGCTTTTGCTTCTCTGACAAGTTTTTCGGCATATTCCAAATCGTTTCGGGCCTTCTTCGTTCGATACGCAATGACATATTCTTGCAATCGTTGTTGAACGGAATCCGCCATCATTGCCGATATTTTTGGATCCTGGGCTGTTACGGAAATGGTTATCAAACTATTTTTTTTATCAACACTGCATTTCAGCATATGATTAATTTTCTTCACAATATCATCTTGTTCTTCTGTAAGCTGGAAGAGATTAATGGCTTTTCCTGTATATACTTTTGTGCGTGTGTGTTTGAAAATCGATATGAAACCACCAGTTAGTTTATCCCACCATGTGGTCTTTTGTCTGGTTTTTAGATAATTGTATAATGTAAGATCTTTTATGGAAGAGTCCAAAGAGGTTACCTTTACATCAAACAAACCAATAGTGAATGGACTGGAACTGATGATTTTCGGATATATCTCGGGATAGATTGCGTCAACGGATGAACCTGTTTCCTTGCCGATATTGACGCCGACCATGGATGCAAGGTCTGTAAGATTCTGCGATAATCCGCTACCATTGCTGATTTCGGGAGCAAGTATAACGTCGGTAGTATATGTTTTAGGAATGCTGAACGCAACGATAATACCTGCAATAATGGATATCCCCCATGCTATAAAAAACATTTTCTTCTGAGACCATAACGTTCTGAATATTTGCAACAGGTCTATCTTGTCTTCTTTAGTATCCATCCTTTTTAACTTTTTAAAAATAAAGTTTTGTTAACGTTTCCCTATTTTGTCAGGTTCGCTATCGTCGCGATCATGGCGGCAATACTGGCGACGCTGGAGCCGATTCCGAGCCATTGGCCCAGCGTGTTACCGTTGGATTTAGGCTTACTGGGCACGACGATTTCGCAACCGGGTTGTACCTTGGCGTTGTGACTTACGCGGGCTACAGTTCCATTCATATATATAATAAAGGTGCGGCTCTTCTTGGCACGGTTGCCCCAACCTCCTGCCTGGTCGATATACCAGTCCGGACGCTTACCCTTGGTGTAGGTGATGGTATTGGGGTACATCACGTCGCCGCTGATTTTAACCGTACCCGTGTATTCGGGAATGATGACGCGGTCGCCTTCGCGCAACACGACATCGTAGTCGCTGCCCGGATGAGCCATGGCTTTGTCGAGTTCAATGCCTACAGGGTAGGAAGTCGACAGTTGCAGCATAGCCGCATTCAGACTGTCTTTCTGTCCCACCTGTGCCTCAAGCAAGCGTGTGACGGTCTGAATGCGCCCCTGCTCATCGGCGGAGGTCCGTCGGATGAGACGGGCTCCTTTCACGTAAGCCAGGTCGGTCAGCCCACCGGCCTTGCGGATGACGTCACTCAGCCGTTCGTTTTTTGATGAAAGCGTATAAACGCCGGCAAACATGGCTTGTCCTTCTATCGTAATGTTACGCTGCGTGGAGTAGCCGGGACTGCGGCGCACGTACACTTCGTCATACGGCATGAGCTTGAAGCCCTGCTCGCCGTCGATGACAAAACCGTCTTTCAGGCTGAATGAATAAGTCCGGGCTATTATACTGTCGTTCTTGACGGCTTTGGGATTGCTGATCCTGCGGGCCACGTCCACTTTGATGGTAGACGCGGCGTCCTTCAATCCGCCGGCCTGCAGCACGATGTCTTCTATCGTCTCGTCGTCGGCATAGCGGTATATGCCCGGATAATGCACCTCACCGTGAATCGTAATGGTCCTTTCCTGCATCATGTCGCTACGTGTCGGAATGAAGAGAACATCGTTCTCGCGTAACGGCATGTCGGCCGCCGTACCGTTCAGAATGCCGGCCACGTCGATGGGTATGACTCTCAGTGTGCGGTCTTCTTTCATGCGGTGCATCACGGCATGGGCTGTAAAGGCATTCTCGGTGACGCCTTCCGCGTGTTCGATGAGCGAGCGTACGGTGTTGATGCGGCTGCCGATGTTGTAAAGTCCGGGACGGAATACGGCCCCTTTGATTTCTACCGTATTCTTATAGCGTGGCAGAATAGAGTCTACGGTTACGGAATCGCCGTCGGCTATACGGAAATTGCCGAAGTCGAACTCGTCTACATTGAACACCGAATACTCGCGTCCGTTTTTCCGTTTTACCCGAATGCTCTTTCGATAGGCGTTCCCCATGAAGTCGCCGGCATACTTCAGCAGCGAGGCGAGGCTTTCGCTCTTCTTCATTTCGTAAAACATAGGGCGTTTCACCTTGCCTTCTATCTTTACCAAGCTGTCATAGGGGCCTATGATGATAACATCGCCATCGGCCAGTCGGATGTTGCCGCTCATCTTGCCGTTCAGTATGTAGTCGTAGATGTCGACCACGGTCACGAGTCGGTTGTTGCGATATACTTTTATATTGCGCAACGTTCCCAAATCATTCGTGCCTCCGGCCATGTAGAGCGCCTGAAAAACGGTGGCGAAAGCCGACAGCGTGTAAGTGCCGGGAGTCTTCACCTCACCCATCACGTTGATGGTGATGGTCTTCGTTTGTCCGACGGTGAGTCTCACTTTGCTGCTGCTGTAGCGGGCGCCAAGCGTAGATCGCAGCCGGGCATTGGCTTGCGCCACGGTCAGTCCGCTCACCTGCACAGGACCGAATCCTTCGACAGTGATGTCGCCATCGGGCGACACCGTGGCGTCTATCGTTTTCTGCGAAGCGCCATAGATGTCGATGATAACGGCGTCGCCCGGCCCCAAACGGTAGTTCTGCGGGGTGGCGATGTTCATGTTGGGTTCAAAGCTCAGCTGTTTATTATTGAAGATGTCGCGTCCGAATACCTGGTTTTCCCGATTGCGCTCGGCCGACAGTTGGGCGGAATCTGTGGGTAATATGCCATTGAGTTCATTTTTCATATCCCCCTGCCGCTTGTCCAAGTCGCTTTCCTGCATGGCCGTGATTTGCATATCGGTGGTAGTCTTTTGCTTGGCAGCCTGCTGCTTGGATTCACCATTATTTTGGCGCAGGCGGTTATCAGCCTGGTTGCCGTTTTTGTCAGCCAGCATCCCCAGTCCTTTGTTATCCTTCAACCGTTCATAGCGTTTCTTCACTCTTCTGATTTGATTGATGTCCACGCCACTTTGCATTAGCTTGGTCACGATTTGTGCCTGCGATTTGCCGGCAGCGTGTTCGCGCGTAATGGTTGCCATGACCTGTTCGTCGGTCATGGTCGACTGAGCGGATAGTGATAGAGAAGACAGGATGGATATAGCGAGTATGAGAACAGCTTTTTTCATATTGTGTAGAGTTATTTTCTGTCAGATTTTCTTTCCTTGAATGAGTGTTGCTACTGTCTTTACCAGTATTTCCAAATCGAGCCACAGGCTGCGGCGCTGCAGATAGGCTAAGTCCATCTTCATGCGGCGTATCATCTTCTCCAAACTGTCGGTATAGCCGTTATAGAGCGAGGCCTCCGACGTAATGCCGGGGCGCATTCGGTAGATTTGCTCGTAACGCTTGTCCACAGCCAGAATTTGGCGGATGAAATACTGTCGTTCGGGACGCGGACCCACAAACGACATGTCTCCCCGCAGCACGTTCCACAGCTGGGGCAGTTCGTCGAGGTGATGGCTCCGCAGAAATCGCTCCAGACGGGTTGAACTGTTACCGTCGCACTTTGCTATCAGTTGCGGCCCTTGCTCTTCTATCTCACTGCTCATCGTGCGAAACTTGTAAATCGTGAAAGACTTACCGTGATAGCCGACGCGCTTCTGTCGGAAAAAGATAGGACCGTTGTGCTGACATTGCAGGAGCACCGTGATGATGATGAACGCCGGAAGCAGCAATACCAAGCCCGTTGCGGCCAATAATACGTCGATCAGACGTTTGATGGCCAGTTCTGTGGGGCCCATGCCGTCGCTTGTTGAAGTTATGCTTTGGGTGTCCATTTTTCTACTTTTTAGCCTTGAAGCTATATATATAACTCAATCTGTGGTAGATTGTTGTAAAAGTACTAAATTTTCTTTATAATCGGGTTTTGTAAGCGTTATAAATCGCTTGTTTATGCCATTTTGTCTGTTGTTTTTGCCAAAATGACACGCAAAATAATGCTGGTATGTATGTTGCCTTTTAAAGATCGTAGCGTGATAGAAGCGCTACGACAAGATAAAATAAAACAAATTTTTAAATAAACAGGAGGTAATGATTATGACACCGGTAATGTACACGAATGATTGGATTTCAAAAGCGTTCAATGATTTCTTTAAAAGCGATTATATGCCGCGGGCCAATGCCACGGCACCGGCTATCAACGTAAAAGAGACACCGCGGGCTTATGTGGTAGAATTGGCTGCTCCGGGCGCCGGCAAGGAGGACTTCATGGTGAATATCAATGATGAAGGCAATCTTACGCTCAAGTTGGAGCGCAAGGAGGATGAGCAGGAAAGCAACAAGCAATACCACTATCTGCGTCGTGAGTTCAGCTATACGAAATACGAGCAGACGCTTATCCTGCCCGACGACGTAGACAAAGAGAAGATTGCGGCCAAAGTGGAGAATGGCGTGTTGATCATCAACCTGCCAAAGGTGGATGAGCAAAAGGTGAAAGTGCAACGCGCGATCGCGATCGAGTAGGCCGACAGCCCGGTTGACGGGTGAATAAGTTGACGAGATAACGAGTCGATAGTCACGAAACCGGCAAGCAAACCATAGGTTTGTCTGCCGGCTTTTTTTTATTTTCCAACTTTCTGACTTTAGCCGGCCGCATGTCATGGAGGTGGAAATGTAATTTTTTTATCACGCGAAAACGACCTTTTCAATTTGGTCATCTGGAATTGAAATGAGGGTTGATGGGCTTTGAAATGACGATTGGCGGACGATAAAATCGCGAAAGCAGTGCTTTGACAATGCAAAAGCAGCCCTTTTAGTCGGTCAAAGCACTGCTTTTAGCGCGTCAAAGGGCTGCTTTTACACGCTAAAAGGGCCGCGATTGGAGGCTCAAAGCATATACAATAAGCGACCAAAAACGCGTGAATCGGACTGTCAAAAACATAACACACTGACTCACAGACGTTTGCAAAATCGCATTTCCTTGCGTTATTTCCAACCAAAAGTAAATCGTTCGGCTACAAGTCAAGTTTTTTGATGCCTTTTGTAAAAGTTCTTCCGAATCATCCAAACAGCCTTTCACGGTCGTCACGCCCATGCCTTCTCTTTTTTTCAGCCATATATTCTTTCTTTAGTGCTTTTTTATTATCTTTGCATGAATATAAGACGTAACTCCGGTTGCTGCCATTTGCCCGCGAGACAGGGTCTGAGCCATCGCCTCACGGCAACCGTTTACCTGCGGCTTATTATACTTTAGACAAATAAACACAGATGGATCCCAAGGAATTTAAGCTACTGAACAAGATAAAATATCCATCCGATTTACGGAAATTTACGACTGAACAACTGCCCGAAGTTTGCAGGGAACTTCGTGAGAATATCATTCAGGAGGTCAGCGTCAATCCCGGTCATTTCGCGTCTTCATTGGGAGTAATAGAGATTACCGTAGCTTTGCACTACGTGTTTAACACCCCTTCCGACCGTATCGTGTGGGACGTGGGGCACCAGGCCTATGGACACAAGATATTGACAGGGCGCCGTGAGCAGTTCGGTACGAACCGTAAATTCCGTGGAATCGCCCCTTTCCCCACGCCTACCGAAAGCGAATACGACACGTTTACCTGCGGACATGCCAGCAACTCCATATCGGCGGCGCTCGGAATGGCCGTTGCCGCCGAGCAACAAGCCACTGACGACCCGTCCGCGGCCAACCGCCATGTGGTAGCCGTGATTGGCGATGGTGCTATGAGTGGAGGTTTGGCATTTGAAGGACTCAACAACGTTTCGAGTACGCCTAACAACCTGCTCATTATTCTCAACGACAACGACATGTCGATCGACCGTGCCGTGGGTGGCATGGAGCAGTATCTGCTGAATCTCGACACCAACGCCACCTATAATAAACTGCGCTTCAAGGCCAGCCGATGGCTACATAGCAAAGGCTATCTCAACGATGACCGACGCAAGGGGCTCATCCGTCTGAGCAACGCTTTGAAGAGCGCGCTCAGCCATCAGCAGAATATCTTCGAGGGCTTGAATATCCGTTACTTCGGACCTTTCGACGGCCACGACGTAAAAAATATCGTGCGGGTACTCAATCAGCTGAAAGATATGAAAGGTCCCAAGCTGCTTCATCTGCATACAACCAAAGGGAAGGGCTATAAACCGGCCGAACGACAGGCCACGGTATGGCACGCTCCGGGTATGTTCGATCCCGTGACAGGGCTGCGCAAGGTACAGAATACCGACAACATGCCACCTAAATTTCAGGATGTCTTCGGCCATACGCTATTGGAACTGGCCCGGCAGAATCCCCGTATCGTGGGTGTGACGCCGGCCATGCCTACGGGATGTTCCATGAGTATCATGATGAAAGAAATGCCGGGACGTGTCTTCGACGTCGGTATCGCCGAGGGCCACGCCGTCACCTTTTCGGGGGGCATGGCCAAAGACGGCATGATGCCTTTCTGCAACATCTACAGTGCCTTTTCGCAGCGGGCCTATGACAATATCATCCACGACCTGGCCATCCTCAGCCTGCCTGTCGTCATCTGTCTCGACCGTGCCGGACTGGTAGGTCCCGACGGCCCTACCCACCATGGTATGTTTGATATGGCAGCCCTGCGGCCCATTCCCAACCTCACGATTGCCAGTCCGATGGACGAGCACGAAATGCGTAAACTGATGTACACGGCTCAGTTGCCCGGCAAAGGCACGTTCGTGATTCGCTATCCACGGGGCCGGGGATCACTCGTCGACTGGCGATGTCCGTTGGAAGAAGTGGAAATCGGCAAGGGGCGGAAGCTACGTGACGGTAGCGATGTGGCCGTGCTGACCATCGGTCCGATCGGTGTCGAAGTGGGAAACTTCATCGATGAGCTACAAAGCCGGCCCTCATCGCCTGTCACCCAACAGCCGACACTCAAGATAGCCCACTACGACATGCGCTTTCTGAAGCCGCTCGACGAGGACATGCTGTATGAAATCGGCCGGAAATTCAGCCGTATCATTACCATTGAAGACGGCGCACGAAACGGTGGCATGGGTACGGCCGTCTTGGAATGGATGAACGATCACGGCTTCACGCCGAAGATAACTCGTGTGGGCATGCCCGACCGCTTTATTGAACACGGAACCATTGAGCAGCTGAAACAGATCTGTGGTTACGACAAGGACAGTATTAAACAACTTTTAAAATGAAGATTATCATAGCCGGTGCCTACGCCATCGGAACTTATTTGGCCCAACTGCTTTCGCGCAACAACAACGACATCATTCTGATGGACGACAGCAGCGACCGCTTGGAACAGCTCGGAGCTGATCTCGACCTCATGACACTGTGTGCCTCCTGCACCAGTATCACGTCTTTGCGTGACGCGGGGGTTGAGAAAAGCGACCTGTTTATTGCCGTTACGCCCGATGAGAGTCGCAACATGACCAGCTGCACGTTGGCCAAGGCTTTGGGAGCCAAGAAAACGGTGGCCAAGATCGACAACTTTGAATATACACAACCGGAACTGGAACAGTTTTTCCGCACACTCGGTGTCACGTCATTGATCTACCCCGAAATGCTGGCAGCCAAAGACATCAACAACGGTCTCAAGATGAGTTGGGTACGCCAGCGATGGGATGTGCACGGCGGCGCCTTGGTCATGTTGGGTATCAAACTGCGCGAAACCAGTGAGATTCTCAACGAACCGCTCAAGAACATCAGTGGTCCCAACGATCCCTACCACGTAGTGGCTATCAAACGGGGCGACGAAACCATTATCCCAAACGGTAACGACGAGCTGAAACTTTACGATTTAGCTTATTTCATGACCACGCGCCAATACATTCCCTATATCCGAAAGATTGTGGGCAAGGAGCACTATGTCGACGTGAAAAACGTCATGGTGATGGGGGGCGGCCGCACGGCTGTGCGCGCCGTGAAGACCATGCCCGAATATATGGACGTGAAGATTATTGAAATCGACGACAAACGCTGCGAACATCTCAACGAATTGCTCAACGAGAAGCAGGCCATGGTCATCAACGGTGACGGCCGCGACATCGCGTTGCTCACCGAAGAGGGTATCAAGAACACACAGGCTTTCGTCGCCCTGACAGGCAATGCTGAAACCAATATTCTGGCTTGTCTCACGGCTAAGCGGTTAGGAGTAAGGAAGACCGTGGCCATGGTTGAGAACATGGACTACGTAAGCATGGCCGAGAGCCTTGACATCGGCACGATCATCAACAAGAAAGCCATTGCGGCCAGCCATATCTACCAGATGATGCTCGACGCCAATGTGCAGAACGTGCGGTTTCTCATGAATGCCAATGCCGACGTGGCCGAATTTATCCCCTCGGAAGGCGCCAAGGTGACAACCAAACCCGTGAAAGACCTGGGATTGCCCTACGGTGTCACCCTTGGCGGTCTGGTGCGCAACGGCGAAGGAGTCCTTATCTCGGGTAACACGCGAATCGAAGCGGGCGACTCCGTGATGGTATTCTGCCACAACGTCAACATGAAAAAGATTGAAAATCTGTTCAACTAATGATTAATCTGAAAACGATATATCGGGTACTGGGATCGTTGCTGATGATCGAAGCGTTGCTGTTGGCGTTCTGCTGTGTCATGGCATTCTACTACGGCGAAGACGATACGCTGGCCTTTACTATTACGGTCATATTCACCATGATAGCCGGCTTCACCCTTCAGCTGCTCGGCCGCAATGCCGATAACAGCATGTCGCGACGCGACGCCTATCTCGTCGTGACGTTTTCATGGATCACGTTCAGCGTATTCGGTATGCTGCCATTCCTCATCAGCGGTTATATCACGAATGTAGCTTCGGCCTTTTTTGAAACGATGTCGGGCTTTACGACCACCGGCGCCACCATCATCGACGACGTGGAAGTCCTCCCTCACGGGCTCCTGTTCTGGCGTTCGATGACGCAATGGATTGGCGGACTGGGTATCGTATTCTTCACCATCGCCATTCTGCCCTCCTTTGTAGGAGGTTCGGTGCGGGTGTTCGCCGCCGAAGCTACCGGTCCCATGAAGACAAGACTGCATCCAAGGCTCAGCACAAGCGCCAAATGGATATGGACAGTCTATCTGGTGCTGACCATAGCCTGCATGCTTTCGTTCTGGGGAGCCGGCATGAGCCTTTTCGACAGTGTGAACTATGCCATGGGAACGACCGCTACCGGCGGGTTTTCGACCCACAACGACAGTACCGAATTCTTTCACTCGCCCCTCATCGAATACTTGGGAACGTTTTTCTGCTTTCTGTCAGGCATCAACTTCACGCTTCTTTACACCTCGTTTATCAAGCTGAAGCCCTTCACGATATGGAAAAACACGGAGTTCAAGTTCTATCTGACTATGGCTGTCGGCTTTACGCTCTTCATCATGTTCGAACTGATGTGGCACAACAGCTACGACTTGGAGAAGGCTTTCCGTTGCGCCAGCTTTGAAGTGGTGTCGTTCATGACCACAACGGGCCTTTTCAACGACGACGCCGGCACTTGGCCACACGTCACCTGGGTGGTACTGGCCGCCTGTATGTTCTTCGGTGGCTGTTCGGGCAGCACCAGCGGAGGCTTCAAGAGCATTCGCGGCGTCATGTTGCTTAAGAACATCAAGAACGAGTTTACGCAGCTGCTACACCCCAACGCCGTCTTATCGATGAAAATCGACGGCAACAACGTGCCGCAACAGCAGCGTGTCACCCTGCTGGCGTTTCTCACGGTCTATCTGACAATATGTCTTATCTCGTCGTTTCTGCTCATCGCCTCGGGCATAGACAACACCAATGCCGTCACAATCATTCTCAGTTGCATCGGCAACGTGGGGCCGACATTGGGCCTTGAAATCGGTCCGACGATGAGTTGGTCCGAACTTCCCGACTACATCAAGTGGTTTTGCTCCATCATCATGCTCATCGGACGTCTGGAAATATTCTCCGTCCTCGTCATCTTTACGCCCACATTCTGGCAAGAAAGATAGTCGTATCCATTCATGTATCATCATATCATCCATATAAAACTTATATAAAATGCAACCCATCAAATTTAATCCTTTGCTAAAATCTACCTTATGGGGCGGTAACAAAATTATCCCATTCAAGCATTTGGACAGCAACCAAGAAAACGTTGGCGAGAGCTGGGAAATCTCCGGTGTATCTAATAACGAAACAATAGTCAGCGACGGCCAATTCAAAGGGCAGAAACTCAACGATGTTGTAGCCACGTTGAAGGATAAACTCGTAGGCACAGCCAACTACAAGCGCTTCGGCAACGAGTTTCCATTGCTCATTAAGTTCATCGATGCCCGTCAAGATCTTTCCATTCAGGTGCATCCTACCGACGAGATTGCCAAACAGCAAGGCAAGGAACGCGGCAAGACCGAGATGTGGTATATCATGGACTCTGACGCCGATGCCAAACTCTACAGCGGTCTGAAAATGCAGATTACGCCCGAACAATACAAGGAAATGGTAGAAAACGACACCATTTGCGACGCTTTGGCACAGTATAAGGTAAAAGCAGACGACTGTTTCTTCCTGCCGGCGGGCCGTATCCACGCCATCGGAACAGGCTGTTTCTTAGCCGAAATACAGCAAACGAGCGATGTTACTTACCGCATCTACGACTTCAAACGCAAGGATAAGGACGGCAACTATCGCCAGCTACATACCCAAGAAGCCTCGGAATGTATCAATTATAACGTGGAAAAGGATTATCGCACGGAATATACGCCCAAGAAAAACGAAGGCGTGAATCTCGTCAACTGCCCCTATTTCAATACGGCCGTCTATGATTTAGACGAGCCGATGACACTCGATTACAGCGAATTAGATAGTTTCGTGATTCTCATTGGCATTAAGGGCGAAGGCACAATCAAAGACAACGAGGGGAACGAAACGTCGCTCAAGGTGGGCGAAACGATTCTGATTCCCGCCACAACACAGTCGTTGAAGGTGGAAGGAACCGTAAAATTCTTAGAAACTTACGTGTAGAATATTCCCCGAAAGAAGAAAACCGAAAAGGAAACCAAACACTATCATACATTAGCCCCGAAGATTCTATGGTCTTCGGGGCTAATCATTTAAACCCAAATCGGTCATTAGAGAAGCATTGAAAAGTATTGCTGTCCGGTAAACATTTTTGTTATATAAAAGTTAAGGGCTAAAATCCTCA
>NZ_JAERMS010000089.1 GCF_017426725.1 Prevotella illustrans | reverse complement strand
AAAATATAAGACAGTTGGAGTTGTTTTAGAAAAACTTAACCCGAACTGGCGTATTGTAATGTATTCAGAATTATCTTTACAAAACGCTTCAAATGGCTGCGATATTCCCGACAAAATATTTTTTGGTTGCAAATACGCCGATTTTTAGCCGTTTTCGTATTTGTCTGTATATCAGCGGTTTATGTTTTTTTTGTGTTTGCATAATACGATTTCTGTCACCTGAAAGTTGCGTTTTTGGTACTTCAAAGGGCTGCGATGGCGATGTAAAAGCATCGCTTTGGCGCGCCGATAGCATAGCTTTTACAGGTCAAAAGGGTAGCAATGACGGTTTGGGTGTCTGCAAAATCCATGTCAATCGCTATTTTGCTCCCCGCTTTCTCCTTAATATCCCGAATTTGAAACGTAGATTCATATAATCAGAAGGCCCGTTTTTAGGGATAAAACTTTTACAAAACGGTTTTGATTAAGCCAAATGTTGTACCGGCCTCTCTAAGTGGACATGTAATTTATACGTATTCTGTTCGGGATAAGTTTTTCTAAAATTAGCCCGAACCGGCCTTTATGGAGATAAGCGGTAGGATGGTTATAATATTATATTAAGGTGTAATGAATCGTTTGAAAACTTTTCTGAAAAAACTTTTAAAAACATTTGGAAGTTTATAAAATAATATATACCTTTGCATCCGCATTCAGGGAAAGACTCGCATTTACGTTTGAGACAAAATTTCTGATAGCAAGGCTGAAAGTCTTGTAATGAGATTGACGCCGAAAAAGAAAGCGTTCTTTGAAGATATTTACATAAAACAGATAAGTAGTACAAGAAGCA
>NZ_JAERMS010000088.1 GCF_017426725.1 Prevotella illustrans | reverse complement strand
GGTATCCTTCGGGCTCCCTCCAAGTCAAACATCGCTTATCAGAATGAGAAACGCTCCTGCGCGTTCTTTCGCGAATGCTATTACAAGCTGCTGAATTATTTCGGACAGCAGGTCCGGTTCTCCGGACGTAAGTTCCGTTTCAAGAATGCCGTCTATGCCCTTGATTCCACCATTATCACCCTTTGTGCCGAGGTGTACGATTGGGCGCACTACACCCATTCAAAGGGAGCAGTGAAACTGCACACGTTGCTGAATTTTATGACGCTGCTTCCTGAATATGTGCATATTACGGATGGAAAGGTGGCAGATAATACTGCCGCAAGGCATGTAGAGGTAAAGCCCGGCAGTATCGTTGTGAGCGACCGAGGCTACTTTGACACGTGTCTTCTGAACTTTTGGGACAGCATCAAGGTGTTCTTTGTAGTCAGAGTCAGGGACAACCTGATTTATAAGCGCATGGAAGAGCGGGAATTGCCTGACAAGGCTCACCCGGAAGTACTCATTGATGAGATTGTGATACTCAAAGGAAACGCAACAGCCGAACAATACTCCAAGCCCATACGGAGAATTGCCGTGTACAATGCCCGGCACGGCTTCACCATAGAGCTGCTGACCAACAACATGAAACTTTCCGCAGGAACAATTGCCGGGTTATACAAGGCAAGATGGGATATTGAAGTCTTCTTCCGAAACCTCAAACAGAACTTCCATATAAAGAGTTTTGTGGGAACCTCATCCAATGCCGTAGAGATACAGATATGGACGGCGCTCATCACCATATTGCTCTTTGCCGTGCTCAAACAGCAGGCAACATACAAATGGCACTTTTCGAATCTTGTTTCCTCTCTAAGGCTCAACACATTTACGAAAATCGACCTGTATCAATGGATTAACAAGCCATTCACACCACCGCCTGAGAACGAAGTTGAGACATAAGGGGGTATGTGCTGTTTAACGTTGGAACAAAATACGTCAAATCATATGATTTGATG
>NZ_JAERMS010000087.1 GCF_017426725.1 Prevotella illustrans | reverse complement strand
ATACGCCAGTTCGGGTTAAGTTTTTCTAAAACAACTCCAACTGTCTTATATTTTCGATATGCACAGGCAATGCCTCCGGTTTGTTCTCAAAGAAGCAGTACGCTGCTAAAGCCGAACACAGGTTCATAACGAAATTGTGTATAGACCGGTGTCTTGAATGTACAAGGTTTGCCTTGTTCTTCAAGAGCTCGTTGATGCACTCGATGATATATCTCTTGCGTAGCATGATCTTGTCATACATCGGCATGAGTTTGTTCTTCATCTTTGCTTTCAATCCGTGTACAAGATGAATCCCCTGCCCGAAGAGTTGTTCAAAAAGTTCCTGCTTGATATACCCTCTGTCGGCAAAAACCTTTCCGTAGAGGACTTTTGTGAAGACTGACCATACTCGTTTATCCCTGTCATCCACGTTAGCGGGTGTGAGACAGAAGGTCATGACCTCTCCCGTGTCATTGCACAGAAAGTGTAGTTTGAAGCCGTGACACCAGCCCATCGTGCCTTTTCCACTCTTGGCGACGCCGTCGAAAACCTTGTTGAAATATCGTCTTACATTATGACATACAGGAATCATGGTGCTGTCGACGAAGCTGATTCCCGAACATTTGCCAAAGGCATACAGTTTCATGAAGGCCATCAGCTGGAAGAACACACGAGGCATCAGTTCCACGAAACGATTGTAGGATACGGCGGTGGGAAAATAGGTCTTCAAATGCTCTTTGACAAAGAACAGATAATAATGCTTGAAATTGCGGAAAGTTCCAAAATGATAGCATAACAGGATGGTCATAATCTCACTTTCAGACATACGCCCCTTGCGGTGCCGAAGATGTTTATACCCCTCGTCGGTGGGAGCTATCTGAAGGTTTTTACTCAATTCTGCATCTAAATTCTTGCAAAACTCATCTATAATACAAAAAATCTCTATAACTTTGTCGTTGGTAATCATCGCTTGTAATGTTTGTAATTATTTGATTTTCAACTATAAAGTTACGAA
>NZ_JAERMS010000086.1 GCF_017426725.1 Prevotella illustrans | reverse complement strand
CGCATGAGCGTGGGAGCTAACCCGGGGAACTGAAACATCTTAGTACCCGGAGGAATAGAAAATAAACAATGATTCCCCCAGTAGTGGCGAGCGACCGGGGAACAGCCCAAACCGGTGACGTGGCAACGCGCCACCGGGGTTGTAGGACCGCGCCATTGTACTCAGCGTGTGAACAGAACCTTCTGGAAAGAAGGACCATAGAGGGTGATAGTCCCGTATGTGAAGCGCAATGAGACATAGCGGTATCCTGAGTAACGCGGAACACGAGTAATTCTGCGCGAATCCGCCGGGCCCATCCGGCAAGGCTAAATACTCCTGTGAGACCGATAGTGAACGAGTACCGTGAGGGAAAGGTGAAAAGCACTTCGAGGAGAAGAGTGAAATAGTTCCTGAACCCATCCGCCTACAAGCGGTCGGAGCCATGTAAGTGGTGACGGCGTGCCTTTTGCATAATGAACCTACGAGTTACCTTCTCCGGCGAGGTTAAGGGCCTGAGAGTCCCCGAGCCGCAGTGAAAGCGAGCCTGAATAGGGCGTTTGTCCTTTTGGACATCTAGTCGGAGGTGGTAGACGCGAAACCAAGTGATCTACACTTGACCAGGTTGAAGTTCCGGTAACACGGAATGGAGGACCGCACGGATAAGCGTTGAAAAGCTTCCCGATGAGTTGAGTGTAGGAGTGAAAGGCCAATCAAACTTGGAGATAGCTCGTACTCCCCGAAAGGCATTTAGGTGCCGCGTGCATATATTCCCCTGAGAGGTAGAGCGACCGATAGGACGCGAGGGCTTCACCGCCTATCAAGTCCTGCCGAACTCCGAATGCTCATGGTTTGCATATGCGCAGTAAGGGGGCGGGTGCTAAGGTCCGTCCCCGAGAGGAGAAGAATCCGGACCGCCGTCTAAGGTCCCCGAGTTCTGCCTGAGTTAGTCTAACGAAGTCCGGTCCCTTTGACAGCCAGGATGTTGGCTTGGAAGCAGCCATTCATTCAAAGAGTGCGTAACAGCTCACTGGTCGAGGGTCCGGGC
>NZ_JAERMS010000085.1 GCF_017426725.1 Prevotella illustrans | reverse complement strand
AATTTATACAAAACAAATATATGTAATTCCCGTTCTACTCTTAGTTATGGGAAGGGCAAAAGTATTGGGGTTAACCGAGACAGAGCGTCTCGCACTCGAGAGAGGATTTCGCTTTGGCGAAAAACATTGTTTCCGTATGCGTTGTCGTGCAGTATTACTGAAGTCGGAAGGTCTGTCATCAGTAGCGATAGGTGGGCAAACGGAAATGAGCCATGTAAGCGTAAACGCTTGGGTAAAACGTTTCAAGTCGGAAGGCATAGAGGGGTTGAAGACTCGTTCCGGACGGGGTCGGAAACCTATTATGGACTGCTCGGACGAAGAGTCGGTTCGTCGTGCAATAGAGCAAGACAGACAGAGTGTGAGCAAAGCCAGAGCAGCATGGGAGCAAGCCTCAGGCAAAGAGGTAAGCGACGCAACGTTTAAACGTTTTTTATCAGCATTGGCGCAAGATATAAGCGAATAAGAAAACGCCCAAGGGGAGTACCCTCGCCGCAACTCTATGAATACAAGGTCGAGAAGTTGCAAGAACTTGAGAAACAAGCGTATGAAGGACGCATCAGGCTCTATTATGCTGATGAAAGCCACATTTGCACAGAAGGATATGTCCCTTACGGCTGGCAACTGCGAGGGGAAGATGTTTACATACCCTCCCAAAGAGTTGCACGTCTCAATATTTTTGGAATGATAGATAGAGACAACCGTTACAAGGGGTTCACAACATCCGAGAAAATGACAGCAGACAAAGTTATCAGTTTCCTTGATGAAATCTCGTTCAATTTGGAGATGGATACATTTGTCGTCCTCGACAATGCTTCTGTCCATCGAAACAAGAAAATCAAGAAACTTCGTCCTATATGGGAACAAAGAGGACTCTTCCTTTTCTACCTGCCACCATACTCGCCACAGTTGAACATTGCCGAGACACTTTGGCGCATACTCAAAGGCAAGTGGATAAGACCACAGGACTATATAACTTCTGACATGCTTTTCTATACCACCAATAGAGCTTTGGCGGATATAGGAAAAGGGTTGCGTATAAACTTCTCTAAACATGTCGCTTAATTTTGATCAGTTACTTA
>NZ_JAERMS010000084.1 GCF_017426725.1 Prevotella illustrans | reverse complement strand
GAATCCCTTTGTATATAAGGGTTTCAAAGCGTTCTTTGATTTTTTGATTTGAATTGACTGAGTATCTTTGCAGCCCCAAACTGCAAGATTATGAACATCGGTCGTTATATATTCTCCCAAGTCATGGACTATATCCCAAGATACCAGTTCGATAAGGCTGTGGCAAGATACCATGGTGATTGGCACACTAAAGAACTGAGTTGTTATAACCAGTTGCTGCATCTGCTCTTCGGGCAAATTACAGGTTGCAATTCTCTTCGGGACATATGTCTGTGTCTCAAGGCACACAAGGACATCCTCTATCACCTCGGCTTCCGAAATACGGTCTCGCAGTCTAACCTTTCCAGAGCTAACGAGAAGCGTGACTACCATATCTACGAAGAACTTGGAAAGAGTCTCATAGGTATCGTGAGGCCTTTGTATGCTGACAGTTCCATATCTGACATAACCGTGGAGAATGTAGTCTACGCTCTCGATTCCACAACTATCTCCACCAGTATAAATCTGGCGACATGGGCACTGGGGAAGTACAGCAAAGGAGGAGTGAAGATGCATACATTGCTCGACCTGCGTGGCAGTATTCCTGCAAACATTCACATAACGGATGGCAGATGGCACGATAGCAACGAGCTCGACGTTCACGTTCTTGTTCCAGAGCCTTATTCGTTCTACATGATGGCCAAGGCTTACGTGGATTTTGACGCATTGTTTCGCTTCCATCTTGCAGGAGCCTACTGGATAAGTCGTCCAAAGTCCAACATGAGGTACACCATTATAGGTTACAGAGAGGTTTTCTCCTATGCAGATGGTGTTCTGGGCGATTTCGACATCATAATGGCCAAGGGCAAGACATTCGCTCTGTACCCGGAGCCTATCAGAGCAGTCTGCTGCCAAGATGAGGATACAGGGCAGGAGATAGTATTTATCACCAACAACTTTGAAATCAGCGCATTGGAGGTTGCTAACCTCTACCGTCACAGATGGGATGTTGAGGTGTTCTTCAAATGGGTAAAGCAGAACATCGTGGTAAAAACTTTGTGGGGCTATTCCCGGAATGCCGTTTGCACACATCTTTGGGTCGCGGTAATCGCTTATCTGCTCATTGCTAAGATTAAGAAGGTCACAAAGAGTCCATACAGCATAACAGAGGTTGCAACACTCATCAGAGTATCCGCTTTGGAGCGGACTCCACTCGTAGACCTCATTACGAAAAGCCCTGTCAGTTCTAATCATCAATCAAGTGAATTGCTACTATTTAACGATATGTAAAACTTAAATGCGATTTTATCGCATCAGTACTA
>NZ_JAERMS010000083.1 GCF_017426725.1 Prevotella illustrans | reverse complement strand
GGCTCAGTAGAAAATTAATGGGGACAGGTTTACAAGTATCAATAATATCGGGTCAGTAGAAAATTAGTGGGGATATGCGTATAGCTTTGCAATTCTGAAAAGGAAGAACTTTTTGTCAGCCACTCCTCTAAGGTTAGCTCGAAATAGTTTGATTTTGGCGTTGAATGACTCTGCCATTGCATTTGAAGCACGGTTGTTATAGAAGTTAAGGATTTCTTCATAATGTTCATAGAAGGTGGCTGCTATGACGTTAAAGGAGTGGAATCCTGCTTCTTCTACCTTGTTGTACCAGCGTGCCATGGCCAGGCGTGCGGCATCCTTGATGGTATTCTTGGAAAATATCATCCTCAGGGAATGGCAGAGTCCGTATGCAGTCTTTATATCAGGATATTGCTCAAATAGTATTGCAGCCCGTATCTTCTGCCTGTCGGTCCACTTTTGGGTCGGCTTGAACAGGAGGTATCTCGAGCGTATGAGCAATTCCGTACGGGTATCTCCGTTGGGATAACGGAAAGGCAGGTAACTCTCTCCATTGAGCTTCGCCTCCTCCATTTCATCGTTCGCCTGTTGAAGAGCATCCCAACGGTGCTTGATCCGAAGTTCCTGCACGGCTTCACATGCCAGCTTCTGAATGTGGAACCGGTCTATGACACGGTTGGCATGGGGGAATGCCGTGCGTACGATTTTACGCATGGAGTCGGACAGGTCAAGCGTAACTTCTTCCACCGCATTGCGCTGCCCCTGGTCAATCCGCCTGAGAACGGCAATCACGTCTTCAGACTTTGTGCCTGCCACGACGGCTATCAGGGATTGGTCACGCGTACGTGCGTCACGGTTGGTTACGAACGTGTAGAGTTCACCATTGGAGAGCGAGGACTCGTCTATTGCAAGCCGGGGCCCCATGTTGTAAGGAAACAGGAGCCACTCCTCGGCATGGTCCAATTGATCCCATTCCCGGAAATTACTCAAGACTTCCTTGTATTGACGTTCAAAGGTATGGCCGTCTATCCTATAGAAATCCTCAAGCATACGGCAGGTCACGGGGGATGTCTCCATACGTCTCTTTTAAAAAAGCCCCGAACTCCTTGGAGTAACGGGTGCCCTTGGCTACGATGTCAAGGTCGATGGGGAGGCTGAAGCTCTTGCCCGTACGGCTGTCTGTCCAGCGCCTACGCCGGATCTTCAGTATCACTTTATGGGCTCTGATTGGAAAATCAGTCACGCTTACTGCTTCCATGAATCCCTTAGATTCGAAATGGACATCCGACGATAGGCTTTTGTCCATCAATTCATCCAAACTGATAGGTATCTCTGTATCCGTTTGAGTCAAACCAACCACGGTAAAGTAATCAAGAATCTGCGCAGGTAATACAACGCTTGCTATTGCTTTGAGATAGGCATTTTCCATATCACAAAGAAAAGCATTTAATTTCAATTAGAAGATATTATCCCCACGAATTTTCTACTGAGCC
>NZ_JAERMS010000082.1 GCF_017426725.1 Prevotella illustrans | reverse complement strand
CCTGACTTCGTCAATGCGTACCCCAAAATTTTTCGTCAAAGAGTTTTGTGATGCGTTGATGCCTTGCCATTAGCATGGTTTGGGTGTAAACATCCTTGTTTAAGGGGAGCTTGATTTGTATGGTGGTGATGGTCTTGGCCAAGGCGAGTACCTTATCGACGCTCATCTTAATGTCTGAGACCTTCAGCATCCGCTCCAGTTCTTTGTAGACTTTCAGCGCTACGAAGCAGATGCACACGTGAGCTTCGATGCGCTTACGCGTGAAGTGGAACATGGGTCGTATCTCGATTTTCGACTTGGCGATGCGGAATGCGCGTTCTACGTGCCACAGGTTGTGGTATGCCGTGTAGACTTGTTCCGTTGGTATAGTTGTGTTGGTCAGATAGCCTTTCAGTCCGTCCCAACGTGCGTCGTCGGCTATACGTTCATAGTCGATTGCCACTTTCACCTCTCCGTCCATGGAGAGGAACTTGTTGTAGCCTCGCTTGTTGATGTTGTCTTTGGTGAGCGTGCCTCGTCTGTAGGCTTTCTCAAGGCGTCGGATGCCTTTCTCTCGGTTGTATGCGTCCTTTCGGGCGCGGTCGTCGGAGTAGCCCACAAGCAGCCTGCGCCCTCCGCCCTTGTCGTATTCAACCATCTTACCGTCTGATTTAGGCCGGCTCAGTATCCACTGCTTTACCTCTGTGCTTTCATTCTTTATCTTCGCACCTATTATATATTTGTAGCCGTGCGACTCGAGTTCGGTAATGTTAGCGTTGTTCATCAGGCCTGAGTCTGCCACTACGACAAAATTCTCCAAGCCATATTTGCTGACAAACTCGTTAATCGTCGGCAGCATCGTGTGTCCCTCGTACTTGTTGCCCTCATGGATGCAATATGCCAGCGGATAGCCTCCAAGACTGACGAGCAGCCCGAGGATAATCTGAGGATTGCTGTGGCGGCCCTCTTTCGAGAACCCCGTCTTGCGCAGATCGTCCTCATAGTCAGACTCAAAGTAAAGTGTTGTGACGTCATAAAACAGCACTCCGATGTTGCCTCCGAACAATTTGGCCGTGTGACGCACGCTGATGTCCTGCACCACCTCGTGCTGACGGTCGCTAAGTTTGTCAAGATAACGATAAATCCTTGAAAGATCCACGTCATCGTCAAAGTGATTTTTCAGATATTCCACAGTGGCTGCCTTGCTCGCGGGATAGGCCAGACGCGCCTTTACGAGCTTGCGAAACACCTCGTCCTCTATGCGGTTGAAGCCAATGCGGTCAAAAGTGCGGTCAAGAATCAAGTCGCAGCCGTTGAGAAGAATGTTCTCTACCCGGGACAACACACGAAAGACTTCTTCACGTTCACGCTCACAAGCCTCGCGCTCTTCACCCCACAAGTCAACTTGTGGATAGCGTCGGGATTCTTCTTTTAAAATCCATTCTTGTCCAGCGTTTACCAAATTATCTATTTCGGATGGATCTTTGGATATGCCAATAGTAACCAACTCATTATATACACCCTTCTTCTTTTCTGCTACCACAACACTCGTTGTTCCAGAGCGATTCTTTTTCTTCTTGACAAACATGGTAAAAATTTTGCGTACCCCAAATACAGAGTATGCAAAGATACAAAATGTTGTTTATCAATTAATTACAAAATATATGCTTTTTAGGTGACGAAGTCAGG
>NZ_JAERMS010000081.1 GCF_017426725.1 Prevotella illustrans | reverse complement strand
TAAACGATTGACAGATTTATATGACTTCATCGCTTGCAGACTTGTCCCCACAAATGATCGAGTGAGCCCAATTTGGGTTTAAGCTTAAACGAGCCGTCATGGTTTTATAGCGATTTTGCCATAGCTTGTCTGTTTGTGTATCTTTCAATGCGTCAGGTATGTTGTCTGGCGAGGTGCACCAAGTAATTCCACGGTAGGAGACGCGCCGAGATTAGGAGTTCCGGCAGATTGGACTTCTTCGCATCAATATAAAGTCACGGCTGCCAACGGAGTATCAAAAATATGGACAATAAGTGTTGTACTGAATAAATAAATGGATATTTGTTGGCGGTGATATTATTAAAAACAGAATCATCTAAGCGGAGGGAGGAGTTTTTACCAGCTTCTTCCTTCGCTTTTTTGCGAAAAGAAGCATCGTTCGTATAAACAAGAAAATCTGATAGTATGTGCTGAATGTCCGTTGCTTTTGTTTTCAAAAGTCAAAAAAAAGAAAAAAAACAACGATATGACTTGCTTTTTTCGATTACTTTTTCTAAATTGCCGCCGTTTCTGACAGTGTATTCTGTCGAGTTAAAGTATTTTTAAAAGAAAGGATTGAACCATGAAAATCGGAGTTCCAAAAGAGATGAAGGACAGCGAGTGTCGTGTAGGAATGACCCCTGCAGGCGTTGCCGAGTTAACAAAACGTGGTCATGAGGTTTATGTGCAGCATACGGCCGGTGAAAATAGCGGTTTTGCCGATAGGGAATATGAGGCTGTCGGCGCTCGTATCTTGCCATCGATTCAGTTGGTGTACGAAACAGCAGATATGATCGTGAAGGTGAAAGAGCCTGTCGAACCGGAATATGCGCTGATAAGGAAGGGTCAAGTGGTGTTTACCTATTTTCATTTTGCTTGTGATAGGCCACTTACGGAAGCCATGATGAAAAGCGGAGCTGTATGTATAGCTTATGAGACAGTGCAGAAAGACGACCGGTCATTGCCGTTGCTGATTCCGATGAGCGAGGTCGCAGGCCGTATGGCCGCGCTCAATGGAGCCTATTATCTACAGACGACAAAGGGTGGCTCGGGTAAGTTGATTGGCGGAGCGCCAGGCGTTTTGCCGGCGAAAGTATTGGTGTTGGGTGGTGGAACCGTAGGAGGAGCTGCTGCAAGAATGGCTGCCGGAATGGGTGCGGACGTGACGATCGCCGATATTTCACTGCCTCGATTACGCCAGTTGGGGATGGAGCTGCCCGTAAACGTGCATACGCTTTATTCTTCAGAGTATACAATCCGTAAGTTGCTTCCTGAAACCGATATCGTTATAGGGTCGGTACTGGTGCCAGGGGATAAGGCTCCGCATCTCATTAGTCGTGAAATGCTTAAATTGTTGCAACGTGGCTCTGTTCTTGTTGATGTGGCCATTGATCAAGGAGGGTGCTTTGAAACCTCTCATCCGACAACCCATTCTCGTCCGATTTATGATGTGGATGGCATTGTTCATTATTGTGTAGCGAATATTCCGGGCGCTGTGCCTAACACGTCGACGATAGCCCTGACCAATGCAACGCAGCGATATACCGTGGCTCTGGCTGATAAAGGCTGGCGACAAGCCTGCAAAGACGATGTAGCCTTGTATAGAGGGCTGAATATTGTAGGTGGTACAGTGACATTTAAGGCCGTGGCCGATGTATTTGGATTGCCTTACGAACCGCTGATGCTGTGACGGTATGTCTAAGGGAAGAATCTTGAAGAGGGCCTTTTAACCAATAGTGTCCTAAATATTTTTCAAATTAGTGGGGACAGGTTTACAGGTATCGATGATATCTACCGCGCCCTGAATTATCTTTACATATACCATCAAAAAAGTGGCATTATTTTGAAAAAGAA
>NZ_JAERMS010000080.1 GCF_017426725.1 Prevotella illustrans | reverse complement strand
GGTTTGGATTTATCGGTTCATTCTTCCGTGTTTTTAATACGGCTGTACTTGGGTAAAAGAAACGACTCGTCAATAAAAGACAAAGGTTTTTTGACTTCGATAATAAGGATAAGCGTTCTGAAACAGAGATTATTTTTAAGGTGATAGTAAATGGTTGATCGGTGAGTTTTCACTTTTTTTACCGTTTTACTTTTTCCTTATTCAACATTATTTTACAATGGAGAGTTTGATCCTGGCTCAGGATGAACGCTAGCTACAGGCTTAACACATGCAAGTCGAGGGGCATCATGGGGGTTGCTTGCAACCTCTGATGGCGACCGGCGCACGGGTGAGTAACGCGTATCCAACCTTCCCATGACTGCGGGATAACCCGGCGAAAGTCGGACTAATACCGCATGGTTTCCACCGACGACATCCGACGTGGAATAAAGATTTTATCGGTGATGGATGGGGATGCGTCCGATTAGCTTGTTGGCGGGGTAACGGCCCACCAAGGCCACGATCGGTAGGGGTTCTGAGAGGAAGGTCCCCCACATTGGAACTGAGACACGGTCCAAACTCCTACGGGAGGCAGCAGTGAGGAATATTGGTCAATGGGCGTAAGCCTGAACCAGCCAAGTAGCGTGCAGGATGACGGCCCTATGGGTTGTAAACTGCTTTTATGCGGGGATAAAGTTAGTCACGTGTGACTATTTGCAGGTACCGCATGAATAAGGACCGGCTAATTCCGTGCCAGCAGCCGCGGTAATACGGAAGGTCCTGGCGTTATCCGGATTTATTGGGTTTAAAGGGAGCGTAGGCCGTGTATTAAGTGTGTTGTGAAATTCAGTCGCTCAACGTCTGACTTGCAGCGCATACTGGTTCACTTGAGTGCGCGCAACGCAGGCGGAATTCGTGGTGTAGCGGTGAAATGCTTAGATATCACGAAGAACTCCGATCGCGAAGGCAGCTTGCGGGAGCGCAACTGACGCTGATGCTCGAAAGTGCGGGTATCGAACAGGATTAGATACCCTGGTAGTCCGCACGGTAAACGATGGATGCCCGTTCTCCTGTTTTTTGATAGGGGGACCAAGCGAAAGCGTTAAGCATCCCACCTGGGGAGTACGCCGGCAACGGTGAAACTCAAAGGAATTGACGGGGGCCCGCACAAGCGGAGGAACATGTGGTTTAATTCGATGATACGCGAGGAACCTTACCCGGGCTTGAATTGCAGCGGAATGATCCAGAGATGGTGAAGTCCTTCGGGACCGCTGTGAAGGTGCTGCATGGTTGTCGTCAGCTCGTGCCGTGAGGTGTCGGCTTAAGTGCCATAACGAGCGCAACCCCTGTCCGTAGTTGCCATCGGGTAATGCCGGGCACTCTGCGGATACTGCCACCGTAAGGTGTGAGGAAGGTGGGGATGACGTCAAATCAGCACGGCCCTTACGTCCGGGGCTACACACGTGTTACAATGGCCGGTACAGATGGTGGGTGTAGCGTAAGTTGCATCAAATCTATAAATCCGGTCCCAGTTCGGACTGAGGTCTGCAACCCGACCTCACGAAGCTGGATTCGCTAGTAATCGCGCATCAGCCATGGCGCGGTGAATACGTTCCCGGGCCTTGTACACACCGCCCGTCAAGCCATGAAAGCCGGGGGTGCCTGAAGTCCGTGACCGCGAGGATCGGCCTAGGGCAAAACCGGTGATTGGGGCTAAGTCGTAACAAGGTAGCCGTACCGGAAGGTGCGGCTGGAACACCTCCTTTCTGGAGACGTTTATTTTTTGCCGTTGATGTTTTTTGATCGATACGGCGTTGAAGTTTTGAGACCGGATCGGTCTGACCGGTTTTTGTCTTTTGAGCCGTCTCTTTTCTTCTTGTACTGATGATCTGTTTTTTCGATAAAGAGAAAAAGGAAGCCGGGCATCGG
>NZ_JAERMS010000007.1 GCF_017426725.1 Prevotella illustrans | reverse complement strand
TGCAAAGAACTCTTGTGAACGACGCTTATTGGCTTCAGCAAGCGTACTACGGCGAGCAACATAGTCGATACCAAGATGATGCAGTTTATTTACTTCAGCCTTCATGCCAATCTCCACTTCCCGCAGAGAATCAAAGTGTTTTAGAATGCCAAAGAGCATTATAACAAGGTGAGTCCACCCATCAAGCCGCTTAACATAAGCTTCACTTCGGGGTGTTTCAAGGCTTATTTTCTTGATTTTTTGTTTATCGAGTAATTTTATTACCTGATGATAGACCGGCTGTCCGCTAAAATGTGTACTTTTGCCCATGTTATTGAAGTTTTTTCGCAGAAACAAAAGTAACAAAAAGGGCTGAAATCCAAGTGAGGATTTTAGCCCTTAACTTTTATATAACAAAAATGTTTACCGGACAGCAATATAAAGACATAAAAACATATTTTTCAGCCGGCGGGAAACAAAGACATAAGGGCCGCAAGCGGCCAAGAAAGACATAAAGCTAATGGGAAATTCCCCGAAAGCACGGCCCAATAGAATTTTCGTGGGGACAATTTTCTACTAAACCACAATAGTGTCCTAAATATTTTTCAAAAAAGTGAAGGAAGTTGTTTTCACTAAGGCAAAAAAGTCTTATCTTAGTGTTTACCCAAAACCAAAACTTCCTTCATGACAAAGATAACACTTTTCGCTCAAGTAATCCAACAATTACCTAAAGATTTAATCAAATCTCTGATTAAAAAGCATGGAACGGACAAACATGCCAAGGGCTTTAATACATGGAGCCACCTTGTGAGCATGATATTCTGTCAGTTTGCCGACTGCGTATCCCTGCGTGAGATAAGTAACGGTCTTCGCTCGGCCAATGGCAACCTGAATCATTTGGGTATCCTTCGGGCTCCCTCCAAGTCAAACATCGCTTATCAGAATGAGAAACGCTCCTGCGCGTTCTTTCGCGAATGCTATTACAAGCTGCTGAATTATTTCGGCAATAATTTAGAATGGCTTTTTGTTACTTTTGAGCCGTTTCAACTCAAAACCAAAAGTTACGAGGTGTTGATATGTGGAATACTACAACAGTACTTATTATCGTCTTGGAAAACTTGCTTAGCGATGAAGGATCATATCGAGACGCTCTGTCTCGGTTAACCCCAATACTTTTGGCCTTCCCATAACTAAGAGTAGAACGGGAATTACATATATTTGTTTTGTATAAATTAATTTTGTTCACTTACTTATTAAAAATAAATTTATGAATAAATTATTTCTAAGCCTCGCTTTTCTTTTCTATGCTTTAACTGTAAAGTGTGGCAATATACCACAGGCACATCTTTGTCGGCTTGCTGCTCCTCAAAAAGTGGACACTGAATGGTGGAAAAATAACTAACATTCTGCAATCCGGAATAAACTTCCTATCTTTGCTTTATGTCGTTTAATCCACCGGAAAGGAACTTTTTATGTCAAAGCATTTGAATCCCTTGGAGAAAGAATTCCTGATCCATCAGTATAAACTGAACGGTCAGATCAAGTTGCGTGCCTTCTGCGCAGTCCACCATATCTCGGAGAGCGCTTTTAAGAGCTGGCTGAAGAAGTACGAGGAAGGCGGTTTGGAAGGGCTTGCCCGTGCCGACGCGGAAATCCGGTCCGTGCTTCCTGAGGGTATAGACCGCACGGAGGAAGCCTACAAACGTGAAATACTGAGACTGCGTATCGAGAACGAGCGGTTAAAAAAAAACTATGCGTTGGTCCGGAAGGCGGATGGGCAAACGGCGTATGTTCGTTTAAAACCGAAGAATTCACAATCGTGAGTATGCTCTCAAGAGACTTTCCTGTGACGGACATCTGCGGACTGATGGGCGTCAGTCGTTCCGGTTACTATCAAAGGCTCAGGCGAGTCCCCTCCGAACGTGACACCAACAGGGCGGCCATGGTCAAGACCGTGGAAGAGGTTCATGCCCGATACCCCTCTCACGGATACAGGTGGGTGGCCGCCTATATACGGAACACGCTCGGGATAAAGGCCGGCGATAATTTCGTCTATCAGTGTTTCCGCTATTTGGGCATCAAGTCTGAAACCAGGCATAAAGTACATTACAAGCCGAGGAAGGTGAAGGACAGGTTCCCCAACCTCATCTTCTCCACGTGGGATACCGTAGACCGTCCCAGACAGGTGATCGTGTCCGACATGACGACCTTGAAGTTTTGGATTTACTATTTTGAACTGACCCTCTACATCGATGTCTTTACCAAGGAAATCCTTTCCTGGCAGCTGGCTGAGCGCAGGGGTGCCAGAGAACAGTATGTGGACGGGCTGAAGGAGGTCGTCAGCCTGCTCGAAGGAGGAACGGAACCCACGGTGCTGCATACCGACCAGGGGAGCGTCTATGCGTCAATGGCGTACAACGAGCTCATTAAAGATACCCTGATCGTAAGGTCGATGTCAAGGGCGGGGAAACCGACGGATAATCCTGTAAATGAGGCACTGAACGGATGGATCAAGGAAGAGCTGACCATTGACTTCCGCATTGAGAAGCTCCGGTCCATGAAAGAGGTCAGGCGATGCCTTGAAAAGTATGTCAACTTCTACAACGAAAGACGACCGTGCTTCGCCATAGGATACGACACGCCGGCCAATTACAGAAGAAAGTATGAGGAAGGCCTATTGGGCATAAAAGACACGTTTGCGAAAAGACAACTCTCGGATATACCGAAGTTCGTACAGAAAAGAAAAAAGGAGACCCAATATCAGATGATGGAACTGTGCTTGGGGATATATTTTGTCAGAAAAAACTACCAGATTTTAACACTTCCGCAACATGTTATCTAAGTGCCGGCACGGCGAAAAAGGCCTTCGATTTGCCGATTTTGATGCCCTTTTATGCCTAAAGTGATACTTTTATCGGCTCAAAGCATAGCGATTACACGGCCAAAGCATAGCTTTTAGTCGGCAAAAAGACCGCGATTACAGCCTAAAAGCATAGCTTTTAAAGGCGAAAAAGTGAAGGGAAAACATCCTTAAAAGTACAATGTATTGATAACCAGTGTTTTATAAACTTGCTCTACAATCGCTTATTTTCGTCCAAGTCTTTTCTTTTTCAGAATAATGCCACTTTTTTGATGGTATATGTAAAGATAATTCAGGGTGCGGTAGATATTATTGATACTTGTAAACCTGTCCTCACTGATTTTCTACTGACCCGGTCAGAGTCAGGGACAACCTGATTTATAAGCGCATGGGACGAGCGTGACTTGCCTGACAAGGCTCACCCGGAAGTACTCATTGATGAGATTGTGATACTCAAGGGAAACGTTCACGCCACCGCCTGAGAACGAGTTTGAGACATAAGGGGGGATGTGCTGTTTTACCGTTGAAACAAAATACGTCAAATCAAATGATTTGATGCAACTTTGTATGCGTTTTCACAAAAATTATTTAGGACACTATTGGCTAAGCTACAGTTTTATTATTAAAAAAGTAAAAAAACAAATTGTTTATTTGGTGATTTCTTCTTCGTATTGTATCTTTGCACTCGCTTTACAGAAGTAAGGGCGTTTAGCTCAGCTGGTTTAGAGCATCTGCCTTACAAGCAGAGGGTCGGCGGTTCGAATCCGTCAACGCCCACGAAAGAGATTCATCAAATTGAGTCTCTTTTTATTTTAATATTTTCTGATAGAGGTTGCCAAAGGATATTGTTTTTTATTTTTTTATCATTAATCGTGGTTCCTGTCTGGTTTTAAATCACTACTTTTGTGCAATAAATAATTGCTTTTTATAAAATATGAATCTTGATTTGCTCACTGCCATATCGCCGATTGATGGCCGGTATAGGGGGAAGACGGAACTTTTGGCTAATTATTTCTCAGAGTTTGCGCTTATTCGTTATCGTATTAGGGTTGAAATAGAATACTTCATAACTTTGTGTGAATTACCTTTGCCCCAGCTTTCATCATTTGATCATACTTTGTTTGAGCGATTACGTGACATCTATTTGTGTTTTGATGAAACTTGTGCCCGGCGTGTGAAGGAAATCGAGAATATCACCAATCATGACGTGAAGGCCGTAGAATATTATATTAAAGAAGAGTTTGATAAAATAGGAGGTCTCGAAACTTACAAGGAATTTATTCATTTTGGACTTACTTCGCAAGATATTAATAATACAAGTGTGCCGCTTTCGTTGAAAGAGGCCTTGGTCGACGTGTATTATCCGCAAGTTGAAGAGTTGATAGCGCAGTTGCGGCAGTATGCCGATGCGTGGAAAGACGTGCCCATGTTGGCTAAGACGCATGGCCAACCGGCTTCTCCTACTCGTTTGGGAAAGGAGATCATGGTCTTCGTTTATCGTCTGAGTGAGCAGCTCAGGCTTTTGAAATCAACCAAGATTACGGCTAAGTTTGGTGGCGCAACCGGTAATTTTAATGCTCATCATGTGGCTTATCCTGCATTTGACTGGAAGGCCTTTGGCAACCGCTTTGTAAATGAAAAGTTAGGTTTGGAACGTGAACAGTACACAACGCAAATCAGTAATTACGATTATTTAGGCGCAATCTTTGATGGGATTCGTCGTATCAATACGATTATTCTTGATTTGGACCGCGATTTCTGGATGTATATTTCAATGGACTACTTCAAGCAGAAGATTAAAGCAGGTGAAGTAGGATCGAGTGCCATGCCTCATAAAGTTAATCCGATAGATTATGAGAACAGCGAAGGTAATCTGGGGATAGCCAATGCCATCCTTCAGTTCCTTGCCCGGAAACTTCCCGTAAGCCGTTTGCAGCGGGATCTTACCGACAGTACCGTTTTACGGAATATCGGTGTGCCGCTCGGCCATAGTCTTATCGCGATACAAAGTACATTGAAGGGCCTTCGGAAGCTCATTCTAAATGAAGAGAAGATTCGGGCAGACCTTGATAATACGTGGGCCGTTGTGGCCGAGGCTATTCAGACCATTCTGCGCCGTGAGGCTTATCCCCATCCTTACGAAGCCTTAAAAGCGCTGACCCGTACCAATCAGCAGATGACCGAGCAGACTATTCATGCTTTTATTCAAGACCTAAACGTGAGCGAGGAGGTGAAAGCCGAATTGATGGCCATTACCCCTGCCAACTATACAGGTATTTAATCCCTATATTATTTATTCAGTAATCGAAAGTTAATAACAAACACAGTGCCGTGAGGCTTAATTTTTAAAAAAACAAAACAATGGATCAGGAATTGGAAAACAACCCTCAGTCTTTTTCTGAAGAGAGTACGAGTAGCCGTGAAGGCTATACAACTTCTTCCGGGAGCAATTATTCAAGAGACTACCGTGCGGGAGCTCGTCCGCAGCGTCCCCGCATCCATAGTCAGCGTGCTTATAGCTCTGACCATGGAAATGTGAACAACAATCAAGAGGAAGGCTTCCGACCGGAAGGCTTCGGTGCCGCCCTTCTGTCGAATAACGGTGGGCAGCAGCGTCCTTATCGTCCCCGAAATAATTATAACAACCAGGGTGGCTATCAGCAACGTGGTGGTTATGGTCAGCAACGTCCTTATCGTCCTCGTTATAACGGTGAGAATCAGGAAGGTGGTTATGCCCAGCAGGGAGGTTATCGCCCCCGTTACGAAGGAAACGATTCTAATCAGGAAGGCGAGCAGAACAGCTATCGTCCTCGTAATAATTATAATAACCAAGGCGGTTATGGTCAGCAGCGTGGCGGTTATCAGCAACGTGGCGGTTATCAGCAGCGCGGCGGCTATGGCCAACAACGTGGTGGTTATCAGCAACGCGGCGGCTATGGTCAAGGAGGCAATCAGCAGCGTGGTGGCTATAATCAAGGTGGCTATCGTCAGCACTCGGCCGATTATGATCCGAATGCTAAGTATAGCATGAAGAAGCGCATAGAGTATAAGGAAGAGAATATCGATCCCAATGAGCCGTTGCGTCTTAATAAGTTTTTGGCCAACGCGGGTGTATGCAGTCGTCGCGAGGCCGATGAGTTTATCCAGGCCGGCGTGGTCAGCGTAAATGGAACCGTTGTTACCGAATTGGGCACGAAAGTGCTTCGTACCGATGAAATCAAGTTCCACGATCAACCTGTCAGTATCGAGAAGAAAGTCTATGTCCTGCTGAATAAGCCCAAGGATTATGTTACGACAAGCGACGATCCGCAGCAGCGTAAGACCGTGATGGATCTTGTGAAAGGCGCCTGTCCGGAGCGCATTTATCCTGTAGGACGTTTAGACCGTAATACGACAGGTGTGCTTCTCCTTACAAATGATGGCGACCTGGCCAGCAAGCTCACTCATCCTAAGTTCTTGAAGAAGAAGGTTTATCATGTACATCTCGATAAACCGCTTGCGCAGGCTGACCTGCAGAAAATAGCAGAGGGCATTGAACTTGAGGATGGTGAAATCCACGCGGACGCTATCGAGTATGCCGATGAGCGCGACAAGAGTCAGGTGGGTGTCGAAATTCACAGCGGCAAGAATCGCATTGTTCGTCGTATCTTCGAGAGCTTGAGCTATCGTGTCGTAAGACTTGATCGTGTGCAGTTTGCCGGACTTACCAAGAAGAATCTGCGTCGTGGTGACTGGAGATTCCTTACAGAGAAAGAAGTTGAAATGCTGCGCAGCGGCATGTTTGAATAGTATTGATAAGTAATGAAAAGAACGAAAATCGTCGATGCGCTCGTTTGCACCGACTTTGGTAAAGATATAAATGTAAAAGGATGGGTCCGTTCCCATCGCAGCAGCAAGGCCGTCGACTTTATTGCGTTGAATGATGGTTCAACCATTAAGAATATTCAGGTTGTTGTCGATCCTACCCACTTTGATGAGGAGATGCTGAAGAGCATTACTACGGGGGCTTGTATCAATGTTGTTGGTACGTTGGTCGAGAGCCAAGGCGCGGGCCAGGCCTCTGAAGTACAATGTCGTGAGCTTGAGATTTACGGTCTTTGTCCGGGCGACTATCCTATGCAGAAGAAAGGCCAGAGCTTTGAATACATGCGCAAATACGCCCACCTGCGTTTACGTACCAATACCTTTGGGGCAGTCTTTCGCATCCGTCATAACATGGCCATCGCTATTCACAAGTATTTTCATGATCATGGTTTCTATTATTTCAATACGCCGCTGATTACCGCCAGCGACGCTGAAGGAGCCGGTGAGATGTTTCAGGTAACGACACTCGATCTTGCCCGTACAGGCAGAGAGGGCGCGGAAGTTCCCTATGACCGTGATTTCTTTGGCAAGAAGACCAGTCTTACTGTTTCCGGACAGTTGGAAGGAGAACTGGGAGCTACAGCTTTAGGAGCCATCTATACATTTGGTCCTACGTTCCGTGCCGAGAACAGCAATACGCCTCGCCACCTGGCTGAATTCTGGATGATAGAGCCTGAAGTCGCTTTCATGGATAAGGAAGAGCTGATGGATCTGGAGGAAGATTTCATTAAGTACTGTGTGCGCTGGGCTTTGGATAATTGCAAAGACGATCTTGAATTCCTCAATAAGATGATCGATAAGAGCCTTGTGCAGACCCTTGAGTCTGTTGTGAAAGAAGATTTTGTCCGTCTTACTTATAGCGAAGGTATTCAGATTCTCGAGAAAGCCGTGCGGGATGGACACAAGTTTGAGTTTCCGATTAAAGGGTGGGGCATGGACCTTAGCAGTGAGCACGAGCGTTTCCTCGTTGAGGAATACTTTAAGCGTCCGGTCATCATGACCGACTATCCCAGTGAGATCAAGGCTTTCTATATGAAGAAAAATGCTGACGGCAAGACTATGCAGGGCACGGATGTTCTTTTCCCACGCATCGGTGAGATTATTGGCGGTTCTGTTCGTGAAGAAAGTTATGACAAGCTGGTCGGTGAAATCAAAACTCGTGGCATGGAGCCATCTTCTTACAGTTGGTATCTTGATACCCGCAAGTATGGTTCTTGTCCGCATGCGGGCTTTGGTCTTGGCTTCGAACGGCTTATTCTTTTTGTTACCGGCATGCAGAATATCCGTGACGTTATTCCTTTCCCACGTACACCAAAAAGCGCGGAATATTGAGCCAACGGCGCTTATGTTTTTATGACATAAAGACATATTTTCTTATGATGTTTTAAGACATAAAGACATAAGAACATATTTCCTGTTTGAGGCGTCGCAAGCGACGGAATAAGGACATAAAGCTAATGTGGAATGTGAAGTGTGAATTGTAGACAGCTTACTTTTTTACACTTCCACATTTCACATTCCACATTTCACATTCCACATTTCACATTTCACACATTCCACTTTACATTCCACACTCTTTGCAGTTAACCCTCCTCTCCTTGGGGAAACCGAAGTTAGCTGTTCGCGTAGCAAGGGAATTGCAAATCGCTGACCGGAGGGGAAAGCAAAGCAATGGGCGGGGGAGGCTATAATGTAATCACAAACGCCCCGCCGATTACCACATTCGAAATGTTTTTCTTCTGCGTATAGACATTGGGCTGAAAGAACTGATCGACATCGGTCACCGGCTGCCCGTCAAAGGTCAGGCTGCGTGCGGCTTCACGGATGAAAGCTGTCGGCATGTGCCTGATTGTATAGTTTCGGCGTGTAAAATCGTAGTCCGCGAAGATTTTCCAGGCGATCATCGACTTGTGGGCGAATGTAATCGATACCCCCGTACCCAGATTGATGGCCCGGCTACCTTCTACGTTCAGGTAATCCCAAACGGCCCTGTACTCCTTTCCGTTATTCGAAGCGTTTCCCAACACTTCATAGGTTAAAACGCGCTTGCCGTTCTCCTGCTCTACCGTGATGTCGATATCTCGTTGGTGTCCTGCTACCTCCGCGTTGATGTCGACACCGTGAAGATAGCTTCTGCCGGCTAATAGTTTGGCTCCGAGGGCCACGCGTGAACTAAGGGGATAGTTGAAATAAACGCCGCCACTCATGCTGAATTCCGACAGATGGTCCGACATGACATGGAGGGTGTAATTGTCGACGAAGCCATTCAGTTGGGGCGCGGAGAGCATGAAGCCGATGATGGGGTTCTGGGTAAAATCCTCCCAGTTCTTTACTTTTCGGGACACGATGCGCATTCTGCCGCCTATTCCGATGTAACGATTCAAGAAATACGCCCCTTCCACTCCCACGACGGTAGCTCTTGAAAGTCGTAGCTTTCTAATATTTATGTCTTCATAATACTCTTGAAGTTCGTCGTTGCCTTTCACCAGATCCAGCGATTGGCTCCCGATTCCCAGCCCCATCTGCACATTGAAAAACGACGGGTGAATTATCAAATCCGTAGCGTCGGTTCGGTAAGGCAAGAGTAATCCCCGATCTTTAAACAGGAGATCGGCCATGGTATAGCCCAATTCTGTAGATAAAACGCCTAAGCCGGCACCGGCAAATGTGTCACTTATCCAATGGCGGTTGTTCAGGACACGCATACATCCCGTGGCCGTCGCAAGCGCGTAGCCGGCCAGACTGTACCATGGACTGCGTGTGAGCCCATACTCCTTGTGCAGAATCGTGGCAGTGGCAAATGCTGTTGCCGTGTGGCCGGAGGGAAACGAGTTGCGGGTGGTGCCGTCGGGCCGCATTTCCTTGGCCGAATACTTGATACCGTTGACCAGTGTTGCCATAATGGCAAGCGACAAGAAGGCGCTGGCCGTATAGCGTCCTATATTGGTATGTCCTTTTACGCCGGCCAGCTGGAGCCCCGACACCAAAGCCAAAGGCACGTATTGCGAATAGTTGTCGCTGGTATTGTGAAAGTTGTATTGAAATTTATTGCGCAGCCCGCGGATATTCTGCCGTTCTCCACGAATGGCAATGCCGGCTGCCAACCAGGGAAGGCCGGCCCAGGTCATTTCCTTCTCCAACGAACGATGTATGGCCGGTAGCGTCTTCGCCACGCTTCTACGCTCATTCGTAGCCGACGTGTCGTTCAAAAAACGGATCGTATCGTGCACGGCTTTGGCGACAATGACTGAATCGACTGTAGGAGAGGCGGCCCGGACATGGGCACAACATCCGTTGACGTTACCTATCAAATTCAATAGGCTCAATAATAGCAATCTCATGATTCTCAATGAAGCTAAAAAAGTGTCAAGTGGCCATTCTAACCTCTTAACACTTTTACACCTTAATATTTATGTGCGCCTGACAGGACTCGAACCTGCACAGCGTGAACCACCAGATCCTAAGTCTGGCGCGTCTACCAATTCCGCCACAGGCGCGTAACGGATGCAAAAGTAATGCTTTTCCGGGGAATTGCAAAATAAATCAAGTTTTTATTTGTTTAGCCTGCCCAGTGCTTCTTCCACGATGTTGGTCAGTTCCACGAACTGCGCCACCGTAAGCTGTTCGGGGCGTTTCGGCATGACATCCAAGGCGAAAAAGTCGGCTCCGGGCTTCTCGGCCGCGAACATTTGCTTGATCGATACGCGCAGCATTTTACGCCGCTGATTGAATACGGTCTTGACCAATCGCTTGAAAAGCTGCTCATCGCAGCCCAAATCCGTTACACCGTTGCGGGTCATTCGGATGACAGCGCTCTTCACCTTGGGCGGTGGATTGAACACATTTTCGTCCACCGTGAAGAGATATTCCACATCGTACCAAGCTTGGATGAGCACCGACAGAATGCCATAGGCCTTGTTGCCCGGCACGCCGGCTATACGTTGGGCCACCTCGCGCTGAATCATGCCCGTGCAGCAAGGAATCAGTTCCTTGTAATCAAGCATTTTGAAGAAGATCTGGCTGGAGATATCGTAGGGGTAATTGCCCGTCAAAACAAAGGATTGGCCGTCGAATACGCGACTCAGGTCCATGCGAAGGAAGTCTTCACCGATGATATTGTCACGCAGCTTGGGGAATGCCTCGTGCAGATAAGCCACACTTTCAGCGTCTATTTCTACCGCTTTCACGGGTCGGTCTTTCGTCACCAGATACTGTGTGAGCACCCCCATGCCGGGTCCGATTTCCAATACGGGAATATCGGGACAGGCGTCCACCGTATCCGCTATGCGACGTGCGATATCCAAATCGGTCAGGAAATGTTGACCTAAATTCTTCTTGGGCTTAACTGCTTTCATCCGATAATGGGGTTGATAATCGGCTGCAAAAGTACGAATTTCTTTTCGATTCTTTGACATAAGGACATATTTTCCTCATGTTGTTTTTAAGGACATAAAGACATAAGGACATATTTTTCTGTCAACGGGGAACAAAGACATAAGGGCCGCAAGCGGCCAAGAAAGACATAAAGCTAATGTGAAATGTGATTAGCTTTATGTCTTTATGTCAAACATGTGAAATGTTATTTGCCTTTTGTATAAAAATATTACCGAAAAAGTGTCTGAAAAAATTGTTCAAATAGTGTGATTGCCGCCCCCTTCTTTACCGTTTGAGAGCTGAAAATGCCTTCAACGGAACGTGATTTTTATGTTTTGACGGGTCATCGTTATGCTTTTACGCTCCCAAAGCAGTGCTTTTAGCCCGTCATTGCAGTGCTTTTAGCCGGTAAAAAGGCCACAATTAACGTGTAAAAGCCATGTTTTGACAGAGGTGTTTGGGGCAAAGAAAGGGGTATTTTTATGTAATTAACTGATTATGAGTTAAATACAAAAAACGTCGTAGAATCGCTTATTTCAGCCCGTTGTCTGATTATTTTGAAATAACGCCTGCATTTTCAGCCTTTTGTAAAATTATTTCAGCACTTGCGGAAGATTTTATGGCAAGCGTTGACCTATGGATTTAATAAAGCAATTCTCCCGTCGATAGGCCGGCAAAATAATCTTATACCTAAACTCCTTCCATCCTTTAAGAGTTTTATGGCTAAATCGTTCCGTATTAAAATAAATTTAGTAGCTTTGCAAAGTCAATCATCCTAAACGGTAAAAACTGCCTTTATGAATCGCAACGAATTTGAAATCGAGGTCTGCGCCAACAGTGTCGAGAGCTGCGTTCAGGCTCAACTGGCCGGTGCCGACCGTGTGGAACTGTGTGCCGGCATTCCTGAAGGCGGCACGACCCCTTCTTACGGCGAAATCAAGATGGCCCGTCGGCTGCTCAAAGCGACCCGGTTGCATGTCATCATTCGCAACCGAGGCGGTGATTTTCTCTATTCGCCACTCGAAATAGAGCGCATGGTCATGGATATCGACCTGTGTCGGGAGCTTGGCGTGGACGGTGTAGTCTTCGGTTGTCTCACTCCCGATGGGTTCGTCGACCGTGAGGCCAACGCCCTACTGATGCAGCACGTCGGTGAGATGCACGCCACGTTCCATCGGGCATTCGACCGTTGTTGCCAACCGTTGCAAGCCTTGGAAGACATCATTGATTTAGGTTTCGACCGCATCCTCACTTCGGGACAGCAACCTACGGCCGACCAAGGCATCGCGCTACTGCGACAACTGAACGAAAAGGCAGGTGAACGCCTGAAAATCATGGCCGGTTGCGGTGTCAACGAACAGAATATCGCTGTGATCGGACGTGAAACGGGCGTCAGAAACTTCCATTTCTCGGCCCGCGAACCACAACCCAGCCGCATGACTTATTTCAATCCGTCCGTTTATATGGGCGCAAAGGGGGCCGAAGAAGCTAATCTCATGCTCACCACCGAACAACGCGTAAAAAATACGATTAATCAATTATTATGAAAAAAGCATATCTATCTCTGCTGTTTTTCGCCATGACGATTACTTCGCATGCGCAGCATTTCATTACCGACGCGGCTTACCGCCAGAAAACCGAGACCGCTTTTCAGCAAAAGATGAAGCTGATTGGCGCGCAGTTCTACAACATCAAGGGACTTAAAGTGACGCCCGAGGAGCAGGAAGCTCTGCGGTTTCTCTATGCTTACATGCCTGTGGCCGACGCTACCGACTATCCTACGGCCTATCATCTTAACAATGTGCGCACCGCCTTGCAGACCCGACGCGAGATGACGTGGGGAAAACAAGTGCCCGAACTGCTCTTCCGCCACTTCGTAGTGCCCATGCGTGTCAACAACGAACCGCTCGACGATTCGCGTGCCTTGTTTTATAAAGAACTGAAACAGCGCGTCAAGGGGCTGTCGATGAAAGACGCCATTCTTGAAGTGAACCACTGGTGCCACGAGCATGTCACCTACGAGCCGTCAGACGCCCGCACATCCTCGCCGTTGCAGAGTATTCGCACGGGCCGGGGCCGTTGCGGCGAGGAAAGTACGTTCACCGTGGCCGCCCTCCGCTCCATCGGCATTCCCGCCCGACAGGTCTATACGCCGCGATGGGCACACACCGACGACAACCACGCGTGGGTGGAAGCGTGGGCCGACGGCAAGTGGTACTTCCTGGGAGCCTGCGAGCCCGAGCCCGTGCTGAACTTGGGATGGTTCAACGCGCCGGCTTCGAGAGCCATGCTGATGCACACCCGGGCTTTCGGCGACTATCGCGGACCGGAGGAAGTAATGCTTCGCACGGGCAACTTCACCGAAATCAACCTCATCGACAACTACGGCAGTTCGGCGCGGACCGACTTCAAGGTGGTAGACCGAAACGGCAAGCCCGTGAACGACGCGCGCGTAGACTTCAAAATCTATAATTACGCCGAATTCTACACGGCCGCTTCCAAATATACCAACGCCAAGGGCGAGACCTTTCTCACGGCCGGTGAAGGCGACATGCTCGTCTGGGCGTCGAAGAACGGCCGCTTCGGCTATGCCAAGGCCTCGTTCGGAAAGGACAAGCTCATCACCATCAAACTCGATTATGACCGGTCTACGCGCCTGACGGGGCAGGACATTAACATCGTCCCGCCGTCTGAAAAGGCCAATCTGCCCGCCGTCACGCCGGCGCAACGCCGGGAAAACGACCGTCGTTTCGCCTTCGAAGACTCCCTTCGCAACGCTTACATCGCCACCTTCCCCACCGAGGAAAGCCTGAAAGGTTATGCTTATCCCCAAGCCATACCTTATCTTGTCAAGGCACGCGGCAACTGGCGGGTCATCAAAGACTTCATAGAACAGAACGCCGACCGCCAGGAAAGGGCGATGGACTTGCTCTCCACGCTGAGCAACAAGGATCTGCGCGACATGCAACGCGACATTCTCGACGACAACATGAACGCGAAGAGCGACCAGTTGAGTCCGCGCGTAGAGGACGAACTCGTCATTTTGCCTTTCAAGCAGGCTCTTTACGACGCTTTCAGCGCGGCCGACCGCCAGCGTTTCCGGCAAAATCCGGCCTTGCTGGTAGACTGGATTCGCACGCATGTCAAACTGAATCCGGACACGCGTGCCATGCGTATTCCGCAGACGCCGATGGGTGTTTGGAAATCACGGCTGACCGACGCGCGCTCACGCGACATCTTCTTCGTTGACCTGGCCCGCAGTCTCGATATCGAAGCGCGGAAAGACGTCGTCACCCAAAAGGTGCAATACCGCCACGACGGCCGATGGATGGATGTCAATTTCAACCAAACCACGCCATCGGTGGCCCGCACCGGTACGCTCGTGCTCGACTACCGGCCCACGCCTCTGCTGGATAATCCCAAGTATTACAGCTATTTCACCATCAGCAAGATTGTCGACGGGCGCACGCAACTGCTTAACTTTGACGAAGGACAGGTCGATATGGGTGGCGGCACCTCATGGGCCGGCGTCTTCAAGGACGGAACCCCGCTGGACGAAGGCACCTATCTGCTCGTTACGGGACAGCGATTGGCCGACGGAAGCGTACTGGCCCGCAACACCATCTTCGGTGTTGAGGCGGGAAAGACGACGCATGTCGACCTGAAGATACGTGAAACGACCGACGGCGTCAAGGTCATCGGCAACTTCGACAGCGAGTCGAAGCTGATAAAAGACGGTAAGGAAGTGAGCGTTCTCTCGCAGACGGGCCGCGGCTACTTCGTCATCGGCGTGCTCGGCGTAGGTCAGGAACCCACCAATCATGCCCTGCACGACATCGCCAAACTGAAAGACAAGCTCGACCAATGGGGTCGCCCGTTCGTGCTGCTTTTCGAGAACGAGGCCGCGGCACAGAAGTTCAACAAGGCCGAATTCGGTTCGTTGCCTCGGAACACCATCTTCGGTATCGACCGCGATGGTAAGATCAAGCATCAGATAGCCACGCAGATGAAACTGAAAAACGAGACGCAGCTGCCGATGTTTGTCATTGCCGACACGTTCAACCGCGTGGTCTTCGTAAGTCAAGGCTACACCATCGGCCTGGGCGAGCAAATCGTGAAGGTGGCGCAGAAGCTCTGATCTTGCGCCCATACAAACGAAAAAAGCTTTTGAAAAGAGGACCCTTCATCCCTTTTCAAAAGCTTTTCTTTGTTATTCCCGAGCACCGTGGCGCAGCCACAGGCCCGTATGCGACATGCTATCCGACGGTAATGCTACGCTGGATTTTCTTCTCCGCCTTTGCCAACTTAGGCATGTCGATGGTCAGCACGCCATTGTTCACCTTGGCCGAGATATGCTCTTTATCCACGTCGTCAGGCAGCGTATAAACCTGTTGATAGTTGGAATAAGAAAACTCGCGACGCAAATAATGCTCTTTCTTTTCGCCCTTGTTTTCCTCCTTGTGCTCCATCTTGTTCTCGATGGCCAATTCCAAGTCGCCGTCATCATTGATGGCCACCCTGCAGAATTCTTTCTTGATTCCCGGAACGGCTATCTCCATCGTATAGCTCTTTTCGTCTTCTTTTACGTTGACGGCCGGAGCCGTAGCGTTCATTCTGGCCAATGCCCTGTTGTCAAAGAAATCATTGAAAGCATTGTCAAGCCAATCATTCGATCTTAATACTGGAAACAACATCATAAATACCTCCGATTATATTTTTAATTAAACATTTTAACGAACTGATTTACAAGCTTTTTACGGCTCTCATCAGCTTCACCGGTTATCGTGCAACAAACATGCCATGCCCCTTGTGCGCCAGACCTACGCCAAGGCTGTCAGCATAGTTTAAAATAATTTACTTATGCTGACAAAAATGTCACGAAATTTAAACGTTGTTTACGATGAAGGCTGCCCGAACGCAAGTTTGCAACCCGGTTGCACGAAATATATTTTACCTTTGCGACAGCGTAAAGGGAAAACAGTCCTTTGCCGTTTATTCGCAAACTTATAGTTAAACATGATGAATAAGAAACTACTGAGAATCATTTTGACGGCCGTGCTACTGGGCGTAGCTTATCTGGCCGAGCGCACTTTACACTTGCAGATGTGGCAACTCCTGCTCGTTTACATGGTGCCCTATCTGTTGATTGGTTATGACGTGCTGGCCGAAGCCTGGGAAGGAATCACCGAGGGCGATCCGTTCGACGAGGATTTTCTCATGAGCATTGCCACCATCGGCGCGCTGCTCATCGGCTTTCTGCCCGGTGCCGAGCAGCAAATGCCCGAAGCGGTCTTCGTTATGCTCTTCTTCCAGCTGGGCGAACTCTTCGAGGATTATGCCGAAGACAAGAGCCGAGACTCTATTTCGAAGATGATGGACCTCCGTCCCGATACGGCCAATGTGGAGCGCGAAGGCAGCGTGGTGACGGTGAGTCCGGAAGAAGTGCGGGTGGGCGAAACGATTATCGTGAAACCCGGAGAGAAGATTCCGCTGGACGGAAGGGTCGTCGAAGGCAGCTCGGCCCTCAACACCGTAGCGCTGACGGGCGAGAGTATGCCGCGCGACGTGGGCCGGGGCGATGAGGTTGTCTCCGGATGTGTTAATATTTCGGGCCTGCTGAAGGTGAAAGCGGAAAAGACTTTCGGCGAGTCGACCGCCACGAAGATTATCAACTTAGTGGAAAGCGCGGGCGAGAACAAGTCGCGCAGCGAAACGTTCATCCGCCGGTTCGCCCATGTCTACACGCCCGCCGTCGTGTTGCTGGCCGTCGCTTTGGCCATCGTGCCGCCCCTCTTTGCCGATCATTACGCCGTCGCCTTCCCCACATGGCTCTATCGGGCGCTCACGTTCCTCGTGGTATCGTGTCCCTGCGCGCTGGTCATTTCCATCCCGCTGACGTTTTTCGCGGGCATTGGCGGCGCCTCGCGCCATGGTATACTCATCAAAGGCGGTAACTTCATGGACGCGCTGGCCAAGACCCGCACCGTCGTTTTCGACAAGACGGGAACGCTTACGCGAGGTGAGTTCGCGGTCGACGCGGTTCATCCCGACCGTCTCAGTCCCACGGAACTGCTCCATCTGGCGGCCCACGTGGAACGCTACTCCACCCATCCCATCGCTGCCAGCCTGCGAACGGCCTATCCGAATGAACACGACAGCTGCTCGGTGGAGAATGTTGAGGAGATTGCCGGTCAGGGTATACGGGCCCGAGTGAACGGACAGACCGTCTGCGTGGGCAACGAGAAGATGATGGAAGCCATCGGCGCGCGGTTGCACGCGTGTCCCAAATGTCGACAAAACGCAGGTACCGTGGTGCATGTGGCCGTCGATGGCGAATACGCGGGCCACGTCGTTATCGCCGATAGGCTGAAGACCGACGCCGAGGAAGCCGTCAGTCGGCTGAAGGCACTGGGCGTAGCGCGTACCGTCATGCTGACGGGCGACCGGCGGGAAGTGGCCGAACACGTTGCCGGCCAGCTCCATTTGGATGAGTATCACGCCGAACTGCTGCCGGCCGATAAGGTGAAAGCTGTCGAGAAATTGCTCGGCGAAACTGCCAGAACGGGCCGGTTGGCCTTTGTGGGCGACGGTATCAACGACGCGCCCGTGTTGGCCCGCGCCGATATCGGCATTGCCATGGGCAGCTTAGGGTCTGACGCGGCCATCGAAGCCGCCGACGTGGTACTGATGGACGACAAGCCGTCGAAGATTGCCACGGCCATTCGTATAGCCCGACGCACCATCGGCATCGCCCGCCAGAACGCTTGGTTTGCCATCGGCATTAAAGTGGCCGTGCTGATTCTGGCTACGGGCGGCCTGGCCTCGATGGGTCTGGCGGTCTTTGCCGACGTAGGTGTCATGGTATTGGCCGTGCTCAATGCCATGCGTGCGCTCAGGCAATGAGCGTCTCCCCTCCATTCCTCCTATAAAACAGCAAGAGGGCGCCCCACAACGGGAGCGCCCTCTTGCTATTTTAGACTCTTTTTAGAAGATTTTAGATCATCCGGAATCATTACCGGATGGCTATTTTCAAATCGTTGAGTTTATCGCCGTCGGTCACCATACGCGTAGCACGCAGCATGACGTAGCGGGCATTGACCGGAGTGAAATAAACCGACTGCATCACGGGGTTGTTGCGGATGTTGGAAAATTCGCCCGAGGCTACGACTTTCATATTGTCAAGACTATTACCTACTGATATTTCATAATTGGAAACCAGTCCAAGCCCTTTCATTTCAGGATTAGGAATGTAGAAGAACGAACGTATGTTCTGTGTTTTCCCTAAATCAAAGGTGACGGTATTGTCAGTCCGGTCGGCTTCGGTATAAGCCAGTCCGTTCACGTCTTCGGCCTTTTCGACATAGACTTCCTTGGCGTTGGGGGCGTAGTAAGCACCGATCTCATTGATACAGAGTGGGCCGCGCGCGTCGGTAATTCGTATTCTGATGGCCTTGGTCTGTATCGTTTTGAAGCGGAGAAGGCGCCGGTAACCTATTGTGGTGGTCTCTTCGTTCATCTGAATGGGTAGCCATTGCTTACCATTAAGATATTCCACTTCGAACTTACGTACCCGCTGACCCAAAGGAATATATTCTTGGAGTTTCAGACGATTTACTTTCTGCAGTTTGCCAAACTTGATCAGAATGTCACCCGTAGAGGTTCCATCCTTTGTTGCCCAATAGGTGTTGAAGTCATCGTCGGTCATCTTGCCGGGAGCAAAAGCAGAACTGCGCGTGTTGGTGGCTGTCACCTTGGCCTGTTTGATAAGGTTTGTCTTTAGTTCTGCGGTAATCTGTTTGTAGAATTTTACCAAATGGGTGGAATCGATCTGATGAACCAAGCCTTCACGGTTGACCGGTAGATTGAGAAGAAGTGTTCCGTTATGTCCCACACTGCGATAGTATAGGTCTACCAGATGGTCCACAGTCTTCACTTTACTGTCTTCAGACGCATGATAGAACCATCCCGGACGGATAGAAACGTCACACTCCGCAGGCACCCATTTATCGCCATCGGCATGTCCCTGCTGCAATTCCCAGTGCTTGGAGTAGCCGGGATAGACATCCTTGCTGCGCAAGAACGACCAATTGGTGGCGAAGGCATAACCGTTCTCATTACCTACCCAGCGGCATCCCGGACCTTCGTCGCTGAAGATAATGGCTTCGGGTTGCAGCTTGTCGACCAACTTCCACGCCTGTGGAAAATCATAATAGGTGCGATTGTCTATCTTTCTCGTCTCCTTAGCGCCGCCATACCAGCCATCGCCGCCGTTAGCGCCGTCGAACCACACCTCAAACAAGGGACCATACTGGGTCAGTAATTCCGTGAGTTGCGCGTAGAAATACTCGCGATAGAGGTCGGTGCCGTAAAACGCTTGATGGCGATCCCAAGGCGAAAGGTAGAGTCCGAGCTTCAAACCATACTTCTTGCAAGCTGTCGCCAGTTCGCCCACAATATCGCCTTTACCATCTTTATAAGGGGTATTACGCACGCTATAGTCGGTATATTTCGAAGGCCACAGACAAAAACCATCATGATGTTTGGCTGTCAGGATGATTCCTTTCAGCCCGGCAGCCTTAGCCGTGCGGGCCCATTGCTCACAATCAAGTCGGGTAGGAGCGAACGTATTGAGGTTGGCGTCGCCATATCCCCATTCGCGATCATTGAAAGTGTTGGGACCGAAGTGCACGAACGCGTAGGTTTCGAGCTGTTGCCAAGCCACTTGGCGTGGTTCCGGTAATGGCGCAATAGGCTCTGGCGCTGTTGTCTGGGCATGACCGGCTGTGGCAGCTATCATACATAACGATAAGAGAAATAGGTTTTTAGTCATTTGGTTGAAAATTATGATATTGTTTTTGTTAGAATAATCGACATCGAAAAGGGCTTTTGGAATTATGGATGTGTAGCAAGCCAAGTGATTTTCAGCGATTTTACTTTCTTGCCATTCACTATTGGCTGGAGAGTCATGCGGCGATTGTAGCGATAGCGTTTACATGCCGTGTACGAAACCTTTACGACCGTGCGTTGCTTGGGTTGAAGCGTAATGCTGCGAGGCATTTGCATCCGAAATGATGACGGGCTTAGTCCCTTTGTTCGTAAAGATAAACGTATGCCGTACTTCCCCCGCCTTCTCTTGGATTGTTCCGAAATCAAACACTTTTTGGTCGTAAACAAACTGGCGATTGTAAACAGGTTGCTGTGCTTTAAGATCAGTTATGAAACTTAAAACGCAAATAAAAAGTAATGAGAACTTTGCCATAGAATGCGTTAGATAGAACAAAGGTAGTGAAAAAGGGGAAAAGATAATTCTTTAATTATGGTGTTTTTTTACTTAAACGTCACACTTTTCTTGTGCTTCGGGAATTTTATTGTATTTTTGCATGCGTCGCATGGCTAAGCGGCGTCATTTCATTATGCAAGACTATTCTGACAATACGATTCTTATTGCTGGCATTAGGGACGGTAAGCATGAGGCATATGGATATCTTTTTGCCACTTACTATCCACGCTTGCACAATTACGCCATGCGCTTTTTAGCTGATAGCGATTCTGCCGATGATTTTGAACGGCTCTATTTAAATTAAACGTTTACACATTATATATATAAGAAACATTTAACTTAACAATAACGAAAATGAAAAAAGTAATTAGCACAGAAAAAGCACCTGCTGCCATCGGTCCTTACAGCCAGGCCATCGAAGTGAACGGATTTGTTTATGCCTCGGGACAATTGCCCATCGACCCTACAACAGGCCGGTTTCCGGAAGGTGGAATCAAGGAACAGACCCGCCAGTCTATCCTCAACGCGCAAAGCATTCTGCAAGCGGCGGGCCTCGATCTGGCCAATGTCGTAAAGACAACGGTCTATCTCGACAGCATGGACGACTTTGCCGCCATGAATGAAGTGTATGCCCAGTTCTTCAGCAGTCCGTTCCCGGCACGCTCCGCCGTAGCTGTAGAGAAGTTGCCTAAGGGTGCCCTCGTCGAAGTGGAAGTGTTGGCAGCAAGGTAGAAAAGGCTTCGCTATTTCACGTTGCCCACCCGTATCAAATATTCAGCTATCTGAACGGCATTGAGGGCGGCTCCTTTTCTTATTTGGTCGCCCGTAAGCCACAGCGTGTTGCCATTGTCGTCGGCCAAGTCCTTACGTACGCGGCCCACGTATACATCATCTTTACCGGCACTCTCCAGCGGCATGGGATAGACGTAGTTCTGCGGATCGTCGACCAAGAAAACGCCCGGCGCGGTCTCAAGGGCCTTTCGGATGTCGGCCACTTCCAACGGTTTCTCGGTTTCAAACCATACGCTTTCGGAATGGCTGCGCAGCGAACTGACACGCACACAGGTAGCACTCGTGCGTACGTCGCTGTGCATAATTTTGCGCGTCTCATTGAACATCTTCATCTCTTCCTTCGTATAGTCGTTGGCCATCATCTTGTCTATCTGCGGAATCACGTTGTAAGCCAGCTGATGGGGGAATTTATCGACGGTCTTCACACGGCCTTCCTCCACCAGCTCCTTGTACTGCTGTTGCAATTCGGCCATCGCGGCGGCTCCCGCTCCGCTGGCACTCTGGTAGCTGGAGACATGGATTTTGCGGATATGGCTCAGGTCGTCGATGGGCTTCAGCACCACCACCATCATGATCGTGGTGCAATTGGGGTTGGCGATAATGCCGCGGGGACGCGTCAGGGCGTCGGCCGCATTCACCTCGGGCACCACCAAGGGCACGTCGTCACACATGCGGAAAGCGCTGGAATTGTCAATCATCACGGCCCCATGCTTCGTGATGGTTTCGGCAAACTCCTCCGAAGTGCTTCCGCCGGCCGATGCGAAAGCAATGTCTACATCCTTAAAGTCATCGTTATGCTGTAGTAGTTTCACTTCATATTCCTTCCCCTTGAAGTTGTACTTCCGTCCGGCACTCCGCTCCGAACCGAACAACACCAAATCGTCCATGGGGAAGTCTCTCTCTGCGAGAATGTGCAGAAATTCCTGTCCTACGGCGCCACTCGCGCCAACAATCGCTACTTTCATAATCGATAAAATTTAAATTTAATGTGCAATTTTACGGCAAATTTACGATAATTAGACGGATTAACATTGTAAAATGGCAGGAAAAACACGCCTGTCCCCATACTTTCATAAACGCATATTGTTGTTGCTCGTATGTTTCCTATCACTCAACATTCCGTAAAAGAGGTTATTCTTTCCTTGATTTGGGTAGACAGATACCTAAAAGATTACACTATCTTTGCATTTATAGAAGTAGGAAACATCATTTCGGAGCTTAAAGACCAGATGTTTTTAATCGGGTCCGAAATCTTATTATCCACAAATAAAGACCAAGCAAATGAGACAATTTTTATTATCCGTCATGGCACTGACCCTATTCGGTCTCAGCGCGTGCTCACAGAACAAGAACAAGGAGGAGTTGAAAATGAATGACAAAGAAACGAAGAAGACGCTAATCGTTTATTTCTCGGCAACGGGAACGACGGCGGAAGCCGCCAAACGACTGGCAAAGACCGCCAATGCCGACCTCTATGAAATTCAACCCGAGAAGCCCTACACGGATGCCGACCTGAACTGGAACGACGAGAAGAGCCGTTCGTCGGTGGAGATGAACGACCCGAAGTCACGTCCGGCCATCAAGGGAAAATTGGAAAACGCAGCACAGTACGACACCATTTACGTCGGCTTTCCGATACGGTGGTACACCGCGCCTACCATCATCAACACTTTCGTCGAGCAAACCGACCTGAAAGGCAAGACCCTCATTACCTTTGCTACATCCGGCGGCAGCACTGTAGCCAAAGCCTCCCGTGATCTCAAAGCTGCTTATCCCGAGCTGCGCTGGAAAGAGGGTGGACTTGCTCAATGGCCATTCACCGGAAGAGGCCGAGAGATTGGTGGAAAGAATGAAATAAACGATTCCTTTCGATGAGATTGTGGCGTTCTTCCATAAATATCTGAAGACAGATTCCGCCGAAAATCTCAAAAGCGGGTTTTGAAAAGACATTATATATCATTAATAAAACCTCGACATGGCCAACCTGAAACGAGTCCCCCGGACGCTCTATCTCGACACCATTGACAGCTATCACCGTCTCTACGGCATGGAAACGTTGAATCCGTTGGCGTCGGTGGTCGACTTCAAGAATGCGGATAGCGGTCCCGACCATCTGCGCTTCCGTTACGGTTTTTACGCTTTATGGCTGAAGCATGGTGCGCAATGCGCCATCCGATACGGACGCAACCGCTACGATTACCAGGACGGTACGGTGGTGAGTTTCGCACCCGGGCAGGTAGTGGAGGTGGAACTCATGGGAGAGAAAATCAATCCCGACACGATGGGGTTGCTCTTCCATCCCGACCTTATCCAAGGTACCACGCTGGGAAGGCACATTGCCGACTATCACTTCTTCGACTACGACTCCATAGAGTCGCTCCATCTCTCCGTGCGCGAACAGCAGATGTTCACCGACACTCTGCAAAGCATACGCGCGGAACTGGAAATGCCCATCGACAAGCACTCGCAGACCATTCTCGTAGACCGCATCAAGCTCATCCTCGACTACTGCCAACGGTTCTACGACCGCCAGTTCATCACACGCCACAACATTAACAGTGACATCCTGTCGGCTTTCGAACAAAATATCCGTGCCTATTTTGAAAGCGGAGAGGCACTCCGCAGCGGCATTCCCACCGTCGCCCACTTTGCCGACAAAGCCGCTCTGTCGCCCAACTACTTCGGCGACCTCATCAAGCGTGAGACAGGGCAGACACCCAATCAGTATATCCAGCAGTACATCGTCGCCATCAGCAAACAGCTCGTGCTCGACAACCGCTATTCCATCAATCAGATATCCGACCGCCTGGGCTTTCAATATCCGCAGCACTTCACCCGCTTCTTCAAACGACACGTCGGCATGAGTCCGACGGAATACCGCATGGCATAGGCGGTCGGCTGCACCCTCAACAAACCCAAAAAACTAACTTGAAGACTTGCGAAAAGAAGCAAGAGCATAGCTATATCAGATAATCCTAAAAACAGACAGAAGTATGAAAAGTTTTGGAACGAAACCGTGGCTGCTGCCACAGCCGGTGCTCATTATCGGCATTTACGACAAGGACGGAAATCCCAACGCCATGAATGCCGCATGGGCAGGAACATGGGACAGAGACCGTATCATGATTTCATTAGGCGCGCATCAAACGACGAAGAACTTGGAAGAGAAAGGCGACTTTACCGTGGCGTTCGCCACTAAAGAAACGTTGACGGCCTCAGACTTCGTAGGAATCGTGAGCATGAAGAACAACCCCGACAAGATAAAGAAGACAGGCTGGACGGTGGTTCCCGCAGAACAAGTAAAGGCTCCGGTGTTCACAGAGTTTCCCATGACTATGGAGTGTCGGGTGAAGGAGAAATTAGACGAGTCGGCCACGGGCTGCTATCTCATAGCCGAAGTGGTGAACATTCTTTGCGATGAGGCCTATCTGGCTGAAGACGGCAAGCCCGACATGACGCGGATGAACCTGATCAGCTTCGACCCCATCCATTTACGATACGTCCAAATGGGCGATGTGGTAGGGAAGGCTTTTTCCGATGGCAAGGCGTTAAAGTAAAGGACGACGACCATCGGCTTTTGCTAATCCTGTTACCACAGGCTGGTAATGAGGTTACCACACACTGGTAATCTCATTATTGATTCAGTGTCTCCGTGATTTTGTCAGAAAAAACTACCTGATTTTAACACTTCCGCAACACGTCATCTAAGTGCCGGAACGCCGAAAAAGGCCTTCGCTTTTCCGATTTCGACATTCTTTTATGCCCAAAGCTATGCTTTTATCGGCTCAAAGCATAGCGATTACACCGTCAAAGCATTGCTTTTAGCCGGTGAAAGGGCCGCGATTACGGCCTAAAAGCATAGCTATTAAAGGAGAAAAAGTGAAGGGGAAGTACCTTGAAAATCGCAACATATTAATAGCCAGCGTTTTATAAACTTGCTCTACAATCGCTTATTTTCGTCCTTCTCTTTTCTTTTTCAGAATAATGCCACTTTTTTGATGGTATATGTAAAGATAATTCAGGGCGTGGCAGATATCGGTTGATACTTGTAAACCTGTCCCCGCTAATTTTCTACTGAGCCGAGATTTATCATAAAATTATAGCGTCGGGCCTTTACGCTATATAAAAATATGTGTATCTTTGCCGGAAGATGATATACCTGTCACAATATTTTCCTATTACTAACCCCACGCTGATATTTTTCGTGGTGTTGCTGATAATTCTCTTTGCGCCGATTATCATGGGTAAACTGCGCATACCTCATATTGTCGGTATGGTGCTGGCGGGCGTATTGATAGGAAAATACGGACTCAACATTCTGCAGCGCGACAGTTCCTTCGAACTGTTCGGCAAGGTGGGCATTTACTACATCATGTTTTTGGCGGCCTTGGAAATGGATATGCAGGGAATCAAGTCCAACAAATACAAGTTTCTGATTTTCGGCTTACTCACGTTCAGCATTCCCTTTGCCATCATGCTGCTGACGGGAATCAGTCTGCTGGGCTACATGCCCGCCATGGCCTTGTTGCTGGCCAGTATCATGGCCAGCAATACGCTTATAGCCTATCCCATCGTGAGCCGTTACGGATTGCAAAAGAAGCCCAGCGTAACGCTGAGCGTAGGGTCGAGCATGCTGTCGCTGCTACTGTCGCTCATTACGCTGGCCGCCATCGTGGCATCGCACGAGGACAGTGGCTCATCGGTTGCTTTTTGGCTGTTTTTCGTCGTAAAATTCTCCGCCTACTGCGCCGCCATGATTGTACTCATCCCACGGCTCACACGCTGGTTTCTGCGGCGTTACAGCGACGCCGTCATGCAGTTCATCTTCATTCTGGCCATGATGTTCATGAGCGCGGCCCTGAGTGAGGCCATCGGACTGGAAGGAATTTTCGGCGCTTTCCTGTCGGGATTGATTCTGAACCGCTACATTCCGCCCGTGTCGCCGCTGATGAACCGCCTCGAATTTATCGGTAACGCACTTTTCATTCCCTACTTCCTCATCGGTGTGGGCATGCTCATCAATATCCGGCTGCTCTTTGCGGGCGGCATGATATTGTGGGTTGTCTTCTGTATCGTCTTCTTTGGCACGCTGGGTAAGGCCATTGCGGCCTATGTTTCCTGTGTGCTGTTCAAATTGCCGCTGTCATCGGGCCACATGATGTTCGGTCTGACGTCAGCCCACGCGGCAGGAGCCATCGCCATGGCCATGGTGGGCATGCGCCTGAAAATGGCTGACGGACAGCCCATGGTAGATGATCAGATATTGAATGCCGTGGTCATTATGATTCTCTTCACGTGTATCATCTCGTCCATCCTCACGGAGTCGGCGGCTCAGGCTATCATTCTACGCGACAAGGAGATACCACAGAACGACAATACGGGCGATGACGAGAAGATTCTCATCCCCGTAAAATATCCCGAATATGCCGATCAGCTCGTCAATATGGCGATGCTTATGCGCAACTCCAAACTCAACCGAAGTCTCGTGGCACTGAATGTGGTCTATGACGACAAGGACATGCGGCAGAACATGGAGCGGGGGCGGCGACTGCTCGAGCACCTGTCGCAGCTGGGAGCCTCGGCCGATGTGGGCGTGCAGACCCAGGTGAGGGTTGCGGCCAATATCGCCAACGGTATCAAACACGCCTTCAAAGAGTTCAGGGCCAGCGAAATCGTCATCGGCATGCACCAGCATAAGGAGGTGTCGCAGAAGTTCTGGGGGCAGTTTCATCAGAGTCTTTTCAACGGGCTGAGCCGTCAGATCATGATGGCACGCTTTGCCCAACCGCTCAATACGATACGCCGCATACAGGTGGCGGTGCCCAGCAGGGCGCAATATGAGCCGGGGTTCTACCGATGGTTGGAACGTCTGTCGCGCGTAGCCGGCAACTTAGAGTGCCGCATACAGTTTCATGGGCGCACGGACACGCTGTCGCTTATTCATGAATTTATCAACAACCGACATCCCGAAGTACGGGCCGACTACCGCACGATGGACCATTGGAATGAACTGCCGCGACTGGCTTCGACCATTGCCGAGGATCATCTTTTCGTGGTTGTGGCCGCGCGCAAAGGCACTGTTTCCTATAAGAACGCGCTCGAGCAGCTTCCCGAAGAGATTCGCAGCTACTTCTCGGGTAAGAGCATTCTCATCATTTTCCCCGACCAGTATGGCGACATGATGGACGAAATGACTTTCGCCCAACCGCAACACACCGAGGAGAGCAGTGCCTATGAGCTGATCTTGAATTGGCTCCAACGTTTTAAACATTAGAAGTATCAATAAAAATTATGATAGATATTAAAGGTATAACGAAGAGTTTTGGTAACCTGCAAGTATTGAAAGGTATCGACCTGCACATCGATCAGGGAGAGGTGGTCAGTATTGTGGGGCCATCGGGTGCCGGCAAGACGACGTTGCTGCAGATTATCGGTACGCTCGACAAACCCGACAGCGGTTCGGTAACGATCAATGGGGTAGATGTCAGTACGCTGAGCAAGAAGAAGCTGAGCGACTTTCGGAATCAGTATATCGGCTTTGTTTTCCAATTCCATCAACTGCTGCCTGAGTTTACGGCTATTGAAAACATCATGATTCCGGCTTTCATCGCCGGGAAAAGCAAGAACGAGGCAAAGAAACGGGCGCAGGAATTACTCGAATTCATGGGTCTGACAGGCCGTGCCAATCACAAGCCGGCCGAACTGTCGGGAGGGGAGAAGCAGCGTGTGGCTGTGGCCAGGGCGTTGATGAACAATCCTGCCGTCATTCTGGCCGACGAGCCTTCGGGGAGTCTCGATTCAAAAAACAAGGCCGAACTGCATCAGCTTTTCTTCGACCTGCGTGATCGCTTCGGACAGACGTTTGTCATCGTGACACACGACGAGGAATTGGCGGCCATCACCGACCGTACCATCCACATGAAAGATGGGCTGCTCGACATATCGACAGAGGTTTAATTTTTAGACATAAAGACAATTTCTATGATGTTGTTTTTTAGACATAAAGACATAAGAACAGATGTTGTTTTTTTAGACATAAAGACATAAGAACATATTTTTCTGATGATGTTTTTTAGACATAAGAACAGATATTGATTTTTATGTCTTTATGTCTTTATGTCTAAAACAATAATATATCCATACCAAAATAAAAATATGAATTTATGTCTAAGATTAAATTAGGAGATTACAACATCCTCCGCATCAAGGAGGAGGCGCGCCGCGAAGGCTACGGTGAGGTTTTTGGCTTGTATCTTGACGGCGGTGTAGAGGGCGATATCCTCATGCCCCAGAAATATGTTCCAGAAGACGCCAAGGTTGGTGACGATATCGAATGCTTCATTTATCTGGATCAGGACGAGCGTCCCATTGCTACTACGGAAAGGCCCTTGGCTAAGGTTGGCGACTTCGCTTACTTGGAGTGCTCATGGATCAACGAATATGGCGCGTTTCTCAACTGGGGGCTGACCAAAGATCTGTTCTGTCCTTTCCGTGAACAAAAGAAGCGTATGGAGATAGGCGACAGCTACATTGTCCATATCCATATCGACGAAGAAAGCTACCGTATTATGGCCAGTGCCAAGGTTGAGCATTTCCTGCAGAAGCCGCAGTCGGCTAAGGACGTCACGCTGAGCCCCGGTGAGAAAGTCGATTTGTTGGTATGGCAGAAGACCGATTTAGGCTTTAAGGTCATCGTCAACAATGCTTATGCGGGTCTTGTCTATCAAGACCAACTGTTCAAGTATATCCACACGGGTGACAGGTTACCGGGCTACGTATCGGCCATCCGTCCCGATGGCAAACTCGATATCTCGCTGCAGCCATTAGGACAGGCCGCCGCAACAGACTTTGCTACCACGCTGTTGCAATATATGGAACGCAACGGGGGGCGCTGTCATTTAGGCGACAAGAGCGATCCCGAGGAAATAAAGCGCCAGTTTCAGGTCAGCAAAAAAGTCTATAAGAAAGCTATTGGCGATTTATACAAGCGCCACCTTATCGTCATTAACGACAATGGAGTAGAACTTATACCGACAAAAGAATAGAAACGATTTGAAAAAAGCGACCTTGGCCGAAGCCGAGGTCGCTGAATATGGGTTTAAATAAAACTCTTTGTTGTGTAGAACACAAGATTTACTTGTTGTCCAAGTTAATCTTGTTGCTCAAATTGATGGCCTGTGCAATCATGATTGCTACTACGGCGAATGAAATTAATGCTACCATAAATACTTAATCTTTAAATTGTTATCCTTTATTTTCATTTCACAACCACCACGGTTGCTTCTTTATTTCGAGTGCAAAGTTAAACGTTTCTTATTGTGTGCGCAAACAATTATGCTAAAAAGCATGTTTGGGGGGCTTTTTTGTTGATTTAGGTCAAATTAAGTAAAGGATTGAGTGTGTTGTGCTTCAAAAACTTTATCTTTGTAATAATAATATGGAAGGATCTAATCAGCGGAATATAGTCAACAATATCTTTAAAGTGTCGCTGTCGCTCTTGTTGGGAGGACTGATACTTTATTGGATGTATCGTGACTTTGATTTCCATAAGATAAGCGACGTGTTGCTCCACAAGATGAACTGGACCTGGATGTTGCTGTCGTTTCCCTTTGGCGTGCTGGCACAGTTGTTCAGGGGGTGGCGCTGGGGCCAGACATTGGAACCGGTGGGTGAACACGCGCGTAGCAGTGTGCGGGTCAACAGCATTTTTCTGTCGTATGCCATGAGTCTGGTGATTCCTCGTATAGGCGAATTTGCCCGTTGCGGCGTTTTACGGCGCTATGACGGCGTGTCCTTTCCCAAGGCTTTGGGAACGGTGGTGACCGAGCGGGCTATCGACTCGTTGCTCGTGTTGGTCATCACGGGACTTACTATCCTGTTTCAGCTACGTGTGTTTCATACGTTTTTCGACAAGACGGGTACCAGCATTGACAGTATATTCATGCAGTTTTCGCCCGTGGGCTATCTTGTGACGGCCGTCTGCGGCGTGGCAGCACTGCTGTCGCTCTTCTATCTGTTGCGTCGGTTGCGTATTTATAATAAGGTGAAAGCCACCTTTACCGGCATTTGGCAAGGAGTGTTGTCGTTGCGCAGTGTCAGAAACGTGCCGTTGTTCATCGTTTTCACTTTGGGAATATGGGTGAGCTATTTCCTGCACTACTATCTCACGTTTTTCTGTTTCGACGCCATGTCGCATTTGGGCATGATGTGTGCTCTTGTTACATTTATTGTGGGTAGTATAGCCGTCGTGGTGCCTACACCCAACGGCGCCGGTCCGTGGCATTTCGCCGTGAAGACCATGCTGATACTCTATGGCGTGGCCGATTCGGATGCCCTCTACTTCGTGCTCATCGTGCACACCGTACAGACCATGCTTGTCATTCTGCTGGGCGTCTACGCGTGGATAGCCTTATCGTTTACGAAAAGAAAACATTTGTTGAACACTTAAATATTTAATTTATGGGAGAAATCAGAAATCTAAAACCGGAGTGCATCTGGCGTAACTTTGATGCACTGACACAAGTTCCACGTCCATCCGGACATTTGGAAAAAGTACAGAAATTCTTGCTCGATTTCGCGGCAAGCGTTGGCGTAGAGGCCTTTCAAGATCCTGCGGGTAATATCGTGATGCGCAAGCCGGCCACGCCGGGCATGGAGAACCGCAAGGTCGTGACCATGCAAGCCCACATGGACATGGTGCCGCAGAAAGCGCCGGAGAGTACACACAACTTTGAAACCGACCCCATCGAGACCTATATTGACGGCGAATGGGTGAAGGCCAAAGGTACGACACTGGGGGCTGACGATGGAATAGGCGTGGCAGCCATTATGGCTGTGATGGAAGCTAAAGATCTGAAGCATGGTCCGGTAGAAGCTTTGATTACGGCTGATGAAGAGACGGGCATGTATGGTGCCAATGATCTGCCTGAAGGAGAATTGCAGGGCGATATCCTCATGAATCTCGACTCGGAGACTTGGGGAAAATTCGTCATTGGTTCAGCCGGCGGCGTGGATGTTACCGCAACACTCGATTACAAGGAAGTGGCTACTGAGGCAGACGACGCTGCCGTGAAAGTGACTCTTAAAGGACTACGTGGCGGTCATTCAGGTCTTGAAATTAACGAGGGCCGTGGTAATGCCAACAAGCTGATGGTGCGCTTTGTGCGAGAAGCTATAGAGGAAACTGACGCCCGTCTGGTCAGCTGGCATGGCGGCAACATGCGTAATGCCATTCCGTTCAAGGCAGAAGTGGTACTAACGTTGCCGAAGGAGAATATTGAGGCACTTAAAGAAATGGTGGCTGATTGGAAAGCCGACTTTGAAGATGAATTCAAAACCATTGAGAGCGGTATCGAATTCTTTGTAGAAGAGGTTGAAACTCCGAAGATGGAAGTGCCTGTAGAGATTCAGGACAATCTGGTAGACGCTATCTATGCTTGCCACGACGGCGTGATACGCTTCATTCCGGTTTATCCCGATGTAGTAGAGACATCAAGCAATCTGGCTATTATTGATATTGAGGGCGGCAAGGCTGCCATCAAGATTCTGGCCCGTTCTTCACGTGAAGATATGAAAGACTATGTTGCTACGATGTTGGAGAGTTGCTTCAGTATGGCTGGTATGAAGGTTGTGATGAGCGGGAGCTATAGCGGTTGGGATCCAAATCCCAACAGTGAGGTCCTTAACTTGCTGAAAAAAGTTTACAAAGAACAGAACGGTGAGGACGGTATCGTACAGGTAGACCACGCCGGTTTGGAGTGCTCTGTCATTCTGGGCAAATATCCTCACATGGACGTAGTGAGCTTCGGCCCGACCCTACGTTCGCCTCACACGACCACGGAACGCTGTCTCATTGCCACGATTGAACCTTTCTGGAATCTCCTGAAAGCAGCGTTGGAACAGGTGGCAATCAAGTAAGATAGTACGATAAGCATTTGTAGAGATTTTTGTTGAGACCATTCAAATATGTTAAGAAACATATAAAAAATGTTTGGAAGTTTAAACAAAAATCTTTACTTTTGCATTCGTTATCCTGAATACAATCTTTTTACCTTAAAGAAAACTAATACCTATTGAAGATTTGGAGCGGTCGACTGTGAAGTTAATCGCTTTTTTATGTCCCTACTTTTTCTTTTTCCTTATATTTATATTCTTTCAAGAGTTTTCTCATTTTGCATGCTAATTCTTTCTTCTTACTCCTTCTGTAATCGCAAGTGTAAGGAAAGAAAAGATCAGGGTTATGATGAAGAAGCTCCGATAGCCGACAAGTTCTTGGAGATAGCCGGCGGCAAGGCCGGGAATCATGAGAGAAAGAATCATGAGAGATTTGGCTATGGCATAATGTGTAGTCTTTTGTTTACCCCGGCTGTAATAGATGAGGAATAGCAGGTAGGCTGTGGTGCCGAATCCCAAGCCGAACTGTTCGAAAAAGACACAAATACTTATCAGCGGAAAGTTATTGGGCAGTATGTAGCTCAGGAAGATGTAGATGAGTTCGGGGAGCGACATGGAAAGCGCCATCGGCCAAAGACAGCGGCGAAGTCCGTTGCGACGGGCTGCCAAGCTTCCGATAATACCACCCAGTGAGAGGGCGACAACCCCCACTGTGCCTTGAACGAAACCATATTCCTGGGGCGAAAGGCCAAGCCCGCCATTGTGGGGCGCGTCGATAAGGAAGAGTGTTGAGATTTTACTGAACAGGCCTTCGGGCATGCGGTAGAGAAAAATGAAGAGCAGGAGGGCGGCCGTCTTATCGGTGAAGAAGGCACGGATTGTGACATAGGATTTTCGCCAAATGGTATAGATATTGATATTTTTGCCGCGATGGTCTTCGAGGACAATTGGCAATTGACGGTGATTCCACAGCCACAAGCCGATGAATATACCCGTGAGCGCATAAAAGGCGAGGCTCCAGGAATAACTAATGCCATTACGATAAATCACTTGAATATTGCCTGCCAGCATTACAAGAATGCCTTGACCGAAGATACCGGCAAGATTGTAGCAGGCTGAGCGAATACTCATGTAATGGGTCTGGTCGTGAGACGATAGGGTCATCGTGTAAAGGCCGTCGGCCGCAATGTCGTGCGTGGCGGAGGCGAAAGCCGTCAACCAAAAGAAGAATAAAGTGGATTGGAGCCAATTATCCGTAGGTATCGTAAAGGCGATACCGCCCAATGAAGCACCGATGAGCAGTTGCATACTGACAATCCACCGGCGTTTGGTCTGGATGATTTCTACGAATGGACTCCACAAAGGCTTGATGACCCACGGCAAATAGAGCCATGAGATGTAGAAAGTGATCTCTGTATTGCCGAGTCCCATTTGTTTGTAAAATATTAGGGAAACAATTGTTACGGCAACATAGGGTAGACCTTCGGCAAAGTAGAGTGTCGGAATCCACGACCAATTCTTCATAGGCTTAGTGTTGAAAAGAAGTATTGATACAAGGGGGCAGTCTTAAATGAGGAAGTTTTAAATTCTACTGATATATTTTTCTGATGTCTGCTCCGGGATAATAGTGTGTCAGAATCGCGTTGTATTTAAATCCTTGTTCACCCATCACGGCTGCGCCAATCTGGCAAAGTCCTACGCCGTGGCCCCAACCGGCACCGATAAGCTGAAAACGTTGAGGCACGCCGTTTATAATATCATATTTATCGACAACAAACGCACTGCTATATAAATGAGAAGTACTTAAAATACGTCTGATTTCCAATTCTTTACCGACGGTTAAGGTTCTCTTGGTTCCTATGATCTTAAGCCGGCAGAGTCTGCCACTTGTACCACGCTCGATGGGGATGAGGTCTGTAATCTTTCCGAAATCGATACCTGATTTTTGAAAGATCAGTTTGCTTAATTCCTCTTGCCCGTAATCAACCGTCCAGCGATAGAAATCAGTCGTCTTCTGATCATAGTCATTGAGCACCTGGCTTAGAATCTTTTTGTCGTTCGTATTGCAGAAAGCCGCAGGTGACGTGCGAATCCATTCTTCTGCGTTCTTTTCAATGGTTAGGTCGGGAAGGGGAGTATTATTTGGAGTTATATCACGTAGTTTTGTCAGATAAGGCTTCTTGATATTTTCCCAGCAGTATTGAAATTCTTCAACCATGCCACCACAGCTTTTGGAGAAACGGGCGTCGCAGATTTCATGATCATAGGTGAGAATCTGCCCCCGGGTAGTAGCTATGGCTTGTGCTACATGAGGCGATGTCTCTTTGGTAATGCCTTGATATCGTTGACAGTGATCGTCGGCACAGACGTCAAATAGCGTATGGTCTTCGCGGTCGTACCATTTGATAAGGCTTTCGTTATCTTGGAAACAAGAGGCTGTTTTTGTCTTTTTATTGTTTGTAGAAGTTCTTTTGACCATTTGTGCCAGAAGCCAGCTGCGTGAGATTACGGCATGGGCCTTGAGCAATTCCGGACTGGATGTGGCACTCATCTCGCTGGAGATTACGCTCTCCAGATAATCTTCGACAGGGAGCTCGTTAATCGCATAAATCTTATGATGATTAAGAAGGAGACGAAGGCTGCCAGTGAAAGTTTGGGTTTCTTGGCGTTGCCAATGAAAGTTTACGCCAATTGTTACATCATTGAGCGAAAAGGAGCACTGCCGTTCGGTAGGAATAAAAAGAAGTTCGTTGACAGCTTCGCCATTCCACGCGATCTTACCATCTATGAAGGTCGCGATTTGTTCACCTTGGACTTGCAATCCATTGATGAGATAAGGTTGATTAAAAGTGAAATGGAGCGTTTGTCCCGATACGATTCCTACAGAAACAATTGGTTCTTTCTTAAAAAGCGTTTGCGTAGTGTGCGTGAACATTGTGGAATCGTCAATTAAGGCCTTTTGCATAGCTTTAGGATTTATCTGGTTTTACGTGCAAATATAATACAATTTGGGTAAAACTTATTGCTTTTATCTCGTTTTTTGCTAACTTTGCAGCAAATATATCAATATGGAAGGAATCAAAAAGTCGCTTCTTGGATTGACATTGTCTGAACTGAAAGTTGTCGCGACAGAATTGGGTATGCCAACTTTCGCCGGTGTTCAGATAGCCAAATGGATATATGGACATCACGTGAAGCAGATTGACGAGATGACGAATTTGTCTAAGGCGAACCGATTGAAACTTGAAGAAAACTACACGATAGGAAATGCTACGCCGATTGATGCGCAGTATTCCGCAGATGGAACAATCAAGTATCTCTTTCCTACCACTCATGGAGAATTTGTTGAAACAGTATATATACCGGAAGATGACCGGGCAACCCTTTGCGTATCTTGCCAGGTAGGGTGTAAGATGAATTGCCTTTTTTGCCAAACGGGTAAGCAAGGTTTTGAAGGCAGTTTAGACGCAACAGATATCTTGAACCAGATTTACTCCATTCCTGAGGCTGATCGGCTAACCAATATTGTCTTTATGGGGCAAGGTGAGCCGATGGATAATTTGGATGCGGTGTTGCGTGTGACACAAATATTGACAGCCGGCTATGGGTGGGCATGGAGCCCGAAACGGATAACCGTGAGCAGTGTCGGCGTGAGAGGAAAGTTGCAACGTTTCTTGGAAGAGAGCGATTGTCATGTGGCCATTAGCCTGCATTCGCCGCTTCCGGAACAACGGGCACAACTAATGCCGGCAGAAAAAGGCATGAAGATAGAAGAGATCATTGATTTGCTCAAAAAATATGATTTTAGTCATCAGCGTCGCCTGTCGTTTGAGTATATCGTTTTTGGTGGAGTCAATGACAGTATGGCCCATGCTCGTGAAATTATCAAGTTGTTACATGGTTTAGATTGTCGGGTCAATTTGATTCGTTTTCATCAGATACCGGGCGTGGCTCTTCATGGAGCGGATGAACAGACGATGGAACATTTCCGTGATTATCTGACAAAGCATGGCGTTTTTACAACCATTCGTGCCAGTCGTGGACAAGATATTTTTGCGGCTTGCGGACTACTCTCGACTTCAAAGAAGATCGGAGAGATACGGAATGAACAATAAAAGAGGACCAAACAGATTGAAACTGTGTTTGGTCCGATAAAATTATAATATAATGGAAAATAGAAAGATTCGCGTTGCCATTACACATGGCGACACCAATGGAATAGGATATGAACTCATCTTTAAAGCATTTGCAGAACCGGAGATGTTGGAGTTGTGCACTCCGATTATATATGGTTCGCCTAAAATAGCGGCATACCATCGTAAGGCGTTGGATATTCCTGGTAATTTCACGATTATCAATAGTGTAGAAGAGGCAACGGACGGGCGACTGAACTTGTTGCCATGCTTTGATGAGGAAGTTAAAGTGGAATTTGGAACACCTACGGAAGAGAGTGGTCGGGCAGCCTTGAAAGCGATTGATAAGGCGATGACCGATTTTCGGACAGGAACTTTTGATGTATTGGTGGCCGCTCCGATCTGCAACCATAATATTCAAGGTGAAGGTTTTAAGTTTCCCGGACATCGCGAGTATATAGAAACAAGTTTGGATAATGGCAAGAATGGGTTGATGGTTTTTGTCAACGACCATATCCGAACGATTCAATTGACGCATCAGATGGCTCTGCACGACGTATCAAAAGCGGTGACAGCTGAAAATATAGAGAAAAAGGTTACTTTGTTCTTTGAGTCATTGCGTCGTGATTTTAATATTTCAAATCCCAGAATAGCCGTTCTTTCTTTGAATCCGTTATGCAAAGACGGGAACTGGGGAGAGGAAGAGAAGAGCATCATCATACCCGCGATTCAAACGTTGTTTGACGAAAAACGTATCAATGTTTTTGGTCCTTATGCAGCTGACGTTTTTTTTGAGAAAGGAAGTTATCAGGAATTTGACGGTGTGGTAGCCATGTATCATGATCAGGCCGCTATTCCGTTGAGCATATTGACGGCCGAACCATCCGTGAAATTACTGACCGGACTTCCTTTGGTTTGTACGGCGGTCAATACTGACAGTTGTTTTGACATCGCCGGTAAGAATATGTGTGAAGCAGATTCTTTCCGTCGTGCGATCTATCTGGCTATAGATGTGTTACGCAACAGGGAACGCTATCAAGAGCCATTGGCCAATCCTTTACCGAAACTTTATCATGAAAAGCGTGATGAGAGTGAGAAAGTCCGTTTTTCTGTTCAGCAAAAGCGTGAGTCCGGTAAGGATACTCCACGGTCTAAAAAGTCTCAAAAGAGTGAGGGCGATCATGCGGTAGAAGCGAAAACAGAATGAGAAAAAAATATCAGAACGGTTTCTTTATTTTTGGAATAGTCGTGTTGGTGATTATGATTACCCAACTCGACTTTTCACAAGTGTGGGAAGGATTACGGCATGCCGGTTATTGGTTTTTCGCGGTGCTTTTGTTATGGTTTTTCCTGTACATGCTTAATACAGCGTCCTGGTTTACTATCATTCGGAGTCAGGATTCTAAAGAAAGCAAACCGTCTGATATATCTTTCTGGTGGTTATATAAAGTAACGATTTCGGGGTTTGCTTTGAATTACGCAACACCAGGAGGATTGATGGGTGGAGAACCTTATCGTGTGATGGAGCTGGCCCCCAAGATTGGTACTGAACGCGCGTCCTCGTCAGTAATTCTTTATGCCATGACACACATCTTTAGTCATTTTTGGTTTTGGACGTTGTCAATATTTCTTTATTTACTGACGCAGCCGCTTAATTTCATGATGGATGTTTTGCTTGGTGCAGCGGGGGCTTTTTGTGTATTGGGCTTATGGTTTTTCATCTCAGGTTATCGGAAAGGATTGGCTGTAAGGGTGATGAATTTGGTTCGCCATATACCTTTTGTGAAGAAATGGGCAAGTCCTTTTGTAGAGAGCCATCGCGAGCAATTAGATACAATAGATATGCAAATAGCGGCTTTACACAAGCAGAATCCCAGAGCCTTTGTCAGTGCGGTTTTACTTGAATTTGCTTGTCGTGTCTGCTCTGCGCTTGAGGTTTATTTCATATTAATGGTAATGTTGCCCGGTGTAGACTATGTTCAAAGCATATTGATATTGGCCTTTACAACATTATTTGCTAACCTTTTATTCTTTATGCCTCTGCAATTAGGTGGACGAGAAGGTGGCTTTGTCCTTTCAATAACGAATTTAGGAATATCGTATAGTGCCGGTGTTTTTGTAGCCCTTATTGTCCGTATTCGTGAGTTAGTCTGGACAGGCATTGGCCTCTTGTTGATAAAATTGGATAAGAAGCGTCGGTCAGATAGCTTGAAATAAGCAGGATGATATGATGCAAGATATATTAAACTCAAATCTACCGCACCCTGAATTATCTTTACATATACCATCAAAAAAGTGGTATTATTTTGAAAAAGAAAAGAACCGGACGAAAATAAGCGATTGTAGAGCAAGTTTATAAAACGCTGGTTATCAACACGTTGTGCTTTTTAGCGTATTTTTCCCTCGCTTTTTTACCCTTCATCGCTATGCTTTCAGGCCATAATCGCGGCCCTTTTGCCGACTAAAAGCTATGCTTTGGCCGTGTAATCGCTGTGCTTTGAGCCGATAAAAGCATAGCTTTGGGCATAAAAGGATATAAAAATCGGCAAAGCGAAGGACTTTTTCGGCGTTCCGGCAGTTAGATGACGTGTTGCGGAAGTGTTAAAATCCGGTAGTTTTTTCTGACAAAAATTACGGATACGCGGAATCAATTAATTGGATGGGCTTACTTTATTCTACCGGTGTAAAAGTGGTTTTATATATGTTTGGGTTAAAAACTGCCAAAATTGCAGTATATTGGAATTTAATATGTAATTTTGTCACCTAATGAATACATCAGAATTACAGAATATAAAGCAAAGATACAGCATCGTGGGTAACTGCGACGCGTTGAATCATGCGTTGAATGTGGCCCTTCAGGTGGCTCCTACCGATCTTAGCGTTCTTATTGTAGGCGAAAGTGGCGTTGGTAAGGAGATCTTTCCACGGGTGATACATGATAATTCTCCTCGTCGCCGTGAGAAATATTTTGCAATTAACTGTGGATCTATTCCCGAAGGAACGATAGATAGTGAACTCTTTGGCCATGAGAAAGGATCGTTCACAGGAGCTGTTGGCGAAAGTGAAGGCTATTTTGGAGTGGCTAATAAAGGTACAATATTCTTAGATGAGGTTGGCGAGTTGCCTTTAGCAACGCAAGCACGTCTTTTGAGGGTGTTGGAAACAGGTGAGTATATTCGTGTGGGTGGCCAGAAAGTTCTTAAAACAGACGTGCGCATTGTGGCTGCAACCAATGTTAATATGCGCAAAGCTATCAGTGAAGGTCGTTTTAGGGAAGATCTCTTTTATCGATTGAATACAATTCCAATCTCTATTCCCCCCTTGCGTGATCGTGGTGAAGATATAGTATTACTCTTTCGCCTCTTTGCCATGCAGATGGCCGAGAAGTATCGGTTGCCTAAGATTACTTTGCAAGAGGACGCAAAGCGGTTGCTGTTGAAGTATAAATGGCCGGGAAATGTTCGGCAACTGAAAAATATAACAGAACAGATGTCGATTTTGAGTAAGCAGCGAGAGATCGATACAGAGACAATTCTTCAGTTTATTCCGCAAGACATGGAAAGTCGCCAGTTGGCAACAATCAATTCTGTCGGTGCTCATTCGTATGAAAATGAAAGGGAACTTCTATATAAGATTCTTTATGAACTTCGTGGCAATGTGAGTGATTTGCGCCGTGAGATGAATGGATTGCGTAAACAACTGGATGAGGCAAGAACCCTTTCTGATGCAACCGCAATCCAAGTCCGGCAACTTGACACAGGTAGAAACTTTCCAACTTTGCAGGCTGATTCGGAATTACACCGTTCTACGATTCAAGACGCTGTGGCAGAAGAAATCAATGAGCCCGAGAGTTTGAACTTGAGTGATTTGGGGCGACAGATGGTAGAGAAGGCGTTGGAGCGTAATGGAGGCAATAGGAAAAAAGCCGCTCAAGAACTTGGAATATCTGATCGGACACTCTATAGACGTATCAAACAGTTTGGCTTGGATTGATATCGCTCTTTTTGAAAGAACATTTGATGGATCTTAGCCGAAGAAAATAATTATGTGTGTGAATTAATCGACCACTTTTTAAATGAAGAATAATAAAACATTTATTTATCCGATGAAGGGCAATTTGCCAAAGAGGTTCTTTTCTTTGACGCGGCAGCCCGCACTGCATGCAATTCTTCCCGTCTTGTTTCTTCTGCTATTTTCTTCATGCGCGATCAAACTGCGTATGGATGGAGCGAGTATTGACTATTCTAAAACCAAAACGATTCAGATAGCCGACTTCCCGATTCGTTCCAGTTATGTGTGGGGACCTATGGGACCATTATTCAATAATGCTTTGAAAGACCAGTTTGCCAATCATACCAAATTGATTCAGGTTAGACGAAATGGTGACATGAAAATAGAGGGCGAAATCACGCAATATAGTCAGCGCAATAAGAGTGTTTCAAGTGAAGGTTATTCGGCCCAAACAGAACTTTCTATTACTGTGAATGTGCGGTTTACGAATAATGCCAATCACGCGGAAAACTTTGAACGGCAATTTACGGCCTCTCAAACTTATGAAACCACACGCAGTTTAAACTCTGTCCAGGAAGAACTTGTAACGCAAATGTGTAAGGATCTATGTGATCAGATTTTTAACGCAACAGTTGCCAGTTGGTAATCTCTATAAGTAATCATTATGAATTTGACCGAACTGATACTGCATCCCGAACGCATGGATCGTGAGACTTTATACGATCTGCGAAGCCTTTTGGCTTTGTATCCCTATTTTCAAACGGCCAGACTCCTATTATTGCAAAACCTCTATATTCTTCATGATTCTTCTTTCGACGAAGAGCTTCGCCGAACAGCCATCTATATAACAGATCGTCGGATCATCTTTAATATGATAGAGGCGGCCCATTACAAACTTCAGCAGGCAGGCAAACAGGCTACTCTTTCTGGTTTGGATGAGAAAAAGACAAATCGTACCATTTCATTGATTGATGATTTTCTGAATACAATCCCTGTTGATGACGCGGAAGATTCTAAGAAGCAAAAGCGAAAGCCTACGCCGGCAGACGCTGCTGTTGATTACGTTTCTTATCTGATGGAAATTGAGTCAGAAGAAACAGCACCAATGGAAGTAGATACTCCTCAAATGAAAGGGCAAAATCTTATCGATGCTTTTATTAATAATGAAGGAGGAAGCTTTACATTACAGGAAACCCCGGAGTATCTTCCACAGGTTGAAGACTTGGATGGAGAGACAGGTCAAGTTGGTGATGAGGGCTACTTTACAGAGACTTTAGCCAAAATTTATATCAAACAAGGTCGTTATTCCAAAGCTCTGGAAATTATTAAGCGATTAAATTTGAATTATCCAAAAAAAAATGCTTACTTTGCAGACCAAATACGTTTCTTGGAGAAATTGATTATCAACGCGTCACATGGTGCGCATCATTAATAAGCATGGTAATTTTTTCTTTAGAAAATGGTTATTGAGCAATAAATAATATAATAATAACAACAAAATGATTTACACTTTATTCGTAATTCTTATTGTCCTGGCTTCAATTCTGATGATTGGAATTGTACTTATCCAGGAGTCCAAAGGCGGAGGTTTGGCTTCAAACTTCTCTTCTTCAAACTCTATTATGGGGGTTCGTAAGACCAATGATGTCGTAGAAAAGGCCACTTGGGTATTGGCGGCAGCAATGGTTGTAATCAGTGTAGTTTGTGCTTATGTAGCTCCTACGGCTGTGACAGACCAGAGTGTTATGGAAAATAACGCTATTGAAAACGCCGCGACTAACCCCAATAATGCTCCCGGTTTTGGAGCAAGTCAGACTCCTGCGACCGGTCAGCAGCCGAATGGAGCTTCTCAGCAGTCTGCAACACCGGCAGCAAAACCTTCTTCGGCTAAATAATATTTGCCGAAAGGATAAAAAGGATAATAAGAGTGCAAAAATATAATATTTTATTTTGTAAATAAAAAATAATGTTATATCTTTGCACTCGCTTTTGATAAGCAACCAACATGGTGCCCGTAGTTCAGTTGGTTAGAGCGTCAGATTGTGGTTCTGAATGTCGTGGGTTCGAATCCCACCGGGCACCCTTAAAGCGGAAGTCTTCATGTAAGGCTTCCGCTTTTGTTTAGTTTGCCCGGAACCATTCTATCAAGTCGAAGTTCCTATTATGTTCTTCAATCGCCAGTGATTGAGTATTCTTTATTAATTTCAATGCGATATTTGTGGGAAGCCTTGTGGTGAAATGATTATTTGCCGACAGCAACCTTTCTTCCCTTTTCAATAATTGTATCAATGCCTCGATAGAAGTCTGCGGAAGTCATGTCGATTTTATAATCGGGCGCAATGCCAAATTCGGTGGATTGCTTTTGATGATCGTACATGGGACAAGCAGAAAAACGAACACCCCAACCATTGGGGAGTTCACTTGAGAACGGCATACCTGCTCCACCTCCCGTCTGATCGCCTACAATGATGGCGCCACAGCATTTCATGTATTTTACAAATTCGTTGGCAGCGCTGTAGACTTGGCGATTAGTCAATACGACAACTTTCTTTTGCCACCGCAACCCTTTGGCCGGTTTTAACCATTGTTTTTCCATAGCCGAAAAGTCACAGTGACCTTTACCTGTTTTATGTTGCATGTAGCCCACCAGCAGTTTTTCGTTGGTGAAGTGGGCTGCCAGCTCTTCCGCACTTGTCAGCATGCCTCCGCTGTTGTCGCGAATATCGATAATCAGCGCGTTACAAGCCAGAAATTCATTCAGAATGTTCGTGATACTGCTGTTGCCAAACTCGTGTTGAAACGACGCGCAACGCAAGTAACCAATATTATCATCCAGCACTCGATACTTCATGCCACCCGCAATCTTGTAGTCCGTGCCCAGATATTTGTTAATCAAAGAGTCGGAAATGTTACTTGGATAATCTTCATGAAAGCTCCAATTACGTGCGATATCGAAACTGGAGTAGAGGTTAACATGCCCGTCGCGTAATTCCTTCAGCATATTTCCCAACACTTCAAACAACTGGGCTTCCGTCATGTCGTCACTAATCTGGCGGCTAAAGCGCCGATAGACATCATCCCAGTCGAGTCCATATTGTTCTGCCTTATAGTCAAAAAAGCTATAGTGTTCGTCGATAATGTGCCATAATGCCTCAAAGTTGCCTTTGGGATTATCGGCATACTGCTCTTCATCCACGCAACTGCTTACGAAAGGCAGTAGCGTGCAGAGAGCCAATCCGAGTATCTTTCTCAATTTTCTCATAGAATTCCTTTTCTCTTAAAGCACCATGCCCAGTACGATCGCGTTGGAATAGACATGTTGTTTCAGTTGGTTGACCCGGGCCTGCTGAAAATCACCTAAGTAACCTATACGAAATGTACGGCGCCCAAGTTTGAAGTCAACCGTTAACATCTGGCGCATCGATGGCGCGTTGCCCGGCCATGTGACCACGATATTATGGTCGTAATTGCCCCGTGAGAAGATTTCATAATACGATTGGCCGTAGTTGGGCGAGAACATCAGCCCGATGAGGGGTATATTAAGTTCATACCTTAATATATACAGACGGTTATGAAGGCTGAACTTGTACTGAGCCGAGGCATTGGGCGACAGACAGAAGTTGGCTCTGGCTTGTGCCGGGTTATTACTATTGCGTGTGTTGTAGATAAATCCCAACATCATTTCCGCCATCAGGCCGGCCTTGATATTGATATCGCCACCTCGCAGGTCCCAGTTGTAGTGGCGTCCATAGCCAAAATTATAGGCCCCGGCCATCTCCCGGCCGTTTCCGGAGCGATTGTCTGTATAAGCGAAGCTACCTTGATTGATAATTTGCGTAGACATCTGTCTGCCCGTTTTACGATAGGTGGTGTGTGAGATATACTTCACTTCCGGCCCGGTATATTTCTCGGGCGAGAGATAGGTATCAAGAATATTACTGTGCCCAAAGCCTACCATACGGGCCGTGACGGCCTGCTTGATTTGGGGTTCCATGATGTAGATGGTGTCGTGGATAACGGTTTGGCCCCATGCTTCTGCCGTGCAGACAGCCAATAGTAGGGCGCCGATAATTTTCCTGATACGCATGGCTTGAAAAATATTATTGAAGGTCGTCGTCTGAGAACAGGCTCAACTGTCCTGTCATTTCGTCAATCACTTGCTGTTCGCTTTTATTCTTGTCGGGATCAAGATTTTCCGGCTCACTCTCTTCGTCATGAGCGTCGGTTTCCTGCTCCGGTTCGGGGAAGCGCACGGGTTCCAGTTCCTCCACCTTTGCCAGCTCCCAAGTCGTCAGTCGCTTACCTTTGGCCTTGAAACTCTTCTGCCCGATAAACTGTTCGGCGTCGATTTCCTCCGCGGGTCTTATCGCGTCGACTCCTCCATACGTCACCTTAATACGCGGATAGGGCGTGTCGGTCAGCAGCAACAGTTCCGATTTGGGATTCTCGCCGATAAAGTTCTGATGGCGCTTCGTGGCGTCCAGCGTGAAGCGTTTGATATAGGGCAAGCCGTTGTTGTCGGCGTTGTAGAGAATGGCTGTCCACACTTTGTGCTCGTCCCATTTCTCTATCCGCGTCATGTTGTCTTCGTAATGATTGTTGGCGTCGAAGTTAGTCACGTAGAAATCGCCGCCCGGCAAGATGACGAGTATCTGGTCTTCGTCGTAGAACTCACCGAGGAAGCGGCCGTGCTCGTCGTAATTGATGCGGTTCACGTCGGGATCGAACCAAACCCTACGCCCGCCCAGCGTACTGTGTCCGTGACTTTTCAGGCCGATGCGGTGGATGGGGCGTTTCGTCAGAATCACGCCCTGGGCACTGCGGTGCTTGATATTGACAGTACTGAAGTCGCGCTCCATGAAAATACTTTTCCGTCTCTTCTGCGGATCGTTCTCCAGCGTCACCTTGATGACTTCGGCTTCGCCATTCGGATTAGCCGTGAAGTAGATCACCTTTGAGCCCGGCGTGCCTTTCGTCAGGTCGTATTCGCGGTCGCGGGTGATGGCCGACACGTTGAAACGCTTGAGATAATAGAATCCTTGTCTGCCGTCGCGATACACCACATTGTAAATCGTCCGGCGGTCGTTGCGCTTGAACACCTGTAAATGGATGATGTTTTTACCCACGAATATCTTGTCGGCCACCTTGATAACCTTGAAGATACCGTTGCGGTAAAAGATGATTACGTCGTCAATATCGGAGCAGTTGCATACAAACTCATCCTTCTTTAGTCCCGTACCGATGAATCCTTCCTGACGGTTGATGTAAAGTTTCTCGTTGGCCTCTACCACCTTGGTGGCCTCAATAGTGTCGAACGACCTGATTTCCGTCCTTCGCGGGTGGTCCTTGCCATACTTGTTTTGGATAAACTCAAACCAGTGAATGGTGACATCCGTCATGTGTGCCAGGTCGTTGTCTATCTCTTTGATTTCCGCGTTCATACGGGCTATCAGGTCGTCGGCCTTGTCTTTGCTGAATTTCAGGATACGCTGCATCTTGATTTCCATGAGTCGCAGGATGTCGTCGCGGGTCACCTCTCGAATGAAATCGGGCTTATAGGGTTCCAGCCGACTGTCTACATGCTTCACGGCGGCGTCCATGTCCTTGGCTTCCTCAAACTTCTTGTCTTTGTAGATACGCTCTTCGATGAAGACGCGTTCGAGCGAGGCGAAGAAAAGTTGTTCTAACAGTTCGTCCTTTCTGATCTGTAATTCCTTGCGCAGCAGTCCCATCGTACGGTCTACGCTATGACGCAACACGTCGCTCACCGTCAGGAAGCAGGGCTTGTTGTCCTCTATGACGCAGCAGTTGGGCGATATGTTGATTTCGCAGTCGCTGAACGCGTAGAGCGCGTCTATCGTCTTATCCGACGAAACGCCCGGTGCCAGATGCACCAATATCTCCACTTCAGCCGCTGTGTTGTCCTCTATCTTCTTGGCCTTGATCTTACCTTTCTCCACCGCTTTGGTAATCGAGTCGATCAGTGTGGCCGTGGTCTTGCTGAACGGAATTTCCTTGATGACGAGCGTTTTGGTATCAAACTTTTCTATTTTGGCTCTCACCTTCAACACGCCGCCCCGCTGACCGTCGTTATACTTGCTGGCATCGATACTGCCGCCCGTGGGGAAGTCGGGGTAGAGATGGAATGCCTCGCCTCGCAGGTAGCGGATGGCGGCCTCGCAGATTTCGTTAAGGTTGTTGGGTAATATCTTGCTGCTCAGTCCCACGGCGATACCTTCGGCCCCTTGTGCCAGCAGCAACGGGAACTTGGCCGGCAACGTGATAGGCTCCTTGTTGCGTCCGTCGTAGGACAGCTGCCAGTCGGTGGTCTTCGGATTAAACACCACGTCGAGCGCGAACTTTGATAGCCGGGCCTCGATATAGCGAGGGGCGGCAGCCCGGTCGCCCGTGAGGATGTTGCCCCAGTTGCCTTGGCAGTCGATGAGCAGGTCTTTCTGTCCCATCTGCACCAGCGCGTCGCCGATGGAGGCGTCGCCGTGCGGGTGAAACTGCATCGTGTGGCCCACGATGTTGGCCACTTTGTTGTATCGGCCGTCGTCCATGCGCTTCATCGAATGGAGAATACGCCGCTGCACGGGCTTCAGTCCGTCCTCGATATGCGGCACGGCCCGCTCCAGTATTACGTAGGAGGCATAATCCAGAAACCAGTTCTGATACATGCCGCTCAGATGATGTACGGCCGAAGCGTCAAACCTGTTTGCGGGTTTGTAGTCGCTATGGGTGTCGGCAGCGGTTTCTTCCTCTTTTCTGCTTTCCGGCTGCCCGTTGTCTATGATCTCGTCGTCCATAAGAAAAAATCGCGGTATTAGTGCAATCCATGCAAAGATACGATTTTTTATTTACAATGGCAATAGCTATCGGAAAGAAGAATATGGATTGTCAATTTTCTTGACCGAAAATCATACCTTTTGTTTTTGCCCATCTAATAAATTGACGGGTGAAAATCGGCGGATGAAAAGGCGAAAAACGGTTTTTGTACGGCCAAAGCATAGCTCTTGCGAGGTAAAAGCAATGCTTTTGCAACGCTAAAGGGTTGCTATTGGTCGGCCGGAAGGGCCTTTTTGGCGGCTTAAAACGTGCGTAATGGGCATGAAAATTGTGCTCTCGCGGTCGTGCGAATAAGTAAGTGGCTGATAATCAGCGCAAAATAAAATGTGCCAGGAATCGCTTATTTCCGGACAAATATTTTTTTCCGTGAAAATAATGCCACTTTTTTGATGCTGTTTGTTAAGAAAAATGACAGCAAGATCGCTTGGCTTGATTGAAAGGGAGAGTATCATTTGGTGTCAGGTAGACTATCGGTCCGTCCGCCTGTCCCCTTGTTTTAAGTTGTTTTTACATCTATATAAAGCGTTGTTGGGAAAAAAGTAGTAACTTTGTCGCAAATTTCGAAATTCAAATTAGTTTATGGCACAAGAAGATGTTTTCAAGAAGATAGTAAGCCATTGCAAAGAGTACGGCTTCGTCTTCCCCAGCAGTGAAATATATGATGGGCTGGCCGCCGTTTACGATTACGGACAGAACGGCGTAGAGCTCAAAAACAATATCAAGCAGTATTGGTGGCAGAGCATGGTGTTGCTCCACAGCAACATCGTGGGACTCGACGCCGCCATCTTCATGCACCCCACCACTTGGAAAGCCTCGGGCCACGTCGACGCCTTCAACGATCCGCTGATCGACAACCGCGACTCGAAGAAGCGTTATCGTGCCGACGTGCTCATCGAAGACCAGATCGCCAAGTACGAAGAGAAGATACAGAAGGAAGTAGCCAAGGCCCGCAAGCGTTTTGGCGACAGCTTTGATGAAGAGAAATACATGGAAACCAGCGAGCGTGTGAAGGAAGCGCGAGAAAAGCGCGATGCGTTGCATGCCCGCTATGCCGAAGCGATGCAAGGTCCCGACCTCGAAATGCTGAAGCAGATTATCGTTGATGAGGAAATCATCGACCCTATCAGTGGTACCAAGAATTGGACCGACGTGCGTCAGTTCAACCTGATGTTTGCTACCGAGATGGGAGCCAGCGCCGATGGTGCCATGAAAGTTTATCTGCGCCCCGAGACGGCACAAGGTATCTTTGTCAACTATCTGAACGTGCAGAAGACCGGTCGCATGAAACTGCCGTTCGGTATCGCGCAGATAGGTAAGGCATTCCGCAACGAGATTGTGGCCCGTCAGTTCGTTTTCCGCATGCGTGAGTTTGAGCAGATGGAGATGCAGTTCTTCTGTCAGCCCGGCACAGAGATGAAATGGTTTGAGTATTGGAAGCGTGTGCGCCGTGCATGGCACGAAGCGCTCGGCATGGGAACGGAGAACTATCGTTACCACGATCACGAAAAACTTGCTCACTATGCTAACGCCGCCACCGATATTGAGTTTAAAATGCCGTTCGGATTCAAGGAAGTTGAAGGTATCCATTCACGTACCGACTTCGACCTTGCGCAGCATGAGAAGTTCAGTGGCAAGAGTATCAAATACTTTGACCCTGAAAAGAACGAGAGCTATGTGCCCTATGACGTCGAGACTTCTATCGGTGTAGACCGTATGTTCCTCAGCGTGCTCTGCCATTCGTACTGCGAAGAGCAGCTTGAAAACGGCGAGTCGCGTGTCGTTCTGCGATTGCCCGAGGCATTGGCGCCCGTGAAATGTGCCGTATTCCCGCTCGATAAGAAAGATGGACTGCCCGAACTGGCCGAGCAAATCGTGGACGAACTGAAGTTCCATTTCAACACCCACTATGGTGATCCCAAGGATTCCATCGGCAAACGGTACCGTCGTCAGGACGCTGTCGGTACACCGTTCTGTGTGACCGTTGACCACGAAACGCCTAAGGATCACAAGGTGACCTTGCGTTATCGTGATACGATGAAACAGGAACGTGTTGATATCAGCCAGCTCCGTTCGATTATCGAAGATCGTGTCAGCATTACTTCTGTACTGAAGAAGCTGGGCGAGGAAATCAAGAAATACTAACCGGGCGGTCACCACATGGTGACTGTCCTTTAAAATAAGGTTATCATGATCCTTAAAAATCAAAATAAACAAATAACATCGGCTCGTCCGGGCCTGCGTCTTGCCGTGATAGGTAGGGCCTTGTTGGGCTTGGTGCTTGTAAGCGTGCTCATGGTGTCGTGCAAGGAAGATGACGGCACGACCAACGAGTTTGCCAATTGGCAGGAAGTGAACGACCAATATATCAGTAAACTTCAAACGATGGTTGACCAGCGTATCGCTGCCGGCGACAAGAGCTGGAAGAAAATACGCAACTGGTCGCTCGAGGCCAGCGTGGCTAAGGAGGCTTCGCAGTTTATTTATGTGCATGTGCTGACAGAAGGTAAAGGCTCCGGCTGTCCGCTCTATACCGATTCAGTCAAAGTGAACTATCGTGGTCGTCTGCTCCCGTCGCCCTCTTATCCTTCGGGAAAGGTCTTTGACCAAAGCTATACGGGCACTTTGGACGATACGGCACAGCCTGTCAAACTTCCGGCAGGGGGTGGTGTCGTAGACGGATTCTCCACAGCCTTGCAGAATATGCACATCGGCGACGTGTGGGAAGTGTATATCCCTTATCAGTTGGCTTATCGTGGCGCGACTAAAGGAGGCCTTCCGGCCTATTCTACCTTGATATTCAATCTGAATCTAAAGGCTTACTACCGTCCGGGACAGAAAGTGCCCGATAGCCGAAGCGGCGTGGTAACAGCCGGAAAGTGGATAGAAAAGTAAATTACATCAATCGTAATAAAAGACCATGAATAGTGGCGGAACCGCAAAACCTTCCGCCACTATTCGTGTTTTTTGCATAGAAGTTTTAGAATTTACGTATGTTCAGCAACAAGCGCAACGAAGCCCTGATGGCAAGTATTCGTAACGGGCTGCCCATGACCCGCCGTGAGAAGATCAATCTGATTATCGGATTGAGCATTCCCTCGATCTTGGCGCAGATAACCAACGTGCTGATGTTTTTCATCGACGCGTCGATGGTGGGACATTTGGGTGAGGAGGCATCGGCCAGTATTGGCCTTGTGGAGTCTACCACTTGGCTTTTGGGCAGCGTAATGGGTGCCTCGGCCATGGGCTTTTCGGTGATGGTGGCCCACTTTATTGGCGCTAACGATTTCGTGAAAGCCCGTCAGGTGTTGCGCCATGCTTTCGTCTGCGGTATCGTTTTCGCTACGGCCCTTATGCTCATGGGTGTTGCCATTCATACATCATTGCCCTTTTGGCTGGGTGGCAAAGCAGATATCGCTCCGGCCGCCTCTAACTATTTTCTGGTCATTTCGCTGTCGTTGCCCTTTATGCTGCTGTTTCATCTGTCGTGCGACATGCTTAAGAGTGCCGGAAACATGCACGTGCCGAGCGTAATGAGTGTCGTATTGTGCGTGCTCGACGTTATGTATAACTATTTTTTTATCTACTTTCTTGGTTTGGGAGTAATGGGTGCGGCCATCGGAACGGCCTTAGCTTACGTCACGGTGTCGCTACCGGCCACGTGGATTACGGCACGTAAGAACAAGATTCTGGCTTTGCAGCAAGATACCGAACCATTTCGGTGGGTGTGGGATTATGTGCGCAATGCCGTGAAAATAAGTTTGCCAATGGCTATTCAGTCCGTGCTGATGAGTGGCGCGCAGATTGTGAGCACGCGCATTGTGGCCCCTTTGGGCAATATTGCCATTGCCAGTAATTCCTTTGCCATCACGGCCGAGAGCCTCTGTTATATGCCCGGCTATGGTATCGGCGAAGCGGCCACCACGTTAGTGGGCCAGACTTTTGGTGCCGGACGGAAGAACCTGTGTAAGAATTTTGCTTATCTTTCGGTGGCATTGGGTATGACCATCATGGCCATCATGGGTGCGATTATGTATATCTTTGCCCCGGAGATGATCGGTGTGTTGAGTCCTGTGACAGCCATTCGTGAGCTGGGAACCACTGTTCTGCGTATCGAAGCCTTTGCTGAACCGTTTTTTGCCGCCAGTATTGTTGCTTACTATGTTTGCGTGGGAGCGGGCGATACCTTGCGGCCGGCCATTATCAATCTGGTTTCGATGTGGTGTGTGCGTCTGACATTGGCTGCCTGGCTCGCTAAGGATTACGGACTGAAAGGCGTATGGACGGCCATGGCCATTGAACTAACGTTCCGTGGCACGATGTTCCTCATCCGTCTGTTCCGTGGAAAGTGGCTGAATAAGATCAAAGAGCCTGTGGCTTAATGCCTTGATATACATGGTCGGCTTTGTCGGTGTCGCCATGAATATACATTATATATATATAACCGATAACTAAAAAACATCAGTCGAGACCTCCATGGGTTAATAATTTAAAACGCTGAATGGCTTCTTCGCGATTTATTATAACTTTGTAGTGTATCAATAAAAGCAAAGAAATGAATACAGCATGGCAGAAAATGGTGAGTGGTGAGGAATATCAGGCCGACGATCCTGAGATAATTCGTGTGCTCAATCTGACGAAAGACGCCATCAGAGCGTATAATCAGATTCAACCAACACGATTGGAAGAGCGTGAAAAAGCCATCCGAAAGATTATCGGGAAGTGTGGCGTGAAACCATTTTTCAATCAACCGTTCCTTTGTGATTATGGTGTTAATATACGGGTAGGCGACCGTTTCTTTGCCAATTTCAACTTTACGGTACTCGACGAGGCTTACGTCACAATAGGTGACGATGTCTTTATCGGTCCTAACGTGAGCCTTTATACCGCCTGCCATTCTACCGATCCCGTGGAACGAAACACGCGTCGGGAATGGGCAGAGCCTATAACGATAGGTAATAATGTATGGATTGGTGGTAGCGTGACGGTATTGCCCGGCGTGACGATAGGCGACAACTGCACCATTGGTGCCGGTTCGGTAGTGACAAAAGATATTCCGGCCAATTCTATTGCGGTGGGTAATCCCTGCCGTGTGATTAAGAAAGTGGGCCAAGAATCATTGAAAGAATAACGAATAGACATTAAACGTATGATTAAAATGTTTGTAATGGAAACCTGTCCGTATTGCGAATATGTAGAGAAACAGGTTGTAGGAAATAATGATTTTCAAGTAATAGATATCAGTAAGCATGTGCGCAATCTGAAGCAATTTCTGGATTTGCGCGACAGTCATCCTGCTTTTGACGAGGCAAAGAAGATGGGGGACGTAGGTATTCCCTGCTATGTATTGGAGGATGGTACGGTAACACTTTCGTCAGCCGATGCCGGTTTAGAGCCTATGCCTGACGGCCCAGCTTGTAGTATTGACGGAACAGGCTGCTGAAATCATAAGCATGATGACACACACCTTATATAATTACACGAAGATATGTGAGTATCCAAACGCAGAATGGTCGATAAAGTGAAGAAAAAACACCTTTATCGACCATTTTTATCTTCTTGCAAGGCTTATATTTTTTTCATAAAGACCCTCTGTTTTCTCCTTTTAAACAGAGGGATAAAAACCTGCACAAATCATTTGTTTTGTGCACAGAAGGTTTGATTTTGTGCATTTTGTTTGGCTGACAAGCAAAAAATAAGTAAATTTGCTCCGGTTTTTGCAAATAATACAATCATATATAATTAATTTTTTATGAGTTTGAAAATTGTTGTACTTGCCAAGCAAGTACCAGACACAAGAAATGTGGGCAAGGACGCGATGACCGCAGAAGGAACTGTGAATCGTGCAGCTCTGCCTGCTATCTTCAATCCTGAAGATTTGAATGCGCTCGAACAGGCTCTCCGCATTAAAGACCAAAACCCCGGAACCACTGTTGGTATCCTTACGATGGGACCTCCGCGTGCCGGTGAAATCATCCGTCAGGGACTTTATCGTGGCGCAGACGAAGGTTGGTTGCTTACCGACCGCAAGAGTGCCGGTGCTGATACGTTGGCAACTTCTTATTTCCTGGCTAAGGGTATTGAGAAGATTGGCAATGTAGACTTGGTGATTGGAGGCCGTCAGGCTATTGATGGCGATACCGCACAGGTAGGTCCGCAAGTTGCTCAAAAGCTCGGTTTGAATCAGGTAACATACGCAGAGGAAGTTGTAAAGATCGAGAATGGCAAGGCAACGATTCGTCGGCATATTGACGGTGGTGTAGAGACCGTTGAGGCTCCGCTGCCCGTTATGATCACGGTCAATGGCTCTGCCGCTCCCGCTCGTCCGTGCAACGCTAAACTCGTGATGAAGTATAAATATGCTACTTGCCCAATGGAACGTACCGGCGAAGAGCCTTGGAAAGAGCTGTATGACGCTCGGCCTTACTTGACATTGGGTCAGTGGAGTATTGCTGACTGTGGAGCTGATTATGAACAGTGTGGTTTGGCTGGCTCTCCTACAAAGGTAAAGGCTGTGCAGAACATTGTGTTTCAGGCGAAAGAAAGTAAGACTCTCACCGGCAGTGACGCCGATGTAGAAGGTCTGGTTAAAGAATTGTTGGATGAAAAGATTATTGGCTAATAAGATATGAATAACGTTTTTGTATATTGCGAAATAGAAGAAACAACCGTACAGGAAGTTTCTCAGGAATTGCTGACAAAAGGTCGTAAACTTGCCAATAAGCTCGGTGTCGACCTGCATGCAGTTGTTGCCGGCAACGGCATTAAAGGTAAGGTGGAAGACCAGATTCTTCCTTACGGCGTAGATAAATTGTTTGTATTTGACGGTGAAGGTCTCTTTCCCTATACATCGGCTCCTCATACGGATATTCTCGTAAACTTGTTCAAAGAGGAGAAGCCTCAGATTTGCTTGTTGGGTGCTACCGTAATCGGCCGTGACCTTGGTCCCCGTGTCAGTTCTTCGTTGACATCAGGTCTGACCGCCGACTGTACACAATTGGAGATTGGCGATTACGAAGAGAAGAAAACCGGTAAGCACTATGATAACTTGCTTTATCAGATTCGTCCGGCTTTCGGTGGTAACATCGTTGCTACTATTGTGAATCCCGATCACCGCCCGCAGATGGCTACCGTTCGCTCCGGCGTTATGCAGAAGGCCTTGTATGAAGGTCAGGCCAAAGGCGAAGTAGTATATCCTGAAGTAGATAAATACGTATCGGCAGAGGCTTATGCCGTGAAGGTTATTGATCGCCACGTAGAAGCCGCTAAGCATAATCTGAAAGGTGCGCCCATCGTTGTAGCCGGTGGTTATGGTGTGGGTAGCAAGGAAGGATTCGATCAGCTTTTCAAACTCGCTAAGGAACTTCATGGTGAGGTTGGTGCCAGCCGTGCAGCAGTTGACGCAGGTTGGGTTGATCATGACCGTCAGATTGGTCAGACGGGCGTGACCGTTCACCCCAAGGTATATATCGCTTGCGGAATCTCCGGACAGATTCAGCACATTGCGGGTATGCAGGACAGCGGTATCATTATTTCTATCAATAACGACCCTGAAGCACCGATCAACAAGATTGCCGATTATGTAATCAATGGTACGGTAGAAGAGGTGGTTCCCAAACTGATTAAGTATTACAAACAGAATAGCAAGTAATCCGGTCCTTTATGAACGACCTGTCACTGCTTGTTTACAGTAATCAAAAAACATAGAACAATTATGGCAAATTATTATAGTGATCATCCCGAAATTGCGTTCCACTTGGACCATCCTTTGATGAAGCGTGTTGTAGAATTGAAGGAAAAGAGTTTTGAGGATGCGGCAAACTACGATGACGCTCCCGTAAATTATGAGGACGCAATCGAGAACTACAAGCGCATGCTTGACATTACAGGTGATGTTGCAGCCAATATCATAGAGCCCAACTCTGAATCCGTTGACCAGGAAGGTCCACACTTGGAGAACGGCCGCATGATTTATGCCAGCAAGACATTCGAGAATCTTGACGCAACGCGCAAGGCCGGCCTGTGGGGAATCTCCATGCCACGCCGTTATGACGGCCTGAATATTCCGAACGTGGTATTCTCCATGGCTTCGGAAGTTATCTCTGCCGCCGACGCCGGCTTCCAGAATATTTGGTCGTTGCAGTCTTGTATTGATACGCTTTATGAGTTTGGAACAGAAGAACAGCGTAAGAAATACATTCCTCGCATTTCCGCAGGCGAAACCATGTCGATGGACTTAACCGAGCCGGATGCCGGTTCCGACTTGCAGCGTGTCATGCTCAAGGCTACCCAGGATGCTGACGGAACATGGCGGTTGAACGGCGTTAAGCGTTTCATCACGAACGGCGACTCCGATATTCACTTGGTTTTGGCTCGCTCAGAAGAAGGCACCCGCGACGGCCGTGGTCTTTCGATGTTCATTTATGACAAGAAAGATGGTGGCGTAACCGTGCGCCACATCGAGAACAAACTGGGTATTCATGGCAGCCCGACCTGTGAGTTGGTTTACAAGAATGCCAAGTGTGAGCTTTGCGGCGACCGCAAATTGGGTCTTATCAAGTATGTGATGGCTCTGATGAACGGTGCCCGTCTGGGTATTGCCGCACAGAGTGTCGGTGTTGCTCAGGAGGCTTACAACGAGGGCTTGGCCTATGCCAAGGAGCGTGCGCAGTTTGGCAAGAAGATCATTACGTTCCCGGCAGTTTACGACATGCTCTCTCGCATGAAGGCAAAGCTCGAGGCCGGTCGTTCGCTTCTTTACATGACAGCCCGCTATGTGGACATCTACAAGGCATTGGAAGACATCGCACGCGACCGCAAGCTTACTCCCGAAGAGCGCAAGGAACTGAAGCAGTATAGCCGTCTGGCCGACGCGTTCACTCCGCTGGCGAAGGGTATGAACTCCGAATACGCCAACCAGAATGCCTACGACGCCATTTCTATCCATGGCGGTTCAGGCTTTATCATGGAGTACAAGAGCCAGCGCCTGTTCCGCGACGCCCGTATCTTCTCTATCTACGAAGGAACTACGCAATTACAGGTGGTTGCTGCCGTACGCTACATCACCAACGGCACTTACCTTTCAATCATGAAGGAAATGCTCGAGGAAGAAGTTTGCGACTGCATGAAGCCTTTGAAGGAGCGTGTAGCCAAGCTCGTGGCCTTATACGAGGAAGCGCTTGACAAGGTGAAGGCCGACGACAATCAGGACGAACACGACTTCCTGGCCCGCCGTCTCTATGATATGACAGCCGAAATCATCATGTCGCTGCTCATCATAGCCGATGCCGGCAAGGCACCTGAACTCTTCAAGAAGAGTGCCCACGTATATGTTCGCATGGCAGAAGAGAATGTTCTCGGCAAGGCTGCCTACATCAAGGCTTTCAACGCAGACGACCTGAAGAGCTTTGAAGTTGCTGAACGGACAGAAGAAGTTGAGGCTTAATCGGCTCAACAATTCAATACAAATCATTGAAGGCCGTACTTTCCGAGTGCGGCCTTTTTAATTTTACCGATATGATACGAATAGAGAATGCCCTGCCGACACAGGCAGCCATCATCGCAACGCTTATTATGGAGGCGATGAATCACGAGTGCTGCCAATACTTTGCGGGCCCACGCCACACGACGGCCGACTTCCACCGCTTGATGAAAAGTCTTGTGGAGCGCACGGATTCGCAATATTCCTACACAAATACGTTGGTGGCATTAGACGGAACGGAGGTCGTGGGCTGCTGCGTGAGCTACGACGGCGCGCGACTCCATCGCCTGCGACAGGCTTTCATTGCAGGCGCGCAGGCGGCCTTTGGCATGGATCATTCGGACATGGATGACGAAACGCGGGCCGGCGAACTGTATATAGACAGCTTGGCCGTAGCCGCAAGCCATCGCGGACAAGGCATTGCCACCTCGTTGCTCGAAGCCACCTGCCGGAAAGCCCGGCGGATGAATCTGCCGGCGGGACTGCTGGTTGACCAAGGCAACCCCGCGGCCGAGCGACTTTATGCCCGATTGGGCTTTGAATACGTAAATGACGCCGAATGGGGGAGCCATCCCATGCGCCATTTGCAGCGAAAAGTATAAGCCATGAAAAAGCGCAGACCATGTTTGTCAACACAGCCTGCGCCGAATATCAGAGCGACACCATTTTTTCAGGACTTCGTTTGGGCCGGCGTTTCAGGAGTGAGCGCCGGCTTTTTTGGCTTCGGACCTACCGTCTTCGGCTTTGGCTCGTAGCGGTAGAGCGAGCCGTCTTTGTTGATGCCCACCCAAATCGTGGCGAGGCTGCCATCGGGCGCAGTCTGCCCATTCACGCACAGCTGGTAGTGGCGTTTCAATCCCCTGCCGACAGCCTTTCCGCTGACCGCGAGCGTGCCGGCAGTGAGCCCCAGTTGCTGTTCGATGGCGGGCAATCCCGACTTTAATAATTCGGCATACTCGGCTGTGCGCTTCTTACGAGCCAGCTTTGCCATACCGGCTCTGCGAGCAAGCAGCATGCGGCGGTCGTGCACCAGATTATTATAGTGCGTGATGAATTCGGAAACGGGAACAGAAGGCTCAAGTTCATCGAGGGCTTCTATTCGACGCAGAACAGCCCCGAGAGCCTTGTCGGTGGCGGCACGAAGAGCCTTGACGTCAAATGTTCCGGATGGCATGGCTACCTTCAGACGCGATTGATAACGGGCGTCGAAGAGGTCATTGGCCGTAGCAAGACGATTGATATAGTCGGCGGCAGCAAGTTTCGCAACGGCGGCGGTCATGGCTGTGGCTCGCAGGTCGGTAACGAGATTTTTCACCATACCCGTCTCTTTGTCGTAGTTGGCCGCAGTAAGTTTGGGATAGCATCTCATCACGTTGCTCACCTGCTGAGCGGCCTTCCGCAGGGTCACGTCCTCCGAGCAGGCATGCATCTCGACAAGCAGTTGCAGCGACCTATACGCCTGGTCGCGCGCCTTGTCGAGCATCTCCAAATCCCGCGTCCCATCTTCCTTTCGAGGGCGATTCAGCGCCAAATCCTCTTCGGCCACAGCAGCCTTGAGTGCAGTCAGCAGCGGCTTGATTTTTGCGATATTCGCCTCTTCGCACATGATAATTACATGGCTGGCAAACTGAAAATGCTCCATATTTTGGAGCGCGTGGAGATAAATTCTCTTCGTTTTCATAAGTCCTTGAGTTTAGGTCATTTTTTGAGTTTCTTCATACAGAGAAACGTTGTTTTAGATATTTTATTGCATTTCCCAAAGTTGGGAAGCGCAACTTTTGCCATTTTCTGTATTTCCCAAAGTTGGGAAGCGCAACTTTTACTGATTTCTGCATTTCCCAAAATTGGGAAATACAGTTTTGATTGATTTGACGTGTTTTTCTTATATTTCCGCTATCAAAAGGTCGATGAGACGGGGGATTCCGTAATCATTGATGTCTTTTTCATCTATCCAAATAAAATCGGACGGCAGACATGGCTTTTTTGAGGCATCGAGCGTATAAAAATCAGTAAAAAGGACGCGATGGGTGAGTATGTGCTTAAAATTCTTTACGATTAGCTTGGCTTTTGCTTTGTCGCTCTTTTGCAAGTGCTCGCCTTCCGGAAATGTCCACAACCCCTGCCAGATATCACCGCTGCCACGCTTGTGGATGGCGATTCGTCCCTTACTGCGTACATAATAGAAGGTTAATCGGCGTTCCTGTACTTTTATTGTTTTCAGTTTCACGGGCCACTCTGTCGTCTTTCCCATCCTCCGGGCGGTGCAGGTTTCGGCCAAAGGGCAGATGACGCATTTGGGACTGACGGGCGTACACTGGGTTGCGCCAAAGTCCATGACGGCCTGATTGTACGCGGCCGGTGCTTCGTCGGGCAGATGTTCCTGTGCCAAAGCCGCAAAGAGTTTCTTGCCTTCTGTAGAATTGACGGGCGTGTCGATACCGAAATAGCGGGCGAGGACGCGGTGGAAATTGCCGTCGACCGACGCTGCGGGCAGTCCGAACGCAATGCTTCCGATGGCCGCCGCCGTATAATCGCCTACCCCTTTCAGTTTTTTGATGTCGTCAATCGTGTCGGGAAACCGGCCTAAAGCTACCATCTGTCGGGCCGCCGTGTGCAGGTTGCGGGCCCGTGAGTAGTAGCCGAGCCCCTGCCACATGCGCAGCACTTCGTCTTCGGAAGCTTGGGCAAGGTCGTCTACTGTAGGCCATTTGGCCATGAAGCGCAGCCAGTAGTCGGTGCCTTGGACGACACGGGTTTGCTGAAGAATGATTTCGCTCAGCCAGATGGCGTATGGGTCGCGCGTGTTGCGCCACGGCAAATCACGGCCGTTCTCCTCAAACCACCTTAATAATATTTCTGTGAAATGGCTTTGTATCTTTTTCATCGTTCAAGTCAGTCTCTGTATCCGTTTCGTCACGGATTTTCGGCTCAGATTAAATCGTCGAGCAGCCACAACGAAGTCTTCAAATCCACGCATCCGTTCGGTCTGAATCGTACGCCCTCGCTTCGTAGCATTTCTATTTGTCTGTACCAGCCGGGAGCAGTTCGGCCTGTTCCGTTGACCACGCGGTGGCACGGCATGTCGGGCGCGTCCATGCCGTGGAGCACGCGTCCCACCAGGCGGGCATGCTTCGGAAAGCCTGCCAAGGTTGCGATATGGCCATAAGTGAGTACCCGTCCAGGCGGAATGGCCCGCACGATGTCTGCCACGCTCTGCTGAAAAAGTTTTGTGTCAACTTGCATTATATGGTCTGTCAATTATTCGCGAGGCGCCAACGGCAGTGCGATCCCTTCGTGGCGAAGCAGCCACTCCTTGCGTTCCAGTCCGCCCGCATAGCCTCGCAGGCTGCCGTCCGTGCCCAATATCCGATGGCAGGGGATGATAATCGAGATGGGGTTGCGGCCAACGGCATTGCCCACAGCCTGCGCCGACATGCTACGGACGCCCTTTCGGCGGGCTATCGACATGGCAATCTGCCGGTAGGTGGCGGTCTGTCCTGCGGCTATCGTTAAGAGTTCATGCCACACAGCCAGCTGAAAATCACTGCCTGTGAGGTGAAGCGGCGGCGTGAAGTCGGTGGGCTGTCCCGCGAAATACAGATCGAGCCAGCGCCGAGTCTGCCGGATCATTGGCGTTTCGGCCTGCCGTGGGTTGTCGGATAGTCCTCGTCCGTAGTGTTTTTGGCCTTCAAACCATAATCCGATAAGCCCTTTCTTGTCGGCTGCCATGGTGATGGTGCCCAGCGGCGAACTGTAATAAGCCACATAATGGACGGTCGTATTCCTTTGATTCTCCATGAAAATAAATTCCGGCATAGCTTGTGTTTGCTGTGATTTATTTGACAAAAATACGCATATTCTTTAAGCAGGCCAAGTATTAAAAGCCCCTTTTTCGCTTTGCGGTTCATTTGTTTTCGTGTATCTTTGCAAATATGATCGACAGACAGACGATAGACCGCATTAAGGACGCCGCCAATATTGTGGACGTTGTTTCAGAGTTTGTAACGCTTCACAAGAGTGGCAGCAATTATAAAGGGCTGTGTCCTTTCCACAATGAGAAGACTCCGTCGTTTTATGTTTCTCCGTCGAGAGGTACCTGCCACTGTTTCGGCTGCGGCAAAGGGGGCAATGCCGTGGGATTCATCATGGAACATGAACAGATGGACTACCCCGAGGCCCTGCGATGGCTGGCCGCTAAATACCACATTGAGATTAAGGAGCGTGAGCTTTCGGACGAGGAGAAACGTGAGCAGGGCGAGCGCGAGAGCATGTTTATCATCAATGACTGGGCCGAAAAGTATTTCCAACACATTCTTCATCACGATGTCGACGGCTTGGCCGTGGGCATGCAGTATTTCCGGAGCCGTGGTTTCCGCGACGACATTATCGAGAAATTTCATCTCGGTTATGATCTTCCCGACCGCCATGCTTTGGCCAAGGCCGCTTTGGCTAAAGGTTATAAGGGAGAGTTTCTGCTGAAAACGGGCATCTGTTATCAGAACGATCGTGGCGAACTGATTGACCGTTATGCCGGTCGCGTGGTTTTTCCGTGGATAGGCAACAGCGGTCGTGTGGTCGGTTTTACGGCCCGTGTGCTTGATTCGCGCACCAAGGGAGTCAGTCAGAAGTATGTCAATTCGCCCGATTCCGAAATTTATCATAAAGGCTATGAGCTTTATGGCATTTATCAGGCCAAGAAAGCCATGGCCAAGAACGATCGTGTCTACCTTGTTGAGGGTCAGGCCGACGTCATTGCGATGCACCAGAGTGGCATCGAAAACGTGGTGGCCGGCTCGGGAACCGCCCTAACGTTGCCCCAGATTCACATGCTCCGACGCTTCACCAACAATATCACCATGATTTATGACAATGACGAGGCCGGTATTCACGCTGCTTTGAAAGGCACCGACATGCTGCTGTCGGAGGGTATGAATCTGAAGGTTCTCCTTCTGCCCGCGGGCGAAGACCCCGATAGCTTTGCCCGCAAGCATACGGCAAGCGATTTTCAGGCTTATATCAAGGAACACGAAACCGACTTCATCCGTTTCAAGACCCAATTGTTGCTTGACAAGGAGAATGATCCTCTGAAACGGTCGGAAGCTATCAACTCGATTGTCAGATCCATATCCGTCATTCCTAACCAGATTCTGCGCGACACGTATATCCACGACAGCATGTCCTACCTCAATATCAATGAGCGGACGCTCATCAACACGATGAACCGCATGATTCGTGAGGACAAGAATCAGGAGCAGAAAGCGCAGATACGCGAAGCCGAACGCCAACCGGCCATGCCGTTGCCCAGTTTAGAGCCAGCCACTCCTTTGCAGCAGGCAACTAAAGTAGAGCAAATGCTCATTCAGTTGGTCATCCGTTATGGTGAGCAGATTATCTTCGACCATGTGGAAGACCACGACGGCAACCTCATTGACCTTACTCTTGCCCAGTATATTCATTATACGCTCTCGGCCGACGGGCTCTATTTCCACACGCCGCTGTATAATCAGATTCTTGACGAGGCCGTGGCGCACGCCGGCAAAGAGGGTTTTATGGCTGAGCCATACTTTGTGCATCATCATGATATCGGTATCAGCCAATTGGCTGTGGACATGAGCACCGATAAGTTCAGGCTTTCGGAAAGCCAGCAGATGAAAGAAACTGTAGAAACCTTGCGTCAACGGGTGATTCATTTGATACTCGATTTCCGTATGGATTACGTAGAGCAGAAACTGAAAGACCTGCAGAAGGAAATAGCGCAGGCCGTTTCCGACCACGACCGCATGATGAAGTTGCTGGAGGAGTTTAAGGATTTACAGATGATTCGCAACGCACTGGCCCAGCAGTTGGGCAACAATATTATTATGTAGGAAGGGAGATTATGGAATGATTTACTTTCATTGGCTCTTTTTAGCGTTTTATATCCTCACCATCGTACCTGCGATGGTGACGGTGTTGATGGATCGTCGTCAGCCGGCTAAGACCATTGCGTGGCTGATGGTGTTGCTTTTTTTGCCTTTAGTCGGTATCATTCTCTATTTCTTTTTCGGTCAGAATACGCGTAAGGAGAGGCTTGTGAGCCAACGTAGTCTTGACCAGCTTACCAAACATTCGATGTTGGAGTTTGCCGGACAGCGTAATCTGAAGATTCCGGAAGACTGTGCGGCCTTGGTGCGTCAGTTCGCCAACCAAAGTATGGCACTGCCGTTTAAGGATAACAACGTAGACATTTATACCGACGGTTATCAGTTTTTCCTGAATCTGATACGTGATTTAGGAACAGCCCAACATCATATCCATTTAGAATCGTATATATTTGAAGACGATCCTTTGAGCAATCTCTTGGCTGATGTCATGATCGACAAGGCGCGGGCCGGCGTTGAAGTGCGAGTCATTTATGACGACGTAGGTTCATGGAAGGTGAGAAAGCGCTTCTTCGACCGTATGCGAGCCGGTGGCGTGAAGGTCTGTTCGTTCATGCCGGTGAAGTTTCCGGCTTTTACGGGTAAGGTGAATTACCGCAACCACCGTAAGATATGCATCGTGGATGGCAAGGTCGGTTACATCGGAGGTATGAATATCGCGCTGCGTTACCTGCGTGGCAGCAAGCATCAGCCTTGGCGCGACACCCACATGCGGCTTGAGGGCGGACTTGTTTATGCCTTGCAGCGTTCGTTTCTGATTGACTGGTATTTCGTGGAACGTAGCCTTATCACGTCGCGCATTTATTATCTCGAGCTCGACCCGACCATCAATAACGACTGTCTGGGGCAGATTGTCACGAGCAGTCCTATCCAACCCTGGCCCGATATCATGCAGGGCTATGTGCGTATTCTGCTCGAAGCTAAGCGGTATGTTTATATCGAAACGCCTTATTTTCTGCCTACCGAACCTATTTTGTTTGCTATGCGCACGGCAGCCGTGGCCGGTATTGACGTGCGGCTGATGATACCGATGCATAGCGATGCCAAACTGGTGGAGTGGGCCAGTAAGTCTTATGTGATGGAAGTAATCGAAGCGGGCGTAAAGGTGTTTTTCTATAACAAAGGTTTCAACCACTCAAAACTTCTGGTTTCCGACGATTTTATTTGCAGTTGTGGAAGTACGAATGTCGATTTTCGCAGTTTCGAGAATAATTTTGAGGCCAACGCGTTCTTCTACCATCAGGAAATGGCGCTCAAAATCAAACAAATATTCCTCGATGATCAGGCTGACAGCCTGTCGATCGAGGAAGTGAGAAATCTGTTGCACACACCTTTCTTGCAGCGTCTGTGGGAAAGTATCATTCGCTTATTGTCACCGTTGCTGTGACCTGTGGGCTTCGAAGCGATGTTTCTCTTCTGTTTTTTATTTCGTTGATAATCAATCTGTTGGGAGCTTGCTTGTCGGCGGGCGTCCGGGCTTGTTTTGTTTGTGTTGTAAAAGCAATGCTTTTACACGCCAAAAGCAGCCCTTTTACACGCTGAAAGCTATGCTTTGAGGAGGTAAAAGCTATGCTTTTAGAAACCGAAAGCACGACTATTGAAAAATGGAGAAATTGACACTGCCATACACTCTATGTTCCACGAATCCGGGAATGTGGCTGAAGTCGTATTGTTTGCCATGCTCGAAGACAAGTACACCGTCTTTTTTGAGCAGTTGCTTGCTTAAAATGAGTTCCGGAATTTGGGGGAGTTGCTCAAGCGCGTAGGGCGGATCGGCAAAGATGAAGTCGAACTGCCGGTGGCAAGCCTTGATAAATTTGAACACGTCGCCACGTATCAGAATATCCGTCTGGTCGTTCAGCTTTTCGAAACACCGGCGTATGAAGTTGGCATGGTCACGGTCGGCTTCCACACTGATGACCTGACGGCAACCTCTCGACACGAGTTCGAGACTGATACTGCCGGTTCCCGCAAAGAGATCGAGGGCTTCGGCGCCTTCGAAATCGAGGTAGCCCATCATGACGTTGAAGATGTTCTCTTTGGCAAAATCGGTGGTGGGGCGTGCCTTAAAGGCGCGTGGAATGTCGAAATGACGGCCTTTATACTTGCCGGTGATGATTCTCATAAGCCTGTAAATAATATTGAGGAGGGAGCCTTCGCTTATCTTCCCTTCAGAAACAAAATGCTGATATCAATGGGAAGTCCTTTGATTTTAGTGATGGGTGCACGGTTGAATTCGGCTTCGGGATTGATGACGTAGACGCCCCGCAGGTATTTCTTCAGGTCTTCGATAAGCACTTCCTTTTCATTGATGCTGCCGAAGATGTGCAATTCATCGTTTTGGGCATCCATGCCAAGCTGTTTCCATACGTAAAGAATGAAGTAGGAAGCGTCGTAGGGCGTTACGATCTTGTAATGATTGTAAAATTTAAAGCGGTTTTGCTTGAAACAGAATACTTCCACCTTGTGATCGTGGAAGTAGGCATAGAGCTTTTTGCGATTGCCGCTGAAACTACGGTGGTGCATATAACTCCATACCGATTGCATCATAGGGATGATTCTGATGTCGTTGAAGTGGTCGTTGATGACCATATTCAAGTCTTTATTGAGTGGAAAAAGAGCAACGGCGTTCTCATTAGGAAGTATCGTATGGATGATGATATCGTTGCCCAGCCGGGTAAAAGCGTGGCTGTAGAGTAGTTCTTTCTGCGATTCGTCAAACTCTTCAATGGGCACCAGCAGCACCGGGGTATCGATCATGACCTGAACTTTGATGAATCCCATGCCCAACAGGGCGCTTTCGTTGAAGGCTTCACGCAAATTGGCCGCTATCGAAATTCCGTTTTTTACGGCATAAGGCTCGTATTCGATACCTACGGTCGATGCCTGATTGATAACGGCAAACGACATGAAACTCTGACTGATACGTATTGTCAGCCGATTGTTTAATATGTTGTAAGCTTCATTTTGCATGCTGTTGCAAAAGTAGTTTATCTTTTTGATAACTCCAAATTTTCACTTGAATCTTTGTTAATGAGTGTCTAAAGCGGCAGAAAACGCCGCGAATATTGTACTTTTGCTCCTGTTTTGTATATTTTTCCGAAATATAGATACCTATGCTCATTATCGTTACCGTTTTGTGTTATTTTGGTTTGCTGATGTTGTTTAGTCGGCTGACGGGTCGCCGGGCCGATAACGATACGTTTTTTAGGGCCAATCGTCGGTCACCCTGGTACATGGTGGCCTTCGGCATGGTGGGCGCGTCGATTTCGGGCATTACGTTTGTCAGTGTGCCGGGCATGGCCATGCGGATGGATATGACCTATCTGCAGATGTGTTTGGGTTTTATTGTCGGCTACTTTCTGGTGGCCTTCATCCTCTTGCCCGTCTACTATCGGCTCAATCTTACCACGATTTATTCGTATCTGCGACTCAGGCTGGGCCGAAGGGCTTATAAGACGGGGGCTTCTTTCTTCCTTCTTTCCAAGATGACGGGCGCGGCCGTGCGCTTCTACGTGGTCTGTATCATCTTGCAGCGGTTTGTGTTCGACCGGCTGGGCGTGCCGTTTGTCCTGACGGCGCTGGTTATGGTGACGCTCATCTGGTTTTATACGCGTCGGGGAGGTATCAAGACGCTGGTCTTCACCGATACGTTTCAGACGTTCTGCATGTTTACGGCCCTGATATTGATTATCTTTCAGGTTATCAGCCAATTGGGATTGACGCTCGGTGAGGCCGTCGACGCCGTGGTGAACGACGCCCACAGCCGGATATTCGTGTTCGACGACTGGATTTCGCGACAGAATTTCTGGAAGCAGTTTCTGAGCGGCGCGTTCGTCGTGGTGGTCATGACGGGGCAGGATCAGGACATGATGCAGAAGAATCTGACGTGTAAGTCGTTGCGTGAGGCGCAGAAAGACATGTGTACCTATGGTTTTGCCTTTGTTCCGGCCAATCTGTTGTTCCTCGTCTTGGGTATTCTGCTGATGATGTTGGCCCAAAAGCAGGGGGTGGCACTGCCCGAGATGGGCGACGACTTGCTGCCAATGTTTGCCGCGACGGGGCGATTGGGCGAAGTCGTCGTCGTGTTGTTTACCATCGGTATCGTGGCAGCCAGTTTCTCCTGTGCCGACAGTGCTTTGGCCGCGCTGACCACCAGCTTCTGCGTAGACGTGTGCGAACGACCCGCTGATGAGCGGTTGCGCAAGCGGGCGCACTTTGCGATAGCCTTGCTGTTCGTGCTCTTTATCCTGGTTTTCAAGGTTCTCAATAGCACAAGCGTCATCGACGCCATCTATATTCTCTGTTCCTATACCTACGGACCGCTGCTGGGACTCTTCGCCTTCGGTCTCTTTACGCGACGCCGACCCAAGGACAGCTGGGCGCCGTGGGTTGCCGTGGCCTCGCCGCTGCTCTGCTTCGCGCTCGACCGATTGGTTTCAGCCGCTACGGGCTATCGGTTTGGCTACGAACTGCTGATGTTGAACGGGTTCCTGACGTTTGTCGGCCTGTGGATTTCGGGCTTTTTCCTGCGGGAGAAAGGGGCCGCGACGGCCGTCGTACAATGATTTTGAGAATTGATTAATGATAACGAAAAAAGCCAAGAACACGACCTCATGGTTGGTTCTTGGCTTTTTTGCTAGTTCTTATAAAACTTATTTCGTCTGCAACGCAAAGTCTTTACCGTATTCTATGCACTCGAGAAGCGTGGCTTCGTCAGGTACCCAGAGTTTCTTGATACCGTCATTGACCAGCTCAAAGCCGGCTTCCTGCAGATGTTGACTGATCATCTTGGGGGCGTCGCCGCTCCAACCGTAGGAACCAAAGGCCGCGGCTTTCTTGTTCTTGAGCTTCATTCCGCGGGTCATCTCCAAGATACCGGCTATCGCATAGGAGTAGCCGTAGTTGATAGTGGGCGATCCTACGAGCACGGCTTTCGATTGGAACATTTCCGTGAGGATGTCGTTCTTGTCCTCATGAGCCGCGTTGAAGAGTTTCACCGTGACGCTTGGGTCGGCCTTGAGAATGCCTTCGGCAATGGATTCGGCCATCAGGCGGGTCGACTGCCACATCGTGTCGTAGACAATGGATATCTGGTTTTCGCTGTAGCCGCCGGCCCATTCGAGGTAGAGGTCGATGATGGCGGTCGGATTTTTCTTCCAAATGATACCATGACTGGGGCATATCAGTTTGATGGGCAGATTCATTTCCTTCAGCTCTTTCACCTTGCGGATGGCCATGTTGCTGTAGGTGTTGATGATGTTGGCATAGTATTTCTTAGCCTCATACAACACTTCATAATCGTCAACGCAGTCGTCGTAAAGCGACTCGCTGGCAAAATGCTGGCCGAAAACATCATTGGAGAAGAGTGTCTGCTCGGTATCGACATACGTCATCATCGTGTCGGGCCAATGAAGCATGGGCGCTTCGATGAAGGTGAGAGTGGCTTTGCCGAGTGAAAGCGTGTCGCCGGTCTTCACGTTTACATAGTTCCAGTCCTGATGATAGTGTCCGCGAAGGATAGCCTCGCCCTTCTTGGTGCAATAGATGGGGGTACCCGGAATCTCGCGCAGCAGTTCGGGAAGAGCACCGCTATGATCAATCTCATTATGATTCATGATGATGTAATCAATCTGCTTGAGATCGATTTCCCGTTTCAGGCGACTGACAAACTCCTTGTCGTAAGGTTGCCACACGGTATCAATAAGGGCAGTCTTCTCATCCCTGACGAGAAAAGAGTTATAACTGGACCCGTGCAGGGTGGAAAGTTCATCGCCGTGGAAGCGTTTCAGCTCCCAATCGATCTTACCCACCCACGAGATATTGTCTGTAATTCGTTTCGCCATAATTTGTCAAGGTTATTTGTTGAGCAGATACTCTTGCGCGTCGAGGGCCGCTTTGGCACCGGTGCCGGCCGCGACAATAGCTTGCTGGTAGTGCGGGTCGCACACGTCGCCTGCCGCGAACACGCCGGGAAGGTTGGTGGCTTGACTATGGCCGGATATTTTGATAAATCCTTGCTCGTCAAGATCGATAGATCCCTTGAAGAGATCGGTCTGTGGCTTGTGCCCGATAGCCAGGAAGAAACCGTCAATGGGCAGGTCGTAAACCTTCTCGTCGGCCTCGCCTTTGCGATATACTACGTGGGCGCCTTCTACGCCGTTGTCGCCGAAGAGACCCAAAGTATTGGTTTCGTAGAGTATTTCGATGTTTTCGATATTCTCCACACGCTTCTTCATAACGTCGGAAGCACGCAGATAAGGCTTACGGACGATCATGTAGACCTTGGCGCAGAGGCTTGCCAGGTAGCTGGCCTCTTCGCAGGCAGTGTCGCCACCGCCAACGACGGCCACCACTTTCTTGCGATAGAAGAAGCCGTCGCACGTGGCACAGGCGCTCACGCCTTGTCCCATATACTTCTGTTCGTCGGGAAGTCCTAAGTATTTGGCTGTGGCACCGGTAGCGATAATGACGCTTTCGGCCTCTATTTCCTCGTCTCTGTCGGTCTTGAAACGGTAAGGTTGCTGGCTGAAGTCAGCCGAAACGATCGATCCGTCGTGCATTTCGACACCGAAACGCTCGGCCTGACGACGAAGTTCCATCATCATCTGATTGCCGTCTACGCCGTCGGGGTAGCCCGGAAAGTTTTCTACTTCTGTGGTTTGGGTAAGTTGTCCACCCATCTGAATGCCGCAGTATTGTACGGGTTGTAGGTTGGCACGTCCGGCATAGATGGCTGCGGTGTAGCCGGCGGGGCCACTACCTATGATTAAGAGTTTTGTTTTCATAATGTTCGGGGGATAAATTAAGCTTCAAGAAGTTCTTCGATTTGCTTGGCAATGAGTTCAATTTTTGTTGTCGGCTCGAAGCGGGCGACAACTTGCCCTTTCTTGTTGATGAGGAATTTTGTAAAATTCCACTTGATGTCCGCGCTTTCCTTATAGTTGGGATCGGCCTCAGAAAGCATCTTGTCGAGGATGGGATAGATAGGATGCGACTCGTCCCAACCGGCAAATCCCTTCTGTTCTTTCAGGAATTTGTAGAGCGGATCGGCGTCTTCACCGTTCACTTTCAACTTCTTGAACCGTGGAAATTCGGTGCCGTAGGTCAGCTTGCAGAAGTTGTGAATGCTCTCGTCGGTGCCGGGAGCTTGTTGGCCGAACTGGTTGCAGGGGAAGTCGAGAATCTCAAAACCCTTGGGATGCAGTTCTTTATATAATTTCTCCAATTCCTCATACTGTGGGGTGAAACCGCATTTGGTAGCGGTATTTACAATCAGGAGAACTTCGTTAGCGTATTCTTTCAACGATACGTCTTTACCTTTTCTGTCTTTTACAGAGAAATCATAGACTGTTTTCATCTTTTTTATGCTTTTATGAATGTTATGATACTTAAATGATATATATATTAATGCGTAAAGGTACTCATTTAAAATGAGATGGATGGTCGCGTGGTTGGATAATTATAATAATTTAGGTTTTAGGGGATTATTCCCCGATTAAATAGGAAACTCCCTATCGATGAATATGGAAAATCTCCATATAGTCGCTTTTTTTTATGCTTAACTTTGCTGTTGAAATTAAACAGAAGAATATTCACATAAAAAAACATACGATTATGAAAAAGTTGACTACAATTCTCGCAATGGCCCTTATGGCCGTCATGACAGTGTCGCTGTTTGTCTCTTGCGACGAAGATGATGAAATCGCTTATACGCTGAACGGAACGTGGACCGGAAATCTCTCGGCCTACTATCAGGATCGTTGGGGACTGGTAGGCGACCATTATCGCACGACGATCACGTTCTATCAAGACGGCACGGGCGAGGAAATCGATTATGATGTACGTTCGCCATATAGGGACCACTGGTATTGTCCTTTCCTGTGGACAGTGAACAACGGCACCATCACCCTGCGTTATAAGGACAGCGAATGGAATCCCGTTTACATCTACGATTATAGTTTGAGCGACAATTATTTCAGCGGTTACATGGACGACGGAACCAACCGGGACATCGTATTCCGATTTGTCTATGACGGTTCGTTCGACTGGAATCCCTTTTATGAGCTTTATGATCGTGGCTATGCCAAAGGCAACAACGTGCTGACAAGGAGCTCGGCAGGCAAAAAAGCTGTAGCTATGGGAGCTTTTGCGAAGACCAATCAGTAAGGAATAATTTATTATTGCTGTCCGATAAACAAATTATAGCGATAAATCATGCCTTTCGCCATCCCGGCAAATGCAGACAGGCTTGCGCCGCGGGAAATATCGTCCCGGCAAATGACGACAGGCTTTCCGGGTTCTCGGAAGACATCAAGGTATAACAGGTGTTAAATGCCGAAGCTCGGCAAACGCCAAAGCAAAACAGATGTTAAATGCCGAAGTTCGGCAAACGCCACGGCAAATGCCGGCAACCTTTCCCGGCGCGTGGAAAACACCAAAGCAAAAGGAATGTTTTTAGTAAGGGTTGCTATTGGGGGCAAAAAGTAAGCCACTACCGGCTATACATGCCTGTAGTGTCGATAAATAAAGGCTTGCAGAACTGTCAATCAGTTTTTACCGGACACCAATAATAATTTATATAAATAAAGCGAGAGCGGGCATACTATCATCGTAGTATGTCCGCTCTTGACTTGTTTGTCGAGGGTGTCGGTCTATAATCCCCAGGCCGTTTTCACACGGTCTTGATCCAAGTTCTCCACATGACTTTCTACGTCGTCGGGCAGATTGCAGAAGAAATCGAGCTTCGTCTGCCGTTCCAGTTCGCGAACGTTGATGGCATATTTACCCAAATCCTTGTCTTTGTTGTTTTTATGCTCAAACCAGAAACCGATGGCCTTGTAGCCGCCTGCGTTCTTCATAAGCAGCGCACAGAAGAAATGACCGGGCACGATCAGCTTGTGATTGTTGTAAGTAAAGTCGTTTCCCGGCGTGCCATCAATGATTCCGCCCTTACATACGTAAAGAGTATCGCTTTGGGGAGAGTTTTGAGTTATCCAGCCGCGTATTTTCTCTTCCAGTACTTCCCACACGCCCGAGTTGAAACCATTCAGCTGCGGTTGCATATTCGAGTAGTAGAAAGTCTGCATGTTGGCATCGCGGCTGTTCACACGATCCTGTGAAGGGCATATGTGCCCACGGTCGTAGCCGTCGTTCCAGTGGTCTTCTTCGGTAGACTGGTAGGAGGGCTGAATCATTGGGTCTACCTGAAATGGATCACCGAACCATGGGTCGATCTTCTTCCAGTTGCTTCGTTTCCAGCGGATCACTCTGTTTGAGGCATACATCTGGTAGCAAGTCCAGCGTTGTGCCCGCTTGGCGTTGTCCCATTCGAGCGAGAAATTCACTTCGCCGTCAGCCTTGTGCATGATGATGGGGTCGTTGCTGTCGCCTTTCACGTGAGGAAATTCCAGACGTGTGATCTCTATTGGCATTGAAGCTGACGGGGTATTCTTGTTTCTGTTGGCAGTTTGGGGACTGTCTTCAGGCGTATTGTCACAGTCTCCGCATGATGTCATCATCATGCCGGCAGCCAATAATGTGAATAATAAATGCTGAATCTTCATAGTGAATCTTGATAATGAGAAGTCCACACACGGCGACCGGCTTCTCCATTAGTTATTTTGGGGGGGGCTGAAAAATACAAAAGAGTGCGGTCGACGCATATGCAACTACGTTCGAACGCACTCTCACTCTATGATAATATATCCTTAAGAGAAAAGGTATATATTTACTTCTTCAACTTACCGTAACGGTTCATGAAGCGGTCAACACGACCGGCTGTATCAACAAGCTTGCTCTTACCGGTATAGAATGGGTGAGAGGTGCTTGAGATTTCAATCTTTACTACGGGGTAAGTCTCACCTTCAAATTCTACAGTATCGTTTGTTCTGCATGTAGACTTTGTAAGGAACATATCGCCGTTGGACATATCTTTGAATACGACGGGGCGATAGTTTTCGGGATGAATACCTTTTTTCATTTTTCTAAATATTATGTTTATAATGTTGTTGTCCGTATATCAGCGTGCAAAGTTAGTGAAAACTTCGTACGCTGCCAAATTATTTAAACATTTTATGCTTGGTAGGCGTTTTGTTTACATCGATGGAGGTTTAATAAAAATTGGTCCTACGACATGACGCCGTATCTTATTTGGCGTAGGTGATGACGAACTTCACTATGCGGAGCTGTGATTTGGCGCCGGTAGTCGTATTGCCGTTGGTAATCGTTACCTTGGCGGCATTGATACCGCTGATCGTGTAAACAAGGTCTTTCAGCGCAATAGTGCCTGCCGAAGCAGTAGCTTTTCCCTCGGCAGTATAATCTGTTTTAGCGCCTGTCTTCTGATCCGTGTATGTATCACAGGTCAATACGATGCTTTCAATTTTCTTGCTGCCTGCGTCGAAAGTAAGCGTGTTGCCGGCATACATGCGGATGGAACCGCTACCTGCCGTATAGTATTTGGGATCATTCTTTTCATTAGAGCCTTTGTCTGCAATAAGCTTGGTGCCATCGGCAAGAGTCTGGGTCGCGATAGCTTTTGTGTTACCTAAGCCAAGGCTTGCGGCTGTAATCTCTTTTCCGGATATGTCGTCACCCGGGGTATCTTCTCCTTTGATGAGTTCAGTTTTTCCATTTACGGTGATGAGCTTGTTGTTCTTGTCCATTTGGTTGATTACTTTGCCAGCCTTGTTTTTATAGGCTTTGATAATACCATGCACAACAACCGTTTGTCCTACTTGCAGGTCTTTGGCACCACTGAACTTCCCGCCATTAAAACTCAAACCACCAAAGATTTGCAGTTCCTTCTCTGTTTTTCCGTCGTCAGAAATGTAATAGGTAAGACTTCCTGCCGGGGCATAGAAGGTGGGAGCCTTGCTGATGATACCCTTCACGTAAACCTCTACGGTTGGCGCCTTGCCGGCTGTAATCAGTTCGATAGACTTGGCTACGGAGTAAGGCTTATCAATGGAATTATCATCGGCAGGGATTTCCTGAGGCTTTTCAACCTTGCCGTTGAGCGAATAGATGTAGGTGGCACCCTTGCCGGCTGTCTCCGGCGTTTTGCCTTTGAAGTTGACAAACGGGCCATAGATGATAATCTCATCGCCTACTTTAATCTGGTCGGCACTTGTAAACTTCTTGTTGCCCAAGTAAAGGCTCTGGTAGATACTGAGCTTCTGTGTCATACCTTTATCTACAATCTCATAAGTAGCATTACCATATTTCTCGGTTTCCACGTTGTCGATCTTGGAAATCGTACCCTTAACATAGATCGGTGCCGTGTTCTTGTCAGCTTCAGTAGCCTTAATCAGTTCGATGGCTGCCGCTACATTGTAAGGCTCTGTTTCCGTTCCCTTACCTGTCGGCTCGGCTTTTGTTTCTGTCTGAGGCGTTGTACCGCCATTGTCGGTAGGCATGTTGTAAGGTGCGGGCACATCCTCACAACCGGTGAATGTAATGGCTGCGAGGGCCAAAACAAACAATGAATTGATAATCTTTTTCATATGATATTTCTTTTATTTCTTCAATGATATATATAAATAGGTGTTATTGAGCAGCAGTCACGTCACTGGCCTGACGTATGATGACCTGCCATTTATTGCCATAGCGGGTGAAGATACCGGTGATGTTGACCTTGCCGGTAGGCAGTTGGTCGGCCGCAAAGTCAGCATAGGTACTCGTTCTTACCACAAGATTATAGGAAGAGATTCCTTTCAGCGCACGTTCGCAGCTGTTGTTGTTCACGATATCGGCCTTGTTGGCATATACTTTTTGTCCTCCGTCGGCAAAGGTGACACCTTTTAGGGTCATCAGCTTGCCGCAGTTGGCAGCCAGGTAGCTTTCGTCTTTCAGTTTGGTCTGGTCAAACTCTGTCGGCACTACGTCTACGGTCTTGCCCGTATAGTTGAAGTGTTGGTCCCAGCGCATGCGGGCCATGCGGCTTACCGACACCTCTCCCTTGGCGCTTTCATAGAGCGTTCCTATCTGTGGCTGGTATCCATAGTTGCCGATGTAGAGGTCCTTGAGGTTGACGAGAATCTCCGTTCCCACGGGAAGATAGCCGAAAATTCCACCTTCGCTGATGGCAATTATCATAGCTCCGGTGCCGTCTTCCAAAGCGATTTGGCTGAAAAGGTTACCCTCGATATCGTTACCCGTTACATAGGCTTTCAGCTGTATGTCGTCGGTTATCTGGGTATAGCCGTATTGCTCTTTCAGTGTACCGGCATATTTCTCTTTCAGCTGCGCGATCGTCATGACGTTTGTCTCCTTGATGGCAGCGTTGCCTCTCACGTTGCCCGATACCTCGTCGAAGCCGTCGTTCATACAACTCTGCATGAAGAAGCCACAGGCCAGGGCCAGCATGATATATTTAATAGTCTTCATATTTTCTGATCAATGTTTAAGTTAGAATCTGTAACCAATCTGAAGCATGCCGTTGGTGCCCCATGCGTGGAATACCTTCGGGTTCTTGGAGAAGCTGTACGAGCGCTGGCTGGCCACGCCGGTGGTCTGGTTGGTCGAGTAGTCACTGCGGCTCTGTTCGTAACCGCCCGTGATGATCTTCTGGTTGTTGAGGATGTTGGTCACCATCAGGTTGATGGAGAGACTTCCTTTCTTGAGCCGGATATTGCGGCCGATGCTTCCGTCGAGCATGAAACCACCCTTACCCTTGTCTTGGGGAGAAACCATGTAGTTGCCTTCATTGTCTACCAAGCCCGCTTTGGTCATCGACTTGGCATAGCGGTAGTAAGGGGAATAGCCCAGATAGATGCGATCGTAGTAGTTGCCGTTGAGGTCTACGAACCATCCGCTTTGATGATAGCTCAGTCCGAGGCTGGCAGCGGTGAGCGGCGTGCCGCTTTCGCGCATATTTTTGATGTAGGCCCGGTCTTGGTAAGGTTTGCCTTCGGTGGCGTTGAGATAGATGACATTAGCATTGCTGATGTTCTTTGCCTCACTGATACTTCCGATTACTTTCAGGTCGAGGAAAGAGGTCAGCTTCATCTTGGCGCCCAGTTCCGCGCCGTAATATTCTTTGGCGAGGCCCGTGATGGAGTTGTAAGAGAACGAATTGATGTCGTCGAAATAGAAACAAGTCCACTCTGTGGCGTTGTCCACGCGGCTGTAGTAACTGCTTAGGTTCACGTTGAGCCACGGAGTCTTGAGCTGATAGGCGAGCTCACTGCTGAAAACACGCTCGTTTTTCAGTCCCAGGGCGAAGTCATTATTCATTTCCGGGGCCTGGAAAGCTACGTTGGCATTGGGCGCTTTCAGTTCATAGCCCAGTCCCAGCGACACGACATGCCCCTTGCCGAAGTCGAACGAGCTGGCCACCTTGAAGCCGCCCGTTACAAACCGTGCCGTCTTGCTCTTGCCGTAAGAGTTGTCGGCAAACAGACCATTGCGCATCTTGCCGTCGCGGTTCATGGCGTCGTAGCCTATTTTGGCGGCGATGCTGTAGTGGGCAATGCCGAAAGTCTCGGTATAGTTTGTCCAGACGTTGCCGCACAGCACGTTAATGTCATAGTCGTAGCCGAACTTGTCGCCCTCTTTCACCAAAGCATTGGGATGGTTGAGGTCGTACTGCACGGCGTCGGAGTTTTTGGCATAGGTGCCGATAGCGTAGTTGTTCACGTTGTGGAAGTAATTGGCTCCCAGCAGGTCGTCCATTGTCTGATAGTGCATACCCTTGTTGCCGGTCACGGTGAAGCCTAAGTTCAGTGTGCTCTGCTTGGCCACTTGCTTGGTCAGCGCCGAAGCCAAGGTTAGGTAGAGGTTGTTGTTGTGGCGGGCCTGAACGTAGTACATGGCGTCGGCATTCACGGCGTTGACGTTGTGGTTGGCCGCGATGAGGCGGTCCCAGTTAATCTGGCGGTTGGCCTTGCTGCCCGACAGCCACTCGTAGGCTGTTTTCCAGTCGGCATAAGCCGCCGCTGTCTGGTAGCGGGCGTTAGAGCCCCAGACGTCGTAGAAGTTGCTGGGCAGTACTTTGTAGTAGTCGGGCGCGGGGTTGTCGGAATTGTTGTAGTTCAGCTTCGTGCTCTTGTACATGCTGTATTTGCCGAGCAATGTCGTTACGAGCTTGGTCTTGTTGTTGATGGTCCAGTCCCAGGTGATCAGGGCCGAAGGCGCAAAATCGGTGACGACACGCGAGTTGCGAACCTTTCCGTTCTGGTAACCCCAGTAGGGATTGTACTGGTAGTCGTTGGCTATCCAGTAGCTTTCCGCGGTGGCCGCGCCCTGCGAGGCGCGCTCGGTAGGATTGCCCCAAGTGGCGAACGACAGGCTGTGGTTGCCCAGCAGTTTCTGTACGCCGACGAAATAAGACAGCGCATTGTAGAAAGTTCCTTCCACATAGCCGCGCTTCGCCCAGCGATAAGTGACGTTGGCGCTATAGGCCCACCCCTTGTTGTTGAATCCGCTGTTGTAGGTATACATGCCGCGGAGCGTGTAGCTGCGGTTGGCGCCGCCCAAGCTGATACGCTGTCCCGTGCTCATGGCGCCGCTACGGAAATTGTAGTTGTTGCTTCCGCCCATGGCGGTCATGCCGAAATTGTTGGTCTCGAAAGGCAGCGAGAAGTCTACGTTGCGTGTCATCTGGTTCAGACCGCCGATGGAGGAGAAGGCGAACTGGCCGCGCTCGACATCGTTCACGGGCGCGCCGTTGATGTAAATCTCATTGTACTTCTGATTGAAAGCACGATAGCGGAAGCGTACCGGTGAGAATAGATAACCCACTCCGCTGGCATAGACATTCGAGCTGGAGTTCAGAATGGTGACATTCTGGTTGACGTTGTCGTCCTCGCCCAACTGCGCCTCCGTAAAGGTAAAAGCCGCTTCGTTCGCGTCGCTCGTCGTTTGGCCCGAAGTGTTGTTGTTCTGGGCCGACAAAGGAGCGGTGCAGCATAGAGCAAGCAACACTAATTTGAGCTGTTTCTGCATAATCTTTGGTTATTTTTTGTCTTGTTGTAAATATGATTCTACTTCATTTATCCGATGACGACTTGTATTCCGGTCAGTCGTATGGATGTCTTGATACAAGCATTGCAAAGTAACGAAATTATTTCTGAAAAAGCCTCATTGTCGTATGTTTTTTACCTTTCCATGCCATATTTTCGTTGAAAATAGCGATATTTGCAGTTAAATAATCGAATAATAATGAAAAGGTTACTTCTTTTGTTGTTGCTGCCAACTCTTTTGGCAGTAACCGTTCAGGCGCAAGAAAAGAAATTTTCTGTTTATGGCGTTGGTTTTTACAATCTCGAAAACTTATTTGACACCTGTCATGACGTGGGTAAAAACGACTATGAATATCTGCCCGCAGGCAGCATGAAGTGGAACGGTTTGAAGTACAGTCACAAGCTTCGCAACATGGCCCAGGCGCTTTCCGATATGGGTACTGATGTTCTGAAAGGCGTAGGATGCGCTATCATCGGTGTGAGCGAGGTGGAAAACGCGAAGTGTCTCACGGATTTGTGCGACCAGGAACCGTTGAAAGCCCGTAATTTCCGGTTCTGTCACGTCGAAGGCCCCGACCAACGTGGTGTTGACTGCGCGTTGCTCTACAACCCTTCGTTGTTCTCTGTGCGCGACGTAAAGCTCGTTCCCTATGTCTACGAACTGGCCAAGGACAGCAACCGTGCCACGCGCGGTTTCCTTACCGTGAGCGGCGACTTGGCCGGAGAGCATGTCGTGGCCATCGTCAACCACCTTCCCAGCCGCTTCGCAGGGCCTTATTATCGTGAGTTAGGTGCCCGACAGATCAAGGCCTTAAAGGATTCGCTGATCGCCGAAGATCCTAAAGCCAAGATTCTTGTCATGGGTGACATGAATGATGATCCTGCTGACGCCAGCATGGCCAAAGAACTGCGTGGCCGTCGCAATATTGACGAAGTGGCCGAAGGCGATATGTACAATCCTTGGTGGAATGTTCTGGCCAATGGTACGGGTACTTTAGCTTATCAAGGAGCATGGAATCTTTTCGATCAGATATTGCTTACACCGAATCTCTTGAATCAAAATGGGCAGAAAGATTTTACTACATTGAAATTCTGGAAGAATCAGGTTGTACGCTTCGATTATTTGTTCCAAACCGAAGGCCAGTACAAGGGAACGCCTAAACGTACCCATGCCGCAGGTGTATGGCTCAACGGTTATAGCGATCACCTGCCCGTTGTTGTTTATTTGGTCAAGCAACAGCAATGATTGAAACGCATCCCTTTGAGCCTTGGTTGCCTACCGACGCCCGATTGCTCATGCTTGGCACCTTTCCGCCGGCATCCAAGCGTTGGTGCATGGAGTGGTATTATCCAAACTTCCAAAATGACATGTGGCGCATCTTTGGGCATGTATTTTTCGACGATAAGTTTCATTTTGTAGATCAATCCAATAAAACTTTCAGACTGGATGCACTCAAAGCTTTTCTAAAAGAGAAGCGAGTGGCCCTCTTCGATACGGCATTACGTGTTCGTCGCACCAAGAACACGGCCTCCGATAAGGATCTGGAAATCGTCGAACAGAGTGATCTTGACGGCATGCTGCGGGCCTTGCCCGATTGCAGGGGAGTGTTGTTGGCCGGTCAGCTGGCTACGCAGGTCTTCACGTCGCACTTTGGAATCAAGACCATACCCAAGATGGGACAGTACACTACCTTTACTTTCGAAGGGCGTGAGCTCCGGCTCTATCGCATGCCCAGTAGCTCACGGGCTTATCCCATGGCCGTAGAAAAGAAATCAGAATTCTACCGTATAATGTTTAATGATATCTTAGTATGAATATCTCTGAAGATAAAATCACAATCATCGGTATTGCCGGTGGCACCGGCAGTGGTAAAACGACCGTTGTAAGAAAAATCGTAGAGGCCTTGCCGCCTCATTTCGTAGCCGTAGTTCCACTTGATTCTTATTATAATGATACGACGGGCATGACCGACGAAGAACGACATCAGATTAATTTCGACCATCCCGACGCTTTCGACTGGAAACTGTTACATAAGCAAGTCCACGAATTACGCGAGGGCCATGCTATCGATCAGCCTACCTACAGCTATCTCAAGTGCAACCGGTTGCCCGAAACCATCCGCGTAGAACCGAAGCCTGTTATTATCATCGAGGGCATTATGACGCTACTCAACAAGAAGCTACGCGACCTGATGGACTTGAAAATATTCGTCGACTGCGACTCTGATGAGCGATTGATACGCAACATTCAGCGCGATACGATAGACCGTGGACGAACGGTTTCCATGGTTGTAGACCGTTATTTGGAAGTATTGAAACCCATGCATGAGCAATTTATTGAGCCGACGAAGCGTTATGCCGACCTCATTATTCCACAAGGTGGCGAGAATATCAAGGGTATCGGCATTCTCTGCAAGTATATCGAGGGCCTCGTTCCTATGGAGTAAGCCCATGTAAAATGGTAAAGTGCCGTTTTGTTCTAATATGTTTTGAACAAAACGGCACTTTTATTATATTCCCAAATAAGTTTTTAGGACATGCTCAACGCTTTTTTCAATTCCACATACATGCTCTGATAGTGAGCCTTGAGCAGTTTAGTTGGTGCTGACAAACGCAATTTTGCCAACAAAGTCAATAAATCCTGAGCTGTACTCAAGTCTACCGGCGACTTCACCATCTTGAAATCTTCCATCGGATCAAACTCAAAGAAGGCGTTTGAAGACTTCCGACTCAGGCTTTCATCGGGGCAAACAGCCCACATGCAAGGTAATATCTCATCATGCTGTATGGTTTGCAGATAACTGGGGGCGGCCTTCTTGCCATCTCCCTTACCGGGCAACAAGCGTAACAAGGAACTTAAATACACATTTTGCAATTGACGTTCGTAGATATCAGGGCTACCTCCACGCATACTTTTGCTCCACACCGCATTATACAGATCCATCATATACTGCCTATACGTATAGGCGGTGGCAGGTTCCAGTTGTTCATTGAGTGCCATGACCGAACTTACCGGTTTGGCAAACAGGCTTTTCAATACACGTGCCTGTAAATTGGTAACAGACACAACCGGGCCTATCTTATTGATAATATCCTTATTGAGCAACCACGCAGGCATATCATAAATATTCTTCAAGACAAACTGCAAGGCTTCTTGCTGTATCTTCTTGTCCGTAAAATGGAAGTTGCGATTTCCATCTCCGGCCACAGGCTCATCCATATAGATACTACCCACATACATCACCGCATGATAAAGATAGGTTTGCAGCTGGTTGGTAAGATTGGTGTAAGCCTCCTGTAACCGCTGATAATCTTTTCCTTCTTCCACGCACCATTCATTCAGATGCTTCATGATGTACTTCAGATTGTTGATACCATAGGTTCCAGCCTTCACGGCATTGTCACCCAAGTCCTCTGACTGACAAGAAGGATCTACCGAATTGAAGAAATATTGTGGACCATACACATACATACGATTACCCTCCTTTTCACGAATCCAACGATTCAAAACAGGCTGTTCATCCTGCGGGGTCTTGGCTTCGAAGATAGGCTTATAGCCCCATGCCAGCGCGTAAGCATCGTAAACGCCCAGATGAGGCGGACGCAGATTGACGCCTTTATCACCCGGTTGTGCCACATAATTGTATCGAGCATAATCCATTATGGAAGGAGTGGTGCCATAGGTTGCCGTAAAAGTAGCTGAGCGCAACGAGTCTACCGGAATTGTTGACGATGCTCTGAAGTTATGGAGCAAACCCAAAGTATGGCCCACTTCATGGGCAGCTACATAGCGAAGTGAATTACCCGTCATGTCGCTGTCAAACACTTTGGCACGGGCACGTGGATCGACAGCCCCTGTTTGTACAAACTCCCAGTTATGCAGTAATTTTACACTGTTGTAATAAAATAAGACATCGGCTTGAATAATCTCACCAGTACGAGGATCGGAACAACTGGGGCCAACGGAGTTTTCTACTTTTGTCGTAATCATACGATAACAATTGTAGCGAATATCATCTGGATCGAAGTCCGGATCGTTGGCAGGATAGTCCTTCACTACTATCACATCCTTGAATCCTATCTGCTTGAAAGCCTTGTTCCAGTCACATATACCTTGTTTTATATAAGGCCGCCACTTGCGTGGAATGGCTGTATCTACGTAGAAGACAATATGCTTCGATGGCTCTACCAGTTCACCACGGGCGTAAGCGGCAGAGTCCGTAGGCCGAATATCCCATCGTTTAATGTATGAAAAGCTTGTCACACCATCTTCCTTATCGGTAAAATATTCCTTTTTCTCATCAAAATAACCGATGCGCGGATCGGCCAGACGAGGACGCATGGGCTGTTCGGGTAAAAGAATAATGTTACGCAACATTGTCACCGTCAGTGGCTCGCCACCGCTATTGTAACCAAGTTGAGAGCGTACTTGCAGATTCTTAGGAAATGTTTTTACACCCATAATCATGCAAAGGTCACCTACCTGTGAGCCGCCTCCACCATTTTTAGCTCCCGAACTGAATGGATTCAATTCCTTTACGTCATTCTCAAAAAGAGAAGAAAGATCGACCAAAACATCACCTTCGGCCGAAGTTCCTTTAATCTTGAACGACTTCCAAATAGGATTTGTGAAATTCCGATTGAATGAAGCCTGCAAGGAAGATGTTGGATCACATAGCGTTTTATATACCTTCTTATGCATATAGAGTCGTTCTCCCTGCACCGACAATGTAATGAGAACAGGCGAATGAGGCATTTGCCCTGCCACACTTCCTGCATTGTTACTCGTTGTTGCCACGCGCGAGGTCAGCAGCAAGTCTTTACCCAGCAACGTTTGGGGGATTTCAAACAGGTAATTATCACCCTGCCGGTACACGTTCATCAGCCCGGTCTTACGAGTATAGCCTGCCGTCAGGCTGCGATACTTACTATCCGGGGCACTCTGCGTAACAACTTCGGCTACTTCCGTTGTTTTTTTCTTATTTTTCTTTATATCCTTTCCATCCATTGTGCTGATATTGAAGCACAAGCAGAGGAGTAATAATACAAATTTCATTTCCGTAATTTAACTATAATAAGATTAGGGTAATTGGTCTATGTCAAAGTTATCACAGGCCATAAAGGCTTTTTTCAGTATCTCATACTTCCGCTTCATGAGCGGATAGCTGTTGATGATGCGCTCTCGTTCTGCCTTAGGTGTTGTAAAAATGAACGCTATCCACTGGCGTCTGTCTGTATCGGCGTTAGGTGTTTCTATCCACCAACCACCCCAGTCGGGATCAGGATCAAAGAACGTTGTTGCCGGATTGTAGCTCACGAAGCCCAGCGGATGAAAGTCTATCTGCCATGGCAACTTGCCAACAACATTGCCCAATGGGGTTTTCGTCAGGTCGCCGACATCCTTTGCAAAATAAGCTTTACTGATATCATCCAACGAATCGGGAATCGTAAACACCTTGGCTTCACCACCCAGATAATCAATCCAATAGCGGGAGTGAAGGTCGCCTTTGATAGCCTGTTTCAAACTATCACTCTCCAGCCCCATTGTCGGGCGCACACCAGCCATGGCAACAAAGCGATTGGCTGCATAAGCATGATAGCTGGGTGTTTTATTTTCCATACCCAAAAAGAGAATACTATCGGCCAGGATGATAGAAAATGGCAGATGTTTTTGCTTGAACTCTTCCGAATACACATCCAAAAACATCGTATGCAATCGCTCAATGCCACGTTTCAGTAGCTCCGTATCCTGTTTCACAGGCGTTATTCGCAGATTATTCTTCTTTTGGAAGTTAAATTTATAATCTCTCGTTACCGGATTTGTTACCAGATAGGTTTTATATTTAGAGAACAAGAGATAACGCTCATGCTGAATAGGATCGGCAGGATTGTCAGTAAAGTCATATAGCGCGTCTTCCAATTCTGCGTGTATAGCGCTCTCATTGGTGCATGAAGTCAGCATGCCCAACAGGCAAACTGTTATCGATAATATAGATTTCATCTTTCCCATTGTCTACTGCAAGTTAGTGTTTATTAATCTTTCGGCACGTGGTATCGGTAGCGTATAGCGCTTGTCGCCCTGCTTTAGCACGTATTCGGTCTTTTCACCGCCTACGTCACTCGAACTGTAGGTGTGCTTCAGCTCCGGACAGCCCCATCGACGCAGGTCAAACCATCGGATTCCTTCAAACGAAAGTTCACGTCGACGCTCGTCCTTTACCAATTGCAAAGCTTCTTCGGCCGATGTAGCCGTGAGAGCCTTGTTGTTATAGATACGATTGTCTCTGATCGCGTCAAGATCCTTTAAGGCTTCCGCAACCTTGCCCCCCTCTACATAGGCCTCTGCCCTATTCAGATAGGCTTCTGCCAAATGGAAAGCATAAGGATACATGCCGTGCGAACGTAAAGCATAATACTTATAGGGTTTCGCACGCCGCATTTTCGTATAGTAGCAGGCTTCTAGGCGTACATCTTTTTTAGTGTACATGCTAATCAACTCCGGATTGACGATGAAGCAGCCCTTTTCGCTATTGTTGGCCGTGATATAATTTTGCAGTTTGAAAGCGTCTGCTGCGTCAGGACCGTATGTGAAGAGAACTTCTGTATTCTTTTCATTTAAGAAACGATCTTTATTCTCTTCTACCCCATTCGTCAGATCATAGAGTTTCTTATTGCTTGTCTTGATGGTTTGCGTAGCATATTCGGCAGCTTTGTCGTATTGTTTCTTAAACAAAGCCACACGTGAGCGCAACAACCAAGCCGTACTTAGATTCGGACGGTAAATTGTCTTTTCTGTTGCCGCGGCTTCAAAGGCCTTGATCGAAGCCTCCAGATCATGCTCGATGAGGCGGTAAATATCACCAAGTGTTGCCTTCGCCAATTTCTTGTTCTCCACGCTGATGGCATTGTTAATGGGCACAGCCTGGGTTGCGTTAGCCTGAGCGTCGTTCTCATAAGGCGCAGCGTAAGTGTTGACCAGCATAAAATAAGACCATGCGCGCAGGAAACGAGCCTCCCCTTCCAGATCTTTGCGTTCCTGTTCGGTGCCTGTTGCTTCGGCCAGATTGTTGAGGATAACATTGCTAACCAGTATTCTGTGGTAATATACATCCCATGAATTATCCGCTCTCACCGTATTGTTATAGTCAACTTCGGGGTCATCGTTCCAGATATAGTAACCCCACATTCTTTCGCGGCTGTCCGTTGCATTCTTGCGGCGCACATTTACGTATTCACTGACATCATCGGTCAGCACATCCAGATATTCCGATAGAGACACCTGATTATTCTTTCCGTGGTTGAGTCCCTCGCCTAAGAGGAATTCCTTATAGTCTTTGGTGGTCTTTGGAATATAGAGATCCTGTGACTTCTCTTCCAAAAAGTCACCGCAGGCGGTAAGACTCATGGCCATCATTCCCAAGAGAAATGGCCGAGCGATATATTGAAACTTCATCTCTGATTAAAAGTTTAAGAAGATTTGACATGTGTAAGTTTGCTGTGGTGGAATTGTTCCCGATGTCAGCGACAGCTGTTCCGGGTCTTTACCTTTCAGCTTACTGCTTTTCAAAACAAAGAGATTAGAGCCTTCTAACGCGATGCTGCCACCCCGAATATGCAGGAATTTCAGCAAAGCAGGTTCAAATTCATAACGCAGACTCATGGAACGGCAGCGCAGGAAGTTACCTGACACAACCCGAACATCGCTCTTGTTGTACATTTCCCAGCGGTTTTCCGCAATAGGATACTTCCGCCCGGAAGTGGCAAAGTTCAGAGTCTTGTCTGACAACACAGGGATATTCGTTCGTAATTCATCGCCCGGTTGTTGCCAACGGTCTACAAACTCATTCGACATATTCTGCTGTGGATAGGGTAAAGCCTGCCCCGAAGCCTTGTAGAGATCATTCAGACGAATCTTATTACCCAAATTAAACGAGAACAGGGCATTGAAAGTAAAACGTTTGAACTTCACGGAAGAAGAGAAACCACCACTCAAATCGGGTTCGCGTTTACCCATATACACGAAGGCCGCGTCATAAGCTTCTTGCAAACTATTGATAATGGTCTTGCCGTTTTCATCTATTTCGCTTTCCCCATAGAAGGTCGGAAGTCCCGTATTGTGATCCAATCCTTTAAAACGATAGGCATACAGGCTGTTCACGGGCCGTCCGTTTTTGACCAGTGTGCCGTTGACATATTGCTGCCAGGTAGCTTCGCCGTCACCTTCGTTAATGACTTGATTATAGTTCTTGCCCGTATTGAAAGAAAGACTCCACGTCCAGTCTTTTGTTACGACGGGAATCACATTCAGACTCAGTTCCCATCCCTTGTTCTCAATATCACCGGCATTGATAGTAACCGTCGTTGCACCGTTCGACGCCGCAATATTGCGACTTACAATCTGGTCGTAGCCACGCTTGCGATATAGCTCAACCGCACCCGAAACACGATTCTTGAAGAACGCGAAATCAAGGCCAAAGTTGTTTGAAATAGTTTTCTCCCATCTCAGATTGCGATTAGGAAATTGCTTGAGCGTAGAGACGAAGTCGCCCAAGGTGCTGTTGTAGTTTTCCTGTCGTACAATCAGATTGGGTGTTTGATCAGGGTGCACGTTGCCTTGCACACCATACGACGCACGGAAAGCCAGTTCATCAATCCACTTTTGCGACTTGAACCACTTTTCTTCGCTGACGTTCCAACGGCCCGAAACCGACCAAACAGGAAGAAAACGTACACTCTTGTCCTGTCCAAAGCGATTGGAACCATCGGTACGAATATTGAAATTGGCAGAATACTTATTACCATAAGAATAGGTAAAGGTTCCATAAGCCGACAATGTATTGGTCGTATTGTCAGTAATCACATCGGGATAAAGTCGCAAGGTGTTTGCATAAGTCGGATAAGCCGCGATGTCGATGTCGGCAAACTGCTTGCCACGGAATGGCATATAGCCGTAGCGTATACTCTTGTAGCCATCGTATTTCAACGAGGTGATTTCACTTCCCACATTTGCGGACAGAAGATGATTTCCCATGGGATAAGCTACGTCAACACTATTGCGCCATGTGTACCGATGACTACGAGTCGTGTTGTGCTGCAACTCTCCACCGATAGGTATACCAGAATGTTTATAAAACTCAACTGGATCGTAGTCTTTCTGGCCATAGGCCGTCAACCTTTTCTTTGAAATGTAGAAGGTTCTTTCGTCTGCCCAGTTTTCTTCTTCTGTATTACCTAAGTTAAGGCCTGCCAGCGAGGACACTTTCAGCCAGTCGAGTGGCTTCCAGTCTAAGCTCAGGTTAATCAACGTACTGCGTGTTTTGTTGTCACGGCTACTGTTTTCCAGTTCGTTGAATATATTATAAGGTAGTGAACCAAAGATGGTTTTGTCCTCATCGTAATAAAACCGCGAACCATCAGCATTGTAAGCAGGTATGGCCCGTGAGGTGCGATAGGCGTAATCGAGTACAGAAATGCTGCTATGAGGATAATTTGCTTCTGTATTGGTGGTACTGATTTTAAATCTTCCCGTTAGTTTTTGGGTTAGTTTGACATTTACTTTCAACATGGCGGTCAGTCGATCGAGTCCCTCATAGCGATTGGCACCCTGTTGGTTCATGTAGCCCAGCGAGAGATAATAGTCCATTCGCTCTCCCGCACCCGATACGGAAACCGTATGCTGCTGGGTCAAAGCATTGCGATAGAGCAGCTTCATCCAATCGGTATTCAACTCTTTGAGGTTTTTCACGTTCTCACGGAACGTATCGTAGTCTATCTGTTTGCTCCAAAGTTTTTGCAATTCGCCTTCATAGGCCATGGTGGAAGGGCGATAGGAGTTGAACTGAAGGCCACGATTGACCATTTCTTCCGACATTTCTACGCGCTCCTTTGAGGTCATAAGGTTCAGATTGCTATAAGTGGGACGGCTCGTCAGGCTCATGCTACCCGTATAGCTGATGGCCGGAGCGCCCTTATGTCCACGTCGGGTGGTCACAACGATGACGCCGTTGGCCGCTTTCACGCCATAGATAGCCGTGGCACTCACGTCTTTCAGGACATCGATACGCTCAATATCGCTGGGATTGAGGCCTGAAATAGCATTGCCTACGAAGTTCACATTGTCGATATTATTGAGCTCTTCGGCTGATATCGAGACTGGATCGTCCAGAATGATACCGTCAACTACCCACAGCGGGTCGCGATTTCCGGTGATGGAAGAGGCACCTCGTATACGAATCTTAGGTGCTACACCCGGCGTGGAAGTAGCGTTCATCACGGCAATACCTGCAATACGGCCTTGCAACATCTGGTCAAGCGACGTTGCCGATGGCGTAGCCAGGTCTTCCATCTTCACAGATACAATAGAACTGGAGAGCTTGCGCCGATCCAATTCCTGATAACCGGTCACTACCACGTTATCGAGTACGTGAGCATTGCTCTTCATACGCAGGTTGACGGATGACGAAGCCTTGACATGGAGGTCTTCCATACCGAGATAAGAAACGGTCAGGATAGCGTCGGAAGGCACATTACGCAATACAAAACTACCATTTAAATCAGTAGTGGCGGCCGGTTTGCCGTTCACGCGAACCGTAGCGCCTTGCACCGTGGTGCCATCTTCGTCGTAGAGTACGCTGCCTTTTACTTCGATAACTTCATTGCTGCCTTTGCGCAATACGATGTTAATGAAATTGTCGTTAATGGTGTATTTCAGCGGATGCCGACCTATAATCTTGTTCAAGGCTTCACTGACAGATACGTTTTTCAGCCGCACAGTGGTTCGATACTGACTGATGTCCTCGTAGACAAAGATAAACTTATACTTCGACTGCTTTTCTATTTTCTTGAAAACAGTGGGCAACGGTTCGTCATCGGCCACGGCTGTAATGCCGCCACTACGGCCTTGGGCATGAATCGTAGTAACCGTTCCCAGCAGAAAACACAGCAGCCATAAAACAAATAAATGATGAAGGGCTTTCATACTTAGCACGTTATAATATAAAAAATGTTATACTAATAAGGTATACGAAATGCTTACAAAAACGGTTACCCTTTTAAACAAATAAAATCGCTTTTCTTACGCTTTTGTATGAAAAGCGATTAAAAACATAAAAAGCAATAGTTTTTACTCTACAATAAGACGTCCTCCGACCAAATGGGCTTCCATCTGTTCCATCTGATTGAGCAAACGGATGGTATAGGCTAATGGTTTATGGCGGTCGGCCACGAAATGCAGGTTGAGCGCAGCCAATCGTTTGGATCGCAATTCGACATCAACATTATACCAACGGCCTATTTCTTTCAGAATATAGGGCAACGAACAGTTGTCGAAATAGAACAGCCCCTCGCGCCAATAGGTATAAGCGTCTACGTCAACATGGTTGACATGAATCTTGCCTGATTTGCCGACAGCGGCACTTTGCCCCGGATGGATGCTGGTTTTCGTAGAAGTACCGGGCAGCGACACCTCGACCAATCCTTTCACCAAAGCCACTTGCGCCGGCTCATCAGCATAACTGCGAAAATTGAACTCCGTACCCAGCACACGCGTTTCCATCGTTTGCGTGCGCACTATGAAGGGATGCTGGCTATCCGCAGCCACCTTGAAATAGGCTTCTCCTTCTAAATAGACGATACGTTCGGCCTTGGCAAATACTTCGGGATAGGTGATGCGACTGTCGGTATTGAGCCATACCTGCGTGCCATCACTCAGCGTTAGCTGATAGGTTTCGCCTCGCGGAATAACTACCCGATGCGTTGCTATATCGGCGTCGGCCGGCAGAGAGCCGCCGAGCGGTATCGGGCGATAGACCAGTTGACGGGCAGTCATGCTGGCAATAGTGGCCGCAGGGCTGCCCATATTGCTATATAAAGGAATATCTTGATGAGTGGCGGGTATCTGAAGCATGGCTTTCTTCTGCCCTGTCGTGGCCTTGATAAGCGCTATTTCGGACGCCGCAGGTTGTGGTTCTACGGCCGTGGTGGGGCGCAAAAGCCAAACAAACAACCCAATGGCAGCTGCCGTAAGCAGAGCTGTGAGGGCTATCAGAGGCTTGCGGTAAATGTGACGGCGATGGAAAACGGCCAGCTCTTCTTCCGGATTGGGCACAGATAAGGCCGTGGCGTCTACTTCTGATAATAGACGACATAACGCTTGGGCCTCCTCATCTTGTGCAAATTCGTGGAGGTCGGCAGCAGAAATATCGGCCTCAGGCTCGCTCATGCGCAGTGCCCTTTGCTCTGACTGACTGATTGTATCTTGATTTTCCATCACCACCATTACGTATTCAAAATGAAATCGGTTACCTGTTTTTTAGTTCTTTTCTTAAAATACGGAGGGCTTTAACAATGTTTTTGTGTATGGCGGCAACGCTTACGCCCAAATCTTCGGCCACTTCTTTATACTTCTTGTGATGAATGTAGCACTGTTCCAGTATGTTTCGGTTGTAGGGTGTGAGTTTTTCCATGCTGCTTCTGACCATCGACACCCGATATTCAACCTCTTCCAAGGTGCCTTCATGGGTAAACGTATCGTTCAGTTGAGTAGCGTATTGGATGTAGTTGTCGTGCACTTGTTGGTGTCGCAAATAATCGATGCACTTGGTTCGCAGAACGGAAAGCAGATAGGATTTGGCCGTGGGTCGGGCAATCGTATCAAAGTTCTGCCACAACACTGCAAAAGTTTCGCTCACGATGTCTCGACATACCTCCTCGTCTTTCACGTAGCGGTATGCAAAATAAAAGAATGGACGATACCATTCTCTGAACATCACGTCAAATTCTCTGCATTCTCTCATTGTCAAAACAGAACCAATCAATAGTCGCGGTTCTGATTTCGTGGCAACAAAGTTACGCAATTATACGCTAATGCCATGATATTTGCTTGGCCTTTTACATGCCGATAGGTAACAAATAGATACAAATCTGAAGCAAAGAGCGTAATCGCCTTATGATACGGAGGGCATTTTGTCAAAAAAAGCGACGGTTTTTGGGCCCTTCGAGGTGACGCAATCTAGCAGATAAAAAAGGAGAAAAAGTGGAGGAAGAAGGTCGAAAAAAACATGTGGAGGAGACAAAATGGAGTTTTTATCTTGTAAAAGCCTACTTTTACAAGGTAAAAGCTATGCTTTGGGGCCGTAAAAGCTATGCTTTGACACGATAAAAGCTATGCTTTGACGTGGTAAAAGCTATGCTTTGAGGAGTGAAAAGGGGACAAAATGGTTATGAAAAGCACAACAAAACAACAGCAAAGAAAGCAAAATGCTGATTATCAGCAGCTTACTTAAAACGCAAAATACGCGTGTTTTTTCAGCCAAAAGGGTTGGTGATTGAAAAAACACGCGTATTTTAAGGGGTAAAGTCAATATTCTTTACTATTAATTTCTTGTAATTAGCCAAGTTATTTTAGCCGTAGCAACAGCTTCGGGAATAAGTTTTCCTGCTTATTCTGCGGGTTCACTGATCGTTTCTTCTACTTGATTATCATCCGAAGAGGGCAGTTGCTGCTGTGCCTGACGGGCTTCTTCTGCTTTGGCAAAGGCTTTGTAGCATTGATGTATCTTGATGGAGTTAAGACACTCTACGACACCATAGACGATCATGCACCAACCAATTACAAACATTGGGGCTGAGGCGGTAGCTTGAGGATAAAGGATAGCGATGATTCCGATGAGGAGTATCAGCGAAGGCATAATCCAATAGAACGCGCCCACACGGGCATACTTCGTGGCTGAGGCCAGATTGACAAACTGATTGATGGCACCCAAGATGAGAATAGCGGCCAGAATATACATGAGCCAGTTGATAAACGTTGTGGGCATGAGGGCCAGAATGATGCCAAGAATCAAACTACCCAGACCCACAATGGGGAAGTTAGGTTTCAGAGGGGCTATCTTATCGCCGTTCGCGTCAAATATTTCCATGTCTGAAGCTGTGCTTCGGGTAGCGCTGACATAGGTTGCGCACGAGATGATACCCGACAGGAAAAACAGAACGCCAATCGAAATCGTAATCCATTGCACGGTTTGCTCACGATACTGAACGAGCAACGCGCCGATAACAATGGCTATGATGGCTCTGAAAAATGAACTTTGTAGTACTCTCATATTGTAGTTGTTGTGATGTTATGATTGCAAATGTACGAAAATAAATTATGTTTCTCGGGAGAAAAATGATATATTTGCGCCGAAAAAGGATTTGATGATGACAACACTTTATCTGGTTCGCCACGGCGAGACGGTAGATAATGCCCGGCATATTTTGCAAGGGCAGGAGCCGGGAAGGCTCAACGAGACGGGTGTCAGACAGGCAGAGGAAGTTCGTGATAAGATGAAGAATGCGGCAATCGACGTGTTTATGGCCAGCGATTTGCGTCGCGCCATCCAGACTTGTGAGATTATAGCCGCGCCCCACCACAAGCCGGTGGAGACGACACCGTTGTTGCGGGAACGTGACTGGGGCGATTTCACGGGATGTTATATACCCGATCTGCAGACTGTAACGGAGTGGCCCGAGAATGTGGAGTCGCTGGAGTCGATTAAAAATCGTGCCCGCGATTTTCTGGCAATGGTTAAAACGAAGTATCGAGACAAAACGGTGTTGGCCGTGGGACACGGCATTGTGAACAAAGCCGTGCAGAGTGTATTCTTCAACAAACCGATGAAAGAGGTTGAGAAGATGAGTAATGCCGAGGTTCGTATGCTGATATTGTAAATCCGTCAAGCGCTTGAGAGCTGCCTTATAATAAAATGATTAAAGAGAACGTTCTTCGCAGAAAATTCTCTTTTTTATGACTCTCTAATTCTGAGCTCCATTTTGCTTAACTTGTTTTTATAGCTCTCTAATCCTGAATATAAACCAATGAAATTTTAAATATAATTCTCTGATTTTGGAATAAACCTATGTTTCTTGAATAATGACTCTCTATTTTTGACACGAGATAGTTTTTATCAATAACTCAATCGTATATTTTTTTTCAAACCGGTAAGGGTTATCCTTTCAATCTTTTACCTTAGTTTACCTATTGTTATCTTCTTGTTCCAAAGCTACCTCTGCTGTGAGATGAGCCAAACGAACCTCCACCGAATGAACCTCCGCTGCGTGCGCTGCCGATTGATCCTTGGTTTCCACCGAAGCTGCCACGGCTGTTATTGAGGTTTCCGCGGTCGCCCGACGCACGTGGAGTGAAAGAAGGACTGGGAACGGAATTGCTTCTGTCGCTGTTGAAACGATTACCGCCAAAAACTCCTCTTTCGATGGCCCCCGGTCGGGTTACGGTTGTGCGGGTGCTGCTCTGGCGATTTTCGAAACTTCCATTGCCACGGTTGCCGAAGTTGTATGTCCTGCGGTTGTCGGTGTAGGAATCGTTGTGGTTGTCTCTTGGACTGAAGCGGCCGTCTCTCGGGCTGAAAGTGCCATTAGACCTTGCTCCGGAGGCGCGATTATCATAAGAACGGTTGTCGTAAGAACGGTTGTCGTAAGAACGATAGTCATAGGTTCGGTTGCCATAGCGGTTGTTGCGATCAAAGTCGCCACGACTGTAACCACGTCCGTAATCGCCCCGATTAAATCCGTCGCGCATACCGAAATATTCTCTGCGGCCGGGCGCTTGACCGAATGTGCGGCCGTGATACCAGGAGCGTCCGCCGTTCACTCTCCAGCTGTGGCCGCCACGATATACGGTGACGAATGACGGGCGTCCGAAATAGAAGTAATCACGGCGTGGATAGCGGGCGTAAATACCAAAATGCCAGTAGCCTGAACTCCAATAGAGCGGACGATAGAAATAGCTGGCGGCCAGATAAGACTGGTATTGCCAATCCAAAAGGATGTAGCTCAAATCGAGATTACGCTGCTGCCAGTAGGTGCCATACAGGTCGTTATAATCGTCGATGCTCAAGAGATAGTCGAGATTTATTTCGTATGCGGCTTCGTACTGATCGTCGGTAAGATTCAGTTCGTAGGCCATCTTGTCCGTCAGGAAGAGCGCTTGCTCACGTGCCTGCTCATAACTCATGGCCCGGGCTGATGCTGTCAGTGTCAACAGTGCTATAAGGGCTAATACAAACTTCTTCATCGTTTTATGCTTTAAAGGGTTATTTCCTTGCTTGAAAGGGTGTCCGGAGGATGAATTTCCATGTCGGACGCCGCTTTGTCTTCACTTTCTGACGCAAAGATAAGGCTATAAAACGATGGGAAAAACGGATTTTCCCTAAATGGAGAGGGGGGAATCCCTATGGTTGAAATAAGGATGGAAGAAGCGGGGAATTATTCTTCGGCTAATAATTGGCCATCGAGTGTGAATACTTTTACGTGTCCGTTCTCGTAGATGGCCAGTGTTTTGGGGTTGCCACCTTTAGGAAAAGTAATCGAACCCGTGTTGCAAATGAGAGTCTGTTCTTGCCGGGTGAGTTCCCAAAGATGGGTGTGTCCGTAGAAAACAAAGTCGAAACGACCTTTTGGAAGTTCCACCTTATTATATATATGGCCGTGGGTCAGGAGGAGTTTTCGGCCTTGATCGACCAGCAACATATAGTCTTGCATGATGGGAAAGTCGAGTAGCATCTGGTCGACTTCGGAGTCGCAGTTGCCCCGAATGGCCACGATTTCATCGGCCATGGCATTGAGCGTGTCGGCAATAGCCTTGGGATCGAGTCCTTCGGGCAGCCCGTTGCGGGGACCGTAGTTGAGGATGTCGCCCAGAATGCACAGCATGTCGCAGTGTTGTTGATGATAAAAAGCGAGGGCCTGTTGCAGGGTCGGTAAGGATCCGTGAATATCTGATAAGATTAAATATTTCATAATGGTGAACTGTTGGGTTGATAAATATTCTTCGTTGTCGCTCTTATAGTCGCGGTCAATGACAATCCGGTAGTCATAAGCCTGTTCGGCCTCTTTCAGATGACCAACGACCGACGGCATGGCGCCTGTTTATGTATGAATCGTTCATGATCAGTTATTGAGTTCCAGTCCCGGAAACTCACCTTTACCGGTGGCTTCTTCTATCCGGGAGGCTATGCGGTTGGCGTCCATTCCCTGCAGGTAGTCATCGTAAGTAGCGTGACATTGCATCTGCGGAACTTGCCGGCCGCTTTTAGTTATTTCGACCGTGGCTTGGAGTCTGAACTTCCGACCGTTGGAAAAGGGAATGTATTGCAGGCTGTCGGCCAGCAGTCCTTCGTCGACGAGCGTCTGTAGGTTGCCGGTATAGACACCGTGGCGGTGCAGATAGGCCTGTTCGGCTTTGCGGATGGTGAGCATGTGGCGGTGTACGATGTGTTCACGGCGCTGCTGTTCGCGGTCGAATCGAATAGGGGAGTATATACTTAGGAAGCAGAGAATGACAAGGGCTAAAACCGATAATGAAAGGATGAGATTATTATTTATTTTCATACGAAAAGCGGTTTTTATTTTATATTTTTGCACAAGCAAAGCCGGCAGGTGGCGTGAAGCATGCCTTTATAAGGCCGGCGTGCGTAAGCTTGATACGTGCAAAGTTAATAAAAAAAGGGTAAGGCGTTGGTTTGCCTTTATAAATTAATATATGATAACAGACGAGTTGGTATTTTCCGTGTCCCGCCAATTTGGCCACGAGCCTACGGCCGACCAGCAGAAGGCCTTGGAGACGTTTGCCGCCTTTATGTTTGATCGTGACGAGCAGGTGGTAATGTTGCTGCGTGGGTCGGCCGGAACGGGAAAAACGAGTCTGGCAAGTGCTATCGTACGGACATTGACGATGCTGAAGCAGAAGCTTGTGCTGATGGCACCGACGGGCAGAGCCGCGAAAATATTCTCGCTCAATAGCGGCTGTAAGGCTTTTACCATTCACCGGCGTATCTATCGAGAGCGAAGTTACAGCGGACTTTATGGCTCTTTTGTGTTGAATAACAACCTGAACACAGATACACTTTTCATGGTAGACGAGGCGTCCATGATAGCGAGTGGGCAGGGAGGAGAGTCCGGTGGGAACTTCGGCTCGGGCAGCCTGCTTCATGATCTGATCAGTTTTGTCTATTCGGGTCGCGACTGCTATCTGATGCTGATTGGCGATAAAGCGCAGTTACCTCCGGTGGGCGAAACCGAATCGCATGCTTTGAGCAGACAGCAGCTGCAAAGCATGGGCCTGAAAGTATATGAATGCGACTTGAACGAGGTGGTGAGGCAGGACCGTGAAAGCGGTATACTCTTCAACGCGACCATGATTCGCGGTCGGTTGGACGCGCTGACGGCGGATAATTCTGTTTGTCTGTCCTTGCCGAAGATTCATTTCAAGCAGTTTGCCGATGTGCGGAACGTGTCCGGTAACGAACTTATTGAAGCGTTGAGCGGCAGTTATACAGAGGTGGGCGTGGATGAGACGATGGTGATTACGCGCAGCAACAAGCGGGCCAATATCTACAATCAGGGTATCAGAAACATGATTCTGGACTGCGAAGACCAATTATCCACCGGCGATATGGTAATGGTGGTCAAGAATAAGTATATCGAAGAGACACCACGGTCGTCCGATGACCGGCAATTAGGCTTCATAGCCAACGGCGACAGGGCCCGTGTGCGGCGAGTGCGGAACATCCGTGAACTCTATGGATTCCATTTTGCCGATGTGACCCTGCAGTTTCCCGACTACGATTTGTTGGAAATGGATCAGACAGTGATACTGGAAGCGCTCACGACAGAGGCTCCGGCGTTGAGTCAGGAGCAGAGCGAATTACTCTTTCAACGCGTGATGGAGGATTATGCCGATGTGCCCTTGAAACGTGATCGCATGGCTAAATTGAAGCAGGATGACTACTTCAATGCCCTGCAAATCAAGTTTGCCTATGCCATTACGTGCCACAAGGCACAGGGTGGGCAGTGGGCTCATATCTATCTGGACCAAGGCTACATGACCGAAGACATGCTGACACCCGATTATATCCATTGGCTCTACACGGCAGTGACCCGTGCCACGGAGAAACTTTATTTAGTAAATTGGCCTAAAAGTCAAACGGCAGACTCGGAAGAAGATTAATCTGACGGTCCAAGAATCAAATCATCAAACTAAGACAGATAGGAGAAAACGGGGAATGATAGTTACAACGGCATGGATGGAAACATGGTTTCACAAGTTTAATGACGACTATTTCGGCTCGGGCTTGCCCTTGCCCATTCTCAAGACTTCGACTGCCCGTACACGGTTGGGGCAGATGTCGTGTAAGCGAACTACGCGATGGGGCCGCACGAAATACTATGATTTCACCATCAAGCTGACTACTTATTATGATATGACGGAACGGCAGGCGCAGAACGTGCTGCTCCATGAGATGATCCATTACAGTATAGCCTATACGGGATTGAAAGATACGGCTCCGCATGGCGTCGTTTTTCGGGGTATTGCCGATAAGTTGAATCGACAATATGGTTGGAATATCAAAGCCATGACAACCACGAAAGGATGGAAAAAGGCCGAATCGGCCAAGACGCGTACCAACCGCCGTCCTGTCACCTATCTGATATTAGCGCTTAAAATGAAAAACAACCGACATTTCCTGTCGGTTGTCAATCCTCGTTACGCTCATCAAATAGATCACCAATTGGGCCGGCTGGCGGAAGTGGAGCGGTATGGTTGGTATGCTTCTTCCGACACGGCGTTCGACCGTATGCCCGTCGTGCGTTCGCTGCGAGGCAAGCGCGTGACGCAAGATGAGTATGAAAACAAGTTGGCCGCGATGCGACAAGTGTTGATTTAATCCTTTCTCGCGTCACCCATCACCCGTCACTCATTCCATACAGACACTATGAGAAAGGCGTAGTCGTATATCAGTAGCTTCTTTTATCCTTGCTTTTCAAACCAGTCCGTCAAGATGGCGTTTCAGTTCTTTCAGTTCGTCTCTCACCGCCACCAACGTCTCCATGACGGTAGCGCTGCGGTCGGCCCCTTCTCTGTTCTCATTCAACATCTTACGGGCCGCGGCCAGTTTAAATCCCCTGACCTTTACCAAGTTGTAGATAACCTTAATCTGATCGATATCTTTCTGTGTGTACTGCCGCACCTTGCTGGCCCCCTGCGTTTTCGGTTTAAGCAAGGGAAACTCCGACTCCCAATAGCGCAAAGTACTCTCGTTGATGTCGAACATCTTAGCCACTTCCTTGATAGAAAAATACAATTTCAGATTCTTATCGGTATTTAATGCCATAATAAAAGCGTTTGATGTACCAGTTTAATGCCAAAGATAGCGCCAGTGAGCGCAATGAAAGCTCGCTTTCAAATTGCCGAACGCAGCCTATCTTATGCAAAGATAGCGCCAGTGAGCGCAATGAAAGCTTGCTTTCAAATTGCCGAGCGCAGCCTATCTTATGCAAAGATAAGAAATTAATGCTATTTCTCAATTTCATATTCTCATTTTATTTGTACCTTTGCAGTGTTTTTGTAAAGAAATAGAATTAAAATAATAATATATGATGATGACAGCTAATGAAGTCCGCGAGTCTTTCAAAAAATTCTTCGAAGCTCACGGACATAAAATCGTACCATCCGCTCCTATGGTCATCAAGGACGACCCCACACTTATGTTTACAAACGCTGGTATGAACCAGTGGAAAGATATTATCCTCGGAACAAAGGATCCCGGCCAGGACGTGCGCCGTGTCGACTCGCAGAAATGCCTGCGCGTGAGCGGCAAGCACAACGATCTGGAAGAGGTAGGTCACGACACCTATCACCACACGATGTTTGAAATGCTCGGCAACTGGAGCTTTGGAGACTACTTCAAGGAAGGCGCCATCGACATGGCATGGGAATATCTGGTGGACGTACTGCATCTGAATCCGGCCGACCTCTACGTCACTGTCTTCGAAGGTTCCAAGGAAGAAGGGCTCGCCCGCGACGACGAGGCAGCCGCTTATTGGGCCAAGCACGTACCGGCCGACCATATTATCGACGGCAACAAGCATGACAATTTTTGGGAAATGGGCGATACGGGGCCCTGCGGCCCCTGCTCCGAGATTCACGTGGACTCACGTACGCCGGAGGAGAAGGCTAAAGTGCCCGGTCGCGAACTTGTCAACAAGGACGATCCGCAGGTCATTGAAATCTGGAATATCGTATTTATGCAATACAACCGTAAGTCCGACGGTTCGCTCTCACCCCTTCCGATGCACGTCATCGATACGGGCATGGGCTTCGAGCGCCTGGTGCGCATGTTGCAAGGCAAGCACTCCAACTATGACACCGACATCTTCCAACCCATCATCAAGGAGATTGAAAACCTCTCGGGCATGAAATACGGGCAGACGGAGAACGTTGACGTGGCCATGCGGGTCATCGCCGACCACCTGCGCGCCGTAGCGTTTTCTATCGCCGACGGCCAGTTGCCCGCCAATGCTAAGGCCGGCTACGTCATCCGTCGTATCCTGCGTCGGGCTGTCCGCTATGCCTACACGTTCCTCAACCAGAAGTCGGCCTTCATGTTTAAGCTCATTCCCGTACTAGTTCAGGAGATGGGCGGCGCCTATCCCGAACTTCCTGCCCAGCAGGAGCTCATCAGCCGGGTCATGAAAGAGGAGGAAGACTCGTTCCTCCGCACGCTTGAAAAGGGTATCAACCTGCTCAACGGTGATATGGATGAGCTGAGGACACACGCTCAGACACAGCTTGACGGAGCCAGCGCGTTCCGCCTGTTCGACACATACGGCTTCCCGCTCGATCTGACCGAACTGATTTGTCGTGAGCACGGCTTCACCGTCGACGAGAAAGGGTTTGACGAAGAGATGGCCAAACAGAAAGCCCGTGCCCGCAACGCGGCTGCCGTGGAGAATGGCGACTGGGAGGTCGTAAAGGAAGGCGAGCAGGAGTTTGTGGGTTATGACTACACGGAATACGAGTGCCACATCCTCCGTTACCGTAAAGTGACACAAAAAAAGAACACTTTCTATGAGGTTGTGCTCGACTTCACGCCGTTCTATGGTGAGATGGGCGGTCAGATAGGCGATCAGGGCGTGCTCGTTTCCGAGAACGAAACCATCAGTGTCGTCGATACCAAACGTGAGAATAACCAAAGCATTCATATTATCAAGGAATTGCCGAAGGATATAACCGCCGACTTCATGGCTTGTGTGGACGTTGACAAGCGCAACGGTTCGGCAGCCAATCATACAGCCACCCACTTGCTCGACTACGCACTCAAGCAGGTGCTGGGCGACCACGTAGAGCAGAAAGGCTCGTATGTCGACGCTACCACGCTGCGCTTCGACTTCTCCCACTTCCAGAAAGTGACCGACGAAGAGTTGCGCCAAGTGGAAAAAATCGTCAACGGAATGATTCGTCAGGATTTGCCGCTCGACGAACATCGCGACATGCCTTTGGAGGAAGCCAAGCGTCTGGGAGCCGTCGCGCTCTTCGGCGAGAAGTATGGCGACAAGGTTCGCGTGGTGCGTTTCGGCCCCTCATGCGAGTTCTGCGGTGGCATCCACGCCCAAAGCACCGGCCGCATCGGCTTCTTCAAGATTATCAGCGAGAGTAGTGTGGCCGCCGGAATACGCCGCGTCGAGGCGCTTACGGGCAAGCCATGCGAGGACGCCATCTACTTGCTTCAAGACACCATGACGGCACTGAAAGGTATGTTCAATAACGCCAAGGACCTCACGTCGGCCATCAGGAAGTACATTGAAGAGCACGACGACATGAGAAAGGAAATAGAAAAGTTTCAGGCACAGGCCGTAGAGCGTACCAAGACGGAGCTGCTCAACCGTGCGCACCACGTCAATGGCGTGACGGTCGTCAAGGCCGTATTACCCTTGGAACCCAACGCCGCCAAGGATCTCGTCTTCAAACTGCGCGAGACGCAGTCCGAAAACCTCGTGGCGGTCATCGGCAGCACCGCCGGCGACAAGCCGTTGCTAACCGTCATGTTCAGCGACGACATGGTTCAGAGCCACGAACTCAATGCGGGCAAGATTATCCGCGAAGCAGCCAAACTCATCCAGGGTGGCGGCGGCGGGCAGCCTCATTACGCGCAGGCCGGCGGCAAGAACCTCGACGGAATCAATCAGGCTGTCGATAGGGTTATCGAACTTTCGAATCTGTAATCAGATGTTATAATTTCACTAAATCTCAAAAGCGAAGCCGCGATTCGAAAGATTCGCGGCTTTCTTCTTGTTCGTCCACTCTTCTGCGACTCGAAACGGGCATGTATACTCCTCTAAACAAAAAAAGCAGGTTATTTGCAAAAAAGTTAATTAAAACCTTTGCAGATTCCACTTTTTCATAGTAACTTTGCAAACGCAAACAAGAGATACGGATTTCTTGAGCAAATTATCTTGGGATATGGTGTAATGGTAACACTACAGATTCTGGTCCTGTCATTCTTGGTTCGAGTCCGAGTATCCCAACAAAAAAGTTAGATGGTAAAAACTATCTAACTTTTTTGTTTTTATAATTATAAATTCTTAGGCTTGTTTATGGCTCAGTAGAAAATTAATGGGGACAGGTTTACAAGTATCAATAATATCGGGTCA
>NZ_JAERMS010000078.1 GCF_017426725.1 Prevotella illustrans | reverse complement strand
TGCTACTATTTAACGATATGTAAAACTTAAATGCGATTTTATCGCATCAGTACTATTCCATAAATTCTTTTATGTAGATGAAAGGGATAATATGTTTACTGACAGGAACGAATTTCTATCTCAGATGGAATCTGTTATTTCTAGCTTGGAGATTGCGAAAGATTTAAATATCCATACGGATTTCTTTCATGGAGGTTCTGTTATTAATAGCAGTAAGATTAATTACATTTACCAATATATTGATGATGTTTTTATGGATTATTTCTTTAGGACATATGATTTTAAAGAAATAATATTTCCTAAGGGATTTTGTTACGAGCAGATAACTCCTAAAGGAATTGTCCACCCTGATAGTGATATTATCATTCATTTAAATCACCTATACGATAGATGCACGTTTGCTAATAATATATGGCGTCTATTCGGTCTTGACAATTACCTATTTACTGTCTTTCCTAAGAATGGATTTATTAAGCAATTCTATCTCAATAGAAAGATTTTTGGATTGCATACTGAATGTGGAGTTCTATTAAATGAGATTCCGTTCAATAAAGATCTTGATGAATACTTAGATAGGTATTATACCGGAAAGAGTTGTATTAACCAACAATTTCGCGGAATTGAAGTCTTAAGGTATGCTAAATTTTTATATGAAGAATGCGAACATTCCATATACAACTGCCACCCATCATATCAACTTAAAATTCATAATTTCAGTCGTGGATTCTCTCAGATTAGAGAAAGTCACCTCTTTGGAGAATATACTATCGAAGACATCTTGTTTATCTATGCTCTGCTCACGGATAAATTCATCCTGAATGAAGATGCGTTTCTTTTAAGCATCTGCTATTGCCTTGGAAATAAGATAGAGAATGATATTCTTGCGACTTTTATTGGATATGAGACACTGACTCAAGACTACCATATAATAGAGCCTTACATATGCAGTAAAGATTTATATCTCCGTTTTGCGAGCCATACTAACAGTAAAGCGTTTAAGTTCAATAATATAAACGATGCGATTGATTCAGTACAGTTGTTCGAACAAGAGCGTGTTTCTCTTATTAGAATTGGCAATACCATGCCATTACCTTATTTGTATAAAAAACTTTATAATTAATATAAAACTATGTATGTAGAAACCGTTGACAAAGGAGAATGTTTCTCCACAACAATGGAATTTATAAATGGTGTTTATGCCAATAAAATCGAATGGGCAAAATATGGCTTTTGCCCCAAAAACGGCTTGGTGGGCGAAGTCGTAAAGAGAACACCTTCAGCTTATATCGTAAAAAAAGGAGAAGGGATATACGTGCCAATGACAAGAAAAGGCATTAAAGAAATAACTTATGAAGAATACCTGGCAGGCCAAACCAACAACGTCTGTAACGGTTTGGACGAAAGACAAAAACGGATAAACAATCTAGTGGATGACTTTAATGCCCAAACAGGATATGATTGGCAGCACTTGCCTGATATGCGTATGTATTTCAAACAAGACGTTATCCAAAACATTACAAAGCTAACATGTGATTTCAAGCGCAATATATTCCTGCCTGATCTTGAAAAATCTGCAGTCATATACGCTGTTGATATGTGTTTAGAATATCGCCACAAATCAGGCCGCAATCTCGCGCCAATAACTATTAAAGATATATCTAATCAGGTTTGTGATGTTTATATGGAATTATTTAATGGTCAATTCCTTCAATCAAGTAAGGATAAATGTTTTCAACTAATTTCTGACATGGTTATGAAACCAAACGCTCAAGAAATTATCAATGAATATTATCAACAAGTCGATATCAGATATAATTGGTCATAAATTATCCCTATTCTTACGCCAATGCACATACATATCCCGTATCGAAATCTCATGATTGAGAATTAATCTGCCTGATTTTCCAAAGCTAATGAATTTGAGTTGCGTTTTTTGTTGACTTTCAATTATTTATAAATAAGTGAACAAAATTAATTTATACAAAACAAATATATGTAATTCCCGTTC
>NZ_JAERMS010000077.1 GCF_017426725.1 Prevotella illustrans | reverse complement strand
TTTCCCTCTGTGGTGGAAAACCGGAAATCGCCGAAATCTGCATTTCCGCCATGGGAGAAACAACAAAAATGCGAAAAACTGTGTTTCCACCATGGGGCAAGAACCATTTGGCGAGTTTTTTCATCCACACTGTCCTACAATTGTTTTGTGGGATTTATGTCCCGCGTGTTCTTCCCGCTGATGGCTTTCATGGAAATGTATCTACATACATTTTCGATGATGAGAGAAAGATATCGAGTTTACAGGCAATCGACATCATCAACAATATTTAAAATCTCGTAATCCGACAATAAATACAAGTTTCGGATAATCTGTATTGACTTGAGCTAAATTAGTCAAGTTCTCAATACGGATTATCCGAAACCTGTATGTGTATTAATTAGTTTTCTACTTCATATGTGGTGCGGACGGTTATGCTGGCTACCTTTTCTTTGCTTGACGTGTTGAAAGTGCCGCCCCAGCTATACTCTTCCTCACTATTCAACCCTACAATCTGAAAAACTCCCATTGCTGATGAGAGCATGGCACCGATGGCAGAATGACTTCCTTTTGCGATGGTCTGGGCGCGCTCATAGGCGTTTTCACTGGCTTTATTGAGCATTTCCATCTTCAGGTCATTGAGTTTCGTGTAGTAATACAAAGGCGCGTTTGAACTAAAGTCGATCCCTTCGTTGTATAATTCCGCGATGTTCTGATAAACTCGTTCTACGAGTGGCACATCGTTAGAACGTACCGTAAATGTTTGTGTTACGGAGAATCCGTCGTCATAAGAGTCATACTGATGGCTGTCGCGGTTGTAGACCTGTCGTGTTTCCTGATTGATATCAACACTGCTTGTAGACAGGGCAGGATCTGTTATGCCGTGTGCTTTTAAATATTTGCGCATGATGGCTGCCACACGTTTATATTGGCTGTAGGCACTTGCACGGTTGTCACCTTTGGCCTTTAGCGTAATATTCCATACGATCAGATCACTTGTGATTTGCTTCTCAGCCATTCCCGTTACGTTGAGTTTCGGACTCTCTTTACGAAAATTAGTCACTCCTTGAGCCAATAGCCAAGCACTGATAATGATGACAATGCCTGCGAATGCTGCCAATAATAATTTTGTTCTGTTCATGACTTTCTGTTTATATTAAAATGAAACATAAATGTATTTAAATCATTTTTTATTTTGGCAAAAATGCAATTATTTTTTTGTATATGCAAGCTTGTGATATTAATTTTTCTTTATGATTTGTTTATTTATGAAGGTAGCCCTTTGACACGATAAAAAGATAGCTTTTGAAAACGGTTTCGCAGACATTGTCATGCTTGAATGGCAGACGGCAAGCGCTTACGGCATGATGCTCTTCTTCAATTTCATCAGCGCGGGCCGGAAGGCCTTGCCAACAGCATCGCCTCGTCGCAGAAGGGCGTCTATCTTGTCGGGAACGAACCGCGTCGCGTCAAAGCCTTTCAAATCAGGATTGAGGTACAAGTCGCAGGCGGTACGGTTATGATTATATTTGGCGATATCCGGACGGGCTTTGAGCCATTGGATGAGCCGCCCGGTCTTTGTCTTGCGAGGCCGGAGTGTACGACGTGGCGTGGCATGTTTGCGCTGGGTCAGGTCGATGGCAATCACGATGTCGGCGCCCATCCGGCGAACCACGTCTACGGGGAGATTGTTCAGCACGCCACCGTCGACGAGCAGGGAATCGCCCATGATGACAGGTTTGAACGCACCGGGAATGGCCATGCTGGCTCGTAGGGCGACAGAGAGTTTTCCTCTATCAAGCACCACCTCGCGCAATGTATGTATGTCGACTGCCACGCAGCGAAAAGGAATAGGCAGCGAGTCGAAACAAATGGAATCGGGAAGACGGGTGAGCGAATCCAGAAGTTGTACCACACGATCGCCACGCATGGCACCGAAGCGTCCTACGGCTACCGAGTTTGTCGAACCGCGCCTACCTATGGGATAGCCAAAGAAATAAAACTTACCATTTTGCTTTTTCAGAAACTTCTTCTTGAAATTCAAGTTGCGGTCACCCAAAAGACTTTTCCATTCCTGTGACCGGAAGAGTCTCTCGATATCGTCGGCCTTGCTGCCTGTGGCATAAAGTCCGCCCACAATCGAGCCAATACTGGTGCCGGCAATGTAATCGATGGGTATTCCGGGCTCAGTAGAAAATTCGTGGGGATAATATCTTCTAATTGAAATTAAATGCTTTT
>NZ_JAERMS010000076.1 GCF_017426725.1 Prevotella illustrans | reverse complement strand
ATTTCAATTCCACTAAGGTACGATTAAAACAAACTGTTTACAATGCCGCCTAATCCGCTCAATGATTTCAATTCCACTAAGGTACGATTAAAACTGCCCTTTCGTTACTCATAATTTTCCTCCTTTCTCATTTCAATTCCACTAAGGTACGATTAAAACTCACGTCTGACATTCCTTTCAGCCGTCCTGCACCAAATTTCAATTCCACTAAGGTACGATTAAAACGCCGAAACCACCCACTTCTTCTCCACGGAAGAAGATTTCAATTCCACTAAGGTACGATTAAAACCCCATAGAGAAAATATGCACAATACATAATAAACACTATAGTTTTTGTTATGCAAAGATATAAAAAACGAATAAAAATATGTCGATGCTGAAAAGAATGTTTTACTTAAGACTTCGACAACTTCCTTAAAACAGAGGCCTCACACTATTACCGGCATGCACTTTTTAACCCATTTTTTTCATCGTGACATGAGCCAACAATGACATCGACAACTTTAGAGGAAGTTATCTGTGGACATCCGTTCCTTCCCAAGAATCTCCTTACTCATATGATAACCCATTTGATTTGAAAATATTATCACACTATCTTCATTTTTATCTATAATGCCATTCAACCGTAATTCCAGTTCTCTCAACTTTACCTCTGATAATTCTCCTTCAAACACAGAATTCTGAATCCAACACAAATATTGTCGACATAGTTTAAGCATCTTAGCCACACGCTTCACTCCCACATCATAAATCAATATCACATACATATCTCTACCAATACATCTTAAAAGGTTTGTACTCTTCTATTCCAAGAATATCTTTTAACAACTTATAGCATTCCAGTTTTATCAAGTGTCGATAGCTTACATTACGTCCTAATGAACGATGACGAAACGTTTCATTATACCGTTCTTCCATTGCTGCCACAAATATTTTCTTTCCTTTATCGTTTAAAAGACAACGATTCAACTTATTGTCAAAATGCCCCTTCTGAATCGCGTGTTTATTTAAAACCTTAAAAATCACTCTATCGACAATAATCGGCTTGAATATTTCCGATATATCGAGACAAAGCGAATATCGTCGTTCACCCGGTGTATGCAAGAAACTGATAGTCGGATTTAATTGAGTTTGATGGACCGCTTTCAATGTTTCGGTATAACACATCATATTACCAAACGATATCAACGCATTCACCTCATTTTCGGGAGGTTGCTTCGTACGGACTCCCATATTAAAGTCATCGAGTACAATATCAAAGGCCGAATAATAAATACGCCGAATATTACCCTCTATCCCCATAATTTCCTCTACCATATGAGCTTCATCGAGCGTTTTAGCCAAAGCCTTCATTTCCTTAATACATCCTTCCAGATCTTTACCTCTTCTATTATAATAGTTAAGGTTCATGATCATATTCCACACAGCGCCCCGAATGAATTTTCTCGCCAAATCCGTACGCCGTTTAGTGCTCTGATACGCCTTAGCCTGAGCTATCAATGCTTTTCCCGACAACAAGCCGTCACGAGGCATGAAACTTCCTGTATAATTCTCATAATAATCGAAAAAATGAACGGGAACACCACGTTGACCCAGAAAGTTGTATAAAGAACTATTTGCTTTAAGACTTCCGAAAGCATACAACTCTGTCACATCCTCTATTGGAATAAAACGAGCAGGCAATTTCACCTCATTTCCCAGCTCGTCTGTACTGACAGATGTAAACTTCAACGTATTATCCTTACGCTCCATCAATCCTGGGTTAAACAAATAAAAGCTCCTTTTCATACTTCTTCCTCCATTTCGTTTGAATAACAGAACTCATAATAACTACAATTCTTACATATCCCCTTTTTAATCAATGATGGACAAGAAGTTTGCGTAATGATATTGCCTATCTCCTGTTGGAACAACGCAATATCCTCACGGTCGACATCAGTAAGAAGCACTTCCGAAGTTTTTCTTAATTCCGGATATTCCAATATACCTTTAACGCCATTGATACCACGTTGCTCAAAAACATACATATAGTATTTCAATTGCCATTCATGTGCTTTCTCTATCTTATTAGACCTCTTAATTTCATGAATGACTTTATTTCTTGCATCATAGTAATCCACCTTAATGCCATCAATCTCCACTTCTTCATATCTTGATGGACGTTGAGGATAACTGCCCTCATGTATCAACTTACCTTCATACACCAAGTCTGAGTTTTGCTCCATATTAATACCATTGGCAAATAACCATAGCTTGCGCCGACAAAGCTGATAGTAATTAAAATGAGTACCTGTAATGATCATA
>NZ_JAERMS010000075.1 GCF_017426725.1 Prevotella illustrans | reverse complement strand
TGATTTGATGAAACTTTATATGCGTTTTCACAAAAATTATTTAGGACACTATTGCCCTATTCGAGGTAAAAATATGGTTTATCCGTTGATTTTAAACTATTTTTGTCCATATTTCGACCCTTTCAGACCCTTTATCGATATTTTTATGTAAGTTTGCTATTAGATAATGGAGTAGCGGTATGCAGAAATATGTAGACTATATCAAGCAGATTGAGATCGACTCTCTTTGGAGCGGTGTCAAACATATTGTGTGGGATCTTGATCCGAAGGTCAATATCTTGAGCGGTGTCAATGGTGTAGGTAAGAGCACGATTATCAATAAGGTGGTGAAAGGGTTGCATGGAAGTGGCGAAATCACGAGTCTTATGCTCAAAGGCGTGCGTCTGAAAGTCAGTCCGAACGATGGTGAGAAGATTCGTTTTGATGTAATCCGTTCTTTCGACAGGCCTTTGATGAATTCCGACACTATCTCCAAGGTGGACATGAGCTTGGTTACGGAACTCGATTGGCAGCTTTTTCAATTGCAACGCAAGTATCTTGACTATCAAGTCAATATCGGTAATCGGATGATTCAGGTACTACAGAGTGGCCAGCCTGACGCGGCCGAGCGTGCGCAGCAGCTTTCACGTCCCAAGAAATTGTTTCAGGACATGCTCGATAGTTTGTTTGCCGATACGGGCAAGACCATTATTCGGTCTGAAAATGAAATCCGTTTTTCGCAGATAGGTGAGACATTGGTGCCTTATCAGTTGTCGAGCGGCGAAAAACAAATGCTCTGCATCCTGCTGACGGTACTTGTCGAGGACAACCTTCCTTATGTTCTCTTTATGGATGAGCCCGAAGTGTCACTCCATTTTGAATGGCAAAAGCAGCTCATCGACCTTATATTGAAACTTAATCCCAATATTCAGCTCATCATGACAACCCATAGTCCGGCCGTGATTATAAATGGATGGGGTGGCCATGTGACAGAAGTGACGGATATTACGAGCGAAGATAGCGTGTGAGTTATGTCGATTTCGGCCATGAAACATCTGAAAGATCATATCAATTCACATTATTTTGAGGCCTACAACCAGCTGACCTCCAAACAGGCCCGTCGTAAGATTGTGGCCTATGTGGAGAGTTATGGCGATGTATTTTTCTGGCGAACAATCCTCACCGCGTTCGAAGACGATGAACATTACTTTGAGATCATGCTTCCCTCGCGCGCCAATCGGTTGGAGCGGGGCAAGAAAGCAGCGCTGGCTCATATCCTCAATGGAGTAGGAAAGGATATGATTGCGTGCGTCGACGCGGATTACGACTATCTGATTCAAGGCTCCACCGCGCTGTCATCTCTCATACTGTCCAATCCCTACGTGTTTCACACCTATGCCTATGCCATAGAGAATCTCCAATGCTACGCGCCTTCGCTCCATACGGTGTGTGTTGCCGTCACGTTGAACGACCGGATGATATTCGATTTCGTGTCGTTCCTCTCCGAGTTTTCCGAGATTATCTACCCACTTTTCATTTGGAACATTTGGTACTATCGTTCCACGTCATACGGCCGTTTCACGATGACCGACTTCAACAAGGTTATTGAATTGGGTAATATTAATCCGTGGAATTACGAAGAGTCTTTCCGGCGGTTGCGCAAGAAGGTGGGTCGCAAGGTAATAGAGCTGCAAAAGAAAAATCCCGATGCCCACGAGTCGTATCAGGAAGTAAAGAACAGTTTGCGAGAATTAGGTGTTACGCCTCGCACTACCTACCTTTATATCCAAGGCCATCATCTTTTTAATAAGGTTGTCGCTCCTCTTATGGAGAAGATTTGTTTTCGTCTTTATCGCGATCGGGAAAGCGAAATCAAGCGCGAAGCACTTCATGTCGCGCAGTATAAAACCGAATTGGCCGGCTACAATCACAGCATCGAGGAGCTTGTTCCCATGCTTAAAAAGAATGTCGGTTTCATGGCGAGCGACGTATTTAGCAGGTTGAAAGCCGATTTGCGTAGCGTTTATTCCGATCATAACGACTGAATCAGTTCTTTTTTGTGTCTTTGGTGGATAGACTTGTGCCTTTCTTCATCGACTTGTAGCCCTTGTCCGTTTAACTCAAATCGGTCATTTAAAACGTGTGTTTACAAAGAACGAGTAATCATTCATGGTCAATTAGGCTATGTACTGAGCGATTACCAAAATATTACCGCTGCGTGGTAATTGTATTACCACATAACGGTAAAGTTGTTACCACACGGCTGGTAATCTTATTACCACGCAGCGGTAATATTTTGGTAATTGCCCAGCCGATTTGTAATTGCTGCTTTTCAATTATTGCTGTCCGGTAAAACTTAAATAGCATAGATATCCTTTCGGAATTGCCT
>NZ_JAERMS010000074.1 GCF_017426725.1 Prevotella illustrans | reverse complement strand
AGTGCGCCCGTAGTGGCAGTTTAGTAAATATCTCTGTGGCAAGAGATTAGGTTAGTATTCCAGCAAAACAAGCCTATCCCGAACCGACTTATCCGAAAGGGAAACCAGACGGGGAGTGAAGCATGTCGGCAAAGCGATAAGTCTGCCAACTGTCAAGGCAGCGACTGAATTGCAACGGGAAACGTCAGATACGAGGATGAAGCCTGATTGGTTGAACGATAGCCCTATGACTTATGTAGTAGTTACAACGGAAGGCAGTTATATACGTTGTATCGCAGTACCCATCATTAGTTGAAGCGGATGGTTGGGCAATGGAATTTACTGCGACATGACCGCCATAAAGCGGATAGGGGTGTACATCGCATCCGACAATCTGACATGCCACGTTACTAAGTTAGCTAAACGGGGATTGTCTAAACGGAGAAGCCGAAAGGCTATGGGAGCAGCCCCTGAATACTCCGCATGACAACGGAGCTCCCGTAGTAGTCTGAGCGTGGGAAAGCCACGTACATGGCAAAGGGGAGCAGCTGTGTAACTTAATATTGTCAAACGATAACGTGTGAGACGTATGAGAAATCCAGAGACCATATTAAAAAGTCTATTTGCACATAGTAATGATATGCATTACAAGTACGAACGGTTATACCGCATCCTATTCAATGAACAGATGTTCTATGTGGCCTACCAGCGTATATACGCAAACCCAGGCAACATGACACCTGGCTCTGACGGGCAGACAATAGACCAGATGAGCATTGAGAGAATAGGAAAACTGATAGCGAGCCTAAAAGACGAAAGCTATCATCCCACGCCGTCCAGAAGGGTGTATATACCCAAGAAAAATGGTAAGAAAAGACCGCTGGGGATACCCTCTGTAGAGGACAAGTTGGTTCAGGAAGTGGTTCATATGGTGCTTGAAGCCATCTATGAGGGGCAGTTTGAAAATACCTCCCACGGCTTTCGGCCCAGAAAGAGCTGCCATACTGCGCTGACGTATATTCAGCATCAGTTCACGGGTGCGAAATGGTTTATAGAAGGGGATATAAAAGGCTTCTTCGACAACATAGACCACCAAGTTCTGATAGGCATCCTTCGGGAGCGCATATCAGACGAACGTTTTCTGCGGCTGATATGGAAGTTCCTCAAGGCCGGCTACGTGGAGGACTTTGCTTTTCACAATACTTACTCGGGTACGCCGCAGGGAGGTGTCATAAGCCCTATTTTGGCAAATGTCTACCTCGACAGATTCGACAAGTATATGAGTGAATACGCACGGAACTACGACCTGGGGAAAAGAAGACGGTACAATCCGCAATACACAAAATTCACCAAAAAGGCAATCAGATTGCGCAAGGAACTCCGTGCCACAGAGGATGAGGAAGAAAAAGCAGTGCTGCTCGCCCAGATAATGGACGTACAGAAGGAAATGCGAAAACTTCCAGCCTCTATGGACATGGATGATAGGTACAGGAGATTGAAATATGTGAGATATGCAGACGATTTCCTTATAGGAGTAATCGGAAGCAAGGCAGACTGCGAAAAGATGAAAGAAGATTTTACTGCATTTATGATGGACAAGCTGAAACTTGAACTCTCAGCAGAAAAGACACTTATCACGAATGCGCACGACGCTGCAAAATTTCTCGGATATGAAATCACCGTCCGAAAATCAGAAGCCACCAAGCGAAATGCAAATGGGTGGGTGAAACGTGCGTTCTGTGGCAGCATAATCCTAAAGCTTCCACTGGAAACAGTTCAGAAGAAGCTCCTTTCGATGAAGGCGATGGAACTCCGAACCGTAAATGGTAAGGAAACTTGGTGGGCAACACCAAGGACATACATGTCGAAGGAGAAACCTGAGGATATATGTGCTCGGTACACCACGGAGATTAGAGGATTCTACCAGTACTATAGAATAGCCAACAACATCTCTTACTCTGGCAGTAAGTTTGGGTATATCATGCGATACAGCTTCTACAAGACGTTAGCGATGAAACAAAATTCTTCCACGAAGAAAATAGTAGCACGCTATAAGCGAGGCCACGATATTGCAATCCCATACATCGGCAAAGGAGGCGAGACCAAGTACAGGGTGTTCTATAATGACGGATTTGCAAGACAACAGCCAAGCAAAGATGCGGCCTGCGACAATCTGCCGAACCTATTCGTAACACCATACCCAACCCTCGCAGAGAAGCTTGTGGAGCGCAAATGCGAGTTGTGTGGTGCTACTAATGTCGACACCGTGATGTATCAGGTCAAGAAACTCACAGAGTTGGAACCCAACACAGTATGGAACAAACTGATGCTAAAGAAATGGAGAAAGACACTGGTGGTTTGCAAGTGCTGTAATAAGAAAATTCATAATCATGGCAAATAGACCGATGTTACCAGTGGAAAGCCGTATGCAGGGAGACTTGCAAGTACGGTTTGGGGGCAGGCTGGAGGAAACCTACCGCCGAAAGGCGGCAAGGCGCTTCCTGCCGAGCCTACA
>NZ_JAERMS010000073.1 GCF_017426725.1 Prevotella illustrans | reverse complement strand
CGCTCACGCCGGCATACCAGGTAGCGCCGTAGACAGGGGCGTACATGAAGGCGGCGTCATCGGTGTGCTTTTCGTCCTGAATATAACTGAAGATATTCTTGCCACCCGCGTAGACGGTGAACATCCGGCCCAGTTTCTTAGCCACACGGCAGTTGAAGAGCATGAAGGTATCGGTCTTCTTAATCTTGGATTCCTGCATGCCGGCCTCAGCCATGTAGTCGATGTACATCTTGCCTTGGAGCGAACTCGTGAGCGTGAAGGTCCAGGTGCCGGGCGTGTACTCCAGCGTGAAGTCACCCGTCATTTGCGGGAAACGGGAAATCTGCTTGCTGTCTTTCTCAAACCGTTTGTATTCCGCTTCACGTCCCTTGACGTTAGCCAGATTGTCCTGCGCCTTCTTCAAGTCGTCGGCATTGCCACCGGCCATCGCGTCTTTCACGGCGTCTTCCAGACCGCCGACAATGTCGTCGAACTTCCACTCGTCGCGCACATTCTTATACTTGCCTTGGTTGAAAGTCCAGTTGAGGTTGGCAGAAAGGTCTTTCATGATGTTGACCTTGGCTCCGAGCTCCACGCCCTGCACGTAAGCGTCGCCCTTGTTTTCCCACTGATAGGTGTAGCCGAGAGCTTTCACCTTGTCGTCGGCGTCGCCGAAAGCGATCTTGTTTTTCAGGTTGGTGCGGAAGATGTTGGCACTCAACTGATAGTCCTTGCCGTAATAGTCGGTCGACAGATTGAAGCTGACCGACTTCTCGGCCTTCAGGTCGGACGATTTCCACACGCGGGGAGAACCCGAGCAGAGGTGCAAGTCCTCTGAAAAGCCGTAGGGCGCACGGAAACCGGTACCCACGTTGGCACGGAACACCAGGTCGGAAGAGGGCGAATATTTCACGGCAAGACGTGGATTGACGCTCGTTTCGTTGAACTTAGTCTTGGGGAAATTGCCATCAAACACCTTCTTGCTCGACGTGTATTCCTCACCCGAGCTGTGTGTGTCGAGGCGCAAACCGGGAACGACGCTCAGCCGGGGCGTCACCACCCACTCGTCCTGCACGAAGAAGCCGAACTCGTTGGCGTGCTTCTTGCCGATGGAGGTGTAGTCCGTACCGTAGTAAGCGTCGCCGGGATTGCCCGTGATGCAGTAGAGACCGGTCTCGTGCAACCGGGTGAAATAGCCCTGCGCGCCGAGCAGCAGGCTGTGGTTGCCCAATCGGGTGGCGAAGGTGAGCGACGGCGTCACCGTGTTTTCCTTGGCCAGATAGGGACGCATGCTCTCCACATCGGGACTCTTGCCGTCGTGAGTCTCCTTGTACGAACCCAGGTAGGTGTCGTTGGTGGCCTCGCGACGATGGTGCACGTAGGCCACCGCCAAGTCAAACCTCGAACGTTCGCCCACGGGCAACGAATAAGTCAGTTCCGAGGTGAGACGCTTCGTATTGATGTTCTCCGTCATTTCGGTGAAGGGATTCAGATACCGATCGTCGGTCATGACTCCGCCACGGCGTTCCTCGTCGGTGGCCTTACCGCGAAGGATGAGCTTGTCTTCCTTAGCGAAGGGACTGTAGAAATAAACGCCGAAGCCCAGGTTGTTCACCTTATCGTTCACGCGGTCGGAAATGCCGTCTTTGTGCTTCACCGCCTTACGACCGACACCGTCCCGGGTGGCGTCGACGGCATCCATCTCCGTACGTTGCGCGAAGACATTGAAGCCGATGTCGCTATTGCGCCATGAGCCGGAGGCGTTGTAGTTCTTGTAGCCGAAGTTGCCAAACTGCAGATCGCCCTTGATACTGGGCTCGTAGCCGGGTTCCTTCGAGATGAGGTTGATGGCTCCGGCCACGGCGCTGCTGCCGTAGAGCGCCGACCCCGCGCCCTTAACGATTTCGATGCGGTCGAGGTCGTTGGTGTTCATCTGCTGAAGGCCATAGACGCCGGCCAGACCCGAATAGATTGGTTCGCCGTCGATGAGCACCTGCGTGTGCTCGGCACCCAGTCCCTGCATGCGCACTTCGGAGAAATTACAGAACTGACACTGCTGCTCCACCCGAATACCCGGCGTATTCTCCAATGCTTCGAACACGTTCTGGGCGTTTTTGTTGACGATGGCCTGTGATGTCAGCACCTCCGTGCGGATAGGCACGTTCTTGACATAATGCTGCGTGCGTGTGCCCGTCACCACAACCTGATTGATGGACATCTCGTCCTCTTCCAACTGGAAATAGGCCCCCGTCCCCTTTTCGCGCTGCATCAGCACTTCGAGTTCCTGATCCTTATAGCCTACCATGGAAGCGACGACCGTCTGCTTGCCCACCGGCAGGTCGGACAACTTAAAATGGCCCGTTCCATCGCACATCGTTTTGAGTTTTGTTCCTTTCACCTTAATCGTAGCGTAAGGCAAATGTTTTCCGGTAGCCTTACTTTTTACATCTCCGAAAAGCATAGCGTCGGTTTCCTGCGCGCCAACTTGCAGGGCACACAGAACCCCGATCATAAAGAGTAGAATCTTTTTCATAACAAGGATTATTTGTGTAAATAAAATTAAATTCGTACAAAAGTAATATTTTTTTACGAGAATCACAATACCCATATATAAGTATATAGGTATAGCCGATGATTCCACACCGGCTATATAAACTTTTGCTCACAAAAACAGTATAATACTTTATGTTTGTTCAAAAGGAACAAACCTTATTCCTCACACACCCAGTCGCTCACGGTGCCCGTCTCGCTGCTGAAGGTACAGCCGATACGGTAGACGGGGCGGCTGTCGTGTCCGTATTCCCGTGCGTAACCCTTCCTTTCGATCTGCTCGATCGCTTCGACGGCGGGACGGTCGAGCTTATACT
>NZ_JAERMS010000072.1 GCF_017426725.1 Prevotella illustrans | reverse complement strand
AAAATATAAGACAGTTGGAGTTGTTTTAGAAAAACTTAACCCGAACTGGCGTATAAATAGAGAGGTCAGTGCCAATGACATTTGTCACCGACGGAATGAAAGCCTTGTCTATGGTAAGACCAACAAGTTTCGCAACTTTCAACTCCCGATTACGGACATTCACTTCTTTGATATAGTCGCCTAAATGTTTATATGTTGTCACGAGTAATAATCCTTTTCAAAGATGTCCATATACTTTTGGAAAACGAAAATTCGGTTCCGACTTTGTCCTGTCAATTCCTTGAGGTAATTATCGGTGCATAAATCTTTGATGAGTGTATTGGCAGACTTGTATGTCACATTGCAAGCCTTTGCTGCATCCTCAACATTTGTATAAGGATTTTCTAGAAGTTTATGCATCAAAACAATGGCCGTGGTACCCCTTCTCCCATATCTTGCACGTATATCCTCCTCCATCTCATCCTTGAACCTAATAATTTGTGAAAGGGTTTCAACGGCTACAGTTGCTGTTTGTTCTACACCTACAAGGAAATATTTTATCCATTGCAACATATCATTCTTTACACGAATATTATTGAGATTGTCGTAATAAATGTCTTTTTTTCTCTCAAAAAAGGAAGAAAGATACAGAAGTGGTTTGTTGAGAATGTTTTCTTTTACAAGAAACAGAGTAATGAGTAATCGTCCAATTCGTCCATTGCCGTCAAGGAAAGGGTGAATAGTCTCAAACTGATAGTGGGCAATGGCAATACGAATGAGTGCGGGCACGTGTATTTCGTCATTGTTCATGAACTTCTCCAGATCGCTCATTAAGTCATCAAGCAATTGATGATGAGGGGGAATATATCTGGCATCAGCCAACGAAGCACCACCAATCCAGTTCTGGCTAGTTCGAAACTCTCCAGGCATTTTATGTTCACCACGGACACTATTCAACAGAATCTTGTGCGTTGACTTTATAAGTCTGGACGAAATTGGGAGTCGGTTTAGTTCCTTTATTGCCTGATTAATGGCAACAATATAGTTTTGCACCTCTTGCCAATCATCTCGTCTTTCTGGAAGGATCTCGCTTTTGGGAAGAATAGCCTCGTCAATCCTTGTTTGAGTCCCTTCGATTCGGCTTGAATCCACAGCCTCTTTCATAACGTGCAACTGTATGAAGAGGCCAATATTGGGAACTAAACGTGAAAAAGAATTCAGTTCACCCAGTTTAATGGCAGCCTTTTCTAGCAAATGATTGATTGCAGGGTCATTCCATCCCCATTCATCATTGATAAATGATGGAACAAAATACTTATAGCCATATCCTTGTTCGTAATGACCTGACTCGAATTTTTCTATCTCTATCATATTATCTGTTTTTGCTACAAAGATACAATAAAATTATTGTTATTTTACTTTTGTGTCTGAAAATAAAACAAGCTTGTTGGCTATTTTACTTTCCGTGCAATTTGTATCTTAACTTATCGAAGAGGTTTTTCTGCTACTGGTTGCTCTCTTCTTCCTTTTGCAAGAGGTCGCCCAGGTTGGTTTGCAGCTGACGGACGCATACGGGGTTCGAAGTTTATCTGCTCATCACGGTTGCGGAACTCAATGTATTTGCTGGGAACGAGGCTCCATCCATTCTTCTCAATCTCGTCGAGGGTGGCAGAGTAGCAATATTCTGGCTCATTGTGATAGGTGTGTTCATAATCCACACGTTGCCAGTTATGGAAGTTCTCAGCTATCTGTTGTATCTGCTCTGTGGAGAACTGAATATATTTCTTCTCGAATGGCTCTCTCCTTTGGCGCAAGTCAATGAACAGCACTTCATCCTCACGATTGCGATAGTGAACCATCTTGCCATTTTACTCCACAGTACGGGCTTTCGTGTTATTATTCAGAATCCAAAGAGTTACACTGATGTCAGTAGAATAGAACATGTTTCGTGGAAGAATGACTATAGCTTCCACAAGTTTATCCTCTAACGACTGACGACGGATAGCCAATTCTGTGCCGTTACCACTCAGAGCACCGTTGGCAAGAAGGAAACCTGCCGTACCATTGACAGAGAGTTTGCTTACAATGTTCAGAATCTAACCGTAGTTGGCATTACTGGTCGGAGGTATTTCGTAACCTACCCAGCGTGAGTCGTCCTTCAGTTCGTTCTCAGCTCGACATGCCTTCTGGTTAAATGGCAGATTAGCCATAATGAAGTCAACTTTCAAATCCTTGTGCTGATCATTGTGGAAAGTGTCGGTAGCCATCTCACCTATGTTACAGGCAATGCCACGAATGGCAAGATTCATCTTCGCCAGTTTGTAGGTGGTATTGGTATATTCCTGTCCATAGACAGAGATGTCACGCTTGTTGCCATGATGCGCCTCAATAAACTTCTTACTTTGGACGAACATACCACCAGAGCCACAACAAGGGTCATATATATCTGGGTCTTCCGGAATTTGGAGTGATGGTATGATAGATTCCTATACTCCCTATAGATACGGGAGTTTTATAAGTTCCTTATTATATGAACTTTGTAATATAAGGCACATATGTATCATAACGATATGTTTTCTAACCTTCAAATTGGCACTTTATATTTTTTAATTGCAGTAAATAAAGGAGTTAAAAAGTATAGAACTAACAGAAGTAGTTGATTATCAGACATTAGACACTATCACTCCGAATTCCGGATGAACCTTTATTTTAATACCAGCACGTTGCACCCCTCGTTTTACGGATTTGCAGCAACTCTCATAAGAGGGCAGATTGAATATGGAGGAATTCAAATCATTAGGAGCCTCACCTATCAATGACTGTAATCCATCGTTCAGAGGTATGACGACACCGCTATGTGCAGAGTGCCCCCTGGGCTTGTTCTATTCAAATTTCAGTAGATGATAGGAGTAATCAATGTTTTAGGATACCTGTTTTTTTGAGCGAAAAATGCTGTTATAGGTCAATAGTGTCCTAAATATTTTTCAAATTAGTGGGGACAGGTTTACAGGTATCGA
>NZ_JAERMS010000071.1 GCF_017426725.1 Prevotella illustrans | reverse complement strand
ATGTGGAGACGAGCAACGACTTGCCAAACCGGCGCGGCCGACTGAGGAAATAAATCTTTCCGTTTGACACCATATCATGGATGAGCGCGGTCTTGTCCACATAGACATAGCCCTCTTCCCTAATACTTCTGAAATCTTGTATACCGATGGGATATTTCATACTGTAAGAATCATTCCCTACAAAAATAATTCTTTTTGGGCATAATAACAAGTTTTAAATTGAAAAATAATCCATGAAAAGCCAAACAGCCTCCGAAAATCAGTGCCTTTTGTCAAATTTCATAACACTTTTTTGACACTTCCAAAACCTGTCATTTAGCTCGTCGGAGAGGTCAAAAATGGATACGCGAGGGTCAAAATGGGCGGTCGCGAGACCATCGTCGCACTTTTACGAGGCAAAAGGATAGCTATTAGAAGGCCAAAGGGCAGCGATTAGAAGCCAAAAGGGCCGCGATGAAAGCCGAAAAACGGGCAAAAAAGAGCGAAAAAGAGTGAGAAACGTGAGGCTGAAAATGGTAAATGGCTGATTGACAACGATTTATAAAAACGACGAGAATTGCGTTATTTCGTACCAAAATCTTTTTGGTGACAAATAACGCAGCCTACAAACGGTGTTTGTAAAAATAATTCAGAATGCTCGGTTGTAAAATTCCACAAGCCCACCTCCCCGCTTGTCATCACCAAAACAAGTTGTCGTTACTTTTATCCTTACGGCCTTTGCGGAATTGTTTTTTATGCTTATCTTTGCGCGAAAATTACAGACAGAAGATGAATCGCCGGCTTCGAATCATATTGCTGACATGGCTGTTGGCGCTCACAAGCGCCCTACCCGTGATGGCTTCCACCGGTACCGATGACAAGGGAATCGGCGGAGACGTATGACTGACGGCCCCGCACCAGAAGCAGCAGGCCACCATTAGCGATTCGTCACAGGTCTACAGAATTTGCAGTTCGCGTCCGGGCCGCCTGATTCCCACGCTGTTTGCCAAACAAGGGCAGAGCCGCAAACCGCAATTATTTAATTTCAAAACTTTTTCTCTTTCACAGTCACTGCGTCGCGGCCGTCATCACATCCGGCTGTCGCGCCTCGTGCCGCAGCTTCCGTGCGAGTATTACGTTTTCGCGCTGAAGCGGCTTATCTGTTAAGCTCGTCGTTGTATTTTCTTTTTCCTTTTTTACGCGGCATGAAATCATGTCGCCACTCATTTATTTTATCATCATAAAAATACAACAATGGCAAATTTCAATTCATTGCAGATAGCAAAAGCTATCGTTGCGGACAATCGTATATCAGTAAGTAAAGGATTCTTGGGGCTCAGCACCAAGGTGGTTTATAATCCGACGGGCAGCATCGTCAAAGCCTATAAGAAGCAATATGGCGTAGCCGACGGTGAAAAGATTCAAAAACTTCTGACCCTACCGGTTTCACAAATCAAAGATAAGGAACTTAAACACTTCGCGGCAATAGACTTGGGTAACTATCTTTTGGAGGAATTGGTCGACGCCGACCGCCAGTTCGCAGCCCTTCGGCTCTATCGTTACGAACAGTTGCACTACGCGCCCGTGACCGATCTGTTGATTTATGAAGGTGAGGAAGCCGCAATCATTGCCTCCCTGTTTTAGCGTGGAATGACGTAAGGGGGGGTGAATCATTCCGGACGGGCGAATTGTTTTACGTGAAATAATTTCGCCCGTTTACTTATTTTCATTACTTTTGTACACGAAAAAGATTGAGGATAACCCTATATTTGTAATTTATCGTATCATTTCCCGGAATAGATTTATGAGAGAACTTTATCAGAAGAATATCGAAAATCGCCTGATTATCCCGATGACGCAGTTTCTGCAGCGTGAGAAGTCGAGCGGCATCGTGTTGGCCGTGTTTGTCGTTCTGGCGTTGGCATTGGCCAATTCGCCTCTGCGCGACGAGTATTCGCAGTTTCTGGAACATCATTTCGGCTTCATCGTCGACGGCAAGCCGCTACTTAATTTCAGCGTAGAACATTGGATCAACGACGGCCTTATGTCGATGTTCTTCTTCGTTGTGGGGCTGGAGTTGAAGCGGGAATTCATCGGTGGAGAGCTGCGCGACCTTCGGAAGGTCGTATTACCGGTGGTGGCCGCGATCTTCGGCATGCTCTTTCCGGCTGCCATCTATCTGCTCTTCAACATAGGGACGCCCGTAGCCCACGGCTGGGGAATCCCGATGGCAACGGATATCGCCTTTGCCCTGGCCGTGGTCTACATGCTGGGCGACCGCGTTCCCGTGTCGGCCAAGATATTCCTGACCACACTGGCTATTGTCGACGACCTCGGTTCGGTGATGGTGATAGCCCTCTTCTACACGTCTCATATCTCTTTCTTCAACTTGGCGATAGGGCTGGGCTTCCTTTTGGCGATGTTCACGGGCAATCGTCTCGGCGTAAAAAACGTATGGTTTTATGGCGTTCTCGGTATAGGAGGCGTCTGGGTGGCCTTCCTTACGTCGGGCATTCACGCCACCATCTCGGCCGTTCTGGCGGCAATGGTCATCCCGGCCGACTCCCGCATACCGGAATCGGCGTTCATAGCCCGCGTGAAGAAACTCACCCGACAGTTTGAACAGGCCGAAGCCAACGACGTGAGGACGTTGGAACCCGAGCAGTTAGAGATATTATCGAAGGTGAAAGCCGGTTCCATTCAGGCCATACCGCCCCTCCAGCGGCTCGAACACGGGCTTCATCCCTTCGTTTCGTTCGTCATCATGCCCGTCTTCGCTCTGGCCAACGCCGGCGTGTCGTTTGTCGACATGGACGTGACGACGCTGAGCGCGAACGGCGTAGCCATCGGTGTGACGTGCGGTCTGCTTGTCGGCAAGCCCTTAGGAATCCTCTCCGCCGTATGGCTGACGGAGAAAACGGGACTGGGCAGGCGATCCCGTTCCATGAGTTGGCGTACGGTGGCCGGCCTGAGCTTCCTCGCTTCCATCGGTTTCACGATGTCCATGTTCGTCACCATGCTGGCTTTCGATTCGCCCGAAAACCATACGCAGGCCAAGGTCGGCATTTTCGCGGCCTCCATTCTGGGCGGAATCATCGGCTACAGACTATTGAACCCAAATCGGTCATTAGGACGCATTTGCTTAGATTTGTTATTACCGTCATGCTTCCTTACTGCTTTCGTCCGCTTGCCGGCATCTGCGCTGCCATTACATCTCG
>NZ_JAERMS010000070.1 GCF_017426725.1 Prevotella illustrans | reverse complement strand
GATTTTAGCCCTTAACTTTTATATAACAAAAATGTTTACCGGACAGCAATAATTCCCGATCAAACAGCGCTCACCAACGCGACGAGATAGAGTATGCCATCGACTCCTACACACAACAGATGAATCAGGAACTATACACGGCGATAGCGCGGGAACGAACAGACTTCCTGCGTACACACGTAACTTTTCACAACGATCTCTCATCAGCTTTAGAGTGCTTGGAAGCCATGCTATAAGCTTGAGCTCCCCTATCAGCATCCACTAACACATAGCCATTCCACCCCATACAGAAAAAGAGCGTAGACCACACCTTATAATGTAATCCACGCTCTTTGCGTTATGTAAATCTTTATTTACTTTACTTTGTCTACGATAGCCTTAAAAGCTTCGGGATTGTTTACAGCGAGGTCTGCGAGAACCTTACGGTTAATCTCGATACCGGCCTTATGAAGAGCTCCCATCAATGTAGAATAGCTCATATTCTCGAGACGTGCGGCAGCGTTGATACGCTGAATCCAAAGTGCACGGAATGTACGCTTCTTATTACGACGGTCACGATAAGCATAAGTAAGACCTTTCTCCCAAGTGTTCTTGGCTACTGTCCAAACATTCTTTCTTGCTCCATAGTAACCTTTAGTGAGCTTAAGAATTCTAGTTCTCCTTGCTTTTGACGCAACGTGATTTACTGATCTTGGCATAGTTTTCTTCTAATTTAAAAAGTTCGACTAAAAAGTTAATAATTAACGGAGACAGAGCAAGTCGCGAACCTGCTTCATGTTTGTCTGGTCAACCAATGTCTGGTGAACCAAGTTTCTCTTCTGTTTCTTCGTCTTCTTAGTCAGAATGTGACTGTGGTAAGCATGATGTCTTTTAATCTTACCCGTACCGGTGAACGCGAATCTCTTCTTTGCGCCGGAGTTTGTCTTTACTTTTGGCATTTTTTTTAATTTTAATATTGTTATTATAATTCGATGGCAACGCATATACCGGGCGTTACGCATCTGTTTTGTCACTACATGAGTGAAATTAATCCTCTACGCTTTCAGCCAACTTCTTCAAAGCCTCACCACCTTTAGCATTAGCCAAACCATTTTTCTCTGCGAGAGCTTCACGCTCTTGCTGTTGACTTGCCTTTGCTTCGGCCTCGCGCTTCTCACGATCCATCTTCTGTTGGCTCTTCTTGGCTACACCAACTTTCTTTGGAGAGAGATAGAGGAACATCTTCTTGCCCTCCAATTTCGGCATTTGTTCAACTTTCCCAAATTCTTCCAAATCATTAGCAAAACGGAGAAGGAGCACTTCACCTTGCTCTTTGAAAAGGATAGAACGACCACGGAAAAATACATAAGCACGAACCTTGTTACCCTCATTCAGAAACTCCTGCGCATGCTTTAGTTTAAACTGATAATCATGCTCATCGGTCTGAGGTCCAAAGCGAATTTCTTTCACTTCGACCTTTACCTGCTTCTGTTTCATCTCCTTTTGATGCTTTTTCTGCTGGTAAAGAAACTTGGAATAGTCGATGATGCGACAAACTGGCGGCTGTGCATTAGGAGAGATCTCGACCAAGTCGACTCCTTGTTGATGAGCCAAATCCAAAGCCTTACGTGTAGGCATCACCTCGGCACCACCATCGCTTACCACTCTCACTTCACGTACACGTATTTGTTCGTTAACACGGTACTGATTTTTCATTTTGTCATTCTTCATTCAACTGTTTTAAAGTGCTTAAATTTGCTAAACGGCTGCAAAGTTACTAAAATCTGAATAATATTCAAAATAAATAGGAGATTTTTTCGAATTGTCTATATCAACGTAAATAACTTTTATAGCGATATTTACAAAAAATCACAGGTCGAGAGAGAAACAAAAACTCCCGACCTGCTTTCCATTGGATTACCTGTTTATTCATTAACGGCTTTCAGCATTTCTGCGCATTCTGCGTTAATACGCTTGCCAAATTCTTCCATCGTCATGGTAGCTTGTTCACCGCCACCCTGCTTACGCATGGCCACAGTACCCTCGGCAGCTTCCTTGTCACCTACGACAACCATATAGGGCACACGCTTCAATTCGTTATCGCGAATCTTGCGCCCTATCTTTTCGTTGCGGTCGTCTATCAGCGAACGTACACCTACGCTGTCCAAATACTTGGCCACTTTCTTGGCATAGTCATTATACTTCTCAGAGATAGGCAGAATTGCCACCTGGTCAGGCGCCAACCACAATGGGAAATGACCGGCGGTATGCTCAATCAGTACGGCCGTGAAACGTTCCAACGAACCGAATGGCGCACGATGGATCATCACCGGAGTCTGCTTCGAGTTGTCCTCAGCCGTATATTCCAGCTTGAAACGTGCCGGCAGGTTATAATCTACCTGAATGGTACCCAACTGCCACTTACGACCGATGGCGTCCTTTACCATGAAGTCGAGCTTGGGACCATAGAAAGCTGCTTCACCTATCTCCTCATGAGCCTTCAGACCTTTCTCCTTACAAGCCTCACGGATAGCGTTCTGGCTCTCTTCCCAAATCTCGTCAGAACCTATATACTTTTCTTTATCTTTAGGATCACGGAGTGATATCTGGGCTTCGTAATTTTCAAAGTTGAATGTCTTGAAAACTTTCAGGATAATATCGATAACATTCTCAAACTCTGCTCTTACCTGATCTGAACGTACAAAGATATGCGCGTCGTCCTGTGTGAAATTGCGTACGCGGGTCAAACCATGCAGTTCACCACTCTTCTCATAGCGGAAAACAGTACCGAATTCTGCAATACGCAGCGGTAGATCCTTGTAAGAACGAGGCTTGCGGGCATACACCTCACAGTGATGAGGACAATTCATTGGTTTCAACATGTACTCTTCATCTTCTTCAGGAGTATGGATAGGTTGAAAAGCGTCCTTACCATAATGTGCGTAATGGCCTGATGTAACATAAAGACTCTTGCTACCAATACCCGGAGTTATCACCTCTTGATAATTATAAGGGCGCAAAAGTCCTCGCAGAAATTCCTGCAGGCGCAGGCGCAAGTCAGTACCCTTGGCCAACCAGATTGGTAATCCCTTGCCCACACGGTCAGAGAACATAAAGAGTTCCATCTCTTTACCTATCTTACGATGATCGCGTTTCTTAGCCTCTTCCAGCATGATGAGGTAGTCATCAAGCATTTTCTTTTTCGGGAAAGTGATACCATAGATACGCGTCATCTGCTCACGCTTGGCGTCGCCACGCCAGAAAGCGCCGGCTACACTGGTTATTTTAATGGCCTTGATGGCACCGGTAGAAACGAGATGAGGACCACGGCAGAGATCAGTGAAGTTGCCCTGGGTATAAGTAGAAATAGTTCCGTCTTCCAAGTCCTGGTCGATATGCTCACATTTATAGTCCTGACCGTCAGCCTTAAATTCCTTCAGGGCGTCAGCCTTAGAAACATCATGGCGCACGACAGCCTCGTTTTTCTTAGCCAGTTCTTTCATCTTCTCCTCTATCTTGGAGAAGTCATTCTCAGAAATAGTCAGTCCCTTTGGTGGCATTACGTCATAAAAGAAGCCATTCTCTACTGCCGGACCGAAGCCGAACTGAATACCGGGATAAAGCTCTTGCAGGGCTTCTGCCAACAAGTGGGCCGAAGTATGCCAGAACGTGTGTTTACCCTCGTCATCATCAAACTTGTAAAGCGCGATGGTCGCGTCTTCATTGATGGGGCGATTCAGCTCTACAGTCTCACCATTGACACCGCAAGATACAACGTCGCGGGCGAGAGCCGGTGAAATACTCTCGGCAATTTGCAAACCAGTTACGCCCTGTTCATACTCACGAACGGATTCGTCTGGAAATGTGATTTTTACCATAACAACTAGTATTTTTTTAATCGAAAGCAAAAATAATACTATTTTTTGAAACAGGATAAGAAATAAAAGGAAAACCTCCTAAATTCATCTGATTTTCATGATTTTACAATCTCCACACGTCCATAATCCCAATCTCAATAGAGAATAATGAAAAAGCAGCTCACTCGATAATTTGTGGGGACAAGTCTGCAAGCGATGAAGCCATATAAATCT
>NZ_JAERMS010000006.1:33953-126867 GCF_017426725.1 Prevotella illustrans | reverse complement strand
TTTTTGATGGTATATGTAAAGATAATTCAGGGCACACAGTAGATATCATCGATACCTGTAAACCTGTCCCCACTAATTTTCTACCGACCCTATTTAGGACACTATTGGAATAATAGGGATATGCTCTTATTAATTATTCTAAATTTTCAGTGAGCCAACAGACGGTTCTCATTTTTTTGTTTACTTTTGCAAGAGATTTTCACGTATGGCAAATAAGCTGAATATACTATGGAATTTTATATCACATTATAAGTATTTTCTTGTGATTGTGGTTTGTACATTACTCATAGGGGTAGTAGGTGAGGATAGTGTGTTGAAGCGAGTGAAACTTGAATTACAAATTGAAGACTTAAAAAAAGAAATCAAGAAATACGAGGATCAACATGCGGCTGATTCTAAACAGTTGCAGGAGATTCGTCGTAATCCGAAAGCGGTAGAGCGAATTGCTCGTGAACGCTATTTCATGAAAGCCGATGATGAAGATATCTTTGTCTTGAGCTCTGACGAACAGCCTGTAGATGAAAATCAAGAAGTAGTTATAGAATAATAACGACAATGGAGGAATTAACAAAGACCCGCCGTTATCTCTTCCTTTTAGGAGGCGCTTTAATGGTGATTGGAGCCGGGACTTATGTCCTGATGTGGAACCGGCAGATTGTAAGCTGGATTTTTTTATTAGGTGCTATCCTTTTTGTAACGATCCAATTGTTGCAGGCCTATACCGGGTCGTCGATCACGATCAAGCGTTTGAAAAGGATAATGGGAATGGCTGACCTATTTTTTATCTTGGCCGGACTCTTGATGGTCGACAATGCTTATGGGGTATTGCGACCGATGTTTACCCATGTTGTGGATTATCTGACCTATGTATATAATAAATGGGTTATCCTTCTTTTGATAGCCGCGCTACTTGAAATGTATACGATGCACCGTATTTCTTCTGAACTTGAAAAAGGCAAAAGCATTAATCCAAAAAAACATAAAAGTTAAGGAATATCAATTAAATTGCATGAAAAAAGTTCCAAACATCGATATTACATGTTATCTTTGCTTGAGAATGAATCAATCTATATATGAATAAAGTTCTATACCTGTTCCTATCTCTAATCGCATTCACTTCATGTGTGAATTCCTATAATATCCAAGGCACGTCAAATGTATCAAATCTGGATGGTCGCAAGCTATACTTGAAAGTTTTGAAGAATAACGAGTTTAAAAGCTTGGATTCGTGCGACGTGGTACACGGGCAGTTCCATTTCAGTGGTACATACGACTCTGTGAGGCTGGCTAATATATTTATGGATGACGAGAGCGTTATGCCAATCGTGATAGAAGGTGGTGATATTTCTGTCAAACTTGATGATACACAGCAGACTGTTAGTGGAACACCACTGAATGATAAGCTGTTTAAGTTTGTGAACAAGTATAACCAATTGAAAAATCAGGAGGCTGAACTTGTGCATAAGCATGACCAGGCTATTATGAATGGCAGTAATATGGAGATTGTGAACGCGCATCTTAGGAATGAGGCAAACAGGCTCACGGAACAGGAAGACCAATTGGTGACGAATTTTGTTTGTGAAAATTTCGACAATGTATTGGGGCCCGGCGTATTCTTTATGGTAACGATAGGCTATCAATATCCTGAGCTTACTCCATGGATAGAAGATATCATGAGTAAGGCTACCGACAAATTCAAAAATGATCCATACGTAAAAGATTACTATAAGAAAGCACAGGAGAATGAGCAGATTATGAATGGACTGAAAGAAATTCCTACCAATCAGCCTATAGGCCCCGCGCCGCAAGGTGAAGCTCCGACTCCTAATCAGTTGGCTCTGCCGACCTCTCCTGCAGCAGAACATAAATAATTCTTTTTGTTGAATGAGCTTATTGATAAAAGGTGGCATTGTTGTTAATGAAGGTCACTCTTTTTTAGCCGATCTCTTCATAGAAAACGGTCACATCAAGAATATATTGAAACCGGGCACAATATCCCGTGATGCCTATCAGGAAATGATAGACGTTACGGGCTGTTTTGTTTTACCCGGAGTTATTGATGAGCATGTGCATTTTCGCGAGCCCGGTATGACTGCGAAGGCAGATATTCATACCGAAAGTATGGCCGCTGCCGCCGGCGGTGTTACTTCTTTTCTGGAAATGCCCAATACGAATCCGCAGACAATAACCCTCGACGCATTGGAGGAGAAGTATAGGCTGGCGGCTGAGAAGAGTGTTGTTAACTTCGGGTTCTTTTATGGAGCAACGTCTTTGAATATAGATACTTTTGCGGCTGTTCCTCGGCGTATGATTCCCGGAATTAAATTATTTATGGGAGCCAGCACAGGCAATATGCTCGTAGATAAGCAGGAATCATTGGAAAGAATATTTGCGGCCTGTCATGATTTGGGGTTGCCGCTGATGACCCATTGTGAAGATACGGCACTTATCAATCGGAATATGCGTGAGGCGATGGCGACTTACGGAGATGATCCGGATATCTCCATCCATCCCGAGATACGGTCGGCCGAAGCTTGCTATGCGTCATCGGCTCTGGCGGTTAAATTGGCCAAAAAATATGACACTCGTTTACATATTGCCCATATCACGACGGCCCGCGAGCTTGCGCTGGCAGGAGATAATGTTTCGCTCGAGGCTTGTGTTCCTCATTTGCTGTTCTCAGATTCGGATTATCTAACGAAGAAGGCACTCATCAAATGTAATCCTGCCATTAAAACGGCGTCAGATCGTGAAAACCTGAGACAAGGGCTGACAAACGGCAAGATTCTGACGGTCGCCACCGACCACGCTCCCCATCTGTGGAAAGAAAAGCAGGGTGGGGCGGCCAAGGCTCTTTCCGGCATGCCGATGGTGCAGTTCTCCTTGTTGGCCATGCTGGAACTGGTTAATCGGGGTGTTCTCCCGTTGGAGCGGCTTGTGACGCTGATGTGTCATCATCCCGCCCACGTGTTTAAGATTCATGAGCGTGGCTTTATTCGTGAGGGACATTGGGCCGATTTGGCGATAATCCGTCCCACGGCTCCTTGGATTTTACGGAAAGACAGGATTCTCAGTAAGTGTGGATGGAGCCCGCTTGAAGGAGAAACGTTTCACTGGGAGGTCGTGCATACGCTTTGTAACGGCGCGTTGGTCTACAGCAGGGGTCGGGTTGACGCCGGTCGTGTAGGCAAACAGTTGGTTTTCGGATAAGCCTCTCCTGCGTTCATCCTACTTTGTCTGTGCGTAAAATGACTTTATGGTAGCTCGTATCATCATACCTTTACTGTTGGCTATCTTGTTGCCACAGGTCTACATCGACCGCCACTTCCTGGTCCGCCGCTTACGTTTGCGGTGGTGGAAACAGATGTTGTGCTGGCTTCCCGCGCTCGCCATGACCGGCTATTGCGTCGGTATGGCCTGTATCAGAGATTTCGTGCCGCATAACAATCTGTGGATAGAGTTGTTCTTCATTTTATTGACATGGATTGTTCTGCCCGTTTTTCTTTTCACGGTTTGTTCGTGCGTGGGTTGGCTATGGTGTATCATGACCCGCAGCCATCGCAATTGGGGAAACATTATCGGACCTTTCGTGTCGCTTGTCGGCGTCGGTTTTTTCTTCTACGGCTTCACGTTCGGCGAGGCCAAGCTGTCGGTGCGTCACGTGCATTTATATCTGGACGACTTGCCCAAGGCGTTTGACGGCTACCGAATCACCCAGTTTTCCGATTTCCATGTAGGCACTTATCGCGGTTGGCGCTATAAGATATTGAAGCGCGATATCGACAGTATCAATGCGCAAGGTGCCGACATGATAGTCTTTACCGGCGATTTGCAGAATGTCAGGCCGCAGGAACTGATGGCTTTTAGGCGTGAATTATCCTCGTTGAAGGCACAGGATGGCGTTTATTCCGTACTCGGTAATCACGACTATAGCCTTTATCAGAAAGGAGAAAAGGAGTCGGTAAAGCATTATAACGAGCAGCTTACCCGAAAGCTCCAGCGCCAGTTTGGTTGGAATCTGCTTATAGACCGCAATGTCGTTCTCCATCGTGAATCAGACAGCATTGTCGTAGTCGGTACGCATAATGACAGCGAAGCGCCATTTCCGCACATGATTGACATTCGTAAAGCGATGGCGGGCGTCGACAGCCGTTCGTTTGTCATCATGCTTCAGCACGACCCGTCGTCGTGGGATCGCACGATCCTGCCTCATACCAATGCCCGGATAACCTTGAGCGGTCACACCCATGCCGGGCAAATCAAGATATTAGGCCTTCGCCCGACCATGCTGACCTACAAGGAGGATTACGGCTTGTTTGAAAAGGACGGCCGCTACCTCTATGTATCGGCCGGGCTGGGAGGCGTCGTACCCATCCGCATTGGCGCTATCCCCGAAATCGTAGTATTCACCCTTCATCGTAACCCATCTCTATGAAATTCCTTTATCGTGTTTATCAACTTTTGGTCTGCCTGCCTGTCATCCTGGCGGCTTCCGTGCTCACCTCGCTTGTTACGGTTGTCGGCTGCTTGATAGGCAACGGTCATTTCTGGGGATATTATCCCGGTAAGTGCTGGGCCCGGCTCATTACCAAGGTGCTTCTTCTTCCTGTCAAGGTCGAGGGCCGCGAACATCTGCAGGCCGGTCAGTCCTATGTGTTCGTGGCCAATCATCAAGGCGCTTTCGACATATTCCTGATCTATGGTTATCTGAATCGCAATTTCAAATGGATGATGAAGCGTCAACTGGGCAACATTCCGCTGATAGGCATCGCCTGCAAGGCCGCTCACCACATCTTTGTCGACAAGCGAGGGCCGAGCAAGATACGGCAGACTTATTCCAATGCCAGTAAGATACTTCGTGCAGGCATGTCCTTGGTGGTGTTCCCCGAAGGCTCACGTACATTCACGGGGCACATGGGCTTTTTTCGTCGCGGCGCTTTCATGCTGGCCGATGAACTTCAATTGCCGGTCGTGCCGCTGACCATTAACGGCTCGTTCGATGTCATGCCCCGGACGCGCGACTTGCGCTGGGTGGAATGGCACCCGCTGACGCTGACTATTCATCAGCCGATACCACCCAAAGGCAAGGGCATCGAGTTTGAGAAGCAGACAATGGAGCAGGCCTATCGGGCCGTGATGGGCGGTTTGGTGCCCGAGTATCAGGGATTTGTGGAGAATCCTGACCAATAACCGAAATCTTACGAACAATCAGTCTGATATTTCATGAAAAAAGTAGTCTGTTTTGTCAACTTGCATCAAAAAAAGCCTACCTTTGTATAATCATTGACATATTTAAAACGAATAAAATAATATGACTCAAAGCGATAGCATTGTAATTATTCCTACTTACAACGAGAAGGAAAACATTGAGAAGATTATTCGTGCAGTCTTTCATTTACAGAAAGTTTTTCATATTCTTGTGATTGATGACGGCAGTCCCGACGGAACGGCGGCAATCGTTCGCCATCTGATGGAAACGGAGTTTGCCGACCGGCTCTTTATCATAGAGCGTTCCGGCAAACTTGGTTTGGGCACGGCCTACATCGCCGGCTTCAAGTGGGCATTGCAGCGTGCGTATGAGTATGTTTTTGAGATGGACGCCGACTTCAGTCACGATCCCGCCGATCTGCCTCGCCTGTATGCCGCCACCCATGATGAAGGGAATGACGTGGCCGTCGGTTCCCGTTATATCAGTGGCGTGAATGTGGTCAATTGGCCGATGGGCCGTGTGCTGATGAGCTATTTTGCCTCTAAGTACGTGCAGATTGTCACCGGCATTAAGGTGAACGATACCACGGCGGGCTTCGTTTGCTATCGTCGGCGTGTGTTGGAAACGATTCCCCTCGATGAAGTACGCTTCAAAGGCTATGGTTTCCAAATCGAAATGAAGTTCACCGCTTATAAGATAGGATTCAAGATAAAGGAAGTTCCCGTGATCTTCGTCAACAGGCGGGAGGGTACCAGCAAGATGAGCGGTGGCATTTTTGGAGAAGCTTTCTTCGGCGTTATGCGTCTTCGGCTGGACGGTTGGTTTCGCAAATACCCTAAAATTCCTCGCCGGTCATGAATACAGATGACATTCTGAAGAATTGCGCAAAGGCTCCACAGGGTGGGGCCCTTTTGCGTTTGTTGGAAAAGAAAGATTCCGGCCATATATTTCTGCGAGGCTTATCGGGGTCCGCGGCGTCCGTGTTTTTTGCCTCATTGGCCCAAAGTGTCACCTTCCCGTTCGTTTTCATTCTGAACGACGCCGACGAGGCGGGTTATTTCTATCATGACTTGACACAACTTTTGGGCAGTGGTCAGGTGTTTTTCTTTCCGTCATCTTATCGCCGTGCCGTAAAATACGGGCAGAGGGATGCGGCCAATGAGATTCTGCGCACCGAAGTGCTGAGCCGATTAGCGGATGGCGGAGCTTCCGAGAGGCGTGCGCCTGAGTTCATCGTGACCCACCCGGAAGCCTTGGCCGAGCTGGTGGTGTCGAAGAAAATCATGGACGAACGCAGGCTGTCGTTGCGTCGTGGCATGCGAATCGATATCACGGAGGTGGCCCATACGTTACGTGATTATGGTTTTCATGAAACGGATTACGTGTATGAACCCGGCCAGTTTGCCACTCGTGGCAGTATTCTCGATGTCTTTTCCTATTCCTGTGAATACCCTTTCCGCATTGATTTCTTTGGTGATGAGATTGATACGATTCGCACTTTCGAGGTGCAGGACCAGTTGTCGAAAGAGGCGAAAACCGCAGTGGAAATCGTTCCCGAGCTGGCATCGTCGGGTAGCGAGAAAGTCTCTTTCCTCAGTTTCCTGCCCGATACGGCCGTCTTGGTGATGAAGGATTTCACCTTTGTGCATGACATCATCGGGCAGGTTTATAACGAAGGCTTCTCTTCGCAGGCGCTTACCGACCGGTTGGCCGACGTCACGGAGGTGGAACGGCAGGAAATCCTACGTTCCATGCAGAAGGAAAACGTGCTGTGCACGGCTTCGCGGTTTACTCAAGACGTGGCGCCTTTCCGTCGGATAACACTTGGCGTGCCCGGCGATGAGGCTTCGGCGTCTATTTCTTTCGACATATCGCAGCAACCGCTCTTTCATAAAAATTTCGACTTGTTGGCACAGACGCTTGGCGATTACCAACAGCGGGGCTACCGGCTCTATGTGTTGGCCGACAGCGCGAAACAGCAGCAACGCCTGAAGGACATCTTCACGAGTGAGGCTTTGCTGCATTACGGCATTCGCTTTGAGGCCGTCGGCAAGACGTTGCACGAGGGGTTTATCGATCATGAGGCCAAGATTTGTTACTTCACCGATCATCAGATATTCGACCGTTTTCACAAATACAATCTCAAGTCGGACGGGGCACGGGCCGGCAAGATGGCTGTCACATTGAAGGAATTGCAGGAGATGGAGCCCGGCGACTTCCTTGTTCATGTCGATTTCGGTATCGGGAAGTTTGGAGGATTGGTCCGGGTGCCGCTGCCCAAGCCGTCGGCTGACGGTGAGCAGGGCTATCAAGAGATGATTCGGATTATCTATCAGAACAATGATAAGGTAGATGTTTCGATTCATTCGCTCTATAAAATCAGCAAGTATCGCAGGCAAGATACGGGTGAGCCGCCCCGACTCTCAACCTTGGGAACGGGAGCTTGGGACCGCTTGAAGGAAAAGACGAAAAAGCGAATCAAGGATATTGCCCGTGATTTGATCAAGCTATACGCCCGGCGACGTCATCAGACGGGATTTGCCTTCAGCGCCGATTCTTATATGCAGCATGAGCTGGAGGCCGGTTTTCTGTATGAGGATACGCCCGACCAGAATAAAGCTACACAGGACGTGAAGGCCGATATGGAAAGTAAGCGGCCCATGGACCGCTTGGTTTGTGGCGACGTTGGTTTCGGCAAGACCGAAGTGGCGGTGCGGGCGGCTTTCAAGGCGGCGGCTGATAGCAAGCAGGTGGCCGTACTGGTGCCTACCACGGTGTTGGCTTTCCAACATTATCAGACTTTTCGCGACCGTTTGAAGAACCTTCCCGTGCGGGTCGATTATTTGTCGAGAGCCCGTTCGGCCAAGGACACGAAGAATGTGCTCGCCGATTTGGAGGCCGGCCGCATCGACATCATCATCGGTACGCATAAGTTGATCGGCAAGTCGGTGAAGTGGCACGACTTGGGTTTGCTCATCATTGATGAAGAGCAGAAATTTGGCGTCAGCACCAAGGAAAAGCTACGCAAGCTCAAGACGAATGTCGATACGCTTACCATGTCGGCCACGCCCATTCCGCGAACATTGCAATTCTCGTTGATGGGGGCACGCGATATGAGTATTATTCGCACGCCGCCGCCTAACCGTTATCCCATCCATACGGAACTGGCTGCTTATGGGCATGAGGTGATTGCTGACGCCATCAACTTTGAGATGAGCCGCAACGGTCAGGTCTACTTCATCAACGATCGTATCAGCAACCTGCCCGAGATCGCGTCGCTCATTAAGAAATACGTGCCCGATTGTCGCATTGCCATCGGGCACGGACAGATGAAACCCGATGACCTGGAAAAGATTGTGGTGGGCTTCATGAATTATGACTACGATGTGCTTCTGTCGACGTCCATCGTAGAGAATGGTATCGACATCGGCAATGCCAATACCATCATCATCAACGACGCCCATCGCTTCGGCTTGTCCGACCTACATCAGATGCGAGGACGGGTGGGGCGTAGTAATCGGAAGGCCTTCTGTTATCTGTTGTCACCGCCCAAGAGCGTTCTCACGCCCGAGGCGCGCCGTCGGTTGGAGGCGTTAGAGAATTTCTCGGAATTGGGAAGTGGTTTTAATCTGGCCATGCAGGATTTGGATATCCGTGGCGCCGGTAACCTGTTGGGAGCCGAACAGAGCGGTTTCATGGAGGACTTGGGTTATGAGACCTATCAGAAAATACTCAACCAGGCCGTTACCGAGCTGAAGAATGACGAGTTTCAGGATATCTATGCCGAGGAGATGGCTGCCGGCAATGACATTGGAGGCGATGAATTTGTGGAAGACTGTGCTATCGAAAGCGATTTGGAGATGTACTTCCCCGACACTTATGTGCCGGGCAGCAGTGAGCGCATGTTGCTCTATCGGGAGTTGGACAATATCACGGACGATGCGGAGTTACAGGCTTATCGGCAGCGATTGGTCGACCGTTTCGGTCCCATTCCTCATGCGGGCGAAGAACTCACGCAGGTGGTTCCCTTGCGCCGGCTGGGTAAGAGTCTGGGCTGCGAGAAAATTATGTTCCGCAATGGCATGCTTAGCCTGCAGTTTGTCAGCAATCCGCTGAGTGCTTATTACAAGAGTAAGAGTTTCGACAGGATACTGAACTTCATCGCCAATCATCCCCGTCGCTGCGACCTTAAGGAGGTAAGAGGCCGCCGCCTGATGCACATCAAGGACGTGCCGTCGGTCGGAGAAGCCGTCCGCTTGCTGAAAGAAGTGTTGGCTTAGTTTGTTTTTAATAAATTCTTCATGGTCGTTCGCTATCGATTACTTTTCGGTAATCTTTTGGTGAGCATCCATGGAGTTTTGAAAACTCTCTATAGAAGAAAGACCTGTTTCTGAATCCGCAGTCGGCAATGATTTCCGAGATTGTTTTTTTGCTGTTTTTGAGTAATTTCTCTGCTTGCTTCATCCTGTAGTCCAAGATGAAGTCATAAGGTGTGTGATTAATGAGCAGTTTCATTTTCCGGTAGAGTTGAGTTCTGCTGACAGCCATGTCTTCTGCCAGCCTGTCCGGCGAGTAATCTTCATCCATATAGCTCTCTTTCAGTTTCTCTATAGCCAGTGTGAGAAATTTGCGATCATTATCGGATAGTTTTTTCGAGTCGTATTTCCGAATGTATGCCGTTGACGTTTCCGTAAAGTCTATTATTTTTTGTTTTTCAGAGATAATGCGATCTGCCATAGCCGAGAAATAGTCCATACGGAAGGGCTTCACAATGATGGAATTGGCTCCTTTGCGGATAATGTCAACATGGTGTTCTTGACTATTCTCAGTAGTCATGACAGCCAGTGGAATATATTTAAAGGTCTCATTGCTCTTGACGGTGTCAATAAAATGTAGGTCATGTCCTGTGAGGTCATAGATGATTAGATCTACGGTGTTGGCTTCTAAAAGATGATAAGCGTCGTCTTCTATTTCTGCAGGAAGAATATGATAATCATTGTTGAGTCCGTTGATAATAAGTCGGGTCATAGATTCGTCACGTTCAATGAGAAGAATCGTTTTCCGCTTGTTGCCGATAAATTGCGTTATGGGGTCGACCTTATTCGGCACACTTCTTTTCTTATTCGGTTTCAGCATGGAGAGTGTGATGACAAAACTGTTGATTTCGGTATCGATAATCAATTCGCCTTCTATTCTTTGTAGTAGGTCATTACATACGGTGAGTCCGATGGCATGGTCGTTTTTACCGTCCGACAGTCTGTTTTCAAAGTTTTCCAGCGCCTTGTATTTGTTGTATATGATGTCAATTTCCTCTTTTGAAGGTGAATTACCCAAGTAGTTATAAGTGACCATCCATTTGTTATCTCTTTTTTGATGTGTCACTTCAATGGTCGAATCGGCTATTGCATTGGGTATGATATAGTTTAGCAGGCTGTTCAAAGCCTTGTCGAGAATTGTTTTGTCTGTTGTGATGTTGGCAATATTTTGTCTGTTGGCGATAAGCAGATTGATGTTTTTTTGATTGATAATGATAGAGAAATCGTCAAACGCCATTTTGATGGAGTTCATGAGGTCTGTTTCTTCAGGATTGATATCCGCGTCATTGGTTTCCGCACTCTGTATATCTATTAGTTGCCGTATCTGCCGATTCATTTGCAGTACGTTGGCATCAATACGGTGCATGTACTTTTTATTTGCGTGATTTGTCGTATTCTGTTTCAACATTTCCAATGCGTCGTATATTTGTGTAATGTTGTTGGTGAATCTGCCGGCCACATTTGCGAAGAATTTCAGTTTCGCCTGATGGACATCTTCTCTGCTTTGCATTTTTTGATGCTCCAACTGCATCTCGTGTCTGACCTCTATGTGTGTCTTTTTCATGAAGTATATATAACGCACAAGCAGTATAATCGCAATCATATAAAGCATGACTGCCCACCACCTTGCCCACAAGGGGAATTTGATTTCAATAGAAATGTCAAGTGTTTTCTCTGCCCATAAATGATTGGAATTGCTTTGCTTTACATGGAGAACGTACTTGCCGGGAAATAGCTTGCTTAGAATAATCTTTTTGTTTTCACCGACATTGGTCCATGATTCTTTACCACTGCCCAATATTTGTGAGCTTTCAAGCCAGTAGGCCAGTTCACAGCGGTTATTGTTGATAAAATCAAGAAGTGAGAATGAAACCTCTATGGTTCTTGCCTGATGGCTGGTTACGAGACTCTTGCCGTTCCAGACTACGTCTTCATTGTCAATACTAATCTTGTTTACTAACAGCTTGGGCATGAATTTATTCTCTTCGATCTGCATGGGAAAAATCGTGCTAATACCGTTAGTACCACCAAAATAGAGAGCGTTTCCTTCGTTTGTCGTATAATATGCGCCATCTGAAAATTCATTGCCTTGTAATCCGTCGCGATAATGGAAATTGATTGTATTATTACCAGTCTCGTCTATTCGGGCGACTCCTTTGCTTGTACTTACCCAAATGTTGTGAAACAAATCTTCACAAATTCCATGGATATTCGTATTACTCAACCCACAAGTCTTGATATATCGTGTAAAAGTAGCATTCGCATTGCCGCTTTCCATGCGGTTGAGGCCCTGAGTTGTTCCTATCCAAATTCTATTTTTATGATCTCGGAGCATTGCGATGACGTCATTACATCCCAACGATGAATTATCATTAGGGATGTTACGATAAGTTCTGAATAGTCCCGTTGACTTATCCATTCTGCTGACACCTCCGCCACGTGTGCCAGCCCAAAGATGTTTTCCGTCGTTTATCAGTGTGTAAACGACATTGCTTTTTAGTTTGTCGTTTGTTTTCCCTTCTGTATATTTCTTTATCCGTGTGACGATATTGGCTTGGAAGTTTACTTTGACAATGCCATTACCGCTGGTAGCCAAATATAGTGTCGTGTCATTATCCTGAACTATAGAGTAGACGGAGTATATTTCATGTTCATCAGATTTATTTCTGAATTTCATGCGTTGCAGCGTTTCTTGCCTAATATATGGAATGCCTATGCCGTCAGTGCCTAACCATAGGCGTCCGTCGCTTCCTTTTGTAATGGAGAATACCGCATTGTTACTGCGTCCAGGGCCGACATTGTAGTTTTTGATTAATCGCAAGCTGTCATCGCTGTATATCTTATAGGACGAAAGACCGTTTCCCTTACTTCCTAACCATAGCGTTTTCCCGTCTCTAAGAATTGCTCTCACGGGCGAAGTTATATTGCCGAGCTTGGGACTGGAGATAAAACTGTTGCTGTTGAAATATTGATAGGCCCCTTTTCCGTCGGTTCCCAGCCACAGTATGTTTTGAGTCCCTAAAAGTATAGACGATATACTGTTGCCTTTTAATATCGTATGTTTGCTTCCTTGCCGATAGATGGCGCAACCATCGTTTGTTCCTATAAATAGCTGCTCCCCTTTGCTGACTGCGCATAAAACCTCTTCGTCTGTCTGATAATTCGTTGGAGTTAAGTTGCCCGATTTGTCAATCGTGAGCAGCGTGTTGCCGTTTTTTAAGAATACCTGACGATATTGTGATTTGGGAACATACTTGGTCTCGGATGGCAATTTATGTTCTTTTATCTTTAATAGCTTATTCTTGATTAGGTGAAAGCATTTCAAGGACGACGAAGTGCCGATCCAGAGTCTGTTGTATGCGTCAAATTGTAGGAAAGCAATGTCATCTTGGAAAGAAATTTGTAATTGTTGAAACTTCTCCAGTTTCTTATTAAAGAGATACAGATGACCATGTAAATGATTCGCTATGACATTTCCCTTAGTATCGGTTGCGCATTTAAACACGTTTTCACGATAATGTGTGTCAATCTTGCTGTCTAAATAAAAACGTTTGGTTATTTTTGTTTTCTTATCCAGTCTGTTGATTCCGCCATCTGTCACAATCCACAAATGGTCACTGTCCTCTTCTAATATGTTTCGAATAATGGGATTTGTAAGTGTAGTCGTGTCGGAAATACTGGAAGAAAACCATTCAAAGTCATGCCCGTCGTATTTGTTCAGACCGTCCCAAGTGCCAAACCACATGATTCCTTGTGAATCTTGGAAAATCACATTGACAGAAGAATTACTCATGCCTTCATTGTTTGTGAGATATAAACAATTCCATTTTCGTGTTTGAGCCAACGCAAAGATACCTAATACGAGTAGAATAGATGAAAAAATGTAAGTTATAGGTTTCATTCTTGGTATAGTCGTCTGGGTTATTGTTGCAAATTTAAATATTTTTTCAGATTGCCAAATGAAATTATCTTTTATTTACGAATATATGTGTATATAAGTTTTAATTCTGTGTATTTACGTTCTAAAAATCAAAGTGTATCGTAGTATACAACTTTGCTTTTCTCATATACTGCCATCCTGGGAATACCAGTTATCTTTGCGGCGAAAATAACTATAAACCTAAAAATATGGATATTTGTAAACGAAGTGGTTCCAATCCTATTCTTCGGCCTTTGGACTTTGTTCCAGCTATCGAAGGTATGGAAATCGCCTGTCTCCTAAACCCCGGAGTATTTAAAATGGATCATCGTATTGGTCTTGTTATCCGAGTAGCGGAGCGACCCAAGCAAAAAGAAGGGAAGATTAGTTTTCCTATTTATACGAAGAGTGGTTTTAAAGTTCTTGAATTTGACAAGACTGATTCTGACCTGGATTTGTCCGATCCGCGTGTGATTACGTATCAAGGAAAAAATTATCTTACAACTTTATCTTATTTTAGATTTGCCTTCAGCGATGACGGTATTCATTTTTATGAAGATCCGGCTTTCCCTCCTGTTTTTGGTTCTCGTTCTTCTGAAGCATTTGGAATTGAAGACTGCCGTGTGGCAACTATGAAAGATGGCTACTTCCTTACTTTTACGGAGGTTTCTGCCCTTGCCGTAGGAGTTGGTATGATGGAAACGGTAGACTTTAAGCATTATACGCATCATGGAATGATATTTCCGCCTCATAATAAGGATTGTGCTATATTTGAAGAGAAAATCAATAGTAAATACTATGCGTTCCATCGCCCCAGTAGTCCGGAGCTTGGCGGAAATTATATGTGGATAGCGGAGTCTCCCGATCGGCTGCATTGGGGAAATCATATTTGTATTGCCGCAACGAGAGAAGGGCATTTCGATAGTGCACGGCTTGGTGCAGGGGCTGCACCGATAAAAACGTCGGAGGGCTGGCTTGAAATCTATCATGGCGCTACAAAAGAAAACCGTTATTGTTTAGGAGCGATGCTGCTTGATCTTGACAATCCGACCAAGGTGCTGGCTCGTTCGGAAGAACCTATTATGGAGCCGATAGCTCCTTATGAGCAAACCGGATTTTTTGGCAACGTCGTTTTCAGCAATGGGCAGATAGTGGAAGGGGATACGGTTCACATCTATTATGGCGCGTCCGATGAAGTTATTTGTACCGCAGACTTTTCTATTCGTGAGATTCTCGATACCTTGTCGGTAAAATAAATACAATTGTCGCGTATGAAAGGATTGCTTAATGAAATAAGATTTTTCAGGAGCCACGACCATAACATGAAAGTTCTGCTTTTGACAAATATGATTTATGGCTTCGTTTTACCTGTCGTAGAGATATTCGCCGGAGCCTATGTGATGCGTGATACTAATAATCCGGCTATGGTGGCTTACTATCAACTTGCTATGTACATAGGTGTTGTCACAACCTCATTGGTGAATGGATTTCTTTTGAAAGCGTTTGATGTAAGGGCTCTTTATTCTGGAGGAATCCTTATCAGTGGCGTCTCGTTGGCACTGATGATGAACATTCAAGGACTGGGTTTTGTGGCCTTGGGCTTAGCAGGTTTCTTCTTAGGAGCCGCCTCTGGTTTTTTCTGGACGAATCGTTATCTGCTAGCCTTGTATAATACGAACGATGAAAACCGTAATTATTATTTTGGTCTTGAATCATTCTTCTTTTCCGTGGCCAGCATTACAGTTCCATTAGTTGTAGGTGGCTTCATTGGAGGGATGGACGGAAGGACATTCCTTGGGATTGTTTTCAATATTAGTACATGCTATAAGGTTGTTACCGGCTGTGTTTTTCTGTTGACGATTATCGCCAGTTGGGTGTTATGGAAAGGCTGTTTTTTCATGCCTAAAGATATTAAGTTCTTGCATTTTCGTTTCCATGTACTTTGGCGCAAAATGCTTCTGCTGGCTTCACTCAAAGGTATGGTGCAAGGATTTCTCGTGACGGCTCCGGCCATTCTTGTCATGAAATTTATAGGTAATGAAGGCGCTCTTGGTCTTATCCAGGGAATTTCGGGCGCGCTGACAGCCGTACTTGTATATGTATTGGGACGTTTAGCTCGACCGCAGGATCGTCTGTGGATATTTTTGGGCAGTGTACTTGTATTCTTTGTCGGCACTCTTTTCAATGGAATCTTGTTCTCTGCAGCCGGTGTCATAGTCTTTGTACTGTGTAAGGTTATTTTTCAGCCTTTGTTCGATTTGGCTTATTATCCCGTGATGATGCGAACGATCGATATTGTCGCAAAGATTGAAAATTGCAATGAATATACTTATATCATGAGCCATGAGTTTGGGTTGTTTGCCGGCCGTGCTTTTGGACTTCTACTTTTTATAGCATTAGTCTATTTCGTATCAGAGACTTTTGCCTTGAAGTTTGCGCTTATTGTTGTAGGCGGTCTGCAAATGTTGGCTTATCCTTTGTCAAAGAATATTAGTAATCGGTCTAACCAACTATCAACAGAAACGAATGATGAAACCAAGTAAACTATTTTCCCTTGTCTTGCTATCTGCCGTATTTACTACGGCGGCTGCAACAACACGCCCGGTAAAACAAGTGGCAATTTCCCGTATAGAACAAATGCCGGACATGCCTTCGTCATATCAAATGCTTAACTGGTATGAAAAGGCCCGTAAATTTGACGCGTATGTCTTTGACTGGAATAATAAGGGGGAGCTGGGCCCATTAATTTGGGAAGACGACAGCTGTCGTAATGTGAAGCAGAAAACATTTGGTCTCTATACAACCTTAGGCGATATTCGGCAAGGCCCTCTTCATCACGGTGGGGAGTTTCATGAGTCTCTGAACTCTCTCACGGCAATCCTGGGAGCTGGTCTTGTCGGGATTGATAAAACCAACCAGGATGGTAGAAATTATGTGAAGATGCTTCAAAACTTCTTCAATAGTGATAATGGATGGAATATTATCATGAACAACACGAATCCTCAAGTCGCCAATCTGGGGGGCGGATATGGCCGCGACTGGTGGTATGATGTTCTTCCTAACGCCTTGTATTACGCAGTTTGTGATGTGTTTCCCCATGTGAAAGGTTCTGAGTCCATCATGCGTAGTATTGCTGAACAGTTTGCCAAGGCCGACTCTGTTTTGGCCGGGAACTATGACTATAGCTATTTTGACTATGGAAAGATGCGTGGTGGGCGTAGTCAAATACCTTACCAGCAGGATGCGGCAGGTGGTCATTCCTATGTGTTGCTTTGTGCTTATAAGAAGTTTGGCGAAGGTCGCTATCTTCGGCATGCGGAATCGGCTATTGAAGCGTTACTCGCTCAAAAGGAAAGTTGTTTTTATGAAGCTTTACTGCCATTAGGATGCTATACAGCAGCTTATTTGAATGCCGTTGAAGGTAAAAAATATGACGTCCATAAACTGCTTGATTGGGTCTTTGATGGCTGTAAGAGCCCTACAGGCCGTACCGGTTGGGGAATAATCGTAGGTAAATGGGGCGCTTATGATGTCAGCGGTCTGCAGGGAAGTATTACCGATGGAGGAGGATATGCTTTCTTAATGAATAGCGTTAAGCCCGCCTGGCCTTTCGTGCCCATGGTAAAGTATGCCCCTCAGTATGCCAATGCCATTGGTAAATGGATGCTGAACAATGCCAGCGCCTGTCGCCTTTTCTTTCCGGGATGTATTGACATAAATCATCAGTGGGCGCCCGAACTAAGGAATCTTACCGATAATAATGTGGCCTACGAGGGCCTACGTAAGGCTGACGATTATGGTAAGGCGGAATTAAAGAATGTTAGCCCGGTGGCTATCGGCGATGGCCCCAAATGGATAGAAGGTAATCCGACGACGACCATGATGAGCGTCTATAGTACGGCTCCTATTGGTATTTTGGGGGCTGTTGTCGATACAACGGAAGTAAAAGGGATTCTTCGTCTCAATTGTAATGTTACGGATTTTTACAGCGATCGCACTTATCCCGTGTACCTTTATTATAATCCCTATGCTTCAGAAGAAAATGTAACTTATAAGGTGAGTGGAAAATGCTGTGATTTATATGATGTCATCAGCAAGAAGTATGTAGCACGTAATGTTACAAGTAATAAACGGATAAAAATTCCGGCGAAGTCTTCTCGTCTCATCTATGAGATTCCGGCAGGAACTCGGTTAAAGTTCGAAAACGGACGTATTATCGCAAATAATCATATTATATCCTATAATTAATAATTAAACAGTTAATCTATGAAAAGGCAGTTAATATTACTACTGATTGCATTGGCTTTTTCTATAGCAACATTCGCACAGTCAGAAAAGGTCATAACAGGTTCTGTATCGGATCGTACGACAGGTGAGCCGCTTATTGGCGCAACGGTTACCGAAAGTGGAACTTCCAATGGTACGATTACGGACGCGGACGGTCATTATCGACTAAAGATTAAATCTAACCAAATCAATGTATCTTATGTAGGTTATACTACAATGACGCTTAAGACTTTAAAGGACGGGAATTATGATGTTCGCTTGGAGTCCGACAATGCGCTTAACGAAGTGGTTGTCGTAGGCTATGGCACGCAGCGCAAGAGCGATCTTACCGGAGCATTGTCATCAATAGGCGAAAGGGATATAAAGAACTACGCAACATCAAACGTGTCGAATCTTCTTGCCGGTAAGGCTGCCGGCGTATTTGTAGGTACGAGCAGCGGCCAACCGGGTTCTGACGCGGTAGTTCGTGTTCGTGGTTTAGGAACGGTCAATGACAACAATCCGCTCTATGTCGTGGACGGACAGTTTATGGACAATATGAGTAGTGTCAATCCTGCGGATATCGAACGGATGGAAGTTCTGAAAGATGCCTCTGCCTGTGCTATCTATGGTTCGCGTGGTTCAAATGGTGTTATTCTTATTACGACTAAGGGTGGCCTTAAGGGGCAAACCGTTGTCAATCTGGATGCTTCTATAGGTTTTAGAAGTTCTTATAAAGCCTTAAATATGATGAACAGCGATGAATATTATGATTTCATCACGACTGCGTATGGTAGTGATCCTACTTTTGATAAAACCCGTTTTACAAATCAGTATAAGAAAGGTTACAATACAGACTGGTGGGATGAAGTGACTCGCAATGCGTTCAATCAAAACTACAACCTATCTGTTCGTACAGGCAACGCTAATTCGCGTACAACCGTCAGTGTAGGCTATGTCGATGAGCAAGGTGCCATTATTGAAACTGGTTTTAAGCGTCTCAGCGCACGTCTTTCGCAGGAGTACGATATAAATAAGTATATCACCATAGGTGGGATTGTTAATTTGGCAAAGATGAAAAAGAAAGATTCCGGAGCTCTTCCTTCTTTCGAGTTCATTCAGAAAGCAGATCCCTTTACCCCTGTTATCAATCCACTCGTAGATCCTTCTTCCGAGAACTATGAGTATAACAAGTGGGCTCCTACCGAATGGTCATTTGATCCAAATCCTGTCTCAGTTCTGAAACTAATTGATCGTCATAATGGTTTGTTCAATGTGTTTGGTCATGCTTTTGTTAAAATAAATTTCACCCAAGCCCTCTCTTACCGCGTTCAGTTCAGTTTTGAGCGAAATCAAGATACTTTCAAGAGTTTCCGACCCATTTATTCGGCCGTCTTCTCGGATGATATGTTGGGAAACCGTGAAAGTAAGTATAATACGCAGACAGAGCTTACTAACAATTCGGCAACGGTAAGCAATCATCTTGTAGAGCAGCGACTGAATTATAATAAGAATTTTGACAAACATCATCTTGACGCGATGGTTGCGATGACCTATGAGAAGAATATGTCGGAGGGAATCAACGCCTTTAAGCGTGTAGCCTTGGGTAATGATGAGGTATATCGTATTCTCAGCGCTCAGACTACGGGTGATCAGACTTCTGGTGATAAGGTTGTAACCTCCATGCTTTCTTATCTTGGCCGTATAAACTATTCGTATGATGACCGTTATCTGGCTACTGTAAGTTTTCGTGCAGACGGTTCTTCACGTTTTGCCAAGGATAACCGTTGGGGGTATTTCCCTTCGCTTTCGCTGGGATGGCGTTTGTCAAATGAAAAGTTTTTTCGGCAATCCTCGCTCGCTAAGCTGTTTGATAACATGAAGCTACGTGTCGGATGGGGACAAAATGGCAATCAACGCATCGACGCGACAGCCCCACTGACGCTTATAGGGACGAACAATGAAATGCAGTGGTACTTTGGAAATGGCTATGCTCAAGGATATGTGCCCACTTATCAGGGAAATGCAGATATTAAGTGGGAGACGTCTCAGCAAACAAATATCGGACTTGATGTAACATTGTTTCATAACGCTCTTGACATGAGTCTGGACTTTTATGTAAAACAAACAAAGGATATGCTGCTTAATATGCCAATTCCATCATTCGGCGCATTCCCCAATAGTCCATTCTTCAATGCAGGTGATCTGAAGAATACCGGTTTCGAATTTGTAATGAACTATCGCAATCATGTGGGCGACTTCAATTATCATGCAGGTGTCAATCTGTCTACTTACAAGACGAAAGTTACCAAGCTGACCTCTGATTATCTGACAGGTTCTGTTAGTCGTACGTATGAAGGAGGTCCTATAGGGCGTTTTTACGGTTATAAGCAGCTGGGCATTTTCCAAAATCAGTCCGAGATTGATAGCTATGTAGACAAGGAAGGTAACAAGATTCAGCCGAATGCGCACCCTGGTGATTTCAAGTTTGCTAAATTGGGTGAGAAAGGTGTTCTCAATGACGATGATGACCGTACATTTATAGGTGATCCGAACCCGGACGTCATCTATGGATTTAATCTTGGATTCGAGTACAAAGGATTTGACTTTAATGTGGCATTCCAAGGAACGATAGGTAATGATATCTACAATGTAGCCAAGGGAACGCTTGCGGTGGTCGGCTATCAAAATGCCCTTGCCGATGCTTATAACAAGGCGTGGCGTGTGGAGGGAGACAGGGCGGTATATCCACGTATTACTACAAGTAATGACAATAATAACTATCGGGTGTCGAGCTTTATGGTTGAAGACGGTTCGTATCTTCGTCTGCAAAATTTGCAGGTTGGCTATACTTTGCCTTCTAAATTAATGGCTTCGTTTAAGTATATCTCTTCTTGTAGAGTCTATGTTTCTGCCCAAAATCTGTTTACAATTACGGGCTATAGTGGCCTCGATCCTGATTTGGGCGTCTCGAATCCACTCAACATGGGCTACGATTCAACTCGTTATCCGTCGTCACGGACAATTATGTTCGGTGTAAACTTACAGTTCTAATCTAAAAAATAGTGATCATGAAAAAAATATTTTTGAGTATTGTCACACTTGCGTTTGGCTTCTCTTTCATTTCTTGTGACCTTGACGAGCCAAGCTATGGCAAGACTACGAGCAATAACTTTTATAAGAAGCAAAGTGACATTGCGGAAGCGCTAACCGGGGCCTACCTGCAGTTGCGTACAACTTGGAATGAGTATGCCCTTAATTTCTATTTCGTGGGTGATTGTTCTACTGACGACGCGCTTAAAGGTAGTTCTGATGGTGACCGTGCTGAAGTAATGGAGTTGCAAAACTTCATGGTTTACACTACGAACGGGGAGGTTGGACGTCGCTGGGAAATTCTCTATCGCTTGATCAATCGTTGTAATGATGTTATAGCTCACGCAATGGATGCTCAAGGTGATAAGGATATTCTTACCCGTTATATGAACGAAGCTAAGGCACTCCGTGCTTTTGGCTACTATAGCCTTGTGACGACTTTCGGTGGAGTTCCTCTCATAACAAGTCCGATGCAACCTGAAGAAATTCTTCGTGTACCGAGAGCTTCGGCAGATGATGTTTATAAGCAGATTGTCAGTGATTTGAATGATGCGGCGGCCTTACCGGCTAAGGACAAGTATTCGACCGAAGAACAGTATCATCTGACTCGTGGCTTTGCGAAAACCATGCTTGCGAAGACCTATATGTTTCGTGGCGATTTCCAAAATGCGGAGAAGGTTCTGCGTGATATAGTGGAGACAGATCATGATTATGCCCTTTTGCCGGATTATGGAATGAATTGGCGTAAAGAATATGAAAACAGTAGCGAGTCAGTATTCGAACTTCCCAACAAGGTATATGATAAAAGCATTGCAACGGGAACAAACGTGCCGCATTTTTTCACTTCGCGTGATGTTCCGGGCTATCAAGGGTATGGCTTCCATGTTCCAACAACAGATCTTTTCAATGCCTTTGATAAGGATGACCCACGTCAAACTTACGTATTCACCCGTACAGGTGACCGTTATGTCGGTGACAAGCAGGCTCAGGATAATCATCAGAGCGCGACAGGCTTTCATGATTACAAGATGACAGTGCCAAGTGTAGACAAAGCAGGGTTTGATGTTTGGATGATTTCCTATAATATTCGTTTGATAAGATATGCCGATGTTCTCCTTCTGTACGCAGAGGCTTTGAATGAGAATGGCAAGGCGCCAGAAGCTCTTAAATATCTGAATCAGGTTCGTCAACGGGCCCGTAATACAAATCCGATGGATCCCCGCAAGGATCAGCAGGCTTATGTACCGGTTGTCACTGCTCGGACACTGCCTGATATCACGGTGACGAATAAAGATGAGCTACGAGAGATTATCTGGCACGAGCGTCGTGTAGAATTGGCGATGGAAGGATGGCGTCGTGATGACCTCATGCGCCAGCGTCGGTTTGGAGAAGTCATGAAGGCCTATGCAGCAAAGTACAATGTGCAAAAAGGCCGCAATTTCAATGACAAACGTGACTATCTGTTACCAATTCCACAAGGAGAGATTGATAAGAGTAACAATGTTCTTACGCAGAATCCTGAATATTAATCTCTGTGTAATACGAAAGAACTGGCAAAGAGCCGGAATTACAGTTCGACGACTGTAATTCCGGCTCCGCCGAATTGCACATGCTCGTCGCGAAAGTTGGTTACGTTGGGAACTGTGGACAGATACTGCCGGATGAGTTGGCGAAGGATACCATTACCTTTACCGTGCAGGATTCTGACTTGTTGCATGCCTACCAGAATCGCGTCGTCGATGAAATATTGTACGGCACTCAATGCTTCGTCGCCACGCATGCCTCTGACATCCAGATCCTGATGGAAGTTGTTCTTGTGGACGTCAATCGTGTCGCGAGTGGCGCGACTTACCTGATAAGCCATTTGGCCGGCCAGTCGTTCCGCGGGTGATTCCTCCGTCTTTTGGTTTGCCGCGAGCTCCAATCGATCCACTTTCATCTTTGTGCGCATGTCACCAAAGATGACACTGGCCATCTTGCCTTCGATGTTTTCAATCTTACCGACACTCTTCAAGCCCTTGATTCTTACGGTATCACCGATTTGCAGAGGGCTGTCCTCTTCGTGCTTTTCCTGTCGGAGGGTAGCGCCCTTTCTGATGGCTTCGGCAGCTTGCGCTTCCTGATTAGCCTTGTTCTTCTTACGGTTGGCACTTCGTTCCCGGCGTTGCTTGATTTGTTCTATCTTCCTGGCGATGGCTTCGTCATTCTCTTCTTGTGTTTTCTCGATGAGGATATTCTCCTCAAATGCCTTCAGTTCTTGACGAATCTTTCGGGTTTCTTCCTTTTCGGCCTGGTGTTCCTTGATTTCACGTATCGTATTTTCAATGCGCTTATTGCTTTCTTTCAGTAATTCTTCAGCCTGTTGGCGAGCTTTCTGCATGATCTCCTTTCGACTTTTCTCCAGCGCTTCTATTTCTGCCTCATAACGCGAAATCGTTTTTTCCATATCCTTTTCACGCTGATGAATACTCTGGCGCTTGTTTTCCCAATAGCGTTTGTCGCGCACGATATCCTGCAGATACTTGTCGCTTTGGATGTAATCGTTACCCACGATTTCCGACGCGTCCTGAATAACCTCTTCGGGGAGTCCGATCTTTCGGGCTATCTCAATGGCAAAGCTGCTGCCGGGCCGGCCGATGGCCAGCTGAAAGAGCGGGCGCATCTCATGACGGTCGTAGAGCATGGCGCCATTGGCAACGCCTTCGTGGCTGTCGGCGAAGTGTTTCAGATTCTGGTAGTGGGTCGTAATGACGCCAAACGCTTGCTTCTTGCAGAATTGGCCCAGCACGCTTTCGGCGATGGCACCGCCAATCTGCGGCTCCGTTCCCGTGCCAAACTCGTCAATCAGGATGAGCGTCTTGTCGTTGGCATGCTTCATCATGTTCTTCATATTCAGCAAATGGCCGGAATAGGTACTCAAATCATTCTCTAAGCTCTGTTCGTCGCCGATGTCGATCATGATATTTTGAAAGACACCCGTTGTAGAGCGCTCACCCAAAGGAATGCCGATCCCCATTTGAAGCATGTATTGCAGCAGCCCAACCGTCTTCAGGCAAACGGATTTACCGCCGGCATTGGGGCCGGATATAATCAGGATGCGCTTGTCGGCGGTCAGGGTTATGTCGAGAGGTACGACCTCTTTGGTCTTGGCCAGTATTGGGTGGCGTGCCCTAATCCAGTCGATGTGCGGCGTTTCTTCAACATTAGGCTCGAAAGCCTGCATGCCGATGGCCACATGGGCCTTGGCCTGTATAAAGTCGATTTGCGCCATCAGTACGTATGATCGCAGCATTTCGGGCGCTTCCGGACGGATTTTATTCGTGATGTCGGTCAGAATCTTGATAATCTCCTGCCGTTCGTCACTTTCCAATTCCCTGATTTTGTTGTTGGCCTCGACCACCTCTGTCGGCTCTATGTAAACCGTTCGGCCCGTTGCGCTTTCGTCGTGGACAATACCCTGAATCTTTCTTTTCAGTCCGGGAGCCACAGGAATGACGAGACGTCCGTCTCTCAATGTAGGTGTCACGTCCTTGTCGACAAGGCCTTCGCTTTGTGCGGCGTGCAGAATGCTGTAGAGCGTGCGCGAAATGCTTCCTTCCATGCGGGCCAGCTCTCGGCGGATATCCCGAAGGGCAGGCGAAGCCGTGTCGCGAATGTGGCCAAACTTGTCGAGAATCTGGTCGATACGCTGGATGATGGTCGGATAAGTTGTCACCTCTTCGGCCAATAGTGCCAGCGTGGGATATTCGGGTTGTTCGTCCGTTGCTGACGGAACGAGGAATTTCTTGATGCGATGCAACGTGTCGAGTGACCGGCGTAAGTCGAAAAGTTCGCTTTCCTCTAAGTGAGTATTGACTATTCTGACCCGCTTGAGAGCCTCTCTGACATCGTGGAAGTTGTCTGACGGGAAATCTTCCTGCTTCTCAATAATACGCCTGAACTCTCTGATTTCGGCCATCTTGGCGTTAATCGCGCGGGCGTCGGTCAGAAAAGAGAGATAGTCTACCAGCTCTTTTCCAAGCGTTGACAGACAATGTTCTTTGATGATGTTACGGATTTCGTGGAATCCGATCTTTGTTTCAAAATTATCCGGATAAATCATTTAGCTTCGGTTGTTTCATTTACCAAGTAGGCAATGTTCAGATAAGGAATGCCCGAGTTGGTTTGTAGCCCAATCTCGCACGTACGGCTGTTGGAATAGCCCACTTCGATAGCGGCCTTCTCTATTTGCGGACGCAGCTTGCGGAGCGCGTATCTGTTCAGTTCGGGATGCGTAAAACCTTTATCACCGGCAAAGGCGCAACATCCGATACCGTCGGGAACCAACACGTGGTCGGAGCAGAGTGTCGCCAATTCTATCATTCGGTCGGTCAATCCCATTTCGCGGGTGGAGCAAGTGACGTGAATGGCGATCTTCTTGTGTGTGGGATGGAAGACGAGTCGGTCTTTCAGATAAGTCATGATAAATTCTACAGGTTCGTAGAGCTTCATTTTCGTGAAGACCTTGCGCATGCGATGCAAACAAGGACTTTGGTCGCATACCACGGGATAGCGCCCTTCTTCGCTGGCTTTCCATAACGCCTCTTCCAGTTCGGCGCTCTTGCGGTCGGCAATATCCATCATGCCTTTGCTTTCCCAAATCTGGCCGCAGCACATACGTTGCATGCCCTCGGGGAAGATTACTTCGTAGCCGGCCTTGTTCATCAGGCTTACCATTTCGTCTACGACTGTATTCTTGACGGGCGCGCCTTTGGCTAATCCCATCGTTTGGTTGATACAGCTGGGGAAATAAACGACTTTCAACGGCGTACCGTCTTTTTGTAATCGATTCTTAGGCTGTTGCGGCTGGCGGGTGGGGCAGGGCATGGCCACCGTCCATAAGGGCATACCGGCTTTATGCAGCACTTCGGTGACAGCCGTCATCATCCTGTCGCCCAGAATGCTGTGACCCAAGTGGGCCAAGTCGAGTACGCCGCGCAGACAGTTCTTAATGCCGGCCATGTGGTTGGCGCCAAATTCTCCCGCCTTATAGCCCGGATTGTTGTTGAGCATATTGAGTTGGCGGATGAGATGGGTGAGGTTGCCCGTGTTGATCTTCATGGGGCAGCTGGTGGCGCAAAGTCCGTCGGAGGCGCAGGTCTGGTCTCCCGGATAGCGATATTGTTCCCGTAGCTTTTGCAGAAGCGTGGGATTCTCTCCCGTTTCCTCTAAGCGACTGATTTCCCGTTGAATGGCAATGCGCATGCGAGAGGACAAGGTGAGTCCGCAAGAGACGCAATTCACTTCACAAAAGCCACACTCGATACACTTGTTGGCGTCTTTTACGCCTTGAATCATGGCTTGTGTCGACGATTTGCCTTGCTCCGGTGTCAGATATTTTTCCCCATCGGGAATCTTCTCGTATGGGAAGCGCAGTTCAGGCAGGTCTTTAAGATTCTGCGTGAAGCAATTAGGGTCGTCATTGAAGATGACGCCCGGGTTGAGTAAGCCTTTCGGATCGAAGATCGCTTTCAATTCCTTCATCACCTCGAAAGCCTCGTCGCCCCACTCGTATCTTACGAAGGGCGCCATGTTACGACCTGTACCGTGTTCGGCTTTCAGCGAACCGTCAAACTCCTTGACGACAAGTTCCGTCACGTCGCGCATCATCTTCTCGTACCGTTTCACCTCCGTGTCGCTTTTAAAGCTTTGATTCAGGATGAAATGGTAGTTGCCCGCGAACGCGTGCCCATAGATGCAGGCGTCGTCGTAGCCATGGTCGGCAATGAGTTTTTGTAGTTTTACGGTTGCTTCCGGCAGGTCTTCTATGTGGAAAGCCACATCCTCAATCAGACAAGATGTTCCTATGGGACGCGTTCCGCCGACCGAGGGAAAGATACCCGAGCGAATGGCCCAATACTTGCCGTAGACTTCCGGATCTTCCGTGAATGAAGTCGGCCGGTAGAGGTCGAACTGCCGCAATACGTCGAGAATCGTATTGATGTTTTGTTGCAGAGCCTCGTGCGAGACGGCTTTCGTTTCGGTGAGGACGGCGGTCAGGCCTTGGTAATTTCCGGGCGTGACACCGCTGACGTTGTGTGCGTCAACGTCTTTTTGATATTGCAGGAAAATAGGATCGTTTACGGCACTCAGCGACTTGTAGTCGAGCGTTTCGGCACTCTTCACCATTAAATTCTCCGCGCTCATGGCCAAGTCCTGAACGCTCGAGATGAGTTCTTTCAGTTTGACAATGGCCTCGCAACTTTCCCTCATCGACTTGAAATAGACCATGGCCGACGCTTTGAAAGGATAGTCCTTGAGCGTCTTCATGGTCACTTCGGACAAAAAGGCCAGCGTGCCTTCGGAGCCTACCATGCAGTGGGCCATGATTTCAAACGGATCATCGTAGGCGATGAGCGGGCGCAGATTGAGTCCTGTCACGTTCTTGATGCTGTATTTGTAGCGAATGCGGTCGGCGAGGGGAGTGTTGGCTCTGACTTTGTCACGCAACTGTTCAAGTTGCAGGATGAATTGGGGGTGAGATTTGCGAAAAGCCTCTTTACTTTCCTCACTGCCGGTGTCTACGATTGTTCCGTCGGACAAAACGAGTCGGGCGCTGACAAGCATGCGGTCGCTGTTGGCATGTACGCCACAATTCATGCCCGAGGCGTTGTTGCTCACGATTCCGCCTACCATGGCACTGCCAATCGACGCGGGGTCGGGCGGGAATACTCTGCCAAGCGGCTTCAGTATCTGATTGACCTTGCCACCGACGACACCCGGCTGCAGTCTGATTTTCTGCCCGTCTTCCAATATCTCATACCGTTCCCAGTTCTTGCCCGCCACGATGAGGACCGAGTCGCTTACGCTTTGGCCGGAGAGAGAGGTTCCCGCAGCCCGGAAAGTATAGGGAATCCGGTATTTGTCGCAGACCTGTATAATCTTCGACAGTTGTCGCTCGCCATTCGAACGGATGACGACTTTCGGTGTTAAGCGATAGAAACCGGCGTCCGTACCCCAAGCAAAGGTTCGGAGTTCGTCCGTATAAATTTGCTGATTATCCAAGAATTGCCGGATATCATTTAAGAATAGATCATAGCGTAGCGGCTCCATAGCGTCCCCCCTCAAAATATGTTCATATATATATGTATTGCAAAATTAATGATTAATTTCCGTTTCCCGATGCTATCGCGCAGGCTAAATCTGCATTTTCCTGCGAGTTTGTCGTTTCTGTCGCGTATATATGCTATCTTTGTTGCATAATTACAATAGAATAATGAACGTAATCGAAACGAAAATCGAAGGAGTGGTTATCATCGAACCAAAATTGTTTCATGATGGCAGGGGCTACTTTTTCGAGTCATATTCGCGGCGCGACTTTGACGAACGGGTACAGACCGTAGCGTTTTGCCAGGACAATGAGAGCAAGTCAGGCTATGGTGTTTTGCGTGGTTTGCACTTTCAGCGCCCTCCCTACGCGCAAAGCAAATTGGTAAGAGTGATTCGTGGAGCCGTGCTTGACGTGGCGGTAGACATTCGCAAGGGGTCGCCAACCTACGGACAATGGGTCGGCTGCGAGATGACGGAAGACAATCACCGCCAGTTTTTCATCCCCCGCGGCTTTGCCCACGGCTTTTCCGTGTTGAGCGAGACGGCCGTTTTTCTGTATAAATGCGATAATTTCTATCATCCCGAGGCCGAAGGTGCCCTGGCGTTTGACGATCCGCAATTAGCCATTGATTGGCAAATACCTGCCGACAAGATTGTTCTTTCGGAGAAAGATAAGCACCATCCATTGCTGAAAGAGCTGGATAGTCCGTTTGTTTATGGTAAATGCTATGACTGACCGTCTGCCATCGTTAGGAAATATGTATTTGTTACAGATAGCCTGACGGCGGTTTAAATCTTCTGAATATTCTTTACAAAACGCTGAAAGATTCTGAATCAAAAGAAAGTTGATTGGATTTACGGGCGTTATTTCCCGTTTTTGATGAAATGCGCAAGTAGCTGTATATTAGCTGTTTACGAATTTTAGACAAGTGGAAGTTTCGCTTTTGGTGTCCCATTGCTATGCTTTTGGCCTGTAATAGCGGCCCTTTGACGATGTAAAAGCATAGCAATGAGTGGTTAAAAGCATAGTTTTGAGTTGCTAAAAGCTGCCTTATTGCAGAGTGAAAGCTATATTTTTGCAATATAAACGGAAAAATCCGGCAAAAGAACAGCTTATTTTTGCTTGTCCTTTTGCCGGATTGAATATTTTGAAAGGGCGTTTTTCTGATATTTTATTTACATTAGTCGATCGTACCGCGATACCACTGATACAATCGCTCTACGCCGTCTTCGATTTCAACTTTATGCGTCCAACCGAACGAATGTAGTTTGCTGACATCAATCAGCTTGCGGGGTGTGCCGTTAGGCTTCGTCTCATCCCAGCATACTTTACCTTCAAACCCGACGGATTTCACAACGAGTTGGGCCAATTCTTTGATGGTGAGTTCCTTACCCGTACCTACATTGATGTGGCAATTACGGATTTCGCCAAGGCTCGGGATGGCGCCACCACGCCCTTCCGAGTTGTTGCGGTCGACGGCACCGTCGGTCTTGGCGCCATAGAATACACTTGAATATTTTTCGATACCAATGATGTCCTTGAAATCTACATTGAGGAGCACATGCACCGACGCGTCGGCCATATCCTCACTCCAAAGGAGCTCGCGCAACGGAGAGCCATCCCCCCAGAGCGTCACCTTGTTATTCTCTATACCATAAAAGGCGAGACATTTCAAAATCCGCTCTTCCGCGTTCTTGCCGTCTACATTCCCTTCGCCGATGATGACACGGAGCTTGTCCGTAGGATTAACCGGACGCTTGTCCATATCCTTGCGGATAGCCTCCCAGTTTCGGTCATGAATGAGCTTGGCCAGATAGATTTTGCGCATCATCGCCGGCAGTACGTGCGAGTTCTCTAAGTGGAAGTTATCGTTAGGGCCATAGAGGTTGGTGGGCATGACCGCTATATAGTTGGTGCCATATTGCAGGTTGTAGCTCTCACACATCTTCAGTCCGGCAATCTTGGCGATGGCATATTCCTCATTGGTGTACTCCAAGGGTGAAGTGAGCAGGGCCTCTTCCTTCATCGGTTGCGGCGCGTTCTTGGGATAGATGCAGGTCGAACCTAAGAAAAGCAGTTTCTTTACGCCGTGCAGATAAGCCTGTTCGATGACATTGCACTGCATCTTCATATTCTGCATGATGAAGTCGGCACGATACAGCGAGTTTGCCATGATACCGCCGACGAATGCCGCGGCCAGTACGACCGCGTCCGGTTTTTCCTTATCGAAGAAAGCTTTTACGGCTTGTTGGTCTGTCAAGTCGAGCTCATGGTGACTACAGCCTACAAGATTGTTAAAGCCTCTCTTTTTGAGATTATTCCAAATGGCTGACCCAACGAGTCCGTGATGGCCGGCAATGTATATTTTTGAATCTTTAGACAGCATGATGAAGTTTTATGTTTAAAATAATTATCTGTCGTTTAAAGGATTAGCTTTTGTTTTAAGTTTAACGCTCCGCCGTTGCGGAATCTCGAAAATAACCGAATATAACGAAAATCTTTATTTTGTCTTTATATTCTTTATATTCGTTTATATTCGTAATGCAACCATCGGTTGCGCGTTTCTTTTTCTCTACAATGAACAGTTGTTTTAAGTTTAACGCTCCGCGATTGCGGAATCTCGAAAATAACCGAATATAACGAAAATCTTTATCTTGTCTTTATATTCTTTATATTCGTTTATATTCGTGATGCAACCATCGGTTGCGCGTTCCTCTTTAAACTAAAATCTGGTTGTATGATTTTACTTGAAAGCTTGACACCAATTCTTTTCTTTGTCATACACGTATTTCTCAAACTTTACTCCGTCTTTAAGGCTAAAGTTGATAAGAAGTCCTATAGGACAATGCGTCATTCGAAGATAGTGGAAGAGCTGTGCCCTATGTTCCTCGTGTAAATTATCCACAGCTTTTAATTCTATGATAATCTGATTATTCAGACAAAGATCAATCCTATATGTCTTGTTTAGTCTTACATCTTTGAAATAAAGTGGAACATCTTTTTGCTCTTCTACTAAAAAACCATCTTGCTTCAGCAGATAAGCGAAAGCGCATTCATAAGCAGATTCTAAATTGCCTCCACCATATTCGTTATAAACTTCAAAGGCACGGCCAATGATATGGTGAATCGATTCACTGTACTTTATGGTATCAATTTTCATCTTTCGTGATGCAACCATAGGTTGCGTGTTTTACTTGACAATGCCCTTCTCCAGATATTCTGCTAAGTTCGTCCTTACTTTTTCCGCGGCTCCCTCAGAAGCTACTTTTGCCATATCGCTGTCTACCATGAGATTAACCAGATCTTCGAATGTCGTTTTGTTGGGATTCCATCCCAATTTGGCTTTAGCTTTCGTCGGATCTCCCCATAGATTTACGACATCCGTAGGACGGTAGAAGTCGGCGCTTACTTCAATGAGCACATTGCCGGTAGCCTTATCAATGCCTTTCTCGCTTATGCCTTCACCTTGAAATTCTAGTTCTATGCCCACACGTTTGAAAGCATGGTAGCAGAACTCACGTACACTGTGCTGCACACCTGTTGCGATGACGAAATCTTCTGGTTTGTCATGTTGCAGGATAAGCCACATACATTCCACATAGTCCTTGGCATACCCCCAGTCTCTAAGCGAACCGAGGTTACCCAGAAACAGCTTCTTTTGTTTCCCTTGCTTGATTCGTGCTGCCGCAAGCGTAATCTTGCGTGTTACAAACGTTTCTCCTCTGCGTTCACTTTCATGATTGAATAGAATGCCATTGCAGCAATACATATTGTAAGCATCACGGTATTCTTTCACAATCCAATAGCCATATTGCTTGGCCACTGCATACGGGCTATAGGGATGGAAAGGCGTATTCTCATTCTGTGGGACCTCTTCTACCTTGCCATATAGCTCCGAAGTCGACGCCTGATAGATGCGGCATGATTCTTTCAGTCCGAGCTGGCGCACAGCCTCTAATATACGAAGCACTCCCACGGCGTCTACATCCGCGGTAAATTCCGGTGAATCAAAACTCACCTGCACATGGCTCTGTGCAGCCAAGTTATATATCTCCGTAGGTCTCACCTTGCTGATGACGCCTAAAATGCTCATAGAGTCGCCCAGATCGGCATAATGCAAGTGGAAATGAGGCTTTCCTTCTAAGTGGGCGATACGCTCCCGATAGTCAACCGATGACCGGCGAATCGTTCCGTGCACATCATATCCTTTTTCTAATAGTAACTCTGCCAGGTAACTGCCATCTTGCCCAGTGATACCGGTAATTAATGCGATGTTTTGTTTCGACATGTCTTTATTTATATTTTTATAGTTGACGTTAATGAAGCGTTGATAGCTCTTGCTGAAAGGATAATGCCATATCCCTTACCAATTCATTTAATAATTAAATAATCTCCAGAAGAAATGCCAAGTCCTAAACCATGGCTCCCAAATAGCCTCACTCGGACATAAATTGACAAGAGTTATGTTGCGTTTGATCTTGGCGAAATATTTCTTTCCTGTAGTCGAGTGGTTGAAACGATAGTTTTTCCCAAAGTTTCCACCTCTTAGAATTTCTTGTTGTAGGATAGAACCACGAATCTTGTCGGGCGGACATAATAGGTATTTGCATTCAAGTCCGAGTGTATTATGAAGAACAAACATTACAGCATTTGCAAACTGCTCTATGTGTAGTGTGGAGAACATTCTTCTGATTTCTTCTTTGGTTTCTTCATTGGGTTCTTGTTTTAAAAGATAATAGTAGTCTATCAGTTGCCGTAAGCCAATTCCGTCATCGAAGAAATGATGAAGAATGTGACACATTTGATATACTAAGTTGAATTTCAATGTCGGTATGCAAATAACAGAGTTGTTATGAAGTTTTACCGTATGACTAAACTGAAAGTCTTCCATTTCATGAAACCAACACTGTAGTTTCTTGTTAGCAAAAGGATTATTTAAATTAATGGGGAAAAAGTGTAGCTCTATGGACAGCCCCTTTATGATATCAAATTGTATATGATGAAATCTTATAGGAGCTTCAGGGATTATCTGTTTTACATATTGAATAATAATTTGCCTTCTTTCTTTGGTTGTCGTTTTTCTCGTCTCTTTATTTGCAGGGCGAAGCCAAACATCAATATCTCCGGGGGAACGCTCATATATATCAGGATAAAGGATGGCATTACCTTGTCCCTTTAGTATGCAGGCTTCAAATCCTTCTTTTTTAAAGTTAGAGCATACCCATGCAGACTTCTGGTATAAATAAAAATTTCTTTTCTCAATTTGTTTATATGCGATAGCCCAATTTGTGATATCTTTATAACTTGGCTTGTTTTTGATTGTGGGTGGCAAATTTTGTATTTCTTTCCAAAATAGACCAACAATAGCATGTGCCTGCGCAAAAGCAAGCACTTCTGTCCAATCGATATTTGTTATGACTTTTGAGGGAATACTTTGTGGGATAAGACAAAGTTTCAGAAGAGCGAGTATCTTGTCGTACATTTTATTTCATTTCATTTCATAAATTTTGCACTGATAAACTGTGGAAGTTTCCATATCATTTTCATGATCTTGGTCGGTATAGCTTGAAAGCCGTGTGAAGAGTAAATGCTGATATCTTCTTTCCACATAGCTTTTCGGTGAGCGCGATCTGTACTAAGTCCTCCCATACGCATACGGATGATATACCTGTTTATATAGTCAACTTCCAGACTATGCTCATATAGTGCCCTAATGAGGAAATCCGTATCTGCTGCAATCTTATATTTTTCATTGTATAATCCCACCTCTATCTGCTTATCTCTACGGATATAGCAGGTTGGATGAAGAGGGAGCCAGCCTAAACGGATCTTTCTTTTGGAAAAGTGCCCTCCTATCCATTTTCGAATAGGCTTCTTTATATTGTAGTAGTCAACGAACAGACCGTCGCCATAGATGAAATCTGCTCTCGTGCATTCAAACGCTGTCACAATATCCGAGATAGTATGTCTATCAAAGAGGAAGTCGTCAGAGTGAACCAAACCGATAATGTCGCCGGTAGCAAGTCTGATACCCTTATTGATGGCTTCATACATCCCATGGTCAGGTTCAGAGACTATCCGGGTTATCTTGTCTTCATACTGCTTGATAATCTCAAGTGTTCCGTCTGTTGAGCCCCCGTCGATAATAATATACTCAATATTAGAGTAATCCTGCGACAGAACACTCTTGATGGTGTCCTCTATGGTGGACACTCTGTTATAGCAAGACGTGATGATACTAACTTTCATCTTGTTTTCTTTCTTGTAGAAGTTTGTTGAAAATAATTCGACGGCAATAATCTATCAAGGAGCAAAAACAGAAAATCCCAATTGACCATATCACAAGCAGCATGATAAGTTCTGGAGAGTTTGCATATTCTTTACAATGTAGGAATTTATAAAGATGTATTCTGATATAATAGTTATCTGAAATGAGATATATGCCAAAGACTCCCAATGCCAACCAATTGATGAATTTATTGTAGAAAGCCTTACAATAAGCGGTCTTTATAATTATAGCTGCCGATAGAAGAACTGTTACAACAGAATTCTTTGCGGTAAAGAATGTTATATGTTCTTGCAATAGTCGTATCCCTGTAAGCCATGCAATCACTGGCATCAATACCCATATAATTACTGTTATGACAAAGATGAAATTTCCAGCTTTTCTCAGATATTGTAAATTATTGCGGATATAGCCTCCTATCAGATAAAGCATGATAAAGACAGGAATATCCGTTGCATAGTGGTTACCCCCAGAGAGAGTTGGAATCACGCTCCAGAAAAGGAACATTATTAGTATAATAGAAAGAGAATTATCTTTTCCTGAAAAATCTTTTTTTAAATTAAATTCAGGGAGACTCTTGCTGTTATTCAATATCTTGTTAAGAAATGGGCTTATCATGTAGATTGTCAGATATGCTGTAAAAAACCAGTTTACCCCGAATGTGGTTGGCAAGTAAGCAGTTACACATTCTTTCCAACTAAATGAAATAAGTCCAGTATTAACAAATATAACATAAATGATAACTGAATAAAACCAAACCATGATTATAAGGGAAAGAACCTTCCTGAGAGAAAATGAATCTCTTTTTGCTAAAAAGAATCCAGACATCATCACAAAAATATCCACGCCAAGGCTTCCTGTATTGAGCATCTGCAACATCAATCGGTTAGGTAAATTACTGATATATACATAACCACTGCCAGGTTGATAAAAACCATGATATGATATATGGCTGACTATAACCATCAATATGGCTGTAATTCTCAACAATTCAAAATTAGATATTCTTTGAGACATAGACTTAGTTTTATTGCTTCATATATTCACGTACTCTTTTTATAAAAGCCTTTTCCCTTGAAATTAAGTTGTACTTACGTTGAAGAGTTAATGCCTCAAGCCTTGAAGCACGAGAATTTCCTCCTCCCCCCTCATCAAAAGTTGCCAGAATCTTCTCAATGAAATAAAACTTTTTGTTTGCCTTTTTATACCTTAGCATAAGATCATAGTCTGCAACATAAGTATATTTCTCGTCAAATGCTCCTAGCTCCTCATATGTTTTTTTGCGCACAAAGCATGTCGGATGCTCTATCATTCCTTTATAAAGATTCTCAGAGGAAGTTCCCGTAATGCGTGTAGTTTTTTGATTTGAGATATGCTTTAGTAATCCATGGTAAATATCATAGTCTGGATATTTAATGGATATCTGGCTTATCGTTTCTATTGTCCATGGAAAGTATTGGTCATCGCTGTTGAGAATACCGATAATATTCCCAGAGGCCTTTTTAATTCCTTTATTCATAGCATTGTAAATTCCATGGTCTGGTTCGCTGACCCATTGGAGTCTTATATTAGCATCCTTGAATTTCGGCAGATACCTTTTGATAATATCTATCGTTCCGTCTGTAGAAGCTCCGTCTATGACAATGTATTCAAAGTCTTTGTTACTTTGATTAAGTAAAGACTCAAATGTTCTGGAAATTGTCTTGCTGCTATTATAGCAGACAGTGATAACTGATATCATTATATTTTTTGTTTTTTCAATACAGTCATGAACATATTTTCATATTGTGAGCATGATGCTTTTATTGAGAAGTCCATGCTTCGTCTGAGAATATCTTTTGCTTTATTGTTATTATATGTTTCTATGGAATATTTTATTCCTTTCGCAACGGATTCGGCGTCCCTCATTTTTACAAGTTCACCATATCGCCCATTGTCAAGAATTTCTCTTGGACCGACAGGACAATCGGTTGAGACAACCGGCATGCCAGTGTTCATTGCCTCTACCAGAACATTCCCAAACGATTCATAATCAGAGGTCAAAACAAAGATGTCATATTGCATAAATGCAGGAATAAGATGCTTTATAAAGCCAGGGAAGCGGACTTGTTCTCTCATACCAAGTTCCTCTGAATAGCGTTTCAGGTCGCCTAACAAGGTTCCTTTGCCATAAAAGGTTATATCAACATCTACTCCTTCATCCTTTAATTTCTTTGCCGCAGCAATTAATAATTTCTGTCTTTTTTCTTTTTCCAGTCTTCCCGCAGTGACAATTGAAACTTTATTCTGTTTTAGAATCCTAAAAAGAAAGTGGGAATCGTCTGCTGTAATAGGATTGTAAATGACTCGTTCTATGGTTTTTACCTTTTTAAATTCTCTCCTGAAATCGTCCCGTACTCCCTCAGAAACATATATCAAGCCGTCCAGCTTACTATAAATATTTGTAATATGGGGCAGCCATTTGTTAAAGACTCTTCCTTTAAATCCTGTATTGTAGACAGTAGACCATACCGTGTGTTGGGCATATAGTAGTTTACATCTTCGGTTATAAAGCTTCTTATAAAGGAGACAGACGAAAGCTTCGTCCAATATAGAGCAAAGAATGATGTCTGGCTGAATCCTTCTAAGCGTAATGATGATTTTTAGACATGAGCGCTTTATGGATGTTCTATTGAGAGAAACACATTTATAAGATGGATTTATTTCAGTAAGATCTTTGGGGATTGAATGAACAGATAATACAGTAACATCAAAAAACTCTTGATTTATGTTTTGTGCAAGTGTTGTATTTACAGATTCGACACCCCCACCAGTAAGTTCCGAAATGACAACTAACCTGATCATCCTCGTCTGCTTAAACCTTCAAAATAGGCCTTAGCCATCCCTTTTATACTATATTGCTGTATGACCGATAGACAATTGTTAGCCATACGATACCGCAGTTCTTCGTTATAGAGAACTTTCTCTAAAGAACATCTTAGTCCTTCGCCATCTCCTACTTTAAAGAGGATGCCACATTCTTTTTGTTTTAGAAGTTCCAGACTTGCTGTACATTTATCGGTTGATACAATAGGCAAGCCATTTGCCATTGCTTCATTTATGACAAGTCCCCATACGTCCCCCGAGGTTGGCATGGCGAGAACATCTGCTGCCTGATAATATTTAAAAAGAATTTCTTTTGTCTTAAAATCAATGAAATGGAAATTATTTGGCAAGTTTGGAAGATATTTCTCGTAACAACTGCCGTACGGATTTCCGCCGACAAGGAAAAAACCGACACCGGGCATTCGCCTTGATACCTCTATCAGTAACCCCCATTTTTTAAATCCCACGAGTCGTCCTACTCCTAATACTACCTTGTCATATGTTATTCCCAATTCATTTTTCAATCTGTTCTTTTCTACAGAAGATGGAATGTTGCGAAGAATATCGTCGTCATTTAATGACGTAAAAGGGTATCTGTATAGTTTGTTTTCATTTACTCCATAGTGTTTTAATATATCATCAGAGTGTGCGCTTGGCGAGAAATAAGTCTTTCCTCCACTCTTTAAATGTTTTTTTATCAGGTATTTAAATTTACATTCTTCTTTTAGTAATCCGCCATCTTCACTGAACATAAATGGAATACGTTTCAGTTTCATGTATTCTGTAGCTAAGATTCCTGTCGGTGAATAATATGCTCCAATAATTATATCATCAAAATTACCTCTCTTTATTATTCTGATTATCTCTGTTGCTATTGAGAGGTCATCTCCTATTTGTATACCTTTTAGGAAGATTCCTTTGAAGTTCAGGAAAGAATTGTCAAGCCATTCTTGTTTTCTGGTTTTTGCGTTAGAACGTTCGAATGTAACGGTAAGATCGACATACTTTCCAAGTTCATTGAAAAAACAGACTCTGTAGGGAACAGGAATGTTCGTTGTAAAGAGAACTTTTTTCTTATGTGTTGATGATTCTGCCATAGAGTTCCTTATATTTAGAGAAAACTGTGAATTTATCAAATTGCATTGCACGCTCTCTGCATGCTTTGATTGTTAATTCATTTTTGACATGACATCTTATTACCTGAAGTATACCTTTAACATCCCCTTGTTCTAATACGTAGCCTGTTTCTAATGTCAAAGACTCCGGGCTTCCCCCGGTGTTGTAGGTTATCACACTGGTGCCGCATGCCATTGCCTCTATATTGGTTGTCGGAAAGTTGTCTTCATAGGTGGGATTGATAAACACGAAAGCATTGTTATACAAGTCTACCAGCTGTTCTGCGTTTTCTGTATGTGTTATTCCCACAACGTTACCGGGTAGTTTTTTTATTAAAGACTTTGTGAGACCGACCAACACGATGACATACTCATCGCTTAAAGATTGAGATAGCTTAAGAAAATCCCCCAGTCCTTTCCTGTCAGACCATGTGGAAGCCAGGCCAAGGATAATCTTTCTGTTTCCAACTTTTATTCTTGAATAATTGCTTTTTACCCTGAACAACTTTAAATCTATACCGTTATTAATGACAATGGACGGATACTTTCGTAAGAAAGACGCCTCAACCAAGCCTTGCAGCCACTTGCTCGGAGTCACAATTGTCAGATTCCGTAGCGAACAATAATATTTCTTCTTTAGGAAATAGTTTCTTGTTGAATAATCAAAATAGGATATGGGATATTTTCCAAGTTGTGGGCAATGGTAGCACATGTCTTTCCATTTATGACATTGTATAAGGCTGAAGTGTGTACAATGTCCAGTGAAGTTCCAACAGTCATGGAAAGTCCATACAACTGGGATATTTGTTTTAGCAAGATATTTGAACAATACAGGGATATTTATATAATAGCCATGTAAGTTATGTAAGTGTATTATATCCGGCTTTATATGACGAAGCCACTTGACGAGACGGCGAGTGCCTACATACGACCCCAACCCGGTCCCATCTGCTATTCTGGACAAGATGGCATGAACATAAATATCCAGCTTATGGTCGAATTTATAATCATACTTCTTTCGGACCAAATCTCCGCGTCCATACGCAATAAAAGCCTTATATTCGCTTACTGGCAACGTATCGCATATATCTCTTGTCAGGCGCCCAATCCCTCCGGTCGAGGCCGAGGTAATTTGTACAAGTACCTTCATTATGATCTGATAACTTTCCTTAGAGCGAGTCTGATTCTATAATATATCTTATAAACAGGATTGATCCACTTGTATATACGAGTGAATGGTATTCGTCCTTCCGCATATTTTATTATAAGCCTTGTAATCCAGTATTGCCTGTCATAATTCTCCAGTGATATAACATCAAAGCTTTTTGCAAGCCAGCTCTTTTCTGGTTCTGTCAGTTGAGTTCCAAAATAAAATCTGCCGTTTCGAAGATTTTTCCATTTTCTTTCAATATAGCAATCTGGATTCTTATTTAAGATGAAAGCTGAATATGTCTCGAATTCACTGAAAGCACTAAGATTAAAAGCCTTAGTATTGATAGAGTGCAGAATCTTTTCGTAGAATACCCTCCCGGAAAGATGTTCTTTGGATTCTATTTGTGATATGATGGTCTTGACAATATCACATTTAAATATCATGTGTTCAGTAATATATGATTTATCGGTACGTGACGTGAATTCGGGAAATAGCTTTTGTATGGTTACTTGGTAATCTTCATCTCCATATTCTTTGGGAAGGTAATCGAGAAAAGGCTTTCCGTAAGAATTAAAAAAAGATAGATTTCTAAGAGGCAAGGTGTCACTGTCCCAAGAAAGGTAATAATCTGTCCCACAACGGAAAGCATAAGCAAGTTTCAGAAATTGCTGAAAATACCAGCCAGTCCTTCTGCTTGCCTTGGGATAAATACTTTCTATATCCTGCCTTACCTTATCGAACGTAAGTCCGGAAACAACCTCATTTTCATCCATAAAAGAAAGGAAATCAATACTTTCAATCTCTTTTCTGACAGACTCTGGACCAATTACAACATATTTATCAGCATGAATATGCCGGTGTATCTCGTGTATATTTTGTATTAAATCGGCAATGTCATTGGCCGCAATAGGGATAATTACTTCAAAATTCATTGTGCTTTCACAAGGTGGAGTATAATCTTTACTAATATTTTTATGTTATCCTTATTTAGAATGGATAACTTTAATCTTCTCCTGTAAAGTACCATTGCCTTTTGGATGTCATCCAATAAAAGATAAGCATATATATCTTGCTTGAGACGGGAAAGTTGTATCTGTCTGACTTTCTCTTTTGGCATGTTTTTATAAAACTGCCTTATGATTTCTGTCAACTTTAGAGTGCCTAACGGTTTATGCTTGTTTGTCGAGACTCTTGTTCCGGCGTGCCAGTTGATATCCAACAAAATCTCATGTACATAAGCAAAGGTTGGCATGATTTTGAATAAGTTGATGAAGAAAAGATGTTCTTGGGAGGACTCTATTGTTTGCCAACCTCCACTTTTTACACATGCTTCTTTTCTGACCAACGCAACACTTGTGGTGCAGATGTTACAATTTAATTCAGAGAAGAAAATATCGTGAGGATTATACTCGGGCTTCTCTATTCTCAGTATTTTCCCGTCCGCATCTTTTATTGCGGCCAAACATCCCACGCATGCCAACGTTTCTCTTGTTTTCTCAAGAATGGCAACTTGCTTCTCTATCTTTGTCGGATACAAACAGTCGTCATCATCCAGAAAGTTAACGTATTCGCCCTTAGCTTCCCTTAATCCCCTGTTTCTGGTATAACTTCCACCATGATTACCGATAGTAGGCAGATAATGTATCTTTCCTTTGTAAGATTCAATTACCTGTAGGGTCTCCATTTCTTCATTACTGTCTATATCATTGTCACTGACAACAATAATTTCGACATCCTTATAGGTCTGTGCCAGACAGCTGTCAATAGCTTTGGATAGTAAATGAGGTCTTTTATAGGTTGGTATGATGATGCTGATGAGCATGGAATTTGTGAGATTTATTTTTTCTTGGTTTTCTTGTTTCCTGTTTGTCCATTAGGCTGAAACAGAAGACTAATAGGATAAGTTGGTCAGAGAAGTTTGTTAAAGCGTTGAATGGAGCTAATATGACGATAATTGTGAGTATAGCAAAAAATAAGGGCTTTGGATTATGCTTTAGTATGCTACCATATTTAGCTATAAGGTAGCTGTATACAATAATCCCCAGAATACCAAAGGAAGCAACAAATCCGACGACGCCGACATCTGCGATGTATAACCGGTTCTGTATCCCATCATAAGAGAGTATATTCAGACTTCCTTCTTGTAGACCAATTCCCACAAAAGGATGTTGTAGAAAGAGTGTCCAGTAATAATGATAGGCGTATAGTCGCTGAATGGAGGATGCTTCATTGGCAGACAAACTGGTTGAAACGGTATTATATATGTAGTCGTACAGTTGGATGACAGAATAGGGAATGGAGATTATGACAATAAAAATAACGATGGCATTTGTCCATTTCCTCCTATTCTGATAAATTCTAACTATTAAATAAACAGATAAGCAAATGATGATAGAACTGTTGATGGAACGTGTCTGGCACACGAAGATTATGGCAGATAATACTATCAGAAACTGTATATATTTAAGAATTCTGTTTTTTTTCTCCTTGTGGAAAAGTCTGTCAAATTGTAATATCGCAGAGAACACTAACAAATGTAATCCTACCAAGGCTCTCATTCCATAATACCTTTCATTGGTTTCTATGTTTAACCAATGGAAGTTAAGAAAAGATTGTCCTAATAGTATAATGGAAAGAATAGTAGCCATTATATTTATAGGATTCTTGATAATGCTATCACCATATCTCTGCCTGAGTTTAGTAAGAGGAAAATATAACAAGAAGGTGCTTAGCAATAACATATAGCCCTTTAAAATATTACTTAGGGGCATCACGTTGTATATCATCTGATAGAGCATTGAAATGATATAACAAAGCATGAACAGTAAGATGGGACTGTTAAAAGCAAATTTGCATTTCTTTTTCCTTTGCGATAATACAATGAAAAGTACCAAGAATATGTATATAACTACTGAATATGGACTGATAATAATATAAAAGAAATTATTAACACACCATAATATCAAGCACAGTATTAACGTGTATATAAGCTTGCTCATATTACAAACCGATCGTAGACTTTATGCAAGGATTTTTCTATTTGGCCCATAGTCCACGGTCTTTCTTTTCCAAGATTTTGGAAAGTTGTATCTTCCCAAATATTGCTTGTATGATATATACAATGGTTGGCAACAGGATTATTCCGTTTATTCCCCAATGCTTACTTGCATATACCATGGTAGACCAAGAAGAAATTGCGAATATAACGTATATTATTGTTTGTATTCTGATTTTCCCTATTCCATTGATGAGATACATATAGATTGTTCCAATACTTTGCGAAGAAATGAACAAGCAAACAGATACAGATATCAAGAAGGGGACGTGTACGGATTTGCCTATCCAGATATGATACACGAAAGGGGATATGGCAAGTAGAATAAATTCTGCAAGGATACTGATAAGCCAAACCCTTTCCAGTTTCTTTACCGCAGATCTCATCCATTTGTAGTCTTGTTTGGTAAATGCATCTGTAAAAGCAGACCAAAAAGGGGTTATGACTATAATAATCAACATATATAGAATATTGAAATATCGCGACGCAATGTTATATTGGGTTACACCAATAGGACCGATCTCTTTGGCTATCACGATATTTATAATCTGGAAAATTGCTATTAAGCAGATGTAGATGAGAAAAAATTGAATTCCTAAACTTAAAATGTCTTTAATAAGGGAAAATCTTATCAAAGAAAGTCTTGGACGAATATTATGGTATCGAGAATACTTAAAAGCAAGAATAGAGGTTATCAGCATTAGTATACAAGGAACTCCCGAATAGAATAAGGCAAGGTTCAGTAGGCTTCCGGAAGAAACCTTGGTCAATATAAAGATTACCAAGAGAGATAAAAGTTGTCCTCCTCCCTGTATCATCGAGTTTAAGCCAGGCTTTTGATCAGCTATCAGCATGGTTCCAAAAATATTCGTAACCATATTCAAGCAAAAGAAAAAACACAAAATAGAGAATATTGAATGAAGTTCTTTCTGATAAACTTGACTGATTCTTAGGAAGGATGCCCAGTTCACAAAATTATTTAGTACAAGTACAACAAAGAATACACATACTAAAATAGCGGTTATACAAAAGTAAGTTGTGCTTAAATATTTTGTTGCAAGTAAATCGTCGCCATCAGCTCTTGCTTTTGTGAACCTATTTCGGAAGCCATTCCCCAGACCAAGGTCAAAATAACTTATCCACCCTATGACCGACGACAAAGTAAGCCATACACCATATTGAGTCGGATTGACATAATTGATAGTAAGTGGGATTATAAGTAAAGAACTTAAAATACTGATGGCTTTTGCCGCAAAAGAGAGGAGAATATTCTTTAAAGCCTCCTTCGACCTTGAAGACTTGTCATTTAGTATTTCCTTAAACTTTAATGGTATCTGCTCAGAATCTTTTATTTTAAACATAAATAAGCTTTACTTTATTCTTCGTTTTTTACTCTACCCACAAAAAATGAAGAACGCCACCTTATTCCACAAAACTTTAAATCGGGTAATTGACATGATGAATATACAAATAAACTCTAAGAGCCTCAATTCTTTTGGAGATTAATTTACCCGTCATTTTACTTAGCATGAATGTCCTACCTTCACCTGTCTTTATTGTTGCAATGCCCTGTGTATGATTTGAACAACTCTTCTGGCTTTCTTCTCCTGTGTCATACCAATTCCCCCTGTTTTCCCACGAGGCGCAAGGCCTTGGGTGGAATATACGTAGTGCATACGGCAGCGACGTTTTCAATCAATACTACCACACACTTATCTTTGAAAGGACGGGCATAATAGCCTTGGACGCCGGCAAATGGGCCTGACACGATTTCGACGAGATCGCCTTTCTTGATGTCGGCTTGCTTGTCGTAACCAACGAATTTGCAGTGTTGATTTTGACAGACGGTGATAAAGTCTTCCATCAATCGGTCGCTGATAACAATCGGTTGGTGATGACTCATCGTGTCCATACGAAACTTAAACGGCATGTCAAGCTGCTCAAGCGTTTGTTTCTCGGCTTTAAGCCGGTCATACGTGGACTTTACAAATAAATAGTTGGAGATGACGGGAACTGTTACCAGACGCTTCTTGCCTGCAATAATACGGTAGGTGTGTTGCATGGGAACGAAACACGCGATTCCTTTTGACTCAAAGTATTGCTTGATCTTTAGCTCTCTACGATAATTAGGAGAGAGCAGGAACCAATGTATCTCGTTGTTGGAAAATAGCACGAAGTATTTGTGTAATAGGTAATTCCGGGGTAAATCGATAGTTAACTCTATTCTTAACTTCCGATCTCACGGGTCGCCTCTTGGCAATGATCTCATCTTTCGCAGCCGCAGTATGCATTGAACGGTGATTCATTCTATAACTTACTTTTCAAAAGTATGACGATTTCATCGCTTACTTTCTGCAAAGGTAGTTAATATTCTGGAAATGGCAACCGTATATGTGATTAATTTGTTTAACTTTGCATACAAAACCTAATCATTATGAACTGTAAATTAATTATTTCAATGTTATTTGTTGCTTGTTTGGGAGGGGCTTGTCCGGCCTTATCGTATGCCCAGCAAGCGACCGCTAATGAAGTTATCGTTTTTAATAATGCCGAGAGTCCCATACCTTATCGTATTCCGGCTATTGCGCAGACCCGTCGGGGTACGCTCTTAGCCGCGTGCGACTACCGTGTCAGCAAGACAGATATTGGCTGGGGTAATCAGAATGGCTTGTTTCAAGTTAATGTTGTGATGCGCTCCAGCGATGATCATGGACTTACTTGGTCGGACACGGTATGCGTGGCCAGGGGCAATGAGCATGCTGTCGAGCGGCGTCGCATCGCTTATGGCGATCCGAGCTTAGTGGCCGACCGCACGTCAGACGAGGTGTTGCTACATTGTGTGGCAGGCAATGTCGGCTATCAGCGTGCCACTCGTCGTGATCCGCAGCACGCTGTGTTTTTCCGCAGTATGGATGGTGGCAAGACATGGGACGATGGTACCGATCTGACAGAGATGATCTATGGTTTCTACGATGGTAAACTGCCTGGTAGTGGACAGGCCGATGGCATATTTCTCACGTCGGGGCGTATCATGCAAAGTCGCTATGTTAAAGTGGGAAAATACTACCGCCTCTACATTGCTCACCCGTTGCGGCAGCAGGGTAGGGATCGTATCGGCACGTATGTTATCTATTCCGACGACTTTGGTCGTTCGTGGCAGGTGTTGGGCGGAGCAACGATGGTGGCTCCTTCAACGGCCCAAGACGAGTCGAAAGTAGAAGAACTGCCTAATGGTGATGTACTGTTGAGTTGTCGTGAACTCACGGGCGGCCGCAAATTCAATGTCTTCAGTTATACGAATGCTCGCAAAGCGATTGGGCGCTGGGGACAGGAAGTCATGCCTGATAATATGACGGCGCATGAGGTGAATGCTTGTAATGGTGAGATTCTAATGTTGCAGGTCCGGAAAGTAGCTACGGGAAAGCGGGTATGGCTGGCCTTGCAGTCAGTACCTCTCAGTGCCAATCGTGACAGCGTAGGTTTCTTTTATAAAGAGGTTCCAAGTGGCAAACGCATGTCCGACACGCAGACTTGGAAACACGGTTGGCAAAGAGGCCTTCGTCTTACTGATCGGTCCTCGTGTTATTCTACGATGGTCAGAATGGATAATGGGCGTCTCGCCTTCCTTTATGAGCGCGATGGCCGGAACGGTGGTTACGATATCGTCTACCGAAGTCTATCAGTAAGTGAAATAACAGGAGGAAAGTATGAATGAACGCAAAATGCGTAATGCTTATTTCACATTCAACGTCATGACAAACGGATTCTGACGCGTGAAGGCGTGCCACGTTTCACGGCCTTCCCCGTTGGGATTTCCGTTCTTGCAAAAGTTAGTCCAGTAGTCCATTATTTCGTCTGCTAGCCGATAGTCGGCACTCGTGAAGGGGCGCCAGCAACGGTTGAGCGTGTGGAACATGTACCAAAGTTCGGCCGAGTGGAAGGCTCCATCGGTCGAGCCGGGTAGCTTTCGGGCAAAAAGATACTGGTAGATGTTATGGGTATGAATGGAGTCTCGAGCATAGCAGAAGGCGTCTACGGCCTTGTTCATTGGTACGATGTCGTCTACGGTACACCCTATCATGTAGTCGATGTCGGCCACATGGCCTTGTTTCACAGCCGAGTCGAAGTTTTCGGGCAGTGCCACGCCATCGGTATGCGGCGATGCCACACCCCAGGCCGCTATTTTTAGCAGTTCTTCGGGACGGGCGGCACGCAGCTGTCCGATAGTGGTGTAGCCGTGTTTCTCCATGAGCAGCCGTCCACGTTCGTCCACAATCTTATTGTCTCCGTCAGGCTCGATGAATTTGCCCATTCCCCCGCCGCTCTGAATAATGCAACGGCGAATCAGTCGGCGCGACATAGGCGAAATGACCAGATTCTTTACGCTGGCGGCACCTGCGCTTTGTCCCATCACCGTAATGTTGTCGGGGTCGCCGCCAAACTGAGCAATGTTATCGTGCACCCACCGTAGAGCCATGATTTGGTCGTATGTGCCGTAATTGCCCGAAGTTCCGTCAGCGCTTTCGGCCGAAAGTGCCGGATGGGCCAAGAACCCTAAGAGTCCCAGTCGGTAGTTGATTGTGACGAGAATGACACCCCGCATGGCCCAGGCGTCGCCGTCCATCGTGATTTCGTGGCCGTAACCGTTGATGTAACCTCCTCCGTGCACCCAAAAGGCTACGGGCAATTTGGCGTCCGGCTTCCCGGCTGTGGCTGCTGGTGCCCATACGTTGAGATAGAGGCAATCCTCACTCATGGGGTCCTGTCCGTTTTGATAAAACTCTTTCCAGTAAAATGAACCGTGTTGCTGGCCGCTCTGCCACGAGATATTGCCAAAATGGTCGGCAATCTTTATTCCTTTCCAGGGTTTGACCGGTTGCGGCCGGCGCCAGCGAAGTACGCCCACGGGGGGCGTAGCATAGGGAATGCCCTTGTACACATTGATTCCCGGTGCGGCCGAAGCCACTCCTTGAAGTTTTCCACCGGTTACGCTCAACACCGGATTTTGGGCCTGCATGGAGGCCGTCGCGAAAAGAAAGAGCGTCATGAGCAAATGCGATATTTTCACCATTCTGAATTTTATTTGGATGCGGTTTGGATAGATTTTCATATTGTTAGAAATGGGCCGCTCCCTCCAGGAGAGATAAAGGCCGCGGCCCGTTGACACAATGAAGCCGTAAAGACAATTATAGTCTGACGCAGCTCAATAACCCTTGTTTTGCTTCATGTTCTTGTTGAGTTTAATCTCTTGGTCGGGGATGGGCAGCATTTCGTTCTTGTCACTCTTGAAACCGGCGTCGGGATTGGCATATTCTACTATTTTTCGGCCGTTGAAGCCCGGCATTTCCTTACCCTTACCGTTTAATCTGCCTGCCGCGTCGCCCCAGCGCACGAGGTCCATCCACCGTGTTCCCAGCCCCCAGAGTTCCAATCGCTTTTCGGTTTTTATGTCATCCATGGTCAAGTCGGTCTTTACCGGCAGCTTGGCACGTTGACGAATAGCATTGAGTGCTTTTAGGGCCTCGGGTTTGTCGCCCGCTTGCAGGTTGGCCTCGGCGGCCAGCAGCAAAACTTCGGCATACGACATCCACAAACGGTTGACCGTGGGGAAGAGCCCAAAGATAATGAAGTCTGTGTTGAGCATACGCTGCTTCCAGTTGAAATAGCCCTCGTTGCCGTGCAGCGTCTTACCCAATGCCAGGGTGATGCCCATGTCCGCGATTTGCCTTACGGTCTTGATCGACTGATTCAAGCGGTAGCCGTCTGTTCCTTCCTCCTTGACAAAAGCGTTGTAGAGGTCTTCCGTAGGATTGAAAAATCCGTAAGAGGAATTAGAGACATTGGTTATTTGCGAATCGGTAGCGTTCCAATTGAAGAACTCACCGCGGAAACCGCGATAGATGTAATAGAGCGATAGTATCTGTGTGTAGTTTGCGTAGTCGGCTACGGCATTCCATTCCAACACATGTTCGGCGTCGAAGTCGGCACCAGCATGCAGTAAGTTTTCATAAGGCATGGTGGTGTTGAGGCGATAGAGTCCGGAGTTGATCACCTCGTTGAGGTTTTGTGCCGCTTCCGTGTAGTTCTCCGCGAACACCAGAACCTTGCCCAAGAAAGCTTGCGCAGCTTCTTTCGAAATGCGCGCCAGCTTGGTGTCGAGAGCCGTTTTTCGACTTAAGGATTCGGAACCGATGGCAGCTTTCAAGTCGGCGGCCGCCTGTGTGTAGAGTTGCTCACGCGTACTGTTGGTTTTGGCATATTCCGAAGGTTCGAGCAGGTGGTCGACTACGGGCGCTGTTCCGAAGTAAGCACCGAGATAGAAATGCGCCAGACCACGGAAGAAATAGGCTTCGGCCTGGTCGCGTTTCTTCACGGGCGTATCGTAACGCTCGAATTTTTGCAACATGAGGTTGGCATGGTAAATCATGGTGTAGAGCCCTTCGTAGGTCTGCTGGATCAGTTCATTGGTACTGCCGAAAGTATAGTCGCCGATCGTTTCACGTTGGGCGTTGTCATTGCGGTTGCCACCGCCGCACCATACGTCGTCGGAAAGCAGGTCGTCGATAGCCTTTATGGGCTCGAAGATGGTTCCCAGGTCGGTGTAGCAGGCGGTGATGGCCTGCTCGGCGTCGTTGTCCGTCTTGTAGAAGTCGTCTGTCGATCCGAGGTTGCCCAGCTTTTCTATATTGAGATCGTCACTGCATGCCGAGAAAGTGAGACAAGTGAGCAGTGCGAGGGCACAAACAAATATCTTTTTCATTGTCGTATGTCTTTTAGAATGTTAGGTTTACGCCAAGAACTACTTTCTTGGACACAGGGTAAGTGCAAACGTCTACGCCCTGCCCCGGGCCTGTACCGGCTGAACTTGCTTCAGGGTCGAAGCCCGAATACTTGGTAAAGGTAAAGAAGTCTTCCAACGAAACGTACAGGCGAAGGTTGTCTACGAAAGCCTTCTTGGTGAGATTCTTTGGTAAGGTGTAGCCCAGCTGAATTTGTTTGATCTTGAAATAAGAGCCGTCTTTGACCATGGCGCTGGAGAGGGTGTATTTCGAGATGTTGGCATTGGCGGCCGGCCGTGTCGCTGTTGTGTTTGTCGGAGTCCAGCGGTCGTCATACCATTCGCTCTTGATGCGGTTTCCGCTGGTGCGATCGGAGGAGAACAAGCTCTGGTAAATGTCGTTGCCGGCTACGCCCGAGCCGAAGATAATCGCGTCGAAACCTTTCCATGAAGCGTCGAGCGTAATACCGTAGGTGACGGTAGGGATGGCCGAACCGATATTGGTACGGTCTTCTGTCGTAATCTGGCCGTCGTTAGTAAGGTCTTCAAACATAGGCTCGCCGTTGGCAGGATCGACACCCTTGAATTTATAACCGTAGAAATGCCATACCTCGGAGCCTTCCTCAAAGATTGTCAACGGGTCGTTCAGACGAGTATAACCGGAGATATAGTCGATTCCCTTGCTCAGATAAGTCACCTTATTTTTCAGCGTAGAGAAATTGCCGCGCACTCCATACCTGAGCTTACCTACATGATCGCGCCATCCAAGTTCTACTTCAAGTCCTTTGTTGGATACGGCCCCCGCGTTCATTGGCGAGAAAGTTCCTCCCGCAATCAATGAAGGCTTGAGACCGGTGACAAGCAAATCGTCGGTCTTCTTGGAGTACCAGTCTACGGTGAGAGACAGACGTCCCTTGAAGAAGCGGGCGTCCAGACCCAGGTCGAACTGCGTCGAAGTTTCCCAGGTGAGTTTATCGTTACCCATGGAGGTGGGAACGGAGCCGGTAACGTACTGCGGATTGGTGTCATCTCCGAAGGCATACTTGTTGCCGCCGGCCATTGTCGTGGCGTAAAGATAATTATTCAGAGCGCCGATGGAGCCGTTCTTGCCCCAGCTGACGCGTATTTTCAGATACTCGAACCACGCCGGTATACGCTTCCAGAAGTTTTCCTGCGAGGCCACCCAGGCCAAGGAGGTTGCCGGAAAATATCCCCAGCGGTTGGTCATGGGAAGTTTGGAGAGGTCGAAAGCGTCGGCACGGAGCGAGAACTGGAAGAGGTATTTGTTGTCGTAGCCATAGGTAACGCGGCCGAAATACGACTCGCTTGTATTGACGGCGCGTACGCCGCCGTTGGTCCTTTGGGCTGAGGCGCTGGCAAAATCGAGCCATCCGAAGAGTGAGGGATCGTCTTTCATCAAAACTCCCTCTCCGCTGTTCTTGTCAGCCTGTAGGCCACCGGTAGTAAAGGTCGACGTGTTTCGGGTGAAGGAGTGACCGACCATAGCGGTGATGTCGTGCCTACGGTCGATGTTAAGCACATAATTCAAGTAGTTGTCCCACTGATAATCGGTGCCGTCGCGGTTGGTCTGCGAGAAGCTGGACTGTAAGGCGTAACGCTGCGCGCTGGCGTAATAAGGATAACTGTACTGCGTGCTGTTACCGGAACTGAGAAAGTAGCCGAACTTACTTGTAAAGACGAGTCCTTTCACGGGTGTGAATTCCAAGGCGAAGTTGCCGTTCACGCGGTTAAAACGGCGGTTTTGGACATTCGAGGCATTATAAGCCAACGGATTGGAGAAGGTGTAGAAGTTGGATACGGAGTAGTAGTTGCCTTTTCCGTCGCGCATGATGTTTTTGCCACTGTCAATCAATGCCTTCATGCTTGAAGGAAGATTGTCAGGCGAATACGAAACGGGGGTGAGCGGATCCATAAGGAAAGCGTCGTTTAATGCCTCTGAGACGACACCGCGCATCTTGCTTTTGCTGAGGTTGGCGTTACCCATTATTTTCAGCCAAGGCTTGATTTTATAGTCTACTTTTATCTGTCCGTTCAAGCGAGAGAACGTGTCGGAATTACCTTTCAGCATGCCGTCGTTGGTTAGATAACCGGCTGAGACATATATGGAGCCGCGATCGCCGGCATTCGAAAAAGAGAGATTGTGTTTCAGCATCGTCGTAGGCTCATACACTTCACCGAGCCAGTCTGTATTGGTCTTGCCGTCCCAAAACGCGTCTACCGTCGCTTGAGAGAAACTTCCCGCTTCAACCATAAATTCGGCATACTCTCTGGCATTCATCATTTTGGGCTTGTGAGCCAGCGAGTTGCTGGAATATTGAAAGTCATAGCTGACGTGTCCCCAATTGTCGCTACTCCTTATGCCGCTCTTGGTCGTTATCAAAACGACACCATTACCGGCCTGGGCACCGTAAATGGCCGCACTGGCCGCGTCTTTGAGTACTTCCATGGAAGCGATGTCGTTGATGTCGATGCTGCTGATATCACCCATGATGATGCCGTCCACCACATATAGAGGTGACATGTCTGAATTGGACGAATAACCGCGGACACGAATTGAGGGAACAGAACCGGGCATTCCCGAAGTCGTTACGACCTGAACGCCGGAAGTCTTGCCTTGCAGCGCCTCTTCGGCACTGGTCAGCGTGCGGTTGGCTACATCCTCATCTTTTACTTTTGAGATAGCTCCCGTTACGTTGCTTTTCTTTTGTACGCCGTAACCGACCACGACAACGTCATCGAGCGTTTTGGCGTCTTCCGCCATTTTGACGTTCATAGTACCATTGTTGGCGGTCAACGCCTTCGTCAGAAAGCCGACATAAGAAAACTCAATGACGGCACCTTTGCGTGTGTTGAGTGTATAATTTCCGTCCAGGTCCGTGATAGTGCCGTTGTTCGTCCCCTTTTCGACGACACTGACGCCTATCATCGGCTCATTGTCTGTGTCGACAACTTTGCCCGTAACCTTAAAATTACCTTGGGCTAACATGCCGGTCGTGCTCATTATCAAGAATAGCAGCAGGGCCGGAAACCTACATTTTTTAGATTGTTCCATAAAAATAAGCGGATAGAAGTATTAATAAAATGGTATGTAAGATAATCAAAAGCATGGCTTACTTTGGCTTTTGCGGACACTGACGCGCAATCTTGATGAGTTTTGTATCGTGGTTGTAGCGCATCGCGCAGGTGTTGTCAAACAAAAGGGTTGCTCCCTTCGTGCCGGTATAGGGCTCCCAGGCGGGAAGATCATGTGCCGTGGGTTTCCCTGTCTTGGCAAAGTTGATCCAGGCCCGACTCATTTTCTTGGCCAAAGCCCGTGCCTGTAAGCCGTTGCCGGTCATTCCGGCTTGCAATGCCGTGTTATCGAACACGAACGGAATTTCCATGCAGTGAGTGGCACGCCAAATACCGTTCATGGCGGGCGACTGCCACGTAAAGAGATACATGTAGACTGGCGCTCCGTGTTGTGCCTCCTTCAGCCGTGCCTGTTCTATCGCCATCGGGCGGAATGTCAAATCGATATCCAGCAGATCGTTGGGTTTATAGCCGGGATAGGCTTCGCCAAATGCTTTTAGGTAATCGTCGGTGAGATTGCCGTAGCGTTGTCTCACCTGTTTCATGACGGCTTCTTCCGGTAAGTTGCGCAACGCCGGCACATAAGCGCTGGCACAGAATTCATTCAGTGTCGTTCCTATAATAATAGGTATGTCCTTGCTCTGTGCGGGAGCAGCGGGCGAGAACGGGTGCTGAGGCAGTATGTCGCCGTCAACGACAGGGCCCCAGCCGAAGATGAAGCCTTTCCATCCTCTTTTCAAGGCTTCGGCTTTCTCTTCCTTTATTGCCTCTTCTCCGGCGGCGAGAAGCCTTTCGTAGGGAATTTCGGCAATGCGGCCGATATTCGATGCGTTGAGTTCCAGTTTCTTTACCACGTCAATACCTATTCTACGCGAGTATTCCCGATCCATACACTTCAGTTGCGATCCGCTTTCAATGATGGCTTTGTGAAACAGTCCTTTGGCCGCAGGCATTGCCAGTAATGTCGAAACCTTACCGCCGCCGCCCGACTGTCCGAAGATAGTCACGTTGTCAGGGTCGCCTCCGAAGCTCCGGATATTATCTTTTATCCATCGTAGCGATTCGACGAGGTCAAGCAGCCCGGCGTTTCCCGACTTTCCGTACTTCTCACCGAACGCCGACAGGTCGAGAAAACCTAACACGTTGAGTCGATGATTGACCGTTACGACAACCACGTCGCCCTCCCGAGCGAGATTCGTACCGTCGTATGCGGGCAATTCCTGCCCCGAGCCGGCGGCAAAACCACCGCCATGCAGCCAAACCATGACGGGGCGCTTCTTGTGGTCGCCCAGTCCGCGTGTCCATATATTCAGCCGCAGACAGTCCTCTCCGGCATGTCCGTCGTTCCAGTTGAAAGCGAAGGCGGCCTCGTCACTTTGCCATCCTGTGCGTATAGCCTGCGGGCACGTGGGACCATAAGCCCTGCAACTGCGTATGCCCGTCCAGACATCAGGCGCCTCGGGTGCCATAAAGCGCCGAGCCTTGGCATAAGGAATGCCTTTGAATATGTTGACGCCTGCGGTCCGATAGCCTGCCAGTCTGCCTTGTTTCACGGTAGCGACAACGGTCGTTGAGTCGGCAACTACTTCTTCGTTCATGCAGTCGGCGGCGAACCGTCTTTCTTTTGCAAGGCGGTTGCAGGCACATAGACAGGGCAACACGGCCAGTGCCGCAAAAATAATTACTTTGGTTTTCATAAGAAGGAGATTGATGGTTTATTTCTTGTCGGCAAAGTTAGCGTGATTAAAGCTCCGGGGCTTGCACCCGCATTCTTTTCATTTTCGTTTTTATTCATCTTGACTTTCGCAGGTGTACAAAGATTTGTCGATTTGTTCAAAACATGCTCCGCGGCAAGCGATTTGTCTGAAATATGCTTACCTTTGACTTTATATAATCCATCATCAGCATGAAAATCTCTTCTCACAGCTTTCGCGATTCTCTGTTTTTCGTGTGTTTTTTAACTTTGTTGTATGCCTGTCGCAGCCAACACCAGCAAGACGACAGGAAAAAGAAACGCAATCCCCTGATAGCTGATAACATCTCCAACCACCATATCAACGCCTTTGCGGAAGATGGCAAAGGTCACGTCTGGATAGCAACTTTCCGTGGACTCAACAAGTTTGACGGTCATCAGTATCAGCAATATTTCTGCAACGACGACAGCATGGGGCTACCCGACAATCAGGTTCGCGACCTGTTGGTCGATCGTCAGAATCGGTTGTGGGTGGCTTGTCTCAACGGCGTATGTCGTCGTACCGACCAAGACAACTTCGTCCGGATACCTTTCGGAGGCGAGGCCGGCAACTGCAACAACCTGGCGCAGGACAGCCGTGGCCGCATTTTTATATGTAACTCGTGCGGCGTGATGGTTTTCAATGCTGAAAGGCAGTGTTTTGAGATGGTCATCGACGCCAATCGGGTGAAAGGCGCTTTCATGCGGCTTGTCATTGATAAGAACGACAACCTATGGGTGGCCGCCGAAAGCGGACTTTACGGCTTCGACGGCGACTTTCGCAACATTGCTTTCGAAAGGCTGTCGTTCTACAGTTCCGACTCCAACGTCCACTATCTCGACGACTCCGGCATCCTCTGGCTTTGTCTCCGCCAGGGAATCGCTCTCTACAACACTCGCGCCCGCCGTCTGGAGCAGTTGCCCTCTGTATTGCGGACCAACATTGACATCAGTCGTAGCCGTACGCTCTGCGTCTATCCCTACGACGTCGCCGGCATTCTGATATCGACCGGGGCGGGCAAGACGTATCTGTATCATAGGAGGAAAGACACGCTGATAGCTCCGGATAGCCCCGATTTTCCTGTCAAGGTAGGCCGGTTCTGGCCCACTTGTATGTTTCGCGACTCACGCGACAACCTTTGGATGGGGTCGACAGACGAAGGGTATATCGTCAACTACCGCGATCACAAACTCTTCAATAGCAACAGTCATCTGCACGACTACATCGGTCAGCAGCCCGTACTGTCCTTGGCCACCGACGGTCAGCGCCATCTGTGGGTGTTGGCCAAACACAGCGGACTCGTTCATTACGATATTCAGACCAAGAAAGCAAGTCCCGTGAACCTTCTTTCCCTGCACGATGACAGTCCCTACTTCCTTTTCGCCGACCGTCAGGACAATCTTTGGATTACCACCGGCAAGGGCGTCTTGAAGTGTAAGGTCAATGGTAGTTCGGTCAGTGTCGTCCGCGAATATCCAGGTGGGCTGCAGCTTGACATGACACAGGATGGTCACGGCGACGTGTGGAGCGTCGGTCTGGGCAATCGGGTTACGCGATACGACTCCGGCAGCGCAGCTTTCGACCGACTGACTGTCGGCACGGCCTTATTCTCGCCCGCCATTTTGACCCAGAGCGACGGCCGTGTGCTCGTGGCCGGTTTCATGGGCGACATCAAGGCTATCTGTCCGGACGATATGGCCGTAACCGATTTTCCCATTGACAGGGAGGATATGAAAAAGTGTATGCGCCGTCCGACATTCATTCCCACTGACTTGTATCAGGACATGGAAGGGCTTATCTGGATAGGTACCGACAGCAATGGTCTGCTCCGCTACAATCCTCGGACCCGCCAGCTCGACGCTATCGACGGTATATCCTGCTCGGACGTGGCCGCTATCATTGAGGATAACCAGGGCAATCTGTGGGTCAGTACCATGTACGGACTCAACAAATACGATCGTACCGTCAACAAAGTGACGCAGTTCTACGTCTCTGACGGTATTGGTGGCAATCAGTTCTACGACCGTGCGGCCTGCCGGCTGGCCGATGGGACGCTCGTCTTCGGCGGTACTCACGGTATTACCACCTTCAATCCCATCGACATCACTACCCGCCGCAACCTGCCTTTGGTGTTTGAGACGCTGAAGGTACACAATCGGCAAGTGCATGCCTACTCCGACGAGTGTATCGACAAGAGCATGGACAACAACCCCGAGATTCGTCTGAGCCACGATCAGAACAGTTTTTCCATATCCTACGCGGCCATCGACTACAGCGAATACGAGCGCGTACATTATTTCTACAAGCTCGAAGGCATAGACAGTTACTGGAACGACGCAGGCACCAGCCACGAGGCGTCCTACGCTAACCTGCCCGCCGGCCGTTATACGTTTCGTGTGAAGGTGGCCAACAACGACCGCGAAAAGCCCATTTCCGAGAATGCCATCGAAATCCATGTCGCTCCCATGCCGCTCAACTCGTGGTGGGCCTGGCTCGTCTATATTGTTCTGGCGGCCGTCATCCTGCGCTTCACGCTCCGAATACGCCGTCGCATCGAGGCCGACAAGCGGGCTGTGCGGCAGGAGAAGATGGAGAAGGAGCAGGAACAGCGAGTCAATAGGATGAACATGAGTTTCTTTGCCAATATCTCTCACGAGTTTCGTACACCGCTCACGATGATCGCGGGGCCCATTGACATGCTCGGCGAAAGTGCCGGTCTGAAGGACGACGACCGCCACCTGCTACTCATCGTCCGACACAGTATTCAGCGTATGCTGCGGCTGGTCAACCAGGTGATGGACTTCAGTAAGCTCGATCAGGATGCGCTGAAACTCAATGTGAGACGGATGGACGTCACGGCGCTGATGAACCGCATTTGCGACATCTTTCTCTTCAATGCTCATGAGAAAGGAATCAATATGCAGAAACATGGTCTTGACGACTGTCTGCTGACGTGGGTGGACGCCGACAAGCTCGATAAAATCGTGAGCAACCTACTCTCCAACGCCATGAAATTCACGCCCCAAGGCGGACAAATCGACGTGACACTCGATGTGGACGACGGTTTTGTGAAGATTGTCGTGGCCGATACGGGTAAGGGTATTCCCTCCGGAGAACTCGAAAACATCTTCCGGCGCTTCTATCAACTTGACAACCAAGCCACCGGCACACTCAACTGGGGTACCGGCATCGGACTCTATTATGCCCGAAAGCTGGCTCAGCTGCACCACGGCAGCCTGACGGCCGGCAATCGAGACGGCGGGCACGGTGCCGTCTTCACACTGTTGTTGCCCGTGGACGACCGGGCATATACCGAGGACGAGCGCAAGGTGCAGACCGAAGTGCAGGAGAAGCGCTATCCCATCGACGCTCGGCGGCCTGTTATTGTCGACGACGCGGGTGACGAAAAGGCGCAGATACTGGTGGTAGATGACGATACGGACGTGGTGAACTATCTGCAAACGCTATTGTCACCCCACTATCGCATTATCTATCGCTTCGACGCGGAGAGCGCGTTCAAGGCTTTGGGGGAGGAAAATCCCAGCCTCGTGCTGAGCGACGTGGTCATGCCGGGCATGGACGGCTACGAGTTTTGCCGACGGGTGAAGACCGATGCGCAGCTGTGCCACATTCCTGTGGTGCTCGTCACGGCCAAGACGACGGTCGAGGATCAGATAGAGGGGCTCGACACGGGAGCCGATGCCTATGTCACGAAGCCCTTCGAGCCCAAACTGCTGTTGGCACTTATCAAGTCGCAGCTGCAAAACCGAAAGAAAATACACGCCCTGCTCAACCGGTCGACACAGACCGGCACCGACGTCGAGGAGGCGCTGGCCCCGCAAGATCGGCGTTTCATGAAAGAGCTCTACGAAGTGATGGAGTCCGAACTCTCCAATTCGGATATCGATATCACCCGTGTCACGGAGATGATGCACATGTCGCGCACCAAGTTCTATTATAAGATGAAGGGGCTTACGGGCGAGAAACCGGCCGTTTTCTTCCGTACCTACAAGCTCAACCGTGCGGCGGAATTGCTGCGCGAGGGGACTTACAACATATCGGAAATATCCGACATGACGGGATTCAGCTCGCTTTCCTACTTTTCGACGGCCTTTAAGCGTCAATTTGGCGTGACGCCCAGCGAATATAAATAAGCGGCGGAAATTCAGAAAAATCTTTACAGCAAGTCGCTGATGGCTGCGTTATTTCAAAATGACCGGCGTTTGATTCGAAAAACGCCGATTATTTTCTTTTTTCATAAATTGCTGTCTATCAGTGACTTCTCATTTCCTATTTCCCATTTCTTCTTCTTTTTTGCCCCGATAACCCTGTATTTTGACCATTTTCGTCGTGTTTTCAGGGGCTCAAAGCAGCCTTTTGAGCGTGCAAAAGGATAGCTTTCGCCTTACAGAAGCACTGCTTTCACCGGCCGAGAGGCCCCCTTTCGGTCTTTCATTGTCTGAAAACAGGCTTATTGTCTTCTGGATGAAGGAGTTTGGAAGTGTTAAAAAACACTCTTGTTTCTTGACGCTTGTCGCATCTTTTCTAAAACATTTGAACAATATCGAAAGTGGTTTTGAACAAATGAAAAACAGAAAAGAATTCCTGTAAAAGGGCAAATGGGCGCAAAGCTATAACTTTGCGGTTGTTATCAAAACAATCTATTGACATGAGACGAATTGAATTTATCAGGTTTCTAACTTTTATTTTCTTAGCACAGGTCAGCCTGGCGTCATGGGCGCAGCAAGCGCTCACGTGGGGACAGAACCGGTTGGTGTCGCCGCAAGTGAATCAAGACAATACCGTTACCTTCCGACTGTTGGCTCCGGAGGCCCAAAAGGTGCAGGTGACAGGCGACTTCCTGCCGACACGGAAGACGCAGACACCGAATGGAGCGTACGACGCTCCGGGCGTGGCGGACATGACGAAGGACGCCAAAGGCGTATGGTCGTTCACTTCTACCGCGCTTTCGCCAGAGCTTTACACCTATAATATAATAGTGGATGGCGTGCAGGTAACTGATCCTCTGAACGTTTATTCTATCCGTGACATTACGAGCGTCTTCAACGTTTTCATGATTGACGGCGGCAAGGATGGTCTTTATCAGGTGAGCAAGGTACCCCATGGCACCGTTTCGAAGGTATGGTATGACAGTCCGACGGCCGGGCTGCTCCGTCGTTGCACGGTTTATACGCCCGCCGGTTATGAGACCGGAGCAGAGAAATACCCCGTACTTTATCTGCTGCATGGTATTGGCGGTGACGAAAACGCGTGGAGTGAACTGGGGCGGGCAGCTCAAATCATGGATAATCTGATAGCGCAAGGTAAGGCAAAGCCTATGATTGTGGTCATGACCAATGGCAATATCTCGCAGGAAGCATGCCCGGGTGAAACGTCGGAAGGCTTCAAGGTGCCCAGCATGATGTTGCCCAAGACGATGGACGGGCACTTCGAACAGGCTTTTCCCGACATCATCAAGTTTGTGGAAAATACCTATCGTGTGGAGAAAGACAAGGGCCACCGTGCCATTGCCGGTCTTTCCATGGGCGGTTTCCACTCCTTGTTCATCTCTATCAACAATCCTGACACCTTTGATTACGTAGGTCTATTCTCCGCAGCGGTCGACCGAGGACAGCAAGGCGGTATTCAATCCATCTACGAGGACCGCAATCGGAAAATAGATCGGCTGTTCGCCAAGCGCCCGAAACTGTTCTGGATAGGCATGGGAAAGACCGATTTCCTTTACAAGAGCAACAAGGATCTCCGTGATTACCTGGATTCCAAGGGCTATAAGTACACTTATTTGGAAACCGAAGGCGGTCATGTCTGGCGCAACTGGCGTATCTATCTAAGTGAATTTGTTCCTCAATTGTTTAAATAATCATACAAAAGTTAGATTATGAAGATAAGTAACATGATGATCTGTGTCGTGGCCTTATTGTGTGGGCACGGCGCAAAGGCAGTATCACAGCCCCGCTTGCGTAGCGACAATATCGAGCAAGTGGTGAAAGAGATGACGCTGGAAGAGAAGTGTCACCTGGTTTTAGGCTGCGGGATGGGCTTTGGGCGTGAAGTGAAGTTCCCCGGAACGGCCGGCAGCACTTATGCCATTCCTCGCTTAGGCATACCTTCTACCTATTGTGCCGACAGCAATCAAGGACTTCGCATGAGCGCCCATCGCGACTATGACAGTCGCGACTACTACTGCACGGACTATATGACGAGTATCGCCTTGGCATCCACGTGGGATAAGCAGGCTGCTTATCTGGTGGGAAAGGGTATCGGCAACGAGACGAAAGAGTATGGACTCGACTGGATTCTGGCTCCCAGCATGAACCTGATGCGCAATGTGCTGTGTGGGCGTAACCACGAATACTACTCGGAAGACCCTTATCTCTCGGGAACGATAGCCGCCTATTACGTGAAAGGCATACAGAGTGAGGGTACGGCGGCTTGCGTCAAGCATTTCGCGGCCAACAGTCAGGAGACTAACCGTAATGCCAACGATAGCAGGATGAGTCGGCGCGCGCTGCGTGAACTGTATCTTAGAGGGTTTGAACTGGCTGTGCGGTTGGGTAATCCTTGGACGGTGATGACGGCTTACAACAGTATTAATGGTAGGCTTACGTGCGAAGATGGCGACCTGACCGAGACAATTCTGCGCAAGGAATGGGGCTTCGACGGTCTTGTCGTGTCAGACTGGAATGCCGGCAAAGACGCTACACTTTCGATGTTGGCCGGTAACGATATGCTGCAACCGGGGCAGGACCGCCAGTTCGACAAGTTGATGGAAGACGCCAAGAACGGCAGACTCCCCATGGCAGTGCTCGACCGCAACGTAGAACGTATTCTGCGGTTTGTCGTAAGGAGTCATAGTTTCGCGAACTATCCCTATTCCAACGAGCCTAATCTCAAGCAGCATGCCGTTGACGACCGTGTCATAGGCGCGGAAGGTATGGTGTTGTTGGAAAATAAAGGCGCGCTTCCTTTGGCTTCCGGCTGCCAGGTCGCCCTCTTCGGCAGTACCGGTTACGAGATTATTCCGGGCGGAACGGGATTTGGCGGAACGATGGTGGGTCGCTATACCGTGTCATTGGTGGAAGGATTGCGCAATGCCGGTATGACAGTTTACAAACCATTGCTCGACCAATACAGGCAACATGTCGCCGCAGAGCAGAAGCGGCTTTATCCCAATGGCCTGCCATCGTTCGCGCTCCGTCCGCTCAACCGGGCTGAGGAAATCGTCATGACCGACCTGCAAGTGGCCGAAACGGCTGCCAACACCGACGTGGGCGTGGTCGTCATTGGGCGAAAGAGTGGAGAAGCCGCCGATCGTACGCGGGACGAATTTAACCTGTATGAGAAGGAACTGACGATGATCAGACAGGTGAGTGAGGCCTATCACGAGGCCGGAAAGAAGGTCGTCGTGTTGCTCAATGTATGCGGTCCGGTGGAGACCGCTTCGTGGAAAAGTTTGGTTGACGGTCTTCTCTGTACCTGGCAGAGTGGCGAACAGGTGGGCAACAGTATTGCCGACATCCTCTCGGGCAAGGTAAACCCGTCGGGTCGTCTGCCCGTCACCTTCCAAAACAAATACGGTGATGCCGCTTCCGACCGCAACTTCCCCGCAGACGTGAAAGACACGAAAGACCTGGCCACGATGTACATGTGGGGCAACGACAAGCAGAATACCGATCGTGAACCCAAAGCCAATATTGACTTTACCGATTACGATGAGGATATCTACGTGGGGTACCGCTATTTCGACAGTTTCAACAAACCGGTAAGCTACCCCTTTGGCTATGGGTTGAGTTATACGACGTTCGCCTATGAGAACGCGAAAATAGACAGAGAGGGAGAAAAATACATAGTCACGGTAGACGTAGTGAACATGGGCGACAGGGCCGGCCGGAATGTCGTGGAGCTCTTTGTGGCAGCCCCGAGAAACAAACGGCTCGGCAAACCGGCCAAAGAACTGAGGAATTATACCAAAACCGGTTTGATTCAGCCCGGCCGACGTGAGACCGTGAAGCTTGAGGTTGAGGCACGCGACCTGGCCTCTTTCAACGAGAAAGAATCGGCATGGGTAGTCGACGCAGGTGTTTATCACTTCCTGATAGCCTCTTCTGCCAATCATATAGAGAAGGCTTTATCGGCCAAGGTTGACGGTATGAAAACCAAAGTCAACGACGTGATGAAGCCGACCGTTAAACTTAATCTTCTTCATCGCTAAGCTATGAACAGGAAATTCTTCATTACAAGCATGCTGGCACTGGCAACTCTTCCATTGTCAGCCCAGTGGATACGTACGTCTACACCCAATGATACGCTCCGCTCTGTGCGCTCGTTGGGCAACGGTAACGTTGTTTTGAGTATTTATGCGCCAGAAGCCAAGACGGTTTCAATAGGCGGCGACATCATGCCGTGGGGCAAGAAGTTAGACGTGCGACGGGCCGATAACGGTGTATGGTCGGTAGTGGTGCCCGAGGTGAAAGACGGCGTCTATCGTTACCACTTCGTGGTGGATGGCGTTAACGTGTACGATCCCAAGTCGCCGACGGCAGGAGAAACATCAGCCTTGGCCTTCATCGGCAGCGGCAAGGAGTTTTACGCAATGAAGCAAGTTCCACATGGTGCCGTGGCCCGGCGTTATTATGAATCGAAAAATCTCAAGATGACACGCCGTCTGCATGTATGGACACCAGCCGGATATGAGAAATCTACTGACAAGCTGCCTGTCCTTTACCTGATTCATGGCGGTGGTGATACCGACAACGCATGGCCCGGTGTGGGGGCGGCAGGCTTCATTCTCGATAACCTGCTGGCCGAAGACAAGATAAAACCCATGATTGTGGTCATGCCCAATGGCAGTATTCCCACCCAAGACCTTGAAGGAGAGGTTCCTCTCTTCGAGGAAGATTTGGTGAAGAGCGTCATCCCTTTCATCGAAAGCAACTATCGTGTGATGGCCGATAAGGACCATCGTGCCATGGCCGGCCTTTCCATGGGTGGCATGGAAACGCTGGAGACTATGCTGAAGGATTACGATAAGTTTGCCTATTTCTGGGTGTTAAGTTCCGGTTGGTTTGCTAATAACAAGCAAGCCTATGCCAATTATCAGCAGCAGCTCAACAACATCAGTCGGAACTTTAATAAGGGCGTGCGCCAATTAGTCTTCACGCAGGGCGGCCCCGAAGACATAGCCTATCGGAATGGTAAGGCCATGCTCCGTTTGTTTGACAAGGCCGGTATCAAATACGAATATACCGAAGCCCCCGGAGGACACACCTGGTACACATGGCGCAACAACCTTTATCAATTGGCTCAGCGTATTTTCAAATAAACGTGTTCTGTTATAATAAATAAGTACATTTAACACCCCTTTCGCAAGCTGCAGGTGCGCTTTCATGAGGTTTTTCATGGCAGCCGTAGTAGCCTTGTTAGTGAAATTTCCATAAAATGATACGACCAATGAAAACAAAAGACTTATTTCCCATTGCTTTGGCCACGGCCCTTGTCATGTCGTGCGCATCCCAGGACAAGACTATTGACAAACAAGACGTGCTCCGGAAGCTATCGCTGGAAGACAAAGCTCATTTCGTAATTGGTACGGGCATGCCAGGCATGAGTGGCGATCATGCCGTCATCGGCGCGACGAAGTCGCTCGTGCCCGGCGCGGCCGGAACTACTTATCCGCTCGACTCGCTGGGCATACCGGCCATCGTGCTGGCCGACGGACCGGCCGGACTGCGTGTCGATGCCCATCGCAAGGGCGACAAAAGAACCTACTTCTGTACCCATTTTCCCATCGGTACGCTACTGGCATCTACCTGGAACCGGCAGCTTGTGGAGGAAGTGGGTAAGGCCATGGGGGAGGAAGTGAAAGAATATGGCGTCGATGTATTGCTGGCTCCTGCCGTCAACATCCACCGCAATCCGCTCAACGGCCGTAACTTCGAGTACTATAGCGAAGATCCCGTGGTGGCCGGAAAGATAGCGGCAGCCTATATTCGCGGCATTCAAAGCAACGGCGTGGGCACCAGTGTCAAGCACTTCGCTTTCAACAACCAGGAGACCAACCGCATGAATAACGACGCTCGCATTTCGCAGCGTGCCATTCGCGAAATCTATCTCAAGCCATTTGAGATTGCGGTGAAGGAAGCCCACCCTTGGACGGTCATGTCTTCTTACAACAAAATCAACGGTATCTACACCTCCGAGAGTAAGGACTTGCTTACCACCATTCTGCGTGACGAGTGGGGGTATGAGGGAACTGTCATGACAGATTGGTTCGGAGGTAAGGACGGAGCCGCGCAGGTGTGGGCCGGCAACGACATGTTGCAACCAGGCAAGGCCGAGCAGTTCATGTCGATTGTCGATGGTGTGAAGAGCGGTAGGCTGAAAGAAGCCGACCTCGATCGCAATATCATCCGCATTCTGAACCTCATCGAAAAGACGCCAAGTTATCAGGGCTACCAACCCAGCAACAAACCCGACCTCCAAGGACACGCTGCCGTAACACGGCAAAGTGCCGTCGAGGGAATGGTGTTGCTCAAAAATGAGGATAGTACCTTGCCCCTTGCTTCCAAGGCTACCGATATCGAGGTGGCGCTCTACGGCTGTACCGGCTATGATTTCATTGCCGGCGGCACCGGTTCGGGCAACGTGAACCATGCTTACGTGGTGTCGTTGCTCGATGGCTTGAAGAAGGCGGGCTATCGGGTGAATGAAGATTTGCATAAGCAATATGCCAAGTACATCACTCAACGGAAAGCGGAGATTGAGAAGCAACAGAATGCTGCCGCGAAGAAAGACAAGAAGAAGGCTATGCTGGCGAAGTTCATGCCCACACCGCGGCCTGTGGAAATGAGTATGGAGGCACGGCAACTCGAGCGGCAGGCGAGACTTTCCGATGTGGCCATCGTCACCTTGGGTCGCATCAGCGGTGAGTTTGTCGACCGCAAGATGGCCGATTTCAACCTTTCTACGGAAGAGCGACGCCTCGTCTCGCAGGTTTGTGAAGCCTATCATAAGGTCGGCAAGAAGGTCGTTGTGCTGCTCAATGTAGGCGGCGTCATTGAGACGGCTTCTTGGAAAGACCTGCCCGACGCCATCCTCTGCGCCTGGCAGGCCGGTCAGGAGAGCGGTAACTCGGTGGCTGACGTCCTCAGTGGCAAAGTTTCACCGTCGGGCAAGCTCACGATGACATGGCCCGTCAACTTCGCCGACGCCTATTCTTCACGCAATTTCCCCATCGATAAAGCTCCCGATCTGAGTCTTACCAATCAGGGCAAGGCCGGCAACGGCGAGAAAGACGTGGACTACACCGACTATGAAGAGGACATCTACGTGGGCTATCGCTATTTCGATAGCTTTGATAAAGCCGTGTCCTATCCCTTCGGCTACGGTCTGAGCTACACCAAGTTTGACTATACCGACGCCAAGATAAATGCCAAGGACGACGTCATTAATGTGACGGTCAGCGTAAAGAATGTGGGCAAGGCCGATGGTAAGGAGATTGTAGAACTCTATGTGGCAGCTCCCGACAGTAAACGACTCAACAAGCCGGCCAAGGAACTCAAGGCCTTTGCCAAGACCAAGAGCCTGAAACCGGGTGAGGCCGAAACCCTTACGCTGACCGTGAAGACGGCCGACCTGGCTTCGTTCGACGCCGACACCTCGGTCTGGAGGGTGGACGCCGGTAAGTATCAACTGCTCGTCGGCGCTTCGTCACGCGACATCAAGACCACGCTGCCGATCGACGTAAAGGCGCGAGAGACCAAGGTTCACAGCGTACTGCGACCCATGGAACGATTCAATATATTGAAGAGAATGTGAAGTGGAGAATGAGGAATGCGCCCCGTGAAATGTCAAGTGATTGGTATCAATGCTTTGTGAAAATACAAAATCCCCGGCGATTGATAAAAAATCGCCGGGGATTTCGTATTCCGTATCGTATCGCCAGGCTCCTACGAGTTCAGATATTTCTGAACACGGGCGTAGAGCAACACGTAGTGGGCTTTGGTTTCGTTAGAACGCGTGGTGGCGATGCGCTCTTCGAGTAGCTTTTTGAGTTTCAGCGCGTAGTGGAAGATATATTCCGACGTGCGGTCGATGGTGGCCGTCCACATCGTTTCGGGTTCGCCATAACCCTTTCCGAAACCCAGGAACGACACGTTCTCATGCGTGTCTTGCAGTGCGCGCATCTTTCCCACCTGCTTCACCTCGTCTATGTTGGCCTTCAGTTTCTCTACATAAATCTTTTGGAGGGCGATGTCGTCTTCGTCTAACGCCTCGTTACCCGCGATGGTTTTCGCCCAAACGTTTTGGTAGATGTCCTCGCAATATTCCAAAGGCGAGTAAGACGTGGAGTCCATGTAGAAGCTCAATGCCAGGCGGGGCGTGGCGGAGAGTGCCATTTCTTACACGCCGTTGGCCAATGTCTTGTAGGGATGGTTGCTGAGTTGGGGCAGGCGGTTCTCTATTTCGGCTACGCCGCGTTTGCCGAAACGGCGTGCTTCATTGAGCATCCATAAGGCCGCGGCACGCTGTTGGGCCTTGGGCACCACCCGATAGCGCGGCAAGCCCGACGTCTCCGTTGTCTGATAGAGGCGTATGCCGCTGACGTTGGCGTAGACGTTGCGCACGTAGCCATAGGATTGCGAAACCATCTGGCGGTAAAGTTCGGCCTTTCTCGTGCCGTCGTCTCCATCGGGAATCCACTTGTCGAAGTGGCTCAGAATATAGCTTAGGTTCTTCAATCCGTAGTCGCTCGACTTGATTGGGTCGTCGCCCAGGTCTTCTTCGATGGCCGAGGGGTCGTATCTGAAGCCCGATTGTTGCAGTCCGTAGCGGTACATAGGGTCGCCGGCATGCGCTTCTATCAGTCTGTTCAAAGGTTTCACATCATCCTTATACCCCTTGGAGTTGGGGAAAACGCGATACGCCCACTCCAAGGCGTAATAGTCGTATACACCCAGGAACGGCGGCGTTAGTGCCACGCCTTTGTCTGAGGGCTGTGCCACGTAGTTGAAGCGGGCATAGTCCATGATGGAGGGCGTTGTGCCATACTTCTGCGTGAAGCTTGCGGAGCGGAGCGAATCGGTGGGGATGGCGGCCGAAGCTGCCATGTTGTGCATAAAGCCGAGGGTGTGGCCTATCTCGTGCGCGATGATGTATTCGAGCGTCGACGACACGATGCTGTCGGGCATGGAGGTGGTTCGGGCTGCCGTGTCGAGCTGTGCCGTCTGCACAAACCGCCAATTGTTGATGGTGTTGATGACGTCGTTGTAGACCAAGACCGTGACCGTTACGATTTCTCCCGTGCGCGGGTCCACCCACGAAGGGCCCATGGCGTTCTCCACGGCCACAGGCAGATAGCGCACGCAGGAGTAGAGAAAGTTGTCGGGATCGAAAGACGGGTCGTCTGTTGGGAAGTCTTTCACTTGTATGACGTCCTTAAATCCGATACGTTCAAACGCCTTGTTCCAGCGCAGGATGCCAGCCTTGATGGCGCTTTTCCAAAGCTCGGAGAACGTATTCTCCACATAATAAACGATGGGTTTGACGGGTTCGGTGGGCTTACCGGCAAAGTAGGCTGCCGTGTCTTTGGGCTCTATCCGCCAGCGGTTCACAAAACTAACGCGCTCCAGCAGACCTTCGTTAACAATCGACTTGGGCGTTAAGAACATCCCAATGCGCGTGTCGCTAAGGCGCGGCGTCATGGGCTTGTCGGGCAAGAGTGCCAGCGTGAAGGTTACGCCGATGGAAACGGGATGGTTGGCCACAGCCACTTTCCCGCTGTTGCCGCTCATGTTGGTGATGTAATTGCGCTCCATCTTCACGCAGGCGTTTGTAGGGAACGACTTGAGTGCCGTTATTCTCGACCAGTCGGGCTTCAAGTCGGCGTCCACCCGATAAGGTCCCGCAACCTTGGCGATGACGGGGAAGTAGCGGTTTTCTTTCAGAAAGAACGACGAGGCATCGAAAAGCACACCACCCGTTGCCTTGTTGCGTGCCTTGATGGGGAAGGAGAAGAAGTCGAGGTTGCCGTAATTTGTGACTTCCGTTTGGCGTGCGTCGCCGCACGGAAGAGGGTCGGCCATCTCGCTGTTGATGGCTTGCATCACTATGGAGCTGTCTTTCTGCACGAAGCGTACATGTACGAGCGAGCCACTTTTCATTCCCAGTTCGGCGAATTGCGGGCTCGACACCGACGAGACTGTGGCCCCAATGAGCATATCGCGCCCCAAGGAAGCGGGCGGCAGTTCGATGAGAAGTTTCCCATCGGTTTTATATAGCGAGATGAAAGGGCCTTTGGCCGAGTAGGTTTTGTTGTCGGAAAGCGCGCGTTCGTAAGCGTCTTTCTTCACTGTGGGCACGCTCTTTTTCTTCTTTTTGAAGAAGGGGAACGCGGGACTTGACAAGGAATGGCCCAGCAAAACGAGGGCTATGACGGCGAACCGGCATGCCTGGTTGAATGGAAAACCGCCGTGTTTCATTTCTTCACCTCCATTGTTTTGTTAATCTTGAAGAGCAACATTTCGTAATGGCTCCGCGCTTCTGCGGGCAGGTTGGCCTTCAAACATTTCTGCAAGGCTGGCTGCAACTTCAGCAAACAGTTGTAGAAATAAAGCTCAGACTTGTCGGCGATGTTGATATCCACACTCGGAGCGAGGCTCATTCCCGGCGTTCCAAATCCCGGCGTTGCGCTGTCGGTGGGGGCGGACAGGGCCGAACGCGGTGAAGCAGCCGAAGAAGAGCCGTTGCCCGTTGCTTTGGATACGGCCGCCTGTGCGTAATTGACGAAAGTGCGCTGCAAAACTCGCTCGCCCTGCGACGGTACACGAAGCTGTTCGACACTAGCGAACAACTCCTTGTACACGTCGTCGAAGTATTCTTTCTGCGTATAGCCGCTAGGAAGAAGATAGGAAGACACGCCGACACGTGTGCGGGCGGCGAGGATGTCGTAGGCCATGAACTCAAGCGTCTGGTCGTAATAGCTCACCGCCATAAAGCCTTTGCGCTCGAAAGGGCGGTTGGCATATCGGGTGAAGTTGACAGCCTGACGGAGACTCCACAGCAAAGAACGCCGTTGCAGGTCTTTGGGCACTACCTGATAGCGGGGTATGCCCGAGGAAACTTTCATGTCGTTGAGGTAAATTCCGCCCACATTGCTGACCACTTGCTTGAAAAGCGCATAATGAGATTGTGCGATGCTGAGGTAGAGTTTTTCCTTCATGCGGCTGTCTTCGTCGTTCTTTATCCAGCGCGACAAGCCGCTTTCAACCGCGCGCAGGTTGCGGATGGCCAGGTTGGCCGATGCGATGGCATCGTTGCCCAACGCTCCGGCTTGCACGCGCGGGTCCCATTGGGCGTTGCGGTTCGCGTAATATCTGAGGCGGGGACTTTTCACTTTGCCGTCGACAAAGGCCTCCAAAGTCTGTTTCTCCTCGTTCATCGAAACGCGGTCGGTATCGAAATAGCGGTAGTTCCAGTTGATGGTGAAGTAGTCGTACATGCCTAAACCCGTGTGCGACATAGCCACCCCGCGGTCGGAAGGCTGCGCAACGTAGTTGTAGTGCGTGTCGTCCATCACGCTAGGGGCCAGCCCCATGGTGTTTGTGAAACGGGCGTTGCGAAGCGAGTCGGTGGGGTAAGTGGCAGAAGCCCCGAGGTTGTCCAGCAGCCCCAGCATGTGGCCGGCCTCTCTCGTTACCAGCATTGAAAGACCTTCGGCAAACTTTTCGGCCGACAGACGGTTGGAACGTACCGACGGGGCGACAGCGGCCGTCTCTACGAACCGCCATTTGTGGAGCAGGGTCTCTATGTTTGAGTAGACGAACATCGAGGCGTTCATAATCTCTCCCGTATTGGGATTGACACGGACATCGCTTGTCGGCTCGGCCGAAGAACCGTTAGGTATGTAGCGGATGCACGAATAGCGGATGTTGTCGGGGTCGAAATCATCCTGCTTCTTCGGAAAGTCTACCACTTCGATGGCATGCCGGAAGCCTATCTTCTCGAAGGGCTTGTTCCAACGCAAGAGCCCTTCGCGGATGGGTTGTTTCCATGTTTCGGGAAAGGCATCGTCCAAGTAGAAACGTATGGGGGCGACAGGCTCGCAGAGTTTTCCTTTTGCGTATGCCTTCTTGTCTTTGGGAACGAGGTTCCACCGGTGCGAATAAAAGATGCGCCGGCTTTTCTCTCCCTCTTGCGGAATGGCCAAGCGAACGGAGAAGTCCACGCCGATGCGCGAGTCCATGATGCGGGGGCGCATCACACTTTGCGGCAAGAGCGTTACGCTATAGTTCACTCCCACCGTCGTCGGACGTTCTCCGCCGATGGGCATCGACATCAACGAAGTGGCGATGGTATAGGTGAAGTCGTCTGTAACGGTTAGGTTGGTGTCGAAGCTCTTGATGCCGCGGATGAACGAAAGCTCGGGTTTGGGTGTTGCTTTCAGCGTGTAGTTGCCATTATGCGTGGGCATAACGGGCAGCAGGTTGGTGGGTTTGCCAAGCAGCGACGTGACATCGAACACCACCGATGTGCTGTCGTTGTTATAGGCCAGGATGTTAAATCCCTGCCAAATGGCGTCGCGATAGTTCAGCGACAGGGCCTCTTCCAAGTTTGCCGAGGTGGCGTTCTCTTGGAAAAGAACGTTGTTTGGGGTCTTCATCACCACCGCACTGTCTTGTATGTCGAAGTAGAACAGGATGGGATTGAAGTTGCGTGCGCCCACCGTGACATTCGACGGGTCGGTAGTCGAGGCTATTGTTCCGCCCAAAAGCATTTGCTTCTTGAGAAGCTTGCGCGGCAACTCGAAGTAGAGTTTGTTGTCCATCTTGTGCAAGGTGATGAATTTGCTGCGCGCCGTCTCGGTCTTCTTGTCCTTAAACAGTTTGTCGTACTTCGTTTCCTTTTTCGGTTTGGCGGGCGTCTTGAGCTTGTCGTCGGCCCTTGCGACAGAGGTCTGCAGAAGCATGAGCAGCGCCAACGCGCCCCCGAAAGCATATTTTGCAAATGAAAGGTTCATTTTCGTTATTTGTGAGATTAATTTCGATAGAGTGCTTTTACTATTCGCCCCGTGATGTTTGGCCTGGACCACCGCAACGAATTGGTTTGAACATCGTAGCAGTAAAGGCTTCCGGGCATCGCCGCAGCGGCATTGTTAGTGGCGACGTAGAGCAGGTTGTCATCGTCGGAGAACACCATGTCGGCTATCACTTCCGAGCTATCGCCCACCGTGAACAGGGGCGATGTGGCGAAAGCGCTCCCCGCAAGCACGTTATGCGCGTAGACGGCGTTGCCGGCAGAATAGTAAATCAGGTTTTTGCTGCCCGCCGTGCGCACAACGGAACCGTTGGCAATTCCTGACGACGAAGGCATTTCCACGCGGTAAAGCACGTTGGGGGCGATGCGCCGGCTGGCATCTGTCGAGAAATAGCCCGGGAAGAGGTGGGTGAGATAGAACTTTCCCGTGGCTTTGTTGCAAGTGATGAGTGCCAGATAGCGCAACCTGTCGACGCCACCCATGCCTACTAGCGTGTCGCCCGTGAAGGTTCCGTTGAGGATTTGCAAGGGCACGGCCGTCGTCTCGATGCCATTTGCCAGCAAGGCACCTTGGGCGTTGTCGAAGTAGGCGTCGGCATGCGCGTAGAACAAGTCGTTTCTCCACCACGGCGTCATGGCGTCGGCCAGTTGCGTGGTGTAAGAAACCGCGTTGTTGAACTTGGCACTTTGCGCCACGAGGTTGTTGGAGTTAAGCGCCAGCGAATAGAGCGACTTGTTGATAAACACCATGGATTGGGGTGTCCCGACGTCGGAACTGCGCACAATTTGCGTCACTTTCCCAGTCGTAGAGGTTCTGAAGATGGAAATCATCTGGTAGCCGTCCAACTGATAAATCGTGGAGGGATTGCCCGCAGCCAATACCAGCACGTCGTTGGCACGGCCGCCAATGGTGCGGTTCCACGCCATGGAACGAGGCTCGCCGAAGCTGATGTCGGGATTGTTGGTTGCCAAGACGTCTAGCTCGGAACGCTTCTTCGACTCCTCGGAGGGAACGTAAGTGACGATGGCATGGTGGTTGTTCTCGGCCAAGAGATACACGCCTTGCGTGTAAGCGAACTCTACATTCAACGCGAACTCATACACTTGGATGTTTCTCCCGTTGGTAATCTTCAAGCGGCAGGGGTAAGTGCCAGAAGTCTTACAGACGTACTCCAAACGCGGTTGGTCGGATATTTTCTGATGGTTCACTTCCCATTCGTAAGCAACGGGCAGCTGCTCGTTGGTCTGCACCACTGTCGGAGCCAGCCTGAGCGTGTCGCCCTGGTTCAGTGTATAGGTGTTGTCGAAAGGGGTTTGCAAGCTCAACTGCGACACGTTGTCGCTTCCTGACGTGGAGTCGTCTTGGATGCACGAGCTCAATAAGAGCCCGAACAATCCTGCTAAACATAAGTATTTTTTCATTGTCAACATCTCTTGATTTGTAATTAACGATGAGCGCATCGTGTTATTCGGGGTGCTCCCTGAAATAAGCAATCACTTTCTGAACGTTACGGTACAGCTGCGCCATGCCCGTCCTGTTCATAGCTCGTTCGATTTCCCGAGGGTCGGAGTTGTAAAAAGACAACAGCATGCGATATTTCGCGGGCGTATAGGGTGGCATTCCAAAATAGGCAACCAGATAGCTGTCCCACCATGACGGTTTGGTTAGCACGTTGTTGTAGGTGATGCTCACCTTCGTCTTGTCGGGAAAGCGCAGGCCCAGGTCGGCCGTGGGCTGCAGGCGCAACGACAAACGAATGCTGTCGTTGTGTGTGTCGCTTAGGTTCTCGCGTATGAGCACTACGGGAAAGACGACTGAGCCGCTGTCTGCGGGTATCACCGGGTCGTTGTCTAACGGCTGATAATGAATGCCTTCCTTGGCCGTACTCGAAGGGTCTGCAACCACCTTGAAGTGCTGTGGCTCCTTTTTCAGTCTTCCGGCCAGCATCACTCTCACGTTGACCGTGTAGGTAGTCATGCTCGACGGCTGTGTTCCGAACGAGTAGTCGAAAAGCGTATCGGCGGCATTCTCTATATCGAAATACACCTGGTTCTTCTCATTGTATTCGCCGTTCTTGGAATACTCGCCGTCATAGTCGATGGAAGAACATGCCTGCCAGAGCGTCATGGCCAGGCCCAGGACAAATATTTTATGGATGATTTTATACATGTTGTGTGCGTTTGGGTTATTTATTGCCATATTCTATCTCACGATCGGGCCATGGCAGATTGAAAATCTCGTCGGAAGGCTGGTAGGTGTTGACATTCCTGAAGTCGGTGAAGCTGCGGTTATAATGCTTCAGCGCATAGAAAGTCTGGCCCATTCCAGGAAATTCACGCGTCCTTTCGCGTGCCATCTCTTGGATGAACAAGTCTTTCGTCGCCACTTTGGCCGGGTCGACGGCAGTCAGTCCGCGGCTCCTTCTTACCTGATTCAGCAGGCTGACGGCTTCTGTAGGATTACCGTCGTAGACGCTTTCACTCAAGATGTAATACATCTCGGGCAGACTGATCAGCACAAACCCCTTCAAAGCCTTGGATGAAACCTCTGCGTCATTTTGTAAAAGACGCACGAAGCTGAACGTATAGGTACTGCCCGAAGCGTTCTCTCGGAAGAAGGCGCTATAGCGAAGGTCGGAACTTAAAGCCGTGAAAGAGGCGGTTTCGTAGAGCTCGCGCAAGTCTCTTCGCGCCTCCACAAAGTTTCCCCTGCCCGTGGTACGAAGGAAAGCCGAGCGGAGGGCGTCTGCTTTCGAATTGTTATATAAGCCGAAAATTATTTCCTTTTCGGCAGGAAAGCGCATCACACGGTCGATGGTGGTGCCGGTGTTTAACTGAAACAAGTTGTTTGCCGCAATCACTTCGCGTGCGTATCGTGCCGCTTCAGTATAGTTCCCCATGGCATAATATACACGGGCTTTGGTGGCTTTTACGACGTATTTGTTGAACAGCATCACACGGCCTTTGCGGTAATCGCGCTGGTAATCACCGTCGAAGCTGATGTCGTTGTCGTCTACAAGCAGAGAGTCGGCCGTGTCCAAATCGCGGAGAATAAGGCGATAGGTCTCGAAGAGCGTGTATTTCGGCTTGTTTTTCAAGTCGAAAGTGGTGGCGTAGGGCAAGCCCTGTGTGGCCGCGTCGCTCCGGGTATAGTCGTTGCAGAACAGGCGTGCGATGTCAAAGTGCAGGAAAGCACGCAGCCCATAGCACTCGCCTTTCATCCATCTGATTTCCGTCGGTGCGAAATTCGCACGGTCGGCATGTTCCAACACATTATTAATATAAGAGATGGCCTGATACTGGTTCGACCAGATCTTGTCAATCGCGCTGCGCGCCTGCTGATACCTGTAGTCGTAATGGTTGAAATGATAGGCAAGTTCTTGAATGTTGTCATAGCCGAATTGCTGGCCGATTTCGTCTACAAGCCCCCATGAGAGGTTCTCGCCGTAGAGGTCGCCGGTGGCCATTTTGCCGTAGATACCAAACATGGCGTCCTCAAATCCCGTCAAGTCTTGGAACATCTTGTCTTGCTCCAGCTGTCCTTTGGGCTGTACGTCTAAGAAGTCGTTGCATGAAGCGAGCAGCGCAACCGACATGGCCAGACACGTGTATTTAAATATATTCTTCATCGTTATCCTTTATTATAATGAAAAGCGTAATGAAAACTCTATACTCCTATCGTATGGATAGGACAAGCCGCGCTCTCGTTTGGCTGTAGAGATATAGAAGAGGTCGTTTGTCAGCAACTCTAAGTACATGCGTTTCAGGCCGTACTTTTGAATCAGTGTCACCGGAACCTCATAAGACAGCGCCAGGCTGCTCATGCGCAGATAGTTGTTTTTCTGTATGAAGCGCGACGTCTGGTTGGGCGTCGTGGTGTCGTCGATGCGCTTATACTTGGCTATTGTGCCCATTTCTTTCCAATGGTCGCTCAACACTCTCCTGTCGGCATTATACCTTGGGTCGGCTCCTTCTACCTTCGAGGCCAGAGTCTCGTTGTACAAAGAACCGCCGAACGAATACTGGAACGACGCGCTCAGAGCGAAGTTGCGGATAGGTGAGATAGGAGTTTACGGCTCCGATGCCATAGGGATTGGTGTCGCCGAAAATCACTTTGTCGTTGGGATCGTACACGAATGTGTAGCTACCGTCGCGCTTAATGTATATCTCCTGGCCCGTAACGGGGTCGATACCTGCCGACGGAACCACCTTGATGGCTGTCAAAGACTGGCCTTCCTCGTATATGGGAAGCGGAGCCACGCCGCCCTTTTCGAGGTTTATCTCATTCTGTTCGCGCAGCGCGTTGCTGATTTTTTTGATTTTGTTCTTGTTGTACGAATAGGTGAAACCCAGCGACCATTGCCAGTCTTTATTTTGAATGGGGATGGTGCGAACGCGCATTTCAAAGCCTTTGTTCTCCACTTCTCCTATTATTCTCGCGCGAGGTAGCCACACCGACCGACGGCGCTTTGGTGATGTCGAGAAGCAAGTTGTCGGTGTTCTTGATATAATAGTCTGCCGAGAGGTCCAGTCTTCCACGGAAAGCCGTAAAGTCTACACCGATGTTGGTGCTTAATGTACGTTCCCATTTCAGGTCGGGATTGCCGATGGTTATCGGCGTGGCGCCGGTGCCCTTACCGTAATTGTAGTTGCTGTTATAGCTGTAGGTCGTTAGCGCCTGGTAGGGGTTGAAGCTGATGTTGCCGAGATATCCTATGCTGGCACGGAGTTTCAAGAGCTGGATGGGCTTTCCTTTCATGAATGTTTCGTTGTGCAGGTTCCATCCGCCGCCCACGCTCCAGAAAGGAGCGAAGCGGCTGTTCTTGCCGAACTTTGACGAACCTTCATAACGGTAAATCAAATCGAGGAAATACTTGTTGTCCCATATCGTGTTGGCATTGACGAAGAAGCCCACGCCTGTTGAACGGGTGTCGGAACCCGTTGGGCGTCCCGTCAAGTCGTATGAGGTCGCAAATCCCGGATGACCGAGCTTGTCGGAATAGAACCCTATCGATCTATACCCGGCCGCATCGATGGAAGAAGACTCGATGCTGCTACCGCCCATTGCCGTGAGAAAGAGCTTTTTCATGAAGTAATTGTTGTAAGACAGCATCATTTTACCCTGGTAAGTGGTGGTGTTCACCCAACTGTCCGTCAACGAGCCACGTTGGTCTGACGACTTGGAACGTATCTCATTATAAGAGAATGGCGAAACGAAGCGTCGCGAGTCTTGCTTGCTCCGTTCGACGGAGAAGTCGCCGTCCAAACGGAATTTCTCGCCAAACCACACCTGTACGTTCGTTGTGTTGAGGAAGTCGAAGGTGTTGCTCTTGCCGTAGCTGCCCAAGGATGCCTCGTAAAGAGGGTTCGCCATATCATGATAGAAAGACATCCGCAACTCTCCCTCCGCGTCGTACGGGTTCTCGTAAGGGTTCTGTTGCACCCATGTAGAGAAGTCGCCGTAAGGCGAATTGTTGCTGGTTATCGAGGAGACGGTGGCTGTATTCGATACGAAGAATTTGCCCGACACGTTGTAAGACAATTTGAAGTTCGTCGAAAGGCGTGTGCGGTCAGAACCTTTCATTACGCCGGCGTCCTTACCGTAGCGCACGCCCAGGTTGTATTTGGCCCGCTCGTCACCGCCATCTATGCTCACACTGTGCGATTGCGAAATGGCATTGCGAAGGGGGGTTGACAGCCAATCGGTGTCAACGCCCCGCTGCACCTCGTTGAACAACCGTGCGTATTCTCGGTCTAAGGTATATTGACGGGAGGGGTCGCTGTCGGTAAACAGGCCTGCCAGGCGCTCGTATTCCAGCTTTTGGCTGGCGTTGAGCAAATGATAATCGTGCAAGTCTGGGGTAGAGAGACGGAGTGTTCCGCTGTAGTTGAGTTTCAGTTTGCCACCCTTCAAAGCCTTTGTGGTAATGACGATGACACCCGCCGAAGCTTTGGCGCCATACAGGGCGGAGGCCGAAGCGTCCTTGAGTACCGTCACCGATTCGATGTCGTTCATATCCATGTCGTAGACATACTCTGCCGAGACCTGAGAACCGTCTACCACGAATACGGGCATATTGGCCTGTCCTTCGAAAGTCGCACGGCCACGGATGTTGATGTCGGCCAGTTTATTGGGGTCCGAACCGGTCAGGTTGTCTTCCAAAACGACCATGCCTGGCACGAAAGCCGACAGGCTTTGCAACACGTTCTTGGTGCCCATGTTCATCAGTTGCTCGCGGTTAACCGCAACCTGTGCGCCCGTGAATGAATTCTTATTCTTCGTTACATAGCCTGTTACCACTACTTCCTGAATCTCTCGTGTGTCCTCCCGCATGACGAAATTGGCCGAAGAACCATTCCTTACTGTTTTTGTCACCGTGCGATAGCCGATGGACGAAACAGTGATATGGGCTTCTTTCTTATCGGTTTGAATCTGATATTCGCCATTGATGTCGGTGACGTAGCCGCCATTCACGCCTTCTACGCGAATGATGGCACCGATCAGAGGTTCGCCGTGCTCATCCGTCACCTGCCCGTAAATGCCGGTTTTGCGTTGGGCGGGTTCTTTTTTAGCCAGCCTCAGCGCATTGCCTTCCAAGCTGTAGGATAACGGAAGCTGATTGCTCAATGTCAACAGCAAACTCGATAACGACTGATTGCGCACATCAAATGTGATGCCTTTAAGGGTTTTCACGTCGTTATCGTCATACGAAATGGTCAGCCCTGTCTGTTTGGCTACCTCCGTTGCAAACTCTTCTATGGTGGCATTGTGCAGTGAAAGGGTTACTTTCGCTTCGTTTGCCTCCTGAGCGAGCGCGGGAAGACATAGGGGACCGCTGCATAGGATGTTCAGGAAAAGGACAATCCACATGCGTTGGATGAATTTTATCTTCTGCATCTTTCTCTTATAATTATGGAGATTTTAATTTGAAAACAATAGTTCTCCTATTGAAAGCAACGTGCGTTGATAGCGCTTTTCTTTCAGGGAGAGCTATTGATAGCTGATGAAAACAATCTTTCTTTCTGTAAGTAAAATTTATTTAGTTGTTTAAAAGTATCACATATTTCGTGTGAATGGCTGAAAAATTATAAAACAAATATGATAATTCGTGCATTTTCTTTCAATAAAATTGAATTATCCTGTCATTTTTTTAAATATATCAATTGTAGCATAGTTAAAAGTGGCCGATAATCCTCTATATCGAAGTCTATGACACCTACAGATGGCCTGTGTTGATTGTAAATTTGGAGATATAATAAAAAAGGTATAAATCACGTGACTTGCTGATTTACACCCTTGTTTGCGGAGAGAGAGGGATAAAGAATATAATACAAAATCATTTAACTTCATTATCAAATAATATCAAAACATCTTGAAAATCAACTCCTTGTTGATATGTTTTGAAAATATATTGTTTTCTTGATAATGATAGTTCCAATAATCCGCCTCCAAAAGTGGGTCAAGCGGTGGGTCAAGAATAAGGAGTTCAAAAATTCCTTCACTAATATAATTCGCCCAATCATTAAAAAAAATATTTTTACAAAACCATTTTTCAGCCAAAAAGTGGGTCAAAAGATAGGTAAAAGATGATGGATTTGATTAACTTTGAAATAAAAGTTATCAGATATGATCATCAAGCGAACGATTAAATTCTCTATCCAAAACCAGCGTAATGCTGGAAGCAGACTTCGTATGCGTGTTTCGTACAATGGTTGCAGGGTGGATTTTCAGACAGGAATCGTTTTGAACAAGGAGTATTGGGACGATGTGCAACAGCGTGTATTACCCTTAAACTCTAATGTTGCCATGGCTACTGACCGAAATGATCAACTTTTGCAGATGTTGACAGATATGATAGCAGTATTTCGAGAATACGAACTACGAAATGTGGTACCGACAGTACCTGAACTTCGTAAATCTTTCGCTAAGCAACGTTCCTCTCACACACAAACTGCACAGCAGAACAAGAATAAAGATAGAACTCTAATTGTTCAACAAGTGGATAAAAAAAGGAACGGGACGAAAGATAAGGGCTTATGGAAGTATTTTGATGAATTTGTCAAAGTCAATGGAAAACTGAATGACTGGACTTCTGCAACCCACGAAAAATTTGCTGCCCTTCGGAATCATCTATTTACTTTCGACAAAAAGCTCACCTTTGACAAGTTTGATGAAGATGGCATAGCCAACTTTATTGATTATCTTGGCAAAAAAGGTATGAAAAACAGCACCATCAACAAGCAACTCGGTTTCTTGCGGTGGTTCTTGCGTTGGTGCTACGAAAAAGGCTATCATACAAACCATACATTTGAATACTACAAGCCAAAGTTGAAAAATGCGACCAAACGTGTTGTGTTCTTGACAGCAGAAGAACTGAATACGCTTGAAACATTTCAAATACCTGACAAGTATGTAGCCCTCGGTCCTGTACGTGATGTATTTCTCTTCACTTGCTACACTGGCTTACGTTACTCGGATGCTTGCAACCTTACATGGGATGATATACATAATGGAAAGATAGAGATAGTAACCGTCAAGACTTCTGATCGTCTTCTCATAGAAATCAATTCAAAGGCACAAGCTATACTGGATAAGTATGCCGAAATACATTTTCCTAACAAGAAGGTTTTGCCGGTAGTAAGTAATCAAAAGATGAACAAACACCTGCATACACTTTGTAAGTTGGCAGGCATAGATGAATCTATCAAATCAACCCACTATGAGGGAAATAAGCGAGTCGACGAAGTACACCCCAAATATGAGCTTATCGGTACACACTGCGGACGACGTACTTTCATTTGCACAGCTTTAGCTAAAGGCATCCCCCCCAGTGTTGTAATGAAGTGGACTGGTCATAGTGACTATAAAGCGATGAAACCTTATATTGATATAGCGGACGAAGTGAAGTCTGAATATATGAAGCAGTTCGATAATTAAAAATCAGAAGGTAAGATACCTTGTATGAAATAAAATTTATTATCTTTGTAATGTCGTTTCGAGACACTTTAATACATTTGTCGAATAAGTGGATAGCTTTCCTCCCGACATCCTTTAATACAATTTTCGCTACGACAAATGACTCTCAAGCCAAAAGGTCATCATTATGTTTTAACGTATTAAAGTGTAAAATATGGAACTATCAGAAGCATTCTTACAAACACCATTGGCGGAATTATCCGTAAAGGATTTCGTTAATCTTATGAAGGAATATCGACCCAGCGCAGATACAGCATCAGAACACCTGTTCGATGAAGATGTGTGGTTATCAGGATATAAGAACCTTGCAAAGTATTTGCATTGTAGTGTACCAACTGTATGCCGCCTTGTGAAGAGTGGCAAGCTCGATCCTGCTATCAGGAAAATTGGTGCTACCTACTGGTTTGACAAAAGCATGATATACAATTTATTAAAACCCCAAAATCATGAGTAGAAATACATCTACGGCAATCTATAAACAAGACAAGCCATATCCTCTCGTTTCTTTCGAGGGAAAATTATATCTACAAGTTGGAGTTCTGTTCGTAGTTACGGATGAAGACTCCGATGAAATTGTGGATGGAAAGAAAGTATTAGGCTATCACCGTAGTCAAGAAGCATATCCAATCATTGCCACATCGACAGAAGATATAGGTAGAACTATCTGTACTGAAACAACAGGGTGTATGGGGTGTAACCATATTCACGAAGGCGAGAAGGTTAACCTGACCAGCCTATACTATTATTTTGAGAATAATTTCTATTCAAGGGTACATATAGATGATAAAACAGACGAGATTGATTATGCACCACCATTTAGTCCTCTTTCCACTGCATTTGCTTTTCAAGAGTATGGTTGCATTATACTGCCCCCAGCAGATGACATCATAAAAATATATTTATTCATCACGTATCATGAGCCAGATAAGTATTATCTTGAAACAGATGAACAACCTTGTTTTTTCTGTGTTCCCTTGCTGGATGTTTACTCCACCGCTAAAAAGTTCTTGAGCATAATCAAAGATTATAGCGACATAGTAGGAAAGAAACTAAAATTTGTTTTTACTTGTAACGAGAAGTATCTTTTTTCTTTTCCATCGTACCAAGCAAGAGATAATTACATAAAGGAGCTGAATGAGTATATTCAAGCAGGATGGACTGCGGATTAGTTTGAATAAACAAATAAAGGGATAAGATATGACAAAAGTAGAAATTACAGAATGGGGCGAACTTAACATTATAGAGAAACTTCTGTCTGATTATACACTGCATACATCAGAAAGGAAAGATCCTCGTGTCATCCATGCAAGAACTTTGTTAGACCGTGTTCGCCCAGCACTTGTTGAAGCAACAACAAAATTATAAAATTATGCCCATCAAACTCGAAAACAGGAAGCTATATCCCAAGAACTGGAAAAAGATTAGGGAGAAAATATTAGAACGTGCTGGAGACAGGTGTGAGTTCTGTGGTGTGGGAAACCATACCTTTCGCTACAACGAGCGAACTGGTCGTTTGGCACGTGTTGTTCTTACAATAGCTCATCTTGACCACACTCCAGAGCATTGTAGTCCCGATAACCTCCGTGCTTTATGTCAGCATTGTCATAATCGATATGATGCAGTGCATAGAGTAAAAACAAGTAAAAACAATAAAAACAAATGACACCAATAATCCCTTAATATAAATTATCACAAATAGAAAGGAATAGTATGACTGAAAAAATACATGTAGAATTTTGTGTCGACCTTAATGGTGACGCCAGTGGTGAAACTTATAAAATGAAGCGTGAAATGGATTTCAGACCTTGCGTCGGAGATTTGGTCTACATTTGGGATTTGACAGATGATCCTTTTGTTGTTGATCATATTGTTCTTGACTTTCCTGATGACAATGATGAACACAGGAATGGTATAACAGCGTGGTTGAAACCACAACTATAAATCTTCTTTAAAACATAAATAACTCTTCAATAATAACAACATTATATGGTGGAACATTCTATTATAAAGTTAGATCGTCCTTACCCAATAGTCCTATATCGGGGCAGCTTTTATTTGCAAGTAGGCAGCTTGTTTATTATTACAGACATGAAAGACGGTATAAACGCTTCCTGCCGTAAGTGTCAGATACCCGTGCAAAATGTATATCCAGTAATATCAGATGAAGGAGGACAGTTTGGAATGAAAACGTGTGAGCAAACTATGGAAGATACCATTTTTCTTTGCAGAGAGAAGGAAGTTGTTCCGTTTAACAAGCTAGCCCTATGGCTTTCATGGGATTTCATAGATACTTATGGTGATCCAGACTTGGAGACAGTAAAAAAATGCCCTACAATCCCAATGAACTACAGGCTCATTGAGGAGGTAACAAAGTATGGATGTAAGATAACAAAAGTAGATTTTCCTCAACATGGATTTGTCATTGATCTGCATCTTGAAAAGGATAATGTAGGTAACTATTACTTTAAGACATGGGAAGATAGTCAATTCTTCTTTTACGCAAAATATTTTGACTCGGTAAAAAAGGTTGCAGAATATCTATTACCAGGAATTGAGATTTATAGCAAATACATTATGCCAGTGGATTTTGAATGGAACTTTACCATAGATGACAAAGACTTTCAGCCACTATTCAATGAATTGAACAAATATATCAAAGAACAACTTTCAGATGGCATCGACCAGTGGAGAAAACGGTGGTATGAAGAAATATTATAAGAAAAACAAATAAAGTATTATAAACTAAACATTTTATTGTATCTTTGCACCGCAAAAGATACATTATGACAAAATTCACCAAAGCCAACTGGATGACCAGATCACTGCAAGAGAAACTGAATGTAGTGGGAGAGCAATTCCGCCTTGCCCGATTACGAAGAGATCTGACAATGGATCAGGTTGCACAACGTGCGCAATGCACAAGGCTTACTCTCTCACGTTTAGAAAAAGGAGAGCCTACGGTTTCTCTTGGTGTTGTTATGAGAGTACTCAATGCTCTGCAGCTTGAAGAGGATATACTCCATTTGGCTAAAGACGATAAGTTGGGGCACATGGTACAGGACCTAGGTATTAAGAATAAGAAACGAGCTTCAAAAAGATAACACATGGAAAAAATAGATGTGATAGCCAGTTTCGACTGGATGGATAAGGAAGAGAAAGTAGGCATTCTTGGGCATGAATACCTAAGAGGCTCTGACGTATTTTCTTTTGAGTTTAATAAAAACTGGCTCAAAACCTTTCCTAAAATTGACTTTGGGAAAGACCTCCGCCCATATCCTGGGGTACAATATAGCCGAGATAACCACATCTTCGGTTGTTTTTCTGATGCTCTCCCTGACAGATGGGGGCGGCGACTGATAGACTTGCGTACTTCACTAGAAACAGAAGGGAAAGCAAGCCATACCTTATCTGATTGGGACTATCTCAAAGGCGTGGAAGATGAGCTGCGTATGGGTGGGTTTCGCTTTCAGGACCCAGATAGCGGAGCATTTATCAGCTCTACGCCTGGTTACAGCGTTCCGCCTGCCATACACATTGATGAACTTTTACAAGCTGCTAAGGAGATTGAGAAAAGTGAGTATAAGCATTTAGAGCCTGAAAAGAAATGGGTACAAAGGCTTTTCCAACCTGGTTCCTCAATGGGTGGAGCACGTCCAAAAGCTTGTGTGCAAAGTGGCAATCATCTTTATCTTGCCAAATTCCCTTCCATCAATGATGACATCAACGTATCTCGATGGGAACACTTCGCGCATCTGATGGCTAAAGAATGTGGTATCAATGTAGCAGAAACAAAAGTAATAAAGGCAGGCACAGGTCAGGATATACTTCTATCTAAGAGGTTTGACAGAACCGCAGAAAACAAGAGAATCCACATGGCATCTTCTCTTACCGTTCTTGGACTCACTGATGGCGACGGACAAAGAACAGGAAAAGGCTATTTGGATATTGTGGACTTTATCGTTTCAGGAGGTGGCAACTACATAGAGACTAATTTAGAAGAGCTATATAAGCGAGTAGCCTTTAATATCTGCATTGGTAATACCGACGATCACTTTAGAAATCATTCGTTCCTGCTTGGTAAGGAAGGCTGGGAATTGTCCCCTGCTTACGACATAAACCCAACGAACGGTATGTTTCAGGCATTGCTTATTGATGCCAATTCGAACGATAGTTCTCTCAATAGTCTTTATAATGCCCATGAGTTTTATATGTTGGATGAAACGACAGCAAGAGGTATTATCAAGGACGTAACAAGAAACATGAAGTACTGGGAGAATATGGCAGAGGACATAGGACTTCCCCGACGAGAAATCACACACTTTACGAATCGTTTTGAACAAGGTATGGAATTTCAATATGGGGCAGGACTTTGTCGGTGAGGTTAAACGATGGAGATATTTCATACATTTTCCCTTTAGTTTATACAGTATAAGAGCATAAATAATGTTTTTATGTTTACCATAAAGGCAAAACAACAAACACCCATAAAAACAAAATATATGTATTACAAATAAGCATAAAATTTTCCAAACAAGATTTTTATTTTTATGTAAAACAAAAAATAAACGCATTTTCCTTGCAACTTAGACAGATTTTACCTATCTTTGCACTATCATATTAATTGCTCTCCCCCATTGTTCGGGTGTTAAGGCAGACTTGTACTGTTGTGAGCGAATTACATGTTATGGGGTCCCTCTCCAATGGACGTTTGTCCAAGTGACCTACCAAACTATGGAGATTGTTGTTTTAGCAGGTTTTTCTTAAAACCGCAACAATCACGCCCTGTTAGGGGCATAGTTTAGTAACGTGTATTTAAATATGATAAAAATGAAGAAACATTATTTTATGGTTGTTGCAATGGCAGTGAATCTGTCTTTGCCTGTGTTTTTTATCTCGTGCGGCTCAAATAGTTCCGATGATGGCATTGAGGCTATTGATTCCAAAAACTCTGTCATCAGAATGGAAATCTCTATGTCAGGTGACTATGCCAAGTTCGATCCGTTCCTTTCCTTTAATGTCTGGGACTTGAAAGGTAAAGGCAAGGATATTCACACCTCGACAGGTAAGGATGTGAATATGATTTGGGAGCAACACTATGAGAAGAGTCCGTTTTCCACTGCATCTGCTCAAATTAAAGGATCTTATTCGTCATTTTCCGCCTCACTTATTCTTACCAATTCTGACAGACAGGAGGGTAAAGTAAGTGTCCATGCCAAGGTGTACAAAGACGAGAAGGTTATCCGTAACCAAACAACAAACATCGACGTGCAGCCCTCTGATCTGTCTATCAGTATCGGCTATGTGCCAGAGCAAGGTTTTACCAAAATCAATTAGGAGGACTGACGATGGAACAACAAGAAAACAGAATAGTCCTGTTTGCCAATCAAAAAGGAGGAGTCGGTAAGACTACGCTATGTGGCTTGTTTGCGAACTATCTTTCTGTTGACAGAAAGGTGCCATTACTTGTTATTGATGCCGACCCACAACAGACTTTTTCGGGTCGTCGTAAGGACGATTTGCGCAGACAGGAAGATGTACCTTATGTAGTACAGTCTATGACCATTAAGAGTCCTGAAAATACTCGCACCATCATGCAGAATTTGCGTACACTGCCAGGCACAACAGTGATCGACACACCGGGTAGCTTAACCCAGGACGGTATGCTCCAGCTCTTGATTAATGCTGATTACATTATCTGCCCATATCACTATGACCTCAATACGATAGATTCCACTCGTGCTTTTATCCTTACGGTATTCCGTTTGCGTCAAGCTCACCCACAAATCAAGGCAGAATTCATTTTCGTCTGCAACAAATACGATGTGCGAGTAGGCAAAAACAGCGAACTGAAAGCATGGAAGATCGTGGATGAATACTTTCAGAAGTTTGGCATTCTTGCTCCTCGTGTTGGCAGTTATGCCGACTTGGAACGATACAACACCATTGGCAACAATGATAAGGTGGCAAAACACACCAAACGTTGCTTCGATTTTATTTACAAGACCATATATAATATAGCAGACAATGACTAAGTACAAATCAGATATAGCTGACTCTGCATCGAATATGATGCAATTGCCAGGCACATTAGAAGGGATGCTCCAGGATATTCATGGGCAAAAGGAAGTTTCTTCGCTACAAGAAGAGAGTAAGGAAACCGAAACTCTTACTAAACCTGCTCCTGTTCCAGTAGCACCGAAAAGGACTAAAAAACAAAAGCTGACGAAAGCTCTGCCACCAGCTCCGGTTTCGGTAATGGTAGATGGTGATGCGCTTTGGACTGCCTTCTGTAGCCAGTGCGAAGAAGAGGACAACTCACCTAAGATAGTAGGGAAAGATGGCAATATGACTCTTTGTAAAGTAAATAAGGATATTCTTGCAACATTTCGTAAATATGCGGTCGGGGGATATTCCACTCAAACCATCATCAATGCTATTCTTCACAGTTTCGTACTGCACTACAAAAAAGAATTCAGTCAATATAAGGTTACAGGTAAGTCCTTATTATAACATCGAGAATGCTTAGCAAGTACTTTCATCATCTTGGCAAAAAAGCTGTTTCCAAATGCATCAAATGGCTTATAATTACGGTCATTGCGTGCATCACATGGATAGGCGTCATTGGTGATCAGGTCAAATCGACAGGTCATCGACTGTACGAACAGGGACAGCAACTCTACATGGAGAGTACTAAACAGCCTTTGTCTCCTGCTAAGACAGACAGTGTACTTGGCAAGCATATAGAAAAAAATAAACGCTATGAGTAGAATTGCAACTATATGGAATGCCGACAAGATAAAATTCTTGGTCGAGAACTATGCACATGTAAGTAATCGCAAGTTGGCAAATACCCTTGGAGTATCTATCCCTTATGTGAAGATTAAAGCTCGTGAACTGGGATTAAAGAAAGAGTGTGCTAAACGAAAGATATTCCCATCTTTGGAGGCAAATATTCTTAGAATGAGCGAAAATTGTTCGTATCGAACGATTGCCGACAAGTTGAACATATCGGTTTCTTCTGTACATTGTGCCATCAACGATGCAGCTACAAAAGGTTTCCAAAAACGTAGTCGTGAGAAAACTTGTAAGATAATGTCTGAAGCAAGGGTCCGTCTCATCAAGAAAGAGCGGGCAAGAGCCGTCTTTGGTCTCAATCAGAAAACAAAGATAAAACTCTTCCCCAATAAAAAGAAATATCATATGCGAGATCGTCTGAAAAGATGCAGATATGAAGTTGATCACAATGGTACGGATGTATATATTGATGATGAGACACGCCGTCATGCCAATATCGAGGCAGAGGCACAGAAAATGGGATTCACTATACAACTCCCCTTCATAGTATATTATCCATTAGAATTTGTTACAGAGAACGGTGAAGCAGAAGATCAAATATTCACCGAGCTTAGAAGAAAGAATATTCATGGTTAATAAATTAAAACAAACAATTATGTCACAATGCAAAGGTAAGGTCATCGCCATAGGCGAGACCAGAACTGGCGAAAGTCAGAGAGGAAAGTGGGCTTCCCAGCAATGGGTGGTCGAGGAACAAGGTCAGCAATACCCTGAACATTGGGTGCTTGAGACTTTTGGCGAAGAGAATATCAATAAATACGACCTTCATGTTGGCGATATGGTAGACGTGAAATACAACGCACGCTACACTGAGAAGAATGGTAGCTACTATCCTTCGAACCGTCCATGGGAGGTGGTGAAGGAGCAACAGCAAGCCTAACCAACGAAAGCAAATAAATGATAGATACGGACAGCACGAAAAGTGTTGTCCGTTTTCTTTCTGTTGCATTATGTAGATAATTAAACCATTTAACCACAGAAAAAGCCATGAACAAGTTAGTTTTTTCCCTTAGTAGTATAAATACTACAAATTTTATTGTATTTTGACTCTAATCCCATACTTTTGTAATCGTTTTTGCAAAGACCTTTATTTGAACTTTGAAATTTTGCAAAAAACAAAGAAATCTAAAATTTATTTGTGTCTATGTTTGGAACATTCATGACCGTTATCATTATTGGATATATTGGCTATTATGGATATAATATTGTCCATGATCTCTACTTTGACAAGTCAGGTGAAGTTGTTGCCGTTGCTCACGTTGAGGAGCAGGAGGTGGACATCAAGGACGAATTAGGCAGTTTCACCCAATACGATGCCGACGAAGACCGAAAGATTGCTGACCAAAAGAAGAAAGAAACCCCAGCTGCCGATGTAAAGGCTGCAGAGGAGAGTGGATCAGTCTTCTCTCAAAAGTCTGTTATGCTCAATCCTGATGCTCCAGTTATTATGACAGGAGGGATAGATGCTGACCAATTGCCAAATCTTGTAGATTCTTTGGAAAACACAGAGAAGGCACTTGTGCTTTTTGATGTAGGCACTTCTTTTGTTGTCATTGGTAACGATACCGATAAGCTATACCTTACGCTTGGATGGGAAATTACCGATTTCTCTGATGGAGATAGCATCTATTCGTATATGATTATTTCTCCCTACGGAGCAAAGATATTGCAGAAACTACGACTCAATGTAGAATATTACAATGCAGGAAATCTTCCACAAATCAGTGTTCAACCTCCAGTAACTATCCAACAGATACTGGACTATCTACGAATGGTTGTCGGTCAGGAAAGTCTGACCTATCCCATTATAACAGCTCCTATTACAATAGAGGAAGTCGGATTTATCAGAGAGATACGTATTACTTCACTTATCATTGATGCAAAATCTGTTTCTGTGCGCATCGACAATACTGAACTGATAGAATTAGTCAAAGAGCATGAATGGAATTTCAGTCATACAGGGCTTACTCTGTTAGACAATTTATCAGGAGTAGTAGAGCCCCAGCTTCCTTATATGGTAAACCTTATACAAGCCCAGTCACAAACCCTTAGAAATCAAAGAATACATAATACGGCATTGTATAAGCTTTTTCTTGATAAGAAATGTGTTGTCTCGTCAGACACCATTATTTTTATTCAAGTAGAAGATTCTTACCTAACTTTTGACGATGATGCCATTGACGTTGTTACCTTTCAGAAGGAGGTACTGTTATATGAGTGTAGCTTATTTGGCTTGCGTGGTCGAACCGTTGCATTATTGTCTCGTCCCCAACTCGAAATATTGAGAGATACCCATTCTCTATTAGTAGTGAATAGTCCGAAAGATATTCCACTATATAAGTTAGGGTTGCAAGAAAGTTTTCTTAACCTGAAATTTAATTATGAACTTTCTTATTCTGATGTAGTTATTCGCAAGCAGAAAAGTGGTGAATACGTCATTTCAGCAAGCTATAATAGTTATCCTCTACCCGAATATCCAATTCACAATACCATTGGAGGATATTTCTGTACTCTACCATCTTGCAAAGAACGCAGTGCCATACTATCATCACTCGCTCATCGCACCTACGATACCCTGATTTCATCAGTTTTTGACTCCAGTGAATGAAATAGTTGACAAATAATAATAAAAATCCACATCATAGCCTTATCTTTGTAGTCATTAATCAAAAGTTATAAATTATGTTTTATCGGTACTGCCTGCTAATCCTATCAGTCCTGTTTTCGTGTACAGCCTTTGCACAAGAAAATACTGTCAATAAGCCACAAGAGCCTATCCTTGGTTACTATCATTTGGGAATGAACTTTGATGAGTATTGGGATCAAACACAAAAAATGAAAGAGGCTACAGAGGTAACGGACTCCAGTTCCTTGCTGTCGAAATATCTTATTTCCATCAATGGTATTACTTTCGATGTTGCTGACCTTATTTCTCCTGCTGCAGGTATTGGAGGGACTGACTATGATAATTATACGAAAGAAACATTCCCACTTTTCTTTACAGGCCAGACCTATTCTCTTGAAAACAATTTAGTTTCTGTTACTATCAAAACCCCATATTATGATATCAATGATAACCTATGTTATATGCCAGCTGGCTTATATGAACAACAGCATTTACCCAAGAATCAATGTATGTTTGATGTATATAACATTGAACTCCATAACCAACTGGTTAGCCTAACAGAGACTTTAGAATCCTATCTATCCAAAAAGTATGGCACACCAACCAAAGAATACCCCATAGCTAAATTACAGCCTCTGCGCAAAAAAGAATTGTTTCGTCAATTACCTGTTTGTTGGTTCAACTTATGCTATTCAGGTGCAATCTTGCCAAAAGCAGAATGGCAAACAGGGAATATGAAGGTTATAATGGGAATAACCAATTCTGCCACCATCTTCATATCTTTCTTAGACGAAACGCTGTTATCTCATCAAAACCTTGACAGAATTTTTGCACCAGCAGACCAATCAAGACCTATAGTCGAATGGTAGTTCTTGTTTATCGCTTAAATCTTCTTTCATCATCTATATCATCCCAGTTGCTTCCTCCTCCAACTTCCCACTCACGGTTAGAATGATGATCAGAGCCAGTCGGACGTAACAGATTCTCTGTATTGATATGTTGGGAATTTGTTTGTTGTGGGTTTGTCGGCTGTACCTTCGCAACCGTCCCTCTCTCATGCTTCATCAATGGGGATAAGTCTATATTCGTATCTCGTAGATTAACGATTGTGGAATTACCCATATCAACAGCATATACCGATTCCTCTTTCCTGAATATAAGGATCTTGGCATTATGCAAGTCATCATATAAGTGTCCTTTTTCCGCCGTACCCAAAATCTCCCGGATTTGATTAACGGTACCATCTATCTTTTCTTTATTTTTATCAGGATTTATCTGAATAACACTTTCATCTTCGATATGCCCAAACTTGCATAGGATAGTCCTCTCTTCTTCGGTCGCTGGATTGAATTCTTGAATCCATTGCCTCCTAAAATTCTTGCGTAAAATAGAAAAATCTTTCTCTTCAACGGCAATCGAAATTTTGCGCTGCTTATCTCTGATATATCCATCATGATAGATATTCACTTTATATTTCCACCATAGCGACTTATTTACTTTACCAATAGTAAGTTTATCGTTTTCCTCAATCAACTTATGTACAAACTCTAAAATAGTCTTTTCACGTTCTCCGACTGATATATTCTCCTGTTGCTTAAACGCAAGCAAAGTCTTAATATCTAAGACTTCACTACCTTTATACACAGCCTTGTTTTTGTGATCCACCACCATATATCCATAGGGAGCATCTTTTTTTCCTACAAAGACAAGCGATATACCCAATTTCTTTTTCAGCATCTTATTGAGATCTTCTTTGTTAGAAGTCAGTTCCTTGTATTTTAAAAGAATAGCCTTTAGTCTTTTGCGCTGCTTACTACTTTCTTCTTTTGTTTTCTTCGTTATAGCCAACTCTATATCCTTGATGGAAATATTATCCAGGACAGTACCTCCTTTTTTAATATTGAGTTTGTCATCTTCCACATAACTCTCATATCCATTACTTTCCAAAATAGCCTGAAATTGTCCCAACGTAGCAAATGAGTATTCCTTAGCCTTTTGAATGATACCCTTCACTTCACGTTTTGGCTCAATTCCTATAATTTTATTGATGATAACCTGTGAGCGTAACCGCTCGTTGTCATGCTCTATCTTCTTGCCTTGTGGATTCACTCTACTTGTAACAATATGGATATGGTTATTACCTGTATCATGGTGTGCATAGATTAAGACAGGTTGCCCCTTGGTGGCATAACCCATTTCTTTCAAATACTGATGCGCAATATCAAGTAGTTGATCATGTGTATATTCTTGCTTCTTGCATGAGATAGAAACATGAAACTGGGTATTCTTTATGTTCTGATTGATAGACGAATACTTAATCAGATATTCCTGCAGATTGGCAGCAGTTATGTTTCCTGTCTTTTGAAGATAGTCAAAATTAGAAATCTCTAAGAGTTCGGCTGTACCCTTAGACACCTTTCTTTCGTTATAATTGACAGCATTAAATGTGCTGCTTGAATGGAGAATAGTTGCTATCATTGCACTTTAATTGATGTAAAGATAGCTTCGCTAAAAATGACCAAGGAGACTTTCTGCCACACTGCACTGGTCAATAAATTAAAGTGCATCGAAACTATGCTGCAAATATAGCATTTTTAGTTGAATTTTAGTTCGATAGGCTCGCCTAAAATTTGTATCTTTGGTTAGGAATTTCAAAAAACATCGCATGAAAGAAGACAAAAGAATAAATCGTATCAATCTCCACCTAAACAATAAAGAGTTGGAATTATTCAAGAATAAAGCAAAAAATTACAACCAAATGGCAGCTATGATTCGTGATGCGGTAGCTCAATTTAATGATAAAGGCACAGTAAAACGTATTGAATCTCTGAACAAATTAGCTGATTTGATAACCGAATTTAATCACGAAATATCTAAGCAAGGAATAAATCTTAATCAAATTACCAAACGTGCAAATGAACTAATTTACAAAGGAGAATTAGGCAAGGAATACTACGAAGAGATTATTCTCCCTCATGTCTCTGATCTAAAAAAAATGATGAACAACATAAAAAAACAGCAATCTGACATCTTCAAAAGATTGCTGGAAATCTAAAAAAGGCATCATTTTTTGTCCTAATATCGGAGTTGCGACGATATTTCTCCCACTTCTGTGGGCAAGTAACCTTTATGTGCTGATTTGAAAAATAGGCGCCTAAAGGTACAACTTGCTACACATTTTCTATGCCTTATTTCTATCCATTTGTCCACAGGATTTACGTCTCATTTTCACCAATCCTCTCTGATTTCGTCTTGGAAACTTAGATTACATCCGTTTAGCCTATATGTTTTTATGTTTACCATAAAAGCAAAATAACAAACAACCATAAAAACAAGATATATGCTTTACAAACAATTATGAAGTTTACAAATCATAAAAGCAAAATAGCAAACAACCATAAAAACAAGATATATGCTTTACAAACAATTT
>NZ_JAERMS010000006.1:0-33742 GCF_017426725.1 Prevotella illustrans | reverse complement strand
ATCAAACAACCATAAAAACAAGATATATGCTTTACAAACAATTATGAAGTTTACAAATCATAAAAGCAAAATAACAAACAACCATAAAAACAAGATATATGTTTTACAAAAAATTATGAAGTTTGCTAATCATAGAGGCAAAACAACAAACAAAAACAACAAGGGCAAAAAATCATCGGTGATACCAATATTCAGCATGGCAGACAGGAGGGGAAAGTGGTCATATGATCTCTGTGCTGCCTATTGTCTTATTGGCTACCGTTGAAAAAAGTTGTAATGCTATTGTTATATTATCGGGATAAAAATAAAAAACCTTGATTTTTGGAGATTATTTCGAAAAAATATTGATGTATGGTTGTCCGCTTTGAAATACTCCTCTGTAACCTTTTGAGAACTATTAAGTAACCTTTCGGTAAAATTGAAGACTTGTTTTTTATACGTCGTCGACCTTGTTTTTTTCCCTTTAGTTCAAAGTTTCTCTCGCGCGCGTATAAAGCTTTATTTATTATATTTATTTATAAGCTTTATTTAAGAGCCTTGTAACTCGCTGAAAATCATAGAGATTACTTGTTGTTAAGTAACCTTTTGAGAATGATTAAGTAACCTTTTGAGAATGATTAAGTAACCTTTTGGGAAAAGTCTCTTTCTTTCCCTTGATTGTTTAATGCGCCAATCCGACTTTTCAAAGTTTTGTCATCTTTTCTTTGTTTTATCTTATAATCTTCATACATTTGCATTGTCGTTTCGATGCACTTTAATACAATTACCGAAACAGCTGACAGTTGTCTTCTCGGTACCCTTTAATCGAATTTTCGCTACGACATCAGAGATCATCTATTCTGAAAGTTCAATTAAAGGGTTTGGCAATGGCAATAAGACGAATCACCCTCATAGAAAATGGCGACGTGGGCAAATGCTCCTTCAGCTTCAACAACCTTCTTCTCCGTTCTCCTCTTCGCTATACGATGATGGAACGCCGTTTCCTCTACAAGTTGTCAGAGGCTATCAAGATGCGGTATGAAGAAATGGGATTAACAATGCGTGATAACTGGCAGAATCTTGTATTCAATATGACGGATCGGGATTTAGCTTCAGTCGGTGGAAACACCAACGTTATGCGTACTTACAAAACAGTGCGGTCGCTTGCACAAAAAGCCATCGTCCAGTTTCACGAGAATGAAGACAAACAGTTGGTAGTGGATTACTTTCACTGGATAGACGCTTTTAGATGGAATACCTCAACGAATGACTATACGGTGCGTGTCTCTCCAGAGCTGTATGACTACGTCATCAATCTTACCAAGTCGTTTACAGTCCTCAATTTACATACGGCAATCTTACTGGAATCAAAATACTCACAAAAATTCTATGAGATATGCTGTCTCTATTCGGGTGATTTCCGCTTTATTGACCCTACAACTCCTGACGAGACTTACAAAAAGAGAGTTCTAAAAATGTCGATAGAGGCATTCCGCTTCACTTTTGGGCTATCAGAACTTCATGACCCAAAGACTGGAGAGCTACTGGAGAAAGAGAAATATCAGCGATTCAAAACAATGGTGGAGAAGGTGATACTTCCTGCCCAACGAGAATTGTATGCGCTGTACAAAAATCATCTATGTGATGTGTGGTTTGATTTTGAAGTGCCTGATCGTTATGGACGTGGCAGGAACGGATCTCCCAAGAATCTACGCTTCTATATCTATTCAAGAGAGTTTCCCAAGTCGAGTGATGCCGAAAAGGATCGGCCCTGGCAGGAAGGCGATGCTCTGCTATTTCCATACGAGGAAAAGGCGTTAAAGAAAGCACCAAAGGAAAAGACTTTTAAGCAGACCGACTGGCTTAGCCTCGATGGAGATTTCCAAAGAGACACGGTACGCCAGTTGCTGAACAGCTATTTGGATAATGCAGCAGCAGACTACTATATGGCCAAGATTGACGAAGAGCAACGCCAAAGCAACGATACTTATTCGCAGGTTATTCAGGTTGTCTACGAAAACCAAAAGCAAGCAAAATTCCAACAAGGAACAAAAAAATACAAGCAGAAGTGTTTGATAGATTTTGTGTTTGCACAAAACCTGAAAGAATACGGTTGGTCTATACCGCCATATTCGCCTGAATGATAAGTTTTAAAGAAAGTGATACAGTTATTGCAAAACCCTTAAAAGGGGCCTCTGTCGTGAGACAGGGCCCCCTTTGCTATTACTGGTGGAATGAGACCTTCTGTGTTTTTTTGTCGAAAGAAAGTCTCTGTCTTCGGAGATTCCCTTCTTCGTCAAATGCGTCAAATACAACGTTGCCGTCATGCAACAAGGTATTCACCTCGTTTACAGTGATAGGGTGTCCATTGTAGATGCGCTGTACTTTAAATTTACTCTTGGGCTGACCGTTTTGGCTCGCACAAATAAAAGTTCGTGTACCAACGATTACACGACCGATACCAGGGCTATAGCTAACAGTGTTATCAAGCCTTACTTCATTGCCGTCAATAACAGGGATTGATGAAAATATCCTTCCTGCGTTTGTGGAAAATCCGTCCAAGATAATTTTCTCACCTCTTAGGATTTTCTCGACTTCCCGGGCTGTCATCCGTCGATTGCATATAAAGCTGGATATGTGAAAAGTACAACCCTCGCACTGATAGCCGTGACTATTGAGGAAAATTCGCTTTCCACATACAGGGCATGAAGCAGTGAGATATACCTTATTCATGTCAGGTGCTCTTTAGTTATAATCTTCCATGAGCTTAACAAAGTTCTTATCTTGTTTGCTAAATACTACCCAAAGGACAATAGCAACAAGGAAGAAGAAAAAGTACACACACTTGGCAAGATCGCTTGCCTGGTCTGCAACGATAAGGTTGATGCCACTTCCCAATAAGAATAAAAATAAAATATAATTCTTCATATTGTTCTGAATTGTGGAGGGGTGGTTAATCCCCTCCGTTTCCTTGTTAGTCCGTTACGTCGTAGAAGTAGTTCAACTCCTCGCTGTGTAAGTTCTCCTGCGCCCACTCATCAGCTTTGCGCCAAAGTTTGTTGTACACTCTTGCAATAGTGTCGTTCTTCTCATACCATTGCCAAATCTTGTGGTTGAGTACCATAACAAGCTCGGTGAGATAGACGTGGTTTGTGTGCCACTCATCGAAAGCACGATTGAAGGTGTCAACGATAGCCTCGATACCAAATTTGTCAGCAATCGAAAAATCCGTCCAAAAGGTGGTTTTCGGCTCGTAGCCAATCATCGACATTGTTTCATCGACACTGGCAGGAATTTGAATTGTAACCATGTTTTTTAAAGTTTTATTGATGTGATACTTTTTCCCTTTAGTTTCCCACTGCTTGTCAGTGGGAGCTGTCCGGGATTGAATTTTTATGTGCATGGTAACAGTGGAGGAGGAATGGATGCGCAAGGATTTTTCAGAAAAGTTTGGATGGAACCCCAATTTGTCAGCAAGAGAAATTGCGGAGGGTCTGTCCAAACTTTTCTGAAAATAGCTTTAGCGGTATTTTCACAGAAATGGAGGCTACACTACCTTTGCACAATAAAAATCAATACAGGCAGCTACCCGATAAGAAGTAGGCAACGCCTACTGAATAAATACCTCCGTAGGAGTAATGAAGGGATGAGAAAAAGACCAAAACTTACGATAGTGTGTTTTGCCGGGCTATAATGAAGTCTGTGCCATTGGCTCTGACGAAATGAGGATAAGACATTAGGGAAAAAGTAAAGATAGCAGGGTAGTATAGGTTGACAGTACACTAAACGCTGCCAACAAACTTAGGGAGCATTCCTGTGGAAAATCAAGGGCGGACACAGTACGAAAAGATAATCGAACCTCAAAACAAAGAGATAAAAACACTCTTACCACTTGTTTTTAAGTTCGATTTTGTGTATATTTGCAAAGAAATAATAATCGAAACATTAGTCGATGGCAAATATAGGCTATGCAAGAGTATCGAGTAGGGAGCAGCATCTTGATATGCAGCTCATGGCTTTAAGGGCTAAAGGATGCCAGACCATCTTCCAAGAGCAGGTGTCGGGCATCAGGCAACGCCCGGAGCTTGAAAAGTGCCTTTCCTTTTTAAGGGAGGGTGATACGCTTGTGGTCTATAAATTCGACCGATTAGGGCGTTCGCTTAAAAACCTATTGGAGATATTTGAAGACCTGCGTAATCGGGACATAGCCCTGGTTTCCATACAAGACGGTATTGACGGCAGCTCCACTACTAGAAAGCTGATGATGACGCTGATGACAGCTTTGGCGGAATTTGAGCGGTCTGTGATTGCCGAGCGTTGTTCTGCAGGGCGTAAAGAGGCAAAACTAAAGGGAAAAAAGTTTGGCAGAACGCCTGGAATCGACAGATACAAGATAGAGGCAGTTTCGGGTTTGTATAAGCAAGGAATGTCAATTACCTCTATTATGCAGCAGTTGGGCATAAAGTCTAAATCCACAATCTACCGTTATCTACAGATGAAAGATATTAAACTGAACAGAAAATAATGCTTATGTCACCTCTAAGTGAAACTATATATAGGACTTCATCTTTTGTCGGCTCCAATGCTAAAGCTGACAGGAAAAAATATGGTCAGTTCTTTACATCGGAATCTATAGCCGTATTCATGGCTGCCATGTTCCATATCGATATGGAAAAGAAATCGCTGAAAATTCTTGACGCAGGTGCTGGCAGTGGCATATTGTCCGTGGCTTTGTTAAGCAGAATACGTGAAAGTGGCTATTCGGGCTTAATAGAGCTTGTATGCTATGAGAATGATGAGAAAGTTCTCGGTTTACTTGCTCAAAATCTCGCCTCTGTAAACGACTCTGATTTCACATTTGAGATTCGTGGTGAAAATTACATTACTTCCCAAGATTTCGGAAGAAGTACATCCTTGTTTGAGCAAAGAGATCGAGAAACCTATGATTTGATTATAGGCAATCCACCATATAAGAAAATACCAAAGGACGCACCCGAGGCTACACACATGGACGAACTGTGCTACGGTGCCCCTAACTTGTATTTTCTTTTTTTTGCTATGGGCATCCACAACCTCAAAGAGGGTGGAGAGCTTGTCTATATCATTCCAAGATCATGGACTTCGGGGGCATACTTTGAACGTTTTAGAAAATACATGCTGTCACATTGTATGATTACCGACATTCATATTTTTGGGAGCAGAGATAAAATCTTTGATGGTGAGACCGTCCTACAGGAAACTATGATTATCAAAATCAGGAAAGACAGCACACGACCGTCGAAGATAAGGATTTCATCATCTGACACATCGGATTTTTCTGATTTGAAATATTTTGATGTAGATTATGATACCGTTGTTAGCAATAACGGCTATGTCTATTTAGTTACCAATGACCAGGAAGCGGATATTCTTTCCACACTTAGAAAGCTGCCTTTCACTCTTGCTTCAGATGACTTGCGTATGAAAACTGGAATAATTGTGGATTTTCGCACCAAGGATGTATTGAGAAGTGAGCCATCGGAAAGTACTTATCCACTTTTCTACTCACAGCACATCAAGGCTGGACGAATTGTGTGGCCAGTGGGCAAAGAAAATGAGTTCATCGACACAGAACGGAAAGGCTATTTACAGGAAAATACGAACTATCTGTTCGTTAAACGATTTACGGCAAAGGAGGAGAAAAGGAGATTACAATGCGGTATATACTTGTCTTCCGATTATCCCGAGTACAAGTATATAAGCACACAGAACAAAATAAACTATATCAAATGCGACTCGCAAGAGGAAGCCTATGGACTTTACGTGCTGCTCAATTCTACAATTTATGACCAATATTACAGGATATTGAATGGCTCAACACAGGTCAACTCCACAGAAATAAACAACATGCCAGTTCCTTCTAAAGAGACTATCTGTAAGATGGGAAAAGAACTTAAAGGAACAGATTTAAGCCAAACAGTATGTGATAACATCTTAAGAAAATGGATAAACTAAAGAAAATAAAGAGTCTGCTGGCAGACATCGGTATGCCGCCAGCCCAACAATCAGACTTGTGCGCCCTAACAATATTGGCCATGGCCAATTTGAAAGAGATAGGCAGTTTCGCCAGTGCAACAAATAATTGGATTAGAATACATGATGTAATTGCATTCATCAATGCCAATTATAGTGCCAAGTATGCAGAAAATTCAAGAGAAACTTTCCGTAAACAAGCCATGCACCATTTTAGGACGGCGGCATTGATAGAAGATAATGGCAAGGCTACCAACAGCCCAAACTATAGGTACAGGCTTACTGATGAGTTTCTAAAAGTTATCCAGGAAACCAAGAAGACGAAGGAAGATAATGCCGAGAATGCTGCCTTGAAGAAGTTTCTTTCGCACCACGAAAAGCTGATAGATACTTATGCTTCAAAAAAAACAATGCGTAAAATGCCTGTCAGGATAAACAAAAAGGACTATACATTTAGCCCTGGTTCGCATAACCAACTGCAAAAAGCTATTTTGGAAGAGTTCGCACCTCGCTTTGCCCCAAATTCAGAATGTCTCTATGTTGGAGATACCACACATAAAGACATGGTTAAGAATGAAGCGAAACTAACGGAGTTAGGCTTCGCCATAACGCTTCATGATAAAATGCCGGATGTGGTTCTTTACAGAGAGGATAAAGACTGGCTATACTTTATTGAGGCAGTGGATTCTGTGGGGCCTATGAGCCCCGAAAGAGTAAGGGATATAAACCAAATGACAGAAGGGGTAAAGTCGGGGAAAATATTTGTCACAACTTTCCTTGATTTTTCCAAATTCAAAAGATTCTCCGAACAACTGGCCTGGGAAACAGAAGTATGGATTGCAGATATGCCAGACCACATGATACACCTGAATGGGGACAAGTTCATGGGACCAAGAAAAACTACAGATAAATAGAACAAGCATTACAATGGAACTAAATGAATTTGTAAAAGCCACCATCATGCAAATAGTGGAAGGTGTTGATGAAGCCAACACAGCCTTGTCAAAAAAGACCGCTTTTGTGGCTTCTGCTAACATTCAAACCGATAAGGGATTTAAAAATACCGTTGATAAGGAAGGCAGGCAACACTATGTAACAGATGTTGACTTTGATGTTGCCATCAACATTCAAAATTCAAACTCCAAAGAAGGAGGTGGAGGAATTGAAATACTGTCAGTTCTCAATGTAGGGAAGAAAGGAAGTAGCGAGAATACCAATTCCTCCACAAGTCGTATCAAGTTTTCTCTTCCTTTAGCCTTGCCCACAGAGCCAGATGAAAAACTATATACAAGGAGGCAACTGTGTCCACCTAAGCGTCCAGAAATATAATAATGCAATAAGCCATCAATCCAGGGACTTTATGGAATGATGGCTTATTGTCTTATTCCTCTGGCAGTGCATCCAGTATGGCATCTATGTCTCCATACAAGAGGTCGGTATAACCTACCTCGTAATACTCGTGGTCTTCGTCGGGCATAATAAGGATGCCGCTGTGTGGAGTGACAGGGAATTTCACCGCCATTACCTTGGCTTCCAAGTGACCATCGCAATTGCTCAAATCTGCGGTAACGTAAGGGAAATCTGCTGACCAGTGAAATTCCCTGTCTATGCGGTTGCGCATGGTTTCGTTCAAAGCCTTGACCTCCTTTTTGCGGATGGTCACATACTGCTGGTAATAATTTTCGTGTCTCATATCTATTTCTGAATTGTGGCAGGGTGGTTAGCCCTGCCGTTACCTTTACTACGCTACAATCTCAAACTCGTGGATATAGATGAAGTCATCGCCTTCTTGGTCTTCGTTCCAGCTCTCCAACTTGGCTTGGGTCATCTTTTCCATGTCGAGTAGTTCAGCTGCATACGCCATAGCCTGCTCTTCGGTCTCGAAGTATTCGCTCTGATAGTCGCCATTGACACAAGCGTCCACATAAAACTTTTCTGGAAAATACCTGCCCCCGTCATCATTGGTGGCATAAACCTCGCAGCCCGGCTCCTCTACGATAAAATAGATGGTCAGTTCGGGCATAAGCATTGCCAGTACATGACGAAAATCAGTTGCTCCCCATGCTTCTTCCGCCTCTATGCGGATAGTATTGCCGTCCATTTCATACTCTTGGATGAAGCCCCGGAGATAATTCTTCGAAACCTGCTCGTCGGTCGCCCCTAATGCCTTGACGATGTTGCCCTCCCATTCCTTGGCTGCATTCTCCTCAACAGGCTTCCGCCTTTCGGACATGAAATCGTCTATCACGCCATACACTCGTTCCAAATCACTCTTACTGCCCTCTATGCGGTAGCTTGTACTTGCCCAATTTGCCATTGTTCTAAAGTTTTGAAAGTTATAAATATGTTGTCTTAACCTGCGAAAGCATTGATTTGCTGTGCCTCAAATTCCCACTCATAATCTCGGTTGTTACATTGAGTTTGCAGGATGCTCCTTATCTCATTGGCATCGTCCTCTGTCATGCCTCGATATGCTTTGAGCTGTGCGATAATAACCTCCATATCCTCACCGATGTAGACAAGCTCCCTCGAATTGAGGGAGTGCCAAGGGTCTGTTCTGTAAACCAAATAAATTATTTTTCTTTCCATAATGCAAGATGATTTAGAAATGAAAATCAATAATACCTCCGATATAGACTTTGCTGCCCACCTGCAAGGTGTCTATCCATCGCATTAGTTCTGCCGACTTCTCGGCAAAGCTCTGACAACTATCTCCGCAAAGATAGAAGTGTGCATCTGTGTCTAAAGGGTTCTGAATTTCCTGTTCGAGTTTGTAGGTCGCACCAACGGAATCCATTACGTTTTCGTTGTTGATGGCAGCTGCTTTCTGCTGTATGCGCTGCACCCACTGACGTTTCCACTCCTCGATACCTCCGACATAATCAAACGCTTTGTCATCAACCTGCTTGAACATATCAAGTGGCAGGATGTTCTCCAACAATGTTTTGACAGCCTCTTTGCGCTCCTCTACCGAAATCTCTGCACAACAGTCGTAATCTGTGCCGTCTCCCTGATTAAGAGTGTCCTCGTTAATAAACTCCTCTATCGGACTGTCTGAAATCTGATAAATCCATGCGTGCATAGCTGTAATGTTTAAGTGATACATTTCCCTTTAGTTTAGCTGCTTTTGCAGCATCGCTGTCGGGATTTCAAATTTTATGTGCATGAGGAAAGCAAGTCCATAAGGCAGATAAGCCAAGTAATTTTGAGAGATTGTCATGGAAAACCCAAATCTCCGATTTGTGGAAGGCTTCCGTGAGAATATCCCAAAATAGTGTAGCGGTACTTCGGCGTTCTGACGGACTTGCTACCTTTGCTAAGTAAAATTAAATCCAGACAGTGAGTGCAGGAGTGTAAACGATATACATAAGGCACAGAGTGCCTATATAAGGGAACAAGCAAAGACTGCCTGGCAAGACTCCAAGATAAGATGCTGTTCTTACCGCTCTCCCAAAGTCCCTTGAAAGACTCTGTTGGCGATCCTGAAAGGTCAGAAACAGTGTCTTTTATGGGATTAAAACGGCTGCGACCGTTTTAAGGGTTTTTGCGTAGCCTGTGTTCGGTCAGGCTGTAAGCCATGTAGCCAGCAACAAAGTGGAGTGGAAGAACGAGGTTACTATTTTTCCAGCGGAACGTGTAAAGGCGGAGTGGCCTGCTGCCCGACAAGAATACTGGCGGAGCAACCAGGCATGAGGAATAGGACGAAAGGGAAAGAAGTACTGACCAAAACTTGCGGTAGCGTGTTTTGTAATGGGCGAAAGAAGTGGCTACCTCAGTAGTGACTTGCGATTTCAGGGCATAGCTTTGACAATAGGGCTTGGGGGAGATGGAGAGTGCTGCGAGTTGTGGGAGCAGCACACGGCGAATGGTGGAATGTGGCACCATGCTTGCACAATCATTCCACCACAATAGCGTTTTATGGGCGAAAGGTTTTTAAGTTCACCATCATAGACTGATATACTACTTTGGTATATCCTTCCTGTTTCAGCAGGGCTACCTCTCTTCTTGAATACGCCATTGCCTGGCTCTTGTTCATTCCGAACCTGCTTTTCATAGGTCGATTAGGTCGCATGGTCTGTACCTCGTATTGCTCTCGATAGATGGGTACGAAAGTCTTTCTCTTGATGATTTCAACTCTTGGGTAACGTAGCATAATGGAAGAATTTGTGCCCCGATGGTTAGTCGGGGCATTACCTTTGATTAGAGTGATGCAAGCCTTTCTGTAGCTTTGCAGATTAGGTCTTTCAACTGCGCCTTATTAAGTTCGGGTAGCAAGTCTATGACCATAAAGTTCTCTGTGTCCTCAATCGCCACACCTCGCTTGGCAAGAATAGACTTGATGTCCAAAGTGCCAAAATCGTTGTACGCTTTATTGTCCGTGGTCTTCTCAAAAGAAGATATGCAGTAGCCTTCCAAATCTTTTGGTTCACCGATGCCGATAAAAGCGTCAATGCGAAACTTGCGCTCTTCGCCCTTGTCGGTATCGAAATAGACAAAATATCTTCCCGAAACATCTATGCCGTCAGACAGAATGCCATGTGCATATCTGATAGTTCCATCTGCCTTATGATAAGCGAAGGCTGTCTTACCCTCTTTCTTCATCTTTTCCTTGAGCTTTACAACAAGCGCAAGGCAGATGTCGTGATGCTCGTCCATGGTCTCCTGTCGAAGTTCACCCACCTCCACAAGGTTCTCTATGACAAATGACCTCCAGCCCTTGCAGTCCACATCATAGTAAGCAAGGGTATAATTGCACTGATGATGCTTTGATTTCCCCTTTATGGTATGTCCGATGCCATACAAGGTTCCACACGCATAGCGTTCTGTGCCGTCCTTTTTCTTGTAAACGAAAGAAACGATGCCTTTACGGAGTTTGGCTACCAATGTGTCAAATAGATTTTCCATTTTATCTTATTTTTATAGACACTTGCCAAATAGGGTGCTACTTGGCGAGTGTCTGATGTTCTGTTTAGTTCAAGAGTTCTTCTATATCCTCGGTGCATTGTACCTCTGAATGATTGAAATAGAAGTGTGTGTCAAGTGTGCCGTTCACATAACAATCAAACATTTCACGCTCACAACCTCTATAGTCTACATATTCTTCTATCACCTTTAGCCAAAGTGTTTCCATCAAGAAGTTGCGCACGTTGGAAAGGTCGTACCCTGCGGTGTCGATAGCCTCGTTCAAATCCTCGTCCGTCCAGTCATAGCCAAAGTTGGAGCGAAAGTTATCAAGTTGATAGTCGTTCTTGAAAAACCCTAATGACGTTAAAACCATTTCTCTGTTTGAAATATCCATAATCGTGATGCTTTAAGTGATACATTTCCCTTTAGTTCTTTGCTGTTTTGCAGCAGGAGACTGTCGGGATTTCTAATTTTACGTGCCAGAGGGAGCAAGGTCAGCAGGTAGATAAACAAAGTAATTTGGGAAGATTTTCATGGAAAACCCAAATCTTTGATTTGAGGAAGGCTGCTATGAAAATCTTCTCAAATAGTATGGCGATACTTTGCGTTCTGCCGACCTTGCTAACTTTGCAAAGGAAAATGGAAACCAGACAGTCTCCTATAGAATAGCAGAAAACTAATCATGATTAGGTTTTTGAAATAAAATCATTCAAAATATCGTATATAGTAACTATTTTGTAATTTTGAAGTGAGACAAAATTATAAGAAGATTATGACAAAGGTTATTCATGTGCAACTTATCCAGGGAAGGAAGAGTTATTACTTCGGCTCCATCCCAGCCATATACAGCGTGCTTTCAGCAGATGACATTGGCATCAGACAATCTTCACTGGAACGTATAGGTCTTAGCAAGGGCGGTGTAGTCCTTAACAAGAAGGCTATCATAAAGGCTGGAGAATTGATACGGTCAAAAAAGGAAAGACAGGAGGGAAAGCAAGAAAAAGGGAATGGTAGATAGCGTTCTGACAAGACGAATGAAATGATTGATAACAAAGGTTCAAATCCACCTTTTTGATTAATTGCGTAAAATGTTGATAATCAATAAGTAAATACACGCTGAAAAATGTTTACACGGATTAAAAACAATTTCATGTTAAAAAGTGTTCGGAGTAAAAGTGGGTCAAAAAGTGGGTCAAGAACTGGGTCAAAAAGTGGGTCAAGAAATAAATAAATGGAAATAAAAAATCCCTAAGTTGTTGAAACTTAGGGATTTAACTCGCTGTACGAAGCGGAGAGAGAGGCTCTTTCTCTCGAACTATCACGGGCTATCACATATCATCAATTCATTGTTATATAGGTATTTATGAGAAATGTTAATAAAATGAGATTTCACGGAAAATCTTTGGTAATATCATTTTTAGGGTGTAACTTTGGGTGCATAAATCAATACACCCGAAGATATGAACATCAAACGGAATATCATCTTCACATTGGAGAGCAGGAAGAAGGATGGAGTTCTTATCACAGAGAACGTACCTATTCGTATGCGCGTTAATTTTGCGTCCAAGCGGATTGAGTTCACCACTGGCTATCGCATTGATGCTGCCAAATGGGATGCAGATAAGCAGCGTGTGAAGAATGGTTGTAGCAACAAGTTAAAACAATCGGCTTCTGAAATCAATGCTTCGCTCTTGGAGTATTACACGGAAATACAGTCAATCTTTAAGAGGTTTGAGGTAGAGGACGTAATGCCAACGCCCGAACAGATAAAGGAGGCTTTCAATGCTTTGCGCAAACCTGTGAGCGAAGAACCTAAGCCAAAGAAAGAAGCGTTGCCTTGTGATTTCTTTCAGGTGTTTGATGATTTTGTCGAGGATTGTGGACGTCAGAACAATTGGACGGACTCCACGTTTGAGAAATTTGCAGCCGTGAAAAATCATTTGACCAACTTTCGTGAAGGACTTACCTTTGAGTTCTTTGATGAGCGAGGCTTGAATGACTATGTGGGTTATCTGCGTGATGTAAAGGAGATGCGCAACACAACCATTGGCAAGCAATTGAGTTTCTTGAAATGGTTTTTGCGCTGGGCTTTCAAGAAAGGTGTGCATCAAAACAACGCCTACGATAGTTATAAGCCTAAACTCAAGAGTACCCAAAAGAAAATCATCTTTCTCACTTGGGACGAACTCAACCGTCTCCGAGAGTTCAAAATCCCTTTCAACAAGCAGGCTCTCGAACGTGTGCGTGATGTTTTCCTCTTCCAATGCTTCACTGGTTTGCGCTATTCGGATGTATTCAACCTCCGCAGAAGTGATATTAAAGACGACCATATTGAGGTTACAACGGTCAAGACTTCCGATAGCCTGATTATCGAGCTGAACAACCACAGCAAAGCGATTCTTGACAAGTACAAGGATGTGGCGTTTGAAAATGATAAGGTCTTGCCTGTGATTACCAATCAGAAGATGAACGATTATCTCAAAGAATTGGCAGAAATGGCAGGGATTGACGAGCCTGTGCGCCAAACTTACTACAAAGGCAATGAGCGCATAGACGATGTTACGCCTAAATACGCTTTGCTTGGCACGCACGCTGGTCGCAGAACGTTCATCTGTAACGCCCTCGCTTTGGGCATTCCTCCGCAGGTGGTGATGAAGTGGACAGGACATAGCGACTACAAGGCAATGAAACCCTACATTGATATTGCAGACGACATCAAGGCGAATGCTATGAGTAAGTTCAATCAGTTATAATAGATTTCACAATGAGCAACGATATAAAGAACACCGACAAACAGGATTTTTCGCCCATAGTGCGTGCTATTGGCTCTGATTTAGAGCAGACCCAAGTGCGCGTGATTGCTTCGGCTAATGCTGATATGCTCTTCCATTATTGGAAAGTAGGGCATTTCATTCTCTACCTCCAAAAGAAAGAAGGTTGGGGAAGCAAAGTCATTGACAACTTATCCAAGGCGATACGCTCACAATATGCAGATAAGAAGGGGTATTCCACCCGTAACCTTATCTATATGTGCCAGTTCGCAAAGGCTTATCCAATGGAGGTTCTAATAGAAATGGGTAAGATTGAAGAATTACTCAATAGTCCTTCTGTTGATAACGTATTACAACTAACAAACGAACTCAATCAATTTACGCAAGAGCCTCTTGCGCAAATACAAGCAGCAAGTATTCAGGGAGAGATAAATACGCAAGAACCTCTTGCACAATTAGGAGAGGTTTCAGAAACGCTATCAGCTATCTATCACTGTAATATCAGCCGGATAGAAGAAATCTTCAAGCACTCAGCCGTAGTTCGCACGAACTGGGCAAGCCATGTAATTTTACTTAATAGCAAACTACCTTTAGGTGAACGCTATTGGTATATCACACAGGCAGTTGCCAATGGTTGGAGCAGCAATGTTCTGCAAATGCAAATTGAAACCAACCTTTTCGCTCGGCAGATTACGGCAAAGAAAGTGAGCAACTTCTCTGTACGATTACCCAAACCACAAAGCGACCTTGCCAACTATCTGATGAAAGACCCTTACATCTTTGATATAATGGGGCAAACAGATAAAATGGCAGAACGAGACGTTGAACGGCAATTGGTTTCACACATTACCAAGTATCTTCTGGAAATGGGTAATGGCTTTGCTTTTGTTGCACAACAGAAGCATTTCGAAGTGGGCGATTCTGATTTCTATGCCGACCTTATTCTCTATAATATCCAACTACACGCATACGTAGTTATCGAACTTAAAGCGACACCATTCAAGCCCGAATATATGGGACAACTGAACTTCTACATCAATGTAGTGGACGATACCCTCCGTGGCGAACACGACAACAAGACAATCGGCTTGCTCCTCTGCAATGGTGGCGACAAAGTAGTGGCGCAATATGCTCTCTCTGGTTACGACCAGCCAATAGGTGTGAGTGATTATCAACTCTCAAAAGCTATTCCTGAGAATTTGAAATCGGCTCTGCCTACGGTAGAGGAAGTTGAAGAGGAATTGAGTAAGATTGTAGATAAAAACATATAAAATGATGTTTCAGTTGTTATACAGATCTTTTACCATGGTTCGGATTACGATGTGTAAACACATATAACTAATACTCATATTATGAATAGTTTAACATTATCAATAACTACTATAGGCGATTTGCTACTTCGCAAAACCATAACGAATTGCGAGGAGCCTATCAAGGATGTAGAGCTATGTGTGCCTCTTTACCAGCGTCCATACAAATGGACAGCTCGGAATGCCATACAATTGCTCGATGATATTATTGATGCCAAGAATAGTAATAAGGAAAGATACAGGGTTGGTACGCTTATCCTTCACAAAACAAAGGAAAAGGGACAATATGATATTGTTGATGGACAGCAACGCATCATTACTTTCTCTCTTCTTCTGACGGCATTAGGAGAAAATAGTATCGAGCTTTTGAGACAAAAGATATATGACAATACATACAATGATCATAATATCGCTAACAACTATAATGCACTTTTCCGTAGGGTTGGATTAAAGTTGGAAGACAATGATTCGGCAGTTGAATATCAACGGGAGATGGAGCATCTTAAGGATTATATTGAGAACAGGTGTGAGTTGATTGTTGTGATAACCACCGATGTGTCTGAAGCTTTTCAGTTTTTTGACTCTCAAAATGCACGGGGTAAAGCTCTTTATCCTCATGATTTGTTGAAAGCATACCATCTACGCGAGATGAATAACATCAGCGAGGATGAAACAGAAAGAATAGTAAAGGATTGGGAACAGGTTTCACAAAGAGATTTAGCTGATTTCTTTGGTAATTACCTATATCGTATCAAAGAATGGGTAGCAGGCAACAAAGCTAATATCTTGAATGAGCATAACATCCATATGTTCAAAGGTGTTACTTGTTCAGCAAGAACGCCTTATGCCCAATTCTACAAGAGTGCCTATTGCTATGCAGATATGGTCAATTCTTCTGCAATGCCTTTTGTCTCAGGTACTCGGAATGTAAATGCGTTCCAATTAGACACACCGATAATTGCCGGTAAGCCGTTTTTTGAATATACAAAGCACTATTATAATATACTAAAAGATATTCAGAATAACAATAAGTATGAGGGATTCTATATCAATGACAATATAATAGTTAAAACATTAGACCGGCACTTCAAAAAAGGAATAGGTAATGGTATAACACGTCTGATGTTTGACACCTCTATTCTGCTTTACGTTGACAGATTCTGCCCAGAGACATATCCGACAAAAGAAGATATTGACTTGTTTGAACAATTTGTCATATACGCATTCATTTGGGCTTATTCCTTGAGAGCACAATATACTAATCTTGGTTGGCTTTCTGCACAAAACTACATTATGGGGTGGAGTGAAAAGATCAATACATTTAATATGTATAAACTGATTGCTAAGCAAGATACACCGACTTCATTACTGAGTGCTTTGGCAGACAAGCTTAACCCGCTTTCAAATGATGACATTAAAGATGGTTGGGCGCAGGAATGCTACGAGTATAATGGCGATGGTGAAACATTGAAGAATCTAAAGGACGAGAAAGATGGTGTGTATGAAAACTATCTGTATTTTTTCCAAACAAATGGTTTCTATAAAAATTGAAGACAATGAAAGATTTGAATAATATTCTTGAAGAGTGCTCTATTCATGATATCTATTTCTCAAAAAGAGGGGCTTCTATATTATACAAGATACCTATCTATCAGCGTAATTATGCCTGGGGACGTGAAGAAATATACGCCTTGATAAAGGATGTATATGATTCGTTGGAAAAGCCTGTTTATTATATAGGTACTCTTGTCACATACAAGCGAGATGATAATATTTATGAAGTTATTGACGGACAACAGCGATTGACAACAATCTACATTATCCTAAAGGCATTGGACATAAAGGATATTCCAAATACTCTTACTTATTCTGCAAGAAAAGTTTCGGCAGCGACAATAAAAAAAATGCCTGCGTTTGGTGATGAAAACGATATGGGTATTCTTAATGGCTTCCATTATGCAAAGGAAGCACTCAACGAGATTGTCGGTGACAAGAATGCTGATATTGAATCTTTTAAGTCTTTTTTCTTGGACAAGGTGCATATCATCCATTATCGTGTGCCGAAAGACGTAGATTTGAATCACTATTTTGAAGTTATGAACTCTCGCGGTGAGCAGTTAGAAAAGCACGAAATAGTAAAAGCCAAACTCTGTGAGCAACTAATTGGCAATGAAGAAGCTATGGAGAAGTTTAGTCGTATATGGGAGGCTTGTAGTGACATGAGTTTCTATATTCAGCAGAAGCTTCCTGGGATGACAAGTGTCTTTGGTAAAACAATGGGCAGTTTTGATATAAAATCTTTCAACGACTTTCCGAATTCTAATGTGGATTCATCTTTATCATTGGGGATGAAAACTATTTCAGATCTTTTAAATACACCTATAAAAAAGATAGAAAAGAAGGAAGAAGATGACATAAACGATCGTTTCCAGCCCATAATAGACTTTCCGAACTTCCTGCTCATTGTACTGAAGATTACGAGGATGCGGAACGAAGATGATTTTGACCCTTTGAGTTTCACGCTTGATGACAAGGAACTAATCAAGGAGTTTGAAAAAGTACGCCTTACTCCAGACTTTGTCAAAGACTTCGCATACAACCTTCTTTTGGCTAAGTACTATCTTGATAACTATATAATACATCACGCCAATAGTGAAGATAGAGCCATTGAGAATCCATGGAAGTTGCAATATTTTTACAAGAAAGGTAGTAAGGCTGCTTATCTAAAGGATTTGTATGAGGACAATAAGGCACAACAAAATGAGGTTATTCAATTATTGTCTATGTTTGAAGTCGCTTTCACACCTAAGCAAAGAAAAAACTATCTGTTCTATTGTTTATACCACTTGTTTGAGGATTGGGACCTTAATAATTATGTGGAATTCTTAAGAAAACTGGCTGATAAGTATTTCTTTGAAGTGTATCTCGATGCAAGTAAACTCAACGACATAAATCAGCCGAAGCCAAATAGTTTTGATGAGACTATTTTTAATAATGGTGAATTGAATGTTGAATTAGAAGAAGTGAATCGGGACTTCAATCGTATCTACCCCATCGGCTCATGCAATATACCTTTGTATGTATTTAATTATACAGATTATAAGCTTTGGAAGAAATATGTTGTTGAACTGCGAGGTAACAAAGCAAAGAAGAATTCTCGTAATCGAAAAGATTTTTTCAATTCATTAGGTTGTGGTGATTTTGAGTTGGATGCTTTCAATAACTTCTATTTCTCTCGAACTAGAAAAAGTTTGGAGCATTATTATCCGCAAGCTAAGGCTGGAGACAATATGCCAATTAGTACGCATGATATAAACTGCTATGGTAATTTTGCCATGATAGGTTCTGATGCAAATAGTTCTGGCTCAAACTGGAATCCAATTGATAAAAAGAATCGCTATCTTGATATAAAGTCCAATCAGGTGAGTGTTGCTTCCTTAAAGTTCAGAATTATGTTGCAGATATGCCAAGATAATTACAATAACGGTATTAAAGACGAGAAAAAGAAACGTCCATTTGGCTTAGAATGGGACGTAGAAGATATGGTCCGTCATCAAAAAAATATGTTAGAGATTATTATGAATAACTCTGAATGAAATTCAATATAATACCATTATGCCGTTCCTATAACATTGACATAAGTATATTCGCACATTCTATTGACTATCTATCGCCATGATATATATCAGATTGAGGAAATCTTCAAGTAATCAGCCTTTGTTTGTACCAACTGGGCTAGCTATGTAATCCTGCTTAACGATAAGAGGGTGTATCAAACTGAAGTTTTATGCAATAGTAAACTATAAGTTTATCTACAAGAATAAAAACCAACTACTGAACGAAGACACTCCAAGAAACTGCACTAAACAATTTCTTGGAGTAATTGTCATTTTTTCAAATGCTTCTTTAGTTCTCTTTGTTCTTGCTTGATTTTATCCTGTTGTAATACCAGCTCTGCTTGCCTTTGCAGGGCTTGCTCATAATCGACTACCTTCTGTTGCATCTGCTGAATCGCTTTGGGATTGCGATGTGTTATAAATATGCTGTCAAGATGAGTGAAGTCTACAGTCGTGGCTTTGCCCCGCATACGTAGATAGCGGTAACGCAGGTCATAATCAGAGGCTATTTGCAGCTTGTTGGCTCCCATACCGAAGCACCAACAGCTAACCATAACCAGCCCACAAACCAATATGAGCAGCATACGCTCGGTTAATTGCACGCTGGCAAAAAGTGAGTAGTTCTTGTACTCTACGGGCTTTTGTTGCTCACTGATGAGTTGCTGCAAGGCTTCAAACTTCGGGTCGAGTTTCTTGCTCGACTGCGAGAGTGCCTCCAAAACAAAAAGTTGGTGCTCCTTGATTTTGGCCTGCGTCTCTTTGGAAAGATGGATTTGCACGGTCTCTTGCGTTGTGGTGCGCTCTGCTTTTGGGCTAGCAGACTGTTCTGCAAATGTGGTGCGAAGTTCTGCTTGTGCTTTGCTGATGGCTTTACATTCTTGTTTAAGTTCTTCGAGAATATCAAGAACAGGTGCTATTTCGTTATTCATACTGATATAAATTTGATGTGATTAAATTCTACGTTTACGATTAGCTCTATTGCGAAGTTTCTTTTGAAATCGAAGTTCATCAACATCTACGCCAGTACTTGGTGTAGGCATGGATAACACTTCACTAATTGCTTCGGATAGGTCGGTAATAAAATTGCTTTCATCTACAGGATGTGCCATAGGCTCATTTTGTAGATTAATTTGCTCTTGTTTGTGAGAATTTCGTTCTATCTCTGCATTGAGGCGCGAGAAAGAGTAGGAACGGTCTATCTTTGAGCCACTGAAACTGAAACCGTCCTTTACAAAAATGATGCCTTGCACTACATCTGTATTGCCTTTTATTTTGAAACGAGTGGTAATGCCTTGTTTGTCTAAGTCTTCGACAAATTCTTTCCAATTCTTCGATTTGGACAACACAGCTTTGATGGCATCGAAAATCTCATAGCGCAACTTGTCTTCACCTCGCAATCGGTGACGGTTTACCGCTTTCTTCCCTTCCCCAACAGTCAAGCCATAATGCTCGGTTAGTTCTCGGCAAATCTTCGTGGAGCGATATTTCTCGTTGCAGTCGCTGATGGTCTTACCATCATTGCCGATACGGTTGATGCAAATGTGTAAGTGCGGATGCTGGCGGTCGCTGTGCCTTACGATAAGGCTCTGTGTGTCACCATAGCCCATTTCATGAAGATATTCGTTGGCAATCTTCACCATCACATCATCTGTCAGTCGCTCGGCATCGCTGGCAGAGAACGAGAGTATCGTATGGCAGACGGGCTTCTGCACGTTCGGGCGCATAGAGGCTTGAAGAGTGAACTCGTCGGCGCATAGGTTTTGGTCGATAAAACCAATGTTATTACTCACTAAAACCTTAGCTTTTCCTTTCTCTTTGCTAAGCATATAATTGATAACTCCTCCGAAGTCTGCGCCTTTGATAATCTTGGCAATCATAGTTTCAATCGTTTCATGAGTTCGTGAATAAGTTGTTTCAGCGCATTCAGTTCTTCGTTGAGTGCTGAGATACCGAAAGCATTGAGTCGATGGGCAATCTGGTTAAGATTGTTTGCCATGCCCGAAACCGTACGGATGAGTTGCATTTCTTCGGGTGTGATGCGCGCCTTGACCTCTGCTTTTGTGATGAGCCGTCGCAAAAACTCAGTACGAGTGATGGATGCCTCGCGCGCTTTGCCCAACAGAGTGTAGTACTCCATGGTGTTGAGCCGTAGAAGTACTTGGTATTTTCGTTTCTCTGATAAGGTCTTGGTGGGTCGTCCACCTTTATTCTTCTGTTCCATACTTTTATTTTTTGATGAGACCAACGGGATTTTTATCTCCCAATGGTGGGAGCAAGTAGGTTTTGAGATACTCAAAACACAAACTTGCTTCCCAGATACACGCTATCTTCTGATGCCACGCTTCGTGGTCGGTAATAAAGGCTGCTTTTCTTTGAGTTGGGACTTAGAAACGAGCCATTCGTTGAGGTCTTTGTATGTTCGGTAGCGAACAGAACCATCTATGATTTGTGGGTAAAACTGCTTCAAAACTTCAAACGATTTTCGTCCTGCATCATCATTGTCCAGAAAACTCTCAACTTGCTTGTAGCCTTTTATCTTCTCTTGAATACGTGGCAAAAGTGCTAAAGAGTTAAGCACGATGGCATCGCAGGTGGAAGAAGGATGGAGCGTTTGCCATGAAAGAAAGTCCATGAAGCCCTCAAAGATTTGCAAGCATTCAGTGCTTCTTTTAATCGTTGTAACAGCCTTTGGGGCAATACATCCTTTGAAATACATATTGCGGATTTCCCATCCCAAAGCATCGTTTACAAATCCAATGGCATAGTATGTCCGTTTCATATTTTGGAATAGAACTTCCGAGCAGTAGGCGCTGGCTATGGGAAGAGGAATAGCACGTGCTGCGAGATAGCGGAGCAAATAGGGATTGGAGAGCGGTTGCGCAGATAGGATTTCCAACTTGCGCTCAGAGAAATTTCTCTTACCGCCAAAAGAAAATTCTTGATGCGCTACTTGTTTAGCACCACTCAAAAGCCTGACGGCTTCGTTGATAGTGCAACGATGTAAAGCGCATACAAGGTCGATGATGTCGCCATGTTCGCCCGAGCCGAAGTCGTACCACTGGTTGCGCTCTGTATTGACTTTGAAGGATGGTGTGCTTTCATTGCGCAGCGGAGAGTAGTACCAATAGTGAATGCCTTGTACTCGTGCTGGCGCATAGCCCTGTTGTTGCAAATAATTGGTGATAGCGATTTGCTTGATGTGTTGTATTTCCATTGTGATGTTGTTTTAAGTTGAAAGGATATAGCCCCAGCCTTTTTCTTTTGGAGGCTGGTTGATTGTTGTTTGGTCGGACGGTCGTACACTATAGGCACCCATTTGCGACCGACCAAACTTATTTCTCTTTGGTCGGGTTGATTCAGGTATATATAGCCTGTGTCCGACCGACCAAAGGTTTTAGGGTAGATAGTCTTGGTTGAGCCGATATTTTCCTCGTTCTTCCTTTATCAGCATACCTTTGTTGAGCAGAAATTGTAGAAGTTCTTTGATTTTGGTTTGCCCATAAGATTGCCCTACGACCTCCGCATAAGCCTTTTTGAGTGCTACGATGAGTTCGCCATAAGGCAATACTTTGCCCAAAGAGAAGGCTTGTATCAATGCTTTTCGATGTTCCGTGTCGCTTAGCTCGTGATAGGAATGGCGATGGGGCTTGAGCTCATTGTCCGTGTAAGTCGAATCGATTTCGGGAATGCACACCTTATCTTCCATTTCCTTGAGCCGAAAAGCAAATTTGTCGAAGGGTTTGGAACGAATGATGGCAGGGGCAACAATGCTTCGCTCGGGCTGTGTGTTGTCCTTCGTGATTTGTAGGACGGTCTCTGCCTTGTTGTTGAGTTCGGTGCCGATATGCCCTCGTGCGTTGTCGTCGCCTTTGTTGAGGTGTAAGACGGTTTGAATGTGGATGTTTTGCTCGCTCGTCCACTGCATCAAGTCGCCCACCAATTTAGTCGCCTCCGTTGAGTTATTGATATCAAGCATCAAATCACGAATGCCGTCAATGACCACCAAGCCCACGTTGGGCGTATGGTAGATGGCGTAGCGGATTATTTCTCTGCGCTCATTTAGGTCGGCAATGGCTCTGAGGTGACTGAATTTCAAATGTTCCGGCTCTCTATCAATCGGTAGTCCTCTGCCAATCGCAGAATGCGCTGCATCACGAGTTGGCAATGGTAATGACTTTGTTCTGTATCAAAGTAAAGGATATTGCGTTTACATTCGGGAAATGATGCCCGATACTCCAGCACCTGACCATTGACAAGGGCTGCTGCAACGATAGCACTCACATTGAAAGTCTTTTTTGCTTTCGCCTTTCCTGTTGACACACTGAAATTACCCAGTGTGCCAATGATGGCTTCTCCTGCTTGCAGTACAACTGGAGGAAGCGTAAACTCGTCCGTAACGTGGATAAGTGAGGCTTTCCAAATATTTTCATAATCCGTAGTGTTCATCCTCGCCCTCCCATCTTTCGTCCTGCCAATTCAAGTGCAAGGTCAGCATCAACAATAATCTTACGACCCACTTGTGTTATGGCACGGTTGATTTTACCACTCTGCTTGATACGGTTAGCTGTGGGCAGACTGCACCCAAAGAGACGTGCAATGCCAGCCAAACCATACACATATCGCTTTTCTTCTTTGGAGGAGGAAACCTTTGCTACTTCTCCTCTCGCGGACATATTGCCATGCTGTGCAAGGAAAAGTAACTCTTCGCCCGTCATCTGCCAAACAGGTTTGCCCAATAATTCGTTTGTCGTCATAACTCGATTGTTTTGAAATAAATAACTCGCCCTTGCGCATAGGGCATTCAGTCAGCTCTGACGGTACAAAAGTAGAGGGCAAAAAGCCTAAATCAAAGACTCATAGAGGTAGCGGGAACAGTAGGGGAATTTCAGGAAATCAGAGGTTCTCAGGAACAATTATAGAACTCAGAAAAGGGAAGAAAATCAAGGTTGGTAGCAACTCATAAATCATCATTTCAATACTCTTTTAGGTCGACGATGTCTTCGTCAGAATGAGAATCGTTTCTCCACAGTGTTAAAGCTGAATTTTTTTCGTTTTATTCAGTATAAGTTCATATCTTTGCACTTGTAACAGATATAGAAATAATTCCATGGGACAAAAGACAGAGCATAGCAACCTTATTAAGGAGCATTTGAAGAAGCGAGGCATTACTCAAACATGGCTCGCCAAAGAGTTAGGTATGAGTTTCAGCATCACCAACGCCTACGTTTGCAATCGAAAGCAACCCAATCTTACTATTATCTTCAAGGTGGCGGATCTGCTTGGCGTGTCAGTTAAAGATTTGGTAAAGTAATGATAGTATATGACGACAAATACAAAAAACAAATCTTCTCGGTATTTCATGCATAAATATTGGGGAAAAAAGCCTGCAGCTGGCTTAAGCCATTTGATTGATAAATACACACAGACTGGAGATACGATTATTGACCCTTTTGCAGGCTATGGTGTTTTTTGCTGTGAGGCTTACTTGAAAAATCGTAATGTGATAGTAAATGATTTAAATCCAATTGCTAATTTTATTGCTAGAAATTTATTTTCTAAAGATATAAATATCTCAAATGTAAAGAAAGCTTGGGAAAAAATCAAACAAGACTTCATTCCTTATGCAAAGCTGTGGTATGAAATATCAATTGACAATATCACCTATTTTCCTATTTCTATTTTAAGATCAAAAGATGGTTTGCCGATTCGATTCACTTATAAAAACAATAGAAAAACTTCGACTAAAGAGATTCCGACCAAATTAGCAGAAAAATTTTGTTCATACGAAAGTAATTCTAAAATTTATGATTGGTATCCTGTGGTAAACATAATCGAAAATTCCCGAATCTCAGCATATCCAAATATGAAAGTGAAGGATCTTTTCACAAAAAGAACCCTTGCTTGTCATGCAAAATTATTGTCTTTAATAGAAAAATATTCTTCGGGAGCAGAAAAAGACTTGTTGTTAATTGCGTTTACTGCAAATTTAGCAAATTGTTCTAAACTCGTACCTCCCATAAAAAGTAGAGGTATGCTATCCCAAGGTGCATGGATGACAGGTTTTTATATAGGTAAGACTTATATTGAAAATAATGTTTTGCATTATTTTGAGAATCGCTTAAAAAAAGCCATAAAGGGTAAGGAAAATTATTTAGATGCGCTTTTAGGTAATTTGGAAATAGCCCCAGTGACATCCGATTTAAGGATAACCAATTATGATGCAAAAAGAATACAGCTAGCTAATAATTCTGTAGACTATGTTTTCACAGATCCTCCTTACGGTGACAGCGTACCATACTTTGAACAAAGCATTATTTGGAATTCATGGCTAAAATTATCTCCTGACTATTCACAAGAAATTGTAATATCAGATAGTAATCAACGAGAAAAAAAATATAGTTCTTTTGAGAAAGATATCAATTCGGCAATCTCGGAAATTAGAAGAATATTAAAAGATAATAAGTATTTCTCACTAACTTTCCACTCACTTTCGGGATTAGAATGGAAAGCTGTAAGTAATGCATGCATATTTAATAACTTTAATGTTGTCGATTATGAGTGGCTTGAACAAAAAACATATCCTCCTCGACAACTCAATCGAATAAAGTCTATAAAAGGAGATGTACTTGTTACATTCCGAAAGAACCCAGATCCTGTTTGCTTTCATGCCTGTGATGATGAACAATTCACGAGTATTATAAAAGACTTAATAACCAATACCATTCAAAATGGAATTAATGATACCAATGGTATAATGATGACTATAATGGAATGGGTTTTACGCAACATGATTATTATCGGGAACGTTGACGTCTTTAAACTCTTAAATAACAATTATTCACTTAAAGCCGATGGGCGATGGGGTATTAAATAAGTTCAATACAAAAATGCAAAATAAAACTTATAAAATATGATTCTTAATAAATACGGATTTATTTATTCTTATAAAAGCGAATTATTATGACAAATTTTGAAAAGTGGGACAAAGAGTTTCGTACCCAAAATCTATACGCATTTAATCATAATGAGAAAGCATTACTTTACTTGAAAGTAAGAGCCGTATGCAGAAGTAAACAGATAAAACAATTTGTGAACGATAACAATATTGTACTCAAATCTACCAAAATAGGCGAACAATTTGCCGAATTGTACTCTCTTATGGAGAAAATCCCTAATAGCATGGCTATACTTGATACTTATCTATTTAACAGAAACAATGAGTGGTATCACACAATGGGAGTTGACGAAGAAAAATTGAAAAGTGATCTGCGCAAAATTACAAATTACGAATGGGGAGGTGACCAAGAGAACTCACTTGATCAATACCTCGTTAGAAGATACATCAAAACCATTAGTGATTTCGATATACTCAAAAGTAAAGCAGATGCCATTGCTGCTAATGCTTGGAAATTTGTACAGACGAGTTGGTATAATAATTGGACATCATACCTTATAGAATCTATTTTCAAGAAACATAAACGTGTCCTATCCGCAGTTGGAGAAATCAAGAGTGTTGACTTTTTTATCGACAATAATCCAATAGATTTGAAAGTAACTTATTTTCCTGAAGCTTATTTGCAGAGTAAATTAAAGGAAAAATTAGGGAATAAAGAGATTACATGGCTTAAACATCAAGCTAAGTCATTTAATATTATACCGGACAAAAATCTTTCCGATTCGGAACAATATTATTTCCTTAAAGAAGAACTAGAAAATCATGGACATTCTGCGGTTGTTACAAATCTTATTTCTATAAGAAAGCAAGTTGTCAAAGAAGCACAAAATGAACCAGAAACCCTTATGAAATGGCTATATGAGAATCAAAGTCCTCGCTTGTTTGGTGCAGAGAACCGTTTATTTATAATCCTTATTGACTCTACCAATATGAATCAATCGTGGAAAATGAAACGCGCATTCTCATTAATTGAACCACAAATAAACGCCTATCTAGATACGTTCAACTCTGAATCGTTAAAGAAGATAGATTTTACTTTTAATAAAAAAGGTTATGAGAGCCTCTCCGATATAATTTTCGTTATAAAAGGGTAACTGTAATATGGAATAAGAACGGTTTGTTCTATACATATCTGGATGTTGTTGTATAGCAAAAAGCATCTGAGCAGCACTTAAAGTGGAAATGAGCATTTAGACTCTCTAAAATGTATATTTACCTTTAGCTAATTAAAATAAGGACGGTCTAAATTCATAAAATGTTGTTAATTGATAGAATATTATATATAATAAATGGAAGATATTAAGCAATTAGATGCAAATATTCTTGAGATTCATTATTGGCTTGCCAATGATCGCCATTCAATGGATGCAAAAGTCTTTTATACCTGTCAGCAGGAATTATTGGGACTCATTGAATACGTTGCAAAGCAATTCGGAGTAACAATCAATATTGAAACTTTTCCTTTAGAGGAGGGGGGGATAAAAACTTGGTTGAAAGCAAATGGCTTGTCTTCAGTTGCTATTCCTTTAATTGTTACAATTGTAGGAAATGTTTTAAGTTCTGCTCCATCTGAAGTAATAGGAGTACTTGTCAAACATCAAGTTGAAGAGTATTTGAAGTCTACTGAAGTTAAAGAGTTAGAGAGTTTACGTAATGAAAAAGAAAAACTCATTTTAGAAGCAGAAATCGCAGAATTAAAAGGAAAAAGCACAAATTTTCAAACTCAACACACTGATACGGCAATTCGCGTAAAGCGTTCTAACTACTACCAAAAACTTATTAATTATAAAGATCTTGAAAAAATTAGCTTTGCGCAGAAAGATCATCCACTAAGGAATAGAAATATTTGGGAAGGGACAGTTTCAAAGGAAGATTTTTCATCTTACCAAATTGATTCTTCAGATATAGATCCCGTAGAACACACAGAGGCTATAATTGAGATAGTTGCTCCAATCCTTAAGCGAAGCAAGAGAAAGTGGAGAGGAATATATAAGAAGAAAGATATTTCTTTTAGAATGTCTGATCAAGAGTTTCAAAATGACGTATATTCCCAAAAAATATCATTCTCCAATGGAAGTATAATACATTGTTTATTACTAGAAAAACAGAAAATAAACAGAAACGGAGAAGTTATAACCTCTGAATATGAAGTTGTTGAGGTTGATAATATGTCTATAAATGGAATTCCTCAAGAGGTGATACACCATCGTAAATCTAAAGAGAGACAGGAAGACTATATATATCCTAGCTTATTTGATGAGATGGATACTTAAACCGAAATAATTTATTCATAAAAAATGACAGAAAGGAATAGTAATAACCATCTCTTCATCTACCAAGACTTCAACGGTTTGGTAAAGGTAAATGTGCGCTTTTCCGACGAAGATGTGTGGCTGACGCAAGGGCAGTTAGCTGAAATATATGATACCACACAACAGAATATTGCTTTACACATCAAGAACATCTATGCCGACAATGAATTGGCAGACGAAGCAACTCACAAGAAATACTTGTTAGTTCGAAAGGAGGGCAATCGCAACGTACAGCGCAATATTGATCACTATAATCTTGACATGATTATCGCTCTTGGGTATAGAGTACAATCGCAAGTAGCAACACGCTTCCGCCGTTGGGCAACAGAACGACTGCATGAGTATATCCAAAAGGGCTTTGCGATGGATGACAACCGGCTAAAACAAGGAGGCAACCGTTATTTTAGAGAGTTACTACAACGCATTCGCGACATTCGGGCATCAGAACGCAACTTTTATCAGCAGGTAACAGATATCTATGCCACGTCTGTGGATTATGACCCACGCACAGACCTAACGCGAACTTTCTTCGCAACAGTGCAAAATAAGTTGCATTATGCCGTACATGAACATACTGCAGCCGAGATTATCTACGACCGTGTGGACAGTGAAAAGCCTCTTGTGGGCATGACCAACTTCAAAGGTAACTATATCACCAAAGAAGATGTGAAGATTGCCAAGAACTACCTCACTGAAAAAGAATTGCAACGGCTCAACCTGCTTGTATCGCAATTCTTAGACTTTGCCGAGTTCCAAGCACTTGAAGAACGCCCTATGCGCATGACCGACTGGATAGCTGCTCTCGATAACCAAATAATTGCTCTACAACGCAAACTATTGGAGGGCAAGGGAAGTGTGTCGCATAAAGAAGCCATCGAAAAAGCCGAACGAGAGTTCGCAATATACCGCCAAAGAGAAATGGCACAACTTGAAAGCGACTTCGACAAAATGGTAAAACGACTGCCGAAGAGCGGGCAACCTCCAGCCAAAGAATAGTCAGGATTACTTTGTTAATCAACAAAATATAATGATTGCCTCTATGGATATGATGGATTTAATAGCACTCAAACTAAAGGTCAAAGAGTTAGAAGAAGAAAATTCGAGACTGAAAGAAATGCTTGCTCAACATGGGATAGAATATAAATGTAAGAATAATCCAAAAGAAAGTGAGGCTTTGGAAGCTAAACCTGCACCCACCTCTGAATGCAAGTTAAGTTTGCAAGAGAAAGTTACCATATTCCAAGAGCTGTTTCAAGGGCGAAATGATGTGTTTGCCAAGCGATGGTATAGCTGTACTACCCAAAAGTCTGGCTATCAACCTGTATGCATAAATGAATGGAAGAAGGATATTTGCGATAAGCGGAAGTATAAATGTGCAGATTGTCCCAATAGGCAATATGCTCCGCTTTCTTACGACCACCTATTCAATCATCTTGCAGGAAAAGATGAGTGGGGACGTGATGTCATAGGAATTTTTCCTATACGCAAAGATAATACCTGTTCTTTTCTTTGCACTGATTTTGACGACAAGAGTTGTGAACATGGTTACAAGAATGATGTACTTGCTTTCGTAAAGATTTGCAAGGAATGGAGTGTTCCCTACTACATTGAGCGTTCGCGCTCAGGCAATGGTGCCCATGTATGGATATTCTTCAAAGAGTCTTTGCTCGCATCTAAAGCGAGGAAACTTGGGAATGCCTTACTAACTAAGGCGATGAGCAAGGATATTCATTTATCTTTCAAGTCATACGACCGATTTTTTCCAAATCAAAACACACTTCCTGAGGGCGGATTGGGAAATCTTGTTGCTTTACCATTACAAGGAATGGCTCGGCGTAAAGGGAATAGCGTTTTTGTTGATGAATATTTCAAAGCATATACTGACCAATGGAATGTCTTGTCGAATATAAAGAGAATTTCTGAAGCAGAAGTTGACTTGCTATTGCGACAACATATTGTTCCGTCTTTAGGCGAACTTTCTAAGACAAGTAGCTCTAAACCTTGGGAAACTCCACGCATAGAAAACATAGCATCTGATGATTTTCCCAAGAAAATTACTCTTACACGGGCAAATATGCTGTACATTCCTTTGGCTGGGCTTTCTGCTAAGTGCGTAAACCTATTCAAACGCATGGCTGCTTTTCGTAATCCTGAGTTTTATGAGAAACAAGGTATGCGCCTATCTACCTATAATATTCCACGAGTCATTTCTTGCTCGGAATTGTATGCCGATTACCTTGCCTTGCCTCGTGGATGCGAAGATGCCGTATCCAATCTATTGACACAACATGGTGTGCAGATAACCATTTCTGACAAAACAAATCATGGACAAAGTATTGATGTTTCATTCAAAGGTGAACTCCGAGAAGAGCAACAAAGCGCAATAGAAGCGATGTTGGAACACAATATTGGGACATTATCTGCTACTACAGCATTTGGAAAGACTGTGTTTGCGATTGCTATGATTGCAAAAAGAAGAGTAAACACCTTGATACTTGTACATAACAAAGCTTTGTTAGAGCAATGGAAAGAGCGGTTAGATGATTTTTTGGAAATTCAAAATACTATAGAAGCACCTATTGGGAAGAGGGGGCGGAAAAGACAAGATACTATCATTGGTTGCTTACACTCTGGCAAAAATACATTGCGTGGGATTGTTGATATTGCATTGATACAATCCTGCCTGAATGCGGGTAATGCTAAGGCATTTGTCAAGGATTATGGAATGGTAGTTGTAGACGAATGTCATCATGTTTCCTCGGTTAGTTTTGAGCAAGTTTTGCGCCAAGTAAATGCTACTTTTATCTATGGACTAACGGCAACTCCTATCCGAAAAGATGGACATCAGCCAATTATTTTCATGCAGTGTGGGCAGATAAGATTTTCTTCTTCATCTAAAGACCAAATAGCTAAACAAACATTCAAAAGAACCTTGATATCAAGATTCACCACATATTGTAACATCACCGATAGTCCCCAAAGTTATACTCAAATAACCGAGTCTCTGTCTAATGACAAAGCAAGAAACGAACTTATCGTAGAAGATGTAAAAACTGCGCTTCAACACGGACGTACTCCCCTAATTTTGACAACTCGCACTACTCATGTGAGAGTATTGGCTCTAATGCTTTCACCTTTTGCAGATAATATAATCCAACTTATTGGTGCCGATTCTACTAAAGAAAAACGTTTTGCCTTACAAAAACTACAATCTGTTAGCCAGTCCGAAACTTTAATAATTGTGGCAACAGGAAAGTATATCGGTGAAGGATTCGACTATCCACGGCTGGACACGCTCTTTCTGACTATGCCAATATCTTGGAAAGGAAATATAGAACAATACGCAGGTAGGTTACACCGAGAGTATAAAGGAAAGAACGATGTGCAGATTTTTGATTACATTGATATCCGCGTACCTCTCTGTGATTCAATGTATAGAAAAAGATTGAAGGGCTATATGGCAGCAGGCTACGGTAAGAAAGACGAATCATGTATACAAGAAGGCGAATTATTAAATCAGATATACACCCGCCATAATTTTGAACGAGTATTTCAAAATGATTTGATTGCTGCAAAACACTCTGTAGTGATATCCGTTCCACGAATAAGATATAAATACAAACCTCTTATCATAGAAACGCTTAGCAGCCTTCTGTACAAAGGTATAGAAATTTCTGTTCGCATCAAAGAAAAAGGTTTTAACGAAACTGATTTGTCTAATGGGGGAATAGATGTTGTCTGTAATAATGAGCAGACTTTGCAGTGTGCAATCATTGACAAATCCATTGTATGGTATGGAAATATTAATTTCTTCGGCTTCAATTCTGAAGAAAGTAACACCATGAGAATTGTTGATTATAAAATAGCCAATGAAATGATAGAGATTCTTTATCCCCTTACAAGGTAGAAAGGGGCGAGTCCGTAATAGGTTTGCCTTATTTGAATAATAGATTTTTGGGTGCAATAAAGGGTGTAAATCACGTAATTCGCTGATTTACACCCTTATCTGCGGAGAGAGAGGGATTCGAACCCCCGGTACCTCTCGGTACGACGGTTTTCAAGACCGTTGTAATCGACCACTCTACCATCTCTCCATGGCCTTTCCTTAAAAGTGTGTGCAAAGGTAAAAGATTAATTTGAAACGGCCAAACTTTTGAGAGATAAATTTACGAAAGTATGTTTTGTTCATAAGTAAAGAGTCAAGCAACAAGTACGATTTTATAGCACTTGTTGCTTGACTCTTTGCGCGTAGAATAAACTCTTAGCCTGCAAGGTAAGAGTTGCCAAGCAGATTAATCTACAGCACTATATCCTTTGGTGCAGTTGTGCTTCAGCAGATCCTGCAGATTTTGCTCATGGGCACCATTCTGCATGAAATGTTCTTCCATTTCTTTTTCACCTTCGGCTTCAGCCTCTGAATGCTTAAAATGGATAGTTTTATTTTTAAGTTCTGCAATAGCCCAACCAACAAGGGCCACTGCAACGAAAAGGATAAATCCTATTAATGCTGTGTTCATAATCTATTATAATACTATTTGTTAGCGATAGGGAAGCGGCTTTTGCCGTTTGCCTGCAAAATTACGAATTTTCAATGAATAAATATTGTAAGAATTAAAAAATATAGGGATTTTTTTTGTAATATGGAAAATAGTCATATCTTTGTAAATATTAGGTTATGGCAGGCTGGATTAAGGCTTTTCTGTTTCAGACTTGCATACTTGATATGATTAATAGGAGCATGTTATCGTTCCATTTACTGTAAAACGAAGATTTTCAACTGACCAAGAGGAGGATCGCCATGAAGCAAAACAGCAATAAGATAACAGATGAGAATTTCGATGAACTCTATGAAGACTGCATCGAAATTGAAATGATAGACAAGTTTGTTTGTGATGAAATAAGCCGACAGATCCATCGTTACATCAAAGGAATGTCGGGTTCGAAGGCTATTATGCTCAAGTTTGAGGAGCAATTGTCCAAGTTGTCATTGCCGGAGAAGGAGAATGCGCTGGCCAGATATATCGACCTGAACCGTAAAGCTTTGAGTGGAATGGACTGGAAGATCATCATGACTCGTGCCTCAGCTAACTATTGTGATACCTATTCCTACTGGCTTAAATTGATAAATAATCGCCGCAAGATCATAAAGTATCTACATCGAATGAAAGGTAAATACATTCGTTTCCATACAGTGTTCGAGGAGAATGGAAAGTTTGGAATTAAAGATCATGAAGGCAGCATCCTTGTCCATGCGCTTTATGATTTTCTGCGCACACCTTATGTCTATGTGGATGACCTTTGCACCATGCCTATTATGGCCGAAAAGAACGGAAGAATGGGCTTGATCTTGCCTGATGGGAAAGATACGGTTATTGCCGATTTTGTCTATGATGATATTCAGTTGCGCGATCAGCCACCTTATTTTGAAGCGTTCTTGAATGGAAAGTCTACCTTGATAGACCGTTATGGCGGTAAAAAGAATAATTGATGAGCCTGCAAATTCTATCACGCATTGATCGTTGTAAGCGATAATTTCATGCTTGCTGATTCCCAGTTGCTGAATCTGCAAGTAGAACGAATCACCTTGTTACCGTACTTTGAGAAGTGCCTGCTGTGTTTTGGGGTCAGTAGAAAATTAATGGAGACAGGTTTACAAGTATCAATGATATCTACCGCACCCTGAATGAATTATCTTTACATATACCATCAAAAAAGTGGCATTATTCTGGAAAAGAAAAGAGAAGGACGAAAATAAACGATTGTAGAGCAAGTTTATAAAACGCTGGTTATCAATACATTGTAGTTTTAAGGGCGTTTTCTCTTCGTTTTTTTACCCTTAATCGCTATGCTTTTAGGCCGTAATCGCGGCCCTTTCATCGGC
>NZ_JAERMS010000069.1 GCF_017426725.1 Prevotella illustrans | reverse complement strand
AAGGCAATTCCGAAAGGATATCTATGCTATTTAAGTTTTACCGGACAGCAATAAATTTTTACAATGCTAGCCGGCTGAGAATCTTTTCAAGAAACAAAATTACTATTTCTTTAACGTTCGTACAATAGGAGCGTTTTCTATTTTAGTAAAAAAACAAAAATATAACTTAAACTTCGGTGAAAAAATAAAAGAATGATGGAAAGAAAGAATCGGTTGTGAAATGGGCGACCATCATTCGTGGTGGTATAAAATGAGTAGAAGCCTACTCTAAAAGAGCAGACTTCTATGTTTGTTTGGAATAAGTTGTTTTGGTTTTAAGCCTCGACATTAGTCTTGGCGGCGTAAGCTTCTGGTGATAAAACAGAAACGGTACTCTTGTTGAATTTACCCTTGTGGAAGTAAACAACACCATCTGTCAAAGCATACAGAGTATCATCTTTGCCCTGAGCTACATTTTCACCGGGGAAGTGCTTGTTACCACGCTGGCGAACGATAATATTGCCGGCTACGATCTTCTGACCACCCCAAATCTTAACGCCTAATCTTTGTGAAGCTGATTCACGGCCGTTCTTAGAACTACCTACACCTTTTTTATGTGCCATTCTTTGTTCCTCCTACGTTTTAAGCGATTACTGATTTTACTGTTACTTCTGTGAACTGCTGACGATGACCATTCTTTTTGCGATAGTCCTTGCGACGCTTCATCTTGAAAACGATGATCTTGTCGCCCTTAACAAGCGGGTTCACAACTTCAACTACTACTTTCGCGCCACTTACAGTAGGTGCGCCAACTGTGACAGCTCCTTCGTTATCTACAAGAAGAACCTTGTCAAATTCAACAGTCTTGCCTGCCTCTGCGTCTTTGAGACGGTTTACGAAGAGTTTCTTGCCTTCTTCGACTTTAAACTGCTGACCGTTAATTTCTACGATTGCGTACATTATATTATTTATAAACGGTTTTTTCCGCAAGGCGTTTGACATTTGGCCAACACTTCACTGAGCCTTAACGAACTAAATCGGCCGCAAATTTACAAAAATTAAATAGTAATTCCCTTATTACATACGCAACAAGGTTTTAGAATTATGGATAATTAACGAATATACACGCCCGTTTGTGCTATTTTTAACTTATATAGCGCACGCTCTATAATATACCTTTAGTTGAGGGAAGGTTGTAATGATAAATATCCCGACGCACAGCCATTTTGAGAGCTCGTGCCAAAGCCTTGAATATTCCTTCTATTTTATGATGCTCGTTTGTGCCTTCTGCTTTGACGTTCAGATTCATCTTGGCGGCGTCACTAAGGCTTTTGAAGAAGTGGAAAAACATTTCAGTGGGCATTCCACCTATCTTCTCCCGACTAAAATCGGCGTCCCAAACGAGCCATGGCCGACCTCCGAAATCAAGAGCTATCCGGCATAGACAATCGTCCATAGGCAAGCAATATCCATAACGTTCAATGCCACGTTTATCTCCCAAAGCTTTCCGGATACAGTACCCTAATGCTAAAGCCGTATCTTCAATTGTATGGTGTTCATCCACATTTAAATCACCATGTGTACGAATCGTTAGGTCCATCATTCCGTGTTTACCTATTTGTTCAAGCATGTGGTCAAAAAATCCTATGCCTGTCGCGATATCACACAGCCCCGTACCATCCAGGTTTACTTTGACGTAAATGTCTGTTTCCCGGGTCGCACGGCTGTATTCCGCAATTCTCTCTCCGGCAAACAACAGTTCTGCGATTTTATCCCAATCAAGTCCGTCTTGCCCGAGAATCAGTGCTTTGCAACCCATATTAGCCGCAAACTGCACGTCGGTTTGTCTGTCGCCAATAACAAAGCTGTTCGCGATGTCATAGTCGGGATTGTCCAAATACTTCCGTACCATACCTGTTCCCGGTTTACGATTAGGAGAATGGTCTTTGGGAAAATGGCAATCTATCAATTGATCATCAAATAAAATACCCTCACCACGAAGAGTTTGTATGATAAAATGATGAATGGGCCAAAAGGTTTCTTCTGGAAAAGAAGCCGTCCCTAAGCCATCTTGGTTGGAAACCAAAACGAATTTGAAATCAAGTCGCTCCTTAATAAACCGCAGATTCTTAAAGACTCCGGGCATAAAGCATAGTTTCTCAAACGAATCAATTTGCTCATCTTCCGGTTCAGTAATGATCGTTCCGTCACGATCTATGAATAGTAGCCTTTGCTTTTTCATCTACTCTCTTCTTGATTGACAGATAAACAAAATACATGGTGTAGTAGCAGAAACCTAAGACATATTGCCCAATAAAGAATAGTACCGCCAACGTAGGATACAACAGGAAAGGAAAGTTATGGGGTAAACTATTTGGGTCTCCCATTGCCAGTCCTTTCTCATGAATCAGGTACTCTAAAATAAGAATTAACCCCGGCATTAAAACAATCACTAACACAACCGAACAAATTAGAATAAGTACGAATAGTGTCAAAGCAATAAAACCTTTATGCTTAAAACCTTCTACATATAATTGTCTAAAAATGCTGCCAACCGGTAGCTCTTTCTCATGAATATACCTCATCATGGAATAGCAGAAAGGTAGCAGCCATATAATATAAAGTAGAACAAATAATAGTTTTACGATCTCAAAAGCGGTCTGGCTGATCACGGAATGGGTATCAATTATTTTCCAGAGTCCCATCAGAAGCATATTCCCACACAAAAGTACCAACTGCAAAACTATTGTAATGAGCAAACAAGATAGGAGGCTGCGCTTAAATATAATGGCGTAGTTTCCGGTTACGCAGCCTAACAGCCTGCTGAAATACCATATCGACGACAATGCGGAAAACAGTATTGCAAAGGTAAAACTTCCTAAAGCCACCATAGGATGGGCAGTAGCTATTTGATGTAGGCTTTCGCTTGGTAAAAGTAAGTAAATGTAAAAACCGGTTGCTATGGCTGAAACGATTGCGGCCACGTATGACTGGCGCAAGACCTCTGTCTTATTGCGCAGCATGTATGAGAATGCGGAACTGACGCAACCTTTCACCCCTTTATTTGAAAATTCCAAGTTCATGTCATGTAATATTAAAAGATTTATGTTTTACGGAACATGTATTTATTTCTTTAAGCGTCTGCGAAATTCTGCACATGTCACTGCTGTTGCGATTGCAACATTTAGACTTTCCGCGGTTACTTGGTCAGGCGCGTAATTAGGAATATAAAGTTTTTGATTAACAAACGGCATTATTTCATCGGAAATACCGTTTCCCTCATTACCCATGATAATGATACCATTATTTGAAAGCTCTGATTCATAAATATTTGTACCATCCAAAAAAGTCCCATATACAGGCGTTGCCCCATCTGAGCGCGTAAAGAGTTGTGCCAAATCGGTATAAATGGTTTGTACACGCGCAATACTTCCCATGGTGGCTTGAACGGTTTTAGGATTATAGACATCGGCTGTATGAAGGCTGCAAAACACGGTATGAATACCAAACCAGTCCGCAATTCTGATAATGGTTCCTAAATTACCCGGATCTTGAACACCGTCAAGCGCCAATACAAGTCCCGATGTTGCTTTTTGAATGATATCCTGCTCCGAATAATCCGGTATAGAAAATATACCCAACACTTCTTGCGGATGTTGCAGAAAACTAATCTTTTTCAACTCTTCAGGGGTTATGGCGATGACTTCTATAGGATTGGAATTTCCGGAAGTCTCTGTCACATGATTTAATAGCGGTTCGTTCCTGTCAAGCCATCCTTGTTCGCCGGCAATCAATTGAGGTTTAAGCACCTTGAGTAATTCTTCACTGATCTTAGGGCCTTCGGCTACAAAACACCCTGTCTTGTGTCGGAACTTCTTCTGTTCAAGTGATTTTATAAACTTAATTTTCGCTTTACTAATCATGAGATAACAGCCTATTTGCGTTGTAAAAAATTACCGCATTTAACCGCGTACAACGATATTCTTTCACAAAGATACAATAAATTGCTACATGGTAAAGTTGGCGATACACTAAATAATATTAATTCATTTATATGCGGGTTAAATAGGAATTCTTATAATTCATTTGTTTTTAAATAGAATTATAGTATTATGTTTATTCTGTAATTTCGATGAATAGGATTATTGGCTCAGTAGAAAATTAGTGGGGACAGGTTTACAAGTATCGATGATATCTAATGTGCCCTGAATTATCTTTACATATACCATCAAAAAAGTGGCATTATTCTGAAAA
>NZ_JAERMS010000068.1 GCF_017426725.1 Prevotella illustrans | reverse complement strand
TAATGCCACTTTTTTGATGGTATATGTAAAGATAATTCAGGGTGCGGTAGATATTTTTTGGACGGTGAATGACGTTCTTTTGTCATCTTTTCAGGAAGAAGCGAACCAGCAGGAAGTTGATGGGTACACACAGGCAGAACATCGGTATCATGGCCGTTTGCTTGCTCAGACCCAGCAGAATGAAAAGATTGAGGAAGCCGGTCTGTAGCAAATAGTTGACCACATGGCTCAAAGCGAAGCCGGCTTCCCGTTTGGCATTGGCTTCCACTTGGAAGGTATAGCGTGTGGAAGCTATGAAGTTGAAGGCGAAACTGACGAGATAGCCTATCGTGTTGGCTGTCGTAGCCAGCATGTTGTCGGCCGTCGAAGGCAGAACGTGTGCCAGGAGAGACAGGCTGAGCAGGTAAACGCCATATTGAATAGCCGTGGCCGTGATGCCCACGATACCGAATCTAACGATTTCGCCATAGGTCTTGTTTTCTTTCCATACCGCTCCGCCGTCTTGCGGTGTGTCTTTTTCTTCGTTTTTTATGGTTCTTATGTCACCGTTTGGCTTCACCAGATAGGCCCGATCGGCATAAGCCAGCATTTCACGGTCGCCCCGGCTGTCGCCATAGGCCGTTATCAGCAGTTCTCTTCTTGGCTCGTCGCCCAGTAGCCGCTTCACTCTTTTCACCTTTTCGGGCCCATAGCAGTTGGCGGTCTTGAAGCGGCCGGTCAGCTTTCCGTCTGCCGTTTCAACCTGTGTGCCCACGATTCTAATGTCATGATCGAAAAACGGCGCCACCCAATTGTCTATCGAAGCGCTCACGATGATAATCTCCGCGCCCTCTTGTCGAGCTTCCTTCAGAAGACGGACCATTTCCGGGCGCAGCAGACGGCTGTTTTTTGAGGCAAAGTTCGTACAAAGGGCGTTGAAACGGTTGAGCGCCATGCCGCCGAAAAACCAGTTGAAAAGGTGTTGTTTGGCTTTCCAATTGGGGTAGAGCTTGAACTTCATCAGGACGAGAATGGGACTAAAAAGCAAAAATCCGATAGCCATTCGAAGACTGCCGCAGGTATAATGGATGAAGGCCGGCAGCGTGTCGCGGGTGGTAAGTGTGCCGTCGAAGTCGCTCAGGATAATCTTTCTCATTCGTATAGTGGAATTTAGGCGGTTTAGGAAGACAGGCGTGAATCGGTCATGGGCGCGCTACTTGATAAGATAGATAATCAAGAGGAACGAGATGAGCCAGCCCAGTACGATGAGTTGCGTGAAGCGGTCGTGCAGAATCACCTTGGTAGGGTCACCGCTCTTCTTGTCTACCACGGCCAACTGGATGTAGCGGAGCAGGCCGAGCAGCACGAAGACGCTGGTGAGGTACAGGTAATCGGAATGGAAATTGGCTACGACTTCCGGGCTTACCGTGTACATGATGTAGCAAACGAGTGTCACGCTGGCCGTGATGGTGATGGCTTCGTTGATGAAAGTCAGGTTGTAGCGGCTGGTATTCTGTCGTGGCGCCTCACCCGTTTCGTTCATCCGGAGCACGTCGTCCCGCCTTTTGGCAAAACTCAGAAACAGCGTCAGCAGGAAGGTCATGAGCACTATCCAGCGACTCAGTACGATGTCGGTGGCCTCACCGCCGGCGATGATGCGCAGTACGAATCCGAAACTGACGATGCAGACGTCGAGAATAGCATAGCGTTTCAGTTTGACGCAGTAGCCCAGATTCATGCACCAATAGAAAAAGATGACGCCTCCCACAGTCCAAAAATCATGCTGCAGCATCGTGAGAATGCCTATTGAGATGGCAAACATGAATCCCATTAGCAAGTAGGCGGCTTTGATTGAGATGACACCGGAGGCTATCGGACGGTGGCATTTGGCCGGATGGCGTCGGTCGGCTTCTACGTCGTAGATGTCGTTGAAGCAGTAGATGGATGACGCGGCAAAGCTAAAAGCCAGGAATGTGACGACACAGGCATAAATATCGCCGGTGTCGAGCAGTCCGCCGCCAAAGAACATGGGGATAAAAATGAAGAAGTTTTTGATCCACTGATGGGGACGTATCAGTGCCAAGGCCCCATGCCAAGCGCTCATAGGCTGTTGGGGGGCGTTTGGTTTCCAATCGGACAGCTTGTTCTGATGGTTGTATTTCATTTGTTTTTGTATGTTTTCGAAGCAGATTTCGCTGTATTTTATCCATGAGTGGTTATGCGGTCGGCCACGAACGTCGCGAGGCGATGGAGCAACCAGGCCGGTGGCATCGTGCAGATGACGCATACCAGGAAGGTAGGCCAGTAGCTCCATTGGGACGGCAGATAATCGAGTACGAAATGGCTGTGGATGAGATAGGCCTCCAGACTCAGGCCGCCGAAGAAGCGGAAGGTGGCGTTGAACCAGCCGGGAGTACGTCGAAACATGCGGTTCAGCATGAGAATGGTTGTAACGGTGAGCGGAATGTATAGCATTCGTTCGATGAACAATGGGAACTGGCCATGCTTTGTCTGTTCAAGAAAGATGCTGGCGGCCAGCGCCATGGAGAACATGAGGAGTATCATCCATATACCCGTGCCGTCGATGGTCTTCTTTTGTCGTGTCATTTCTCCCATGTTGACGCCGATGAAGAAGATGGGCACACGGCTCCAGAATATCTCGATGTGGCCCACAAGATTGTGAATGGGCGTCACCCACTGTACGAGGATGCACCACATGACCATGACGACAGGCAGCCAGCGATAGATGGGATGGCGGCGGATGAGTTCCATGTAGAGCGGTGACCAGAGATAGAGCATCATGATGGCGGGAATGTACCAGAAGGTGAGCTCGTCATGAAGCCAGAAGTCCCAGTTGACGGTGATATCGCCTACAAGATCGAGCCACGACATCGGCGTGGTAGGGTGGAAGCGGGGGATATAGTAGAGCGAGGCCATGAGGAGCCACGCGGGGTATATGCGCAGGAACCGGCGCTTGAGGAAGCCCCGATATTTGCGCGAAAAAGACTGTCGAGCGGATTCCGAACCGTCTTCCCGCACGTCATTCTTGGCCCAGCTGAACCACAGACCTATGCCGCTGAGAAACAGAAAGATGTCTACACCAATGTTGCCCATGCGCCGCAAGCCGAAAAAGAGGTCGTCTCGGGGCAGTCCCACGTGGAAAAGGATGATGAAGAGCATGGCCGCTCCCATCAGTTCGCCACGGTAGCGGGAGATGTTAGAGAGTTCGATATCCTTGATGCGCATAATATATAATAATGTGAAGTGTGAAATGTGGAGTGTCAAATATTCGTTGCCGTTTTGCTACTCCTTCGCTTTCCTTTTCATGATTGCCGGCCAGATGGCGGCCAGAAGGAGGCTGGCCGTGACGTAGAGGGCCAGTCCGGCATAGATGTCGCCGCCCCGACTGACGGGAATGAATATCTTACGGGTGATGGGATGGCACACGAAGAGGGCCGGACTGATAATACCAATCCACTTGAAAAAGTCGTTCAGTTGCTTGCCAAGCGGTTTTTGGCTTATCTTGGTGATGATTTTGGCGAGGCCGATGCTACCGCTACAGACGAACAGGGGCACTAAAGTCCAGGTATAATAGTTAAGGCTGCACACGATGATGAGTGCTGACGACACCACGAAAAGATTGAGATTGGCTTGTGGGGGCAGTCGGCGACCGAAGCGGGCATACAGCAGTCCGAGGCCGAAGGGCAGCATGCCGCCCATGAAATTGTAGCGATAGCGATTGAGCGCTTCGCTTTCGGGAGCGAGAAAGAGTTGGACAACAAGGCAGACGATCATCAACGCGGCCGTCCATCGCCACGAGCGGCGGTAGAGCAGCAGCCGATAGACGATGTAGAGTTGCAGCATGAGGCCAAAAAACCAGTAAGGCCCGGGCCAGATAATCTTGTCGGGATCGGGTAACAGATTGTTGAACATGCCCAGCATGGCTACGATGTCAAGGAGCGCGTAGTGGTGTGGGCCACGGGTAATATAGTCTGTCATCGTGAAAGCGACGAAACCGACTATCATCATCTTGAAAAGTTTCAGATAGTGCCGGCTGATGAAAGCGAGAGGGGAGGGGTGTCGGTTGTCGGTTGTCGGGTGTTGAGGGGTGCCGTATTTCATTTCCAAGCCGTAGGCACTGAGGAAGAGGAAGATCGGTACGCCGTAATGGCCGAGGAATGACAGCAGGTGGAGGGGCAGATTCAGGTCGGGCGACGTGAGAGCCCGTATGAATCCGTCCGCGTTATGCCTGAAAAACTGATACTCGTTCTCCTTGACAATGGGATTGAGCCAGTGGCAATAGTTGTGAAGGAATATGCCCAGGATGGCTATTCCGCGCAGGATGTCGCACTCGGTTCTACTGAGCAGTGGTTGATTGATGTCGGAGTTTGTCATAATCGGTGGTGCCCTTCAGTATGCGGGGGCGTTTTTCGTCGTATTGGTCGCTGATGACATTGTATCGGTCGTTGTAGTCTCGGGAGTAAATACCGGCCAGATAGAGGAGCAGATGGGGCAGCGCGTCGGTCATGAATGGTCGGTTTCGGGCCTCGAGAATCCGTTTATAGATGTCGGGGTGGGCGTGGATGTAGCTTGGGGAGCAATAGATCCAGAAGGGGATTTCAAACTCGTAGCGGGCCAGATCGTAATCGATGGCGGCACTGTGGTTGCGGCAGATGAAGCCTCGGTTGCCTTCGTAGCACTCTTCTCCATGGTCGGGCATGTAGATGACGATGGCTTCTTGACGCTCAAAACGCCTGACAATCTGGTCTACGATGGAGTCGTTGTAGCGGCAGGCGTTGTCGTACTGGCTCAGCACTTTGCGCTGTTTGTGGGTCAGTTCGGGTCGCTTGTCTTCGTAGCTGCCGGCCCAGAAGTAGGTGCGGTCGTGAGGATAGCGTTGCTTATAGTTGACATGCTGGCCTAAAAGATGGAATATCGTAAGGCTGTGGTCCCTGATGCGTCCTTGCTTCCGGAAGCGGTCGTAGCATCGGAGCAGTCCGTCGTCGAAGGGATAGAGCTCGTCATTGCGCAGATCGAACTGTTTTTTGCTCAGTGTCGGATTGTTAAGAAAGAAACCACCGCTGAAGTCATACACCGCCTGGTTGGCCTTAGCGAGGAATTGGTTGGTGAGAAACGTCACCTGATAGCCCGCCTTGCGGAACAGTTCGGGGAAGAGAGGATAGTCGCACCACTCTCCTTTCTGCCCCACGACGTGGGTGGAAAGCATGTTCTTGAAAACGAAACTCGTCAGATTCCAGCACGAGACGACATCGCCGAACTTGACCAGTCGGCCGCTCTTCTCCAGTTCCACCTGGCGCGGTGTGGTGGGCATGAAATAGCCATACTGCTGTGAGTGGTGCTTGCCGTAGCTCTCTCCGATAATCAGTACGATGTTGGGCGAACGGAACGAGCAACTGTCTACCGTCACCTTATCGGCCGCCTTGATGAGTTGAACGACCTGTCGGGCGGCCAGTGAATTGGCGTAGAGGCTGAAAATCAGCCGGCTGATGGGCACGTAGAGCACGGCATGGTCTTTTTCGGTGAGGGTGTGCTCCACCTGGCCTATCGTCTTGCCGCTCATCAGTTTGACGGTGGCTACTTTGTTGCCCCGACTGCTCACGCCGCCCCACAGTAACAGCAGGCCGCAGAGCACACCGGCCCCTTGCCCGAAAGCCGGGTGGAGCCGTATCTGTGGTAATATGAGTCGCTTGAAGCGGGGCAGGTAATAAAGAATAAGGTTGAGGATGATGAGTAGCAGAATCCATCCAACACTGCTGAAGATGACGTCGAATGAGAGCAATGACGACAGGAAGTCGCCCGCTTCGCGGCCGTTGGTCTCTCCGATGAGCATAAGGATGGACGGATTGAGCGTCGAACCGAACTTTGTAAAGCAATAGACGTCGGCCAAAGCCGCCGCGTATAAAACGATGTAGACCGTCAGCCGCACCCATCGGCGTATCTTCCGCGGTATGACCGTCAGCAAGAGGCAGACGAGATAGAGGTCGAAGAAGAGCTCCTGATACAGGTTTGCGTACAGATGAGCATTGCGGTTGTCGGGTAGTGTGGTCCATGCGCAGAGACATCCCAGCAAATACATGAACGCGAAGAACAGCGCGTTTACGCGAATGGGATGGAAAAGCCAGCCCGGCATTTTGCCGATAGTCTTCAGATATCTCATCAAAATGTTGATTTTTTGCAAAGATATGCTTTTTTCCTGACAAATCCTTGCGAACACCAGAAAACTATTCATGACGCTTGCGGGGGCAGTAGAAAATTAATGGGGACAGGTTTACAAGTATCGATGATATCTACCG
>NZ_JAERMS010000067.1 GCF_017426725.1 Prevotella illustrans | reverse complement strand
TAGCTTGCGCCGACAAAGCTGATAGTAATTAAAATGAGTACCTGTAATGATCATAAAAAAACATCTCCTTCCTCATCTATTAAATTGACTCCTATATCATCTAAATAGAAACCATCTCGTACCACATCTATGTTTTCAATGTTATATTCGCCTATCTTAATTGATTTTGTATCTATACGATGAAGTTTACGTCCTTTATCTACAAGATACAAAGGAAGTTCTATAGCATTTTCTAATTTAAACTTATAAAATGAAGAATAGTTTCTAAAACTTGGGTATGAGGGTTCTCTTACAAAGACAAAAGATTGGACTTCAATATCACGACTTTTCCAAAAATTCGTATCTATATCTTCTTTATCAGTTTTCTCTCTTGGTCTTATCAACCAATTATAAATAAAATAAGAACGGAGTGTTTCAGCATTATCACGGGCTTTTATAGTAAATGGTATCTTATCATTATAAACGCTATTCAATATATTAATCAATATATTCATACTATATTCTCCTGTAACTAATGATGAAACAGTTTTATCTAATGCAGAGCAACTTTTCCATATTTTATCTTTACGATCATAGCTTCCATAAGGAGCAGGATAGAGATTACTTTTCTTTTGAGGACAAACAACGTATAGTTGCCCTATTTTTTTTGCATCAAATCTACATAACCTACCGGCACGCTGAGTAAGTCTATCAATAGGACATATCTCCGAAACCATCATGTCTGCACTTATATTAATACTCATCTCCCCTATTTGAGTTAAGATCGCTATACCTCCAGCCATTCCATTCTGCCAAGCATCTTTACCAAGCGCTGAAAGAAGCTGATTCTCTTTATTCAACTTATCTAACTCTGTAAATCTACTATGATAAAGTAATATGGGTAACCTACTTCCTCCATCCTCAACCTTCTTTACAACGTACCTATATAACTTTATTGCATTATCGACAGTGTTCATATAGAAAATAGCATTACCACTTTCTATCGCCTTTTCAATAACCCTATCTAAATCGGACAAAATATTATAATCAAATATAGATTCTATAGCGAAACGAACCCGATTATAGTCTGACTTATCTTCTAAAATATCAGTTACATGATACCCTGTCTTTTTATAAGATCTTATTACAGATTCTGGTAGAGAAGCACTCATTATTAATACAGGAACATGCCAATAGCTTAAAATTGTGAGTAAAAAATTTATATTAGCCTGTGTAAAGTCATCATAGAAGTCTGCCTCATCAATAACTAAACAGGAATTTGCCATATTAAAATTAATGAGGTGATGGTCTTCTCTTGTTAAAGTTAATGACATCAAAAGATGATCTATTGTACATACCGTTATTGGGGTTTCCAATAACCGTGCCATATCTAATTCTTTTAATGCATAAGCAAGACTACTTGACCCATTTTCTACATTATTATTATATTTAGCAAACCATGCACTTGAATGATATAGTCCCGTTGCAGACAATGTTTTTGATACATTAACGGATAATGCATTAGACGTAAACCTTGTCGGCATTGCAATTATCAGTCTATCGGCTCTTTTATTTTCAATTTGTTTAAGAGCCCATAACAAAGAGGCATCTGTTTTACCAGCCCCTGTAGGAGCACGCACCAAAAGGAGTTCCTCTTTCCAATGTTCCTCTACCAGTTTTTGTATTCCCCTCTTCTCTGAAAAGGGGAATACATACTCAAAAGGAGTTATCACAGGTAAAGATTCTCCATCTTCTTTTGCACTTGCACGATGATCGGCAAGTTGTAGCATCCCTCTTACTCCATCATATTCATAGGCAGAAGCTGCTACACGATTCAAATCCTCACTTTCTATAATTTCGTTAGAAACAGATTCAATCTTATTCCATATATCCTTATGCCCTTCTTGTATCCAACGATCTTTGAAAGACAAGCCTAATTTCGTATGATGAGCAGCAATAGCAACACTGACTGGCATTGGAATATATTGCATCTTCTTTTCCAAAGAAACTAGTTCGTGCCTGATACCACATGCCCTAAGGTGTTTTCCCCCTTCATGAAATAAGTAATCAGCAATATCTTTGGCAGTAACCTCTGAATGTTCTTCTCTCCACCGGCAATAGTCCACATAATCAGCTTGACATGCTGTTTGCCATTTTATATTTTCTTTCCCAATATCATGGTATAATGCAGAGATTTCTATACGCTTCCGTAAATCTTTTCCTACTATCTTCTGATATTTATCACAAGTTGCAGGAAGACTGTCACAAATTGACATTGCTTCCGATACCACATCGGTTGTATGTTGTTCCAATGTGATACCGGAAGGCTTTGCCAATACCTTTTTACAAATACTCATTCTTGAGACAAACTTGATTGCCCGTCCGTTTTCTCTTTCTTTTCTTTCTTTTTGAGATTATCTTTTAAATATACCTCTTCAAATGTTTTCACAATAGAATCGTCTGCATCAAAAGTAAACAAACTATTGTTCTCAAGAAAAGCCAACGCTTTCTCATATGCTTTTCTCACACTATTCTCTGTTTTATCATCCCCAAGGAAATATGTCGCTTCTCGGGCTTCCAGCTCTTCAATAATATTCTTACGTTCGATTGCATCTGCTTCATAATAACGACAAGCTTTCCGGCTCAATACTGTATCAAATACGATAAGAACTTGCTGTGGTTCTCCACATACAGCATTTCTAGCTTGATTAGAATAATCATTCATATACTGAGTTGCCTGCAGAAATAACTTTGCCCTGCGCTTTCTCTCTGATTCCTTAGCATGCTTTGAATAAATTGTTGCTATATTAAAACCTTTTTTATAAGAATATCCTTTATGAATACTCAAAGATGTAACGTCTAAGAAGAAGTTCATCTTCATCAAGTCATATTGGCTAAATTCCCTGGTTGCCAACGCTTGTTCTGTTGAATCAGCACCTGCCGTTGTTTTCAACCTTACAAGCAAATCTCTCCCGATTTCACTCTCAGACATAGCTATAGCAGGTGTAACAGATAGCGGTGCTGTCCTACGACCAGAATATTCGCCTTTAGAAGGGTGCATGAATCCTCCCATATCGGCTCTCAAGTCGCAATCAACCATATCCGTAACGCCATCTCCATTAGATACAAATGTTTTTCCCTTGCAAGGATCATCCTCATTAAGTCGATTTATTGCAGAAAACAAAACATGACGCTGCATTTGTCCAGAAATGTAAACGCGTCCATCAGGCCTCCTTTTTATAGAAGAAGCATTACCCAATAACTTTTCACCATTGTTTGCCATGTGGTTCTCAAAGGGAGCCAAAGATGACACTAAAATTCCTTTTATGACCATAAGTAATTATATTAAATGTTAGAATAATCAGTTTCTTGTTCACTTGCTTGACCCGAATTATCAGCAAACTGCTCCGCACTTTCTTCTTTGTTTTGCCGTAGCCTTAAGAAAGCAATCAGTAGGTTTCTTGCTTTACCCACCTCCAACTCCCCACTCATGGCTTGTTCCATAAATAGGGAAGCTGCGAAGGACGCATCTGAATTAGACAAGCGCCCTGCCCGCGTTATGATTTGAGCGATCAAAGCATCTCCTGTTTTTGCAGCGAGGGCAGAACTTTCCAATTCGACAAGGAACTTTGCTTTTACCTTTCGTCGTTCCTCATCACCCGATTTTCCTTCATCTGTCAATGCTTTCTTTGCGGCACGATACGCTACGGTGTTTAGCCACCGACCAAATTCTTTTGCTGAGTTCACAACTTTTCCATCTATCTTTTCCATGTCTTCAAAATATGTTGTTAATAATAATCTTAATGCCGAAGGATACGTTGCCCTAAACGCTAAGAAATCCTTGAATGCAGGCCTATTAAATAACTGAAGAAATCTACCTGCAAACAAATCAAACGTCTCGTATGCAGTCTCCTTTTCATTCTTTTCCTTTTCCGTCTCACCTGGCTCATCCTTCTCTCTGTCGCCGTAATTATAAAGCGTACACCAATAAATACTATCGACGATTTGTCGCAAGCTCCCCTCACTTGCCAAACGTATAATATAATGATTATAGGTGAACACAGAGGCATCACCATATTTGACCATATATATATTTGCATTCTCCAGGCTCTTGATAACTTGCTTTGCTAACGGGGAAGTCTCACTATCTTTTATCATCTCGCCAATAGTTCCCAACAGTGCTATACTGCATAAGGCAGAACTCCGAGGAGGATTAGGGAAATTCCCCTTAAAGATGTTAGGACGTTTGGGCGTATAAGTTATTTTCCCTTTTTTTCCCTTCATATTTTTCACGACTTTCCCATTCAATATATCTGACTCCATATTTTTTGTAGAAAGTATTTTGAAAAGTCTGATAAAATCCATTAGCTCTTTTATTTCCAAATCAGGAATAATACATACATTTTCTTTTTTCGATTGTAAACAAGGCTTTAGATGAGTTAGAGATGTTAGAGCAGCAAGACATTCGTTATAGATAGTGGAAGATGGTTTGCCTCGTGATATATTCCCTTTTTCAGAAAAAGCACTAAACTCTCCCGCTATAGGCATAGCTGATTGTGGTATTTTACAAGAAGCTGATAAATTCAGCTTTTCGCTCTTTAGCTTCTGAAGTAAATCATATAATTTTGAAGCTCTCATCTCTGTAGAAATAACATTAGGAGCCAAATAGAAGAAATTCTTTGCATCATTCTTCTCTCGTGAATAGCCAAAATGCACCTTTTCTTTTCCCTCAAAGTTTCCCAACGGCTTCAGGCTGAAATATTCCATCTCTCTTTGAAGCTCTTGTTTTATGAGATTTTCTGTAATATCTTCTAATCCTGTAAGACGATTGATTTCTACAAGAAGTGCCTTAGCATATTTGATATAAGGATGTTCCATATTCATTTTAATTTAATATCAACCCAACCTTCACTTGTTCCGAGGTATCCAAGATTGTTGCTATTTATATTTTGAAACAATAAATCACGCAAATGTATATCAATTAATAACGAAATTTCAAAAATCCCATTTATTGCTATGAACTCACGAGAAGTGGGACTTGTATAGAAACAAGGAATGGCACCCATATTATCACTAAACCATTTATTCCTTTCCTTGTCAGCATCCTTAGAAGATAGTTTTTTTTCTTCTACTACCTTTTCCCACATACTAAAAAGCTTACTTTTCTCAGCCAAAATATCTATATCAACATTTCTACAACCATTTATATGCTTATAAGAATCAGATCTTCTATAGCATCTATTCCACAAATCTTTGTAAAAACAAAGACTTTCGAATTTCACCTTTGGCTTTCCGTTGATTGAAAAATAGTCCATGAGAAGAGGCTGATAGGTTGAGCCTGAAACATAATCATCAACCTCTATCTTCTGTTTTTTCCGGATTGCTTTATATTCTTTGAAAATATTTTTTCTCAAAGGGAGATCAATATGCCAATCTAAGATATTTTCAAATAAACCACAAATCATTTTTTTATCCGGGTATTTCATACTTTTATAGTACGAGCCAGGCATCTCGCTAACCATCGATAATGGTGCTAACGGTCGTATTTCCAACGTTACCTTTGCCGACAACTCTGGAAGTTCCTTTAAAAGGGATAAATCTAAATTCGTTTGCATATATTCTTTCCTATTTTATTTCTATAAATCCAAAACCTTGTGAACACAATTCGCCCAAACCACCGTCATAAGCGATCTTCATTAATTCAATCGGGGCAGTTAAGCGGAAATCATAGCGGAAGCCACGAACACGAGTTTGATCGGGAGTACCGGCCTTGATCGTAACAAGCGTCGACTTAGGCTTATCCGTCATCAATTCAAAATCAAACGAAGAGACATCCCCTGTAAAAGACTGACCATAGAACGACTCATAACGAGCAAGAAGGCCTTTCAATAATCCATCCCGATAGTGGTTGTCCATGGGAGAGAGATACTGTACGCGGTCACCTTGCCGCTCACGAATACATATTGCCGAATTAGCCCTGAACTCCATCTTTTCCTCTAAACTAAGAGATGGCTGCGCCTCTATACCTACCACATCCAAAGCCACTCGATAGTCTTTATTTCCAACCACAACGTGTTGATTGGCAAACAAGCCTTGGACAAACTCTGCTGTAGTTTGTTCGGGTAAGAAACTAACGAGCCACTCTATCTTATTACCAATTATATTGATGCAGCCAGCCTTGGGTAGTATACGGTATTTTTCAAATTGAAATCGTGAATAACAGAACAACTTGAAATGCTTTCCATTATCAAGCTTGAAACCATTATCATGAAGCCATGCAGAAAACTCGGCATTGGCTTTCGACAATATCTTGTATATCATGGCAGACTGTTCATATTGATAATTAACGGGTAAGCAGTCGCCATATTTGCGGTCTATCTGAAATATGATTTTAAATCTCATATCTACAAAGAATTATTGATAAAGAAATAAATTTTCATGGTAAAAGAACTTCATGGTTTAGTACCTGTAAAGTTATTAGTTTTTTCAATATAATCCTAATTTCATACTGTTTTTTACAGCTTTCTAAAAGATTACTCCAAATGCCATCTTCAAACTCAACATTTTTCAAAAGGTATCAATATTGTTGTGGAAAAAGATTATATTTTCAATAGTGTCCTAAATAATTTTTGTGAAAACGCATACAAAGTTGCATCAAATCAT
>NZ_JAERMS010000066.1 GCF_017426725.1 Prevotella illustrans | reverse complement strand
CTTAGTGAAAACAACTTCCTTCACTTTTTTGAAAAATATTTAGGACACTATTGGGAAACATGTCCTTATGTCAAAAAGCGTCGTGAGGAAAAGTTGGCTTAGAAGAATTTGTCCTCACGAAAATTCTACTATCTTTAAAAAAAAGAGCCATATCATTACTCGAAAATAGAGTTAGATATGGCTCTTTAGTCGTCTTAGAGGGGAGGATTGCCTATACGATGGGCAGCGAGATACCACAAATCTTCTGATAGATGTCTAAAGCATAGACATCGGTCATGCCGCTGATATAGTCGAGAACGGCCATGACGCGCGTTTCGAGGTCCTCACTCTGAATGTCATACTGGCTGCTGACGCGTTTCATGAGCTGCTGTGACTGGAAACGTTGCGGGTTAACTGCCGCGTCGATCATCGTCTTCATCAGTGTTTCCATAATCTTGTAACCGCCCAGTTCGACGTCGAGCACAGGTTTGCTCTGATAAATCTTCCGATACGAGACCTTGCTGCAATGACGGTAAGCGTCGCGTTGGAGAGGCGAAATATGGTCGATGAGACAGCCTTCGAACTTCCCGTCAAGAATCAGTCGCTCGTTGTTGGCAAAGGCCAATACGCATTCGTGTTCTAATTTGCCGATGACGCAAGCCCGCATGTAGACCACTCGCTCGTTGGCGTCGGTCACTTCCTCCTCGTCCATGCGTTTTCGAATACTCTCCTGTTCGTCCGGAGCGAAGAAACTCAAGAGCAGTTCTTCGGTCTCCTGATACGAAAGGATGCGTAGCTTGTGCGAGTCCTCGATATCCATAATCTCATAGCATATATCATCGGCCGCTTCGACGAGGTAAACCAACGGATGACGCACGTAGCGCAACGGCTCACCCTCGAACGACAGGCGAATTATACCCAATTCGTCGGCTATCTTTCGGAAGTCGGCGCTCTCGGATTGGAAGAAGCCGAACTTACCATGATGGCCCGCGTAATGGCTGGAGAAAGGATATTTTACGATACTGGCCAACATGGAATAGGTAAGGACGACCCCCCCTTTGCGGCGTCCGTTGAATTGGTGGGTAAGCAATCGGAAAGCGTTGGCATTACCTTCAAAGTGGGTAATGTCCTCCCAGAACGGTTTGCTGAGCCTGTCTTTAAGATACGCCCCTTCGCCTTCGGTGAAGAAAGCTTGAATGGCTTTCTCGCCACTGTGGCCGAACGGCGGATTACCCATGTCGTGAGCCAGACACGCCGCATGCACGATGGTGCTGATTTCTTCGAAGTTCGTGTCTTTCAGTTCGGGATGGCGTTCTATCAGAACGCGGGCAACGTCGCTGCCGAGCGACATGCCGAGCGACGCCACTTCCAAGCTGTGTGTGAGTCGGTTGTGCACGAAGACGCTGCCCGGAAGTGGAAACACCTGCGTCTTGTTTTGCAGACGGCGGAAAGGAGGCGAGTAGATAAGGCGGTCGGAATCGCGCCTGAATTCCGAACGGGCGTCGTGGTGAGTCGTCGTGGCGTGCTCCTGCCCGAATCTGATATTTGAAATCAGTTGTGACCAGTTCATATACTTTCTGTCTTGAGTATCAATAGGATAATTGCAAAGATAAACTAAATTTGCCTTAATTCTTTCTTTTTAGGTTTAAAAATGGGGCTTTGTAAAGATAAATCGCTATTTTTGCACGTGTTTTACTCATCTATCAATGGTTCTATGATTAAAATAAAAGTAGTCAATCAAGGCCGACAACCGCTGCCCGCTTATGCTACTCCGCAAAGTGCCGGCATGGACTTACGCGCCAATATTGACGCTCCTATCCGACTGAAACCTTTTGAGCGTCACCTCGTTCCTACCGGATTATACATTGCTTTGCCCGAAGGCTATGAGGCCCAGATACGTCCTCGCAGTGGATTGGCACTGAAAAAAGGAATCACGGTATTGAACAGTCCGGGAACCGTTGATGCCGATTACCGAGGCGAAATCATGGTGTTGTTGATCAATTTCTCGCAGGATGATTTTGTCATTGAAGACGGGGAACGTATTGCCCAGATGGTAATTGCCCGTCATGAGCAGGCCGCGTTCGCGGAAGTGGAGGAATTGGACGCGACCGAACGGGGGATGGGTGGCTACGGCCATACCGGTGTGAAATGAGAGAGGAGTGACCTTTTGCCGGTCGAGTTATTGCATGCTGTATGCTTGGAAATATTCGAAACATTTTATTCCTGTTGTGGACGGTCGTGCTGTGTGGCATGTCCTACAACGCCGTTGCGGGCGACACGCTGTCGTATAACGACCGGCGGCGCTACGATTATTTCTTTATGGAGGGGCTGCGGCAGTATCATGCCGGGAAGTATGACGCGGCTTTCGACCTGCTCAATCATTGTCGGGAGATTAATCCCAAAGGAGCTGAGACCTACTATCTGTTGGCTATGTTCCAAAGTGAGCTTGGCAAGGACAGCCTGGCCATGAATTATCTGCAAAGAGCGGTCATGCTGCGCCCGTCGAACGTGACTTATCGCGAACAACTGGCACAATATTATATTAACGCACGGCAGTTTGATCATGCCATTCAGGCCTATGAAGATCTTTATCAAACCGATAAAAGTCGCTCCGACGTGCTTGAAATCCTGATCCAACTATATCAGCAGCAGAAGAATTACGATAAGATGTTGACGTGCATTGGGCGTATGGAGCAGGTCGACGGAAACAGCGAGGAGCTTACGTTGTCGAAGGTGAGGGTGTACGAGTTGAAGAATGACAAGAAGTCCGCGTACAAAGCGTTGAAACAACTCTCCGACGAACATCCTTATGACTTGAACTATCGGGTCATGTTGGGCAATTGGCTGGTGCAGAACGAGAAAGCAGACGAGGCGTTCAAGCTATTCAAATCGGTGCTCGATGAGGAGCCCGACAATAGCTATGCCTTGAGTTCGATGTATGATTACTATCGGGCTGTAGACAAGAAAAGTGAAGCCGCCGAGTTGGCGGAGCGTATTCTCACCAATCGGAAGATGACCTCGCAGGGTAAAACGGCGATTATCCGGCAAATCATTCAACAGTCGGAAGCTGAAGGAGGCGACAGTACCAAGGTGCTATGGGTGTTTGACAAGGCACTGACCGTGAATCCGGCTGATACGGATATGTATGCCATGAAGGTGGCTTATATGACCTTGAAGAAAGTGCCTGCCGATTCTATCAGTGTCGAACTGAGGCGTTGGCTCAAGGTTGCGCCGGACAATGCGGGCGCCCGGATGCAGCTGCTGCAGAACGAGTGGCCCAAGAAAGATTGGGACGGAATTATCAGCCTTTGCAAGCCCGCTACCGAATATAATCCCGAAGAGATGGGATTCTATTACTTCTTAGGAATGGCTTATTTTCAGAAAGACGAGAACGAGAAGGCGCTCGATGCTTTCAGGCGTGGCGTGAGTGAGATAACGCCGGCGAGTAATCCTGATGTCGTATCGGATTTTTATGCCATCATGGGCGACTTGTTGCATCAGAAAGGGAACAGCAAGGAGGCTTTTGCGGCCTACGACAGCTGTCTGCAATGGAAGGCCGACAACTATGGTTGCCTGAACAACTATGCTTATTACCTGAGCGAAGAGAATATTGACCTGCGTCGGGCGGCAGAGATGAGTGCCAAAACGGTGAAGGCCGAGCCGAAGAATGCCACCTATCTGGACACCTACGCTTGGATTCTGTATAGGGAAGACCGCTTCGCCGAGGCCAAGATATATATAGACCAGGCGATAGCCAACCTCGATTCAACCCAGCATAACAACGTCATCTATGAACATGCAGGGGATATCCATGAGCGGGTGGGCGATCACGCGGCCGCCGTCGATTACTGGAAAAAGGCTTTGGAGTCCGGTGGTGATAAGGCGGCATTGGAACAGAAGATACATCCCAAGGCTATTGTGAAACTTAAAAGTAAAAGAAAGAAAAGATGAAAAAGTTGAATATAATAATGTCTTTGGCATTGGCGGGAATCTTGCTGGTGTCATCGTGTGCCTCGAAGAGGAATCTGGAAAAGACGACGATTCAGCCTTCTGTTGACAGATCGAGCATTGCCAAGGGCGGAGAGAAAGCGCAGGCAGAGAGCGCTCAGGCTTCGCAGTTGCGTCAGCAGCAATTCATACAGCGAGTGGTCGACAATGGAGTCTACGTGAAAAACATTGTGGGCGACATGAAATTTAATCTCAAGGCCGGTTCAAAGGATATCACCGTGTCGGGATCGTTGCGCATGCGTAAGGACGAAGTGATTCGGATACAGCTTTTCATGCCGCTGCTCGGAACGGAGGTAGGGCGGTTGGAGTTTACGCCAACGTACGTGTTGATAATCGACCGCTTGCATAAAGAATACGTGAAGGCCGACTATACGCAGCTCGACTTTCTGCAATCTAACGGTTTGAACTTCTATAGTCTGCAGGCGTTGTTCTGGAATCAGCTTTTTCTGCCGGGACAGGAAACCGTCGCCGACAAGGATTTAAGTCAGTATGAGGTGGATTTGAATGCCCAAGGCGGTTCGACGGTGGGATTGAAGCAAGGGAATCTGTCGGTGAGCTGGCTTACTGAATCCGCCACTGCCCGGATTTTAAGCGCGGAAATCAACTATTTGTCGCAGAAGCATGGCAAGTCAACCTTGGATTGGACGTATGATGATTTTATGGTAGTAGGGTTGAAGCAGTTCCCCGCTACGCAGAAGTTCATGTTTAGTACGACAGCTACACAAAGACAGCAGACGGCAACTGTGACCATCCGCATGAACGAAGTGACAATCAAGGATAATTGGGACGCGACAACCAAGATTTCAGACCGGTATAAGCAGATTGCGCCACAGGATATCTTGTCGAAAATCATGAAATTCTGATATGAGGAAGTTAGGCTTTATACTCTTGATAATCGCGGCTTCGCTGACGGTAAACGCGCAAAAGCAGACAACCGGTAAGAAGAAAAAGGCAACGCCTGTCGTCAAACCGGCCAAGACAACCTCCAAAAAGAAAAAGCCCGCGAATACCAAGACGCCTAAAACGGCTGTTTATGCAAACGCTTCTATTAAAGGACTGCAGAAGCAGCGCTCGCAAATACAGAAGAAACTGCGGCAGCAGGAGCAGGCTTTGCGGGCCAATCAAGCCGATGTGAAGAAACGGTTGCAGAATCTCATGACCATCAACTCGGCCATTGACGACCGCCAGAAGTCGATAGAGGACATTCAGAAAGATATTCATCACATAGAAGGAAACATCGGTTTGCTGAAGACACAGCTGAAGACTCTGGAAGAACAGCTGAAGGAGCGCAAGGCAAAATATGTCAAGTCGATGCGTTACATGGCTCGTCATCAGGCGATGCAGGATAAAATGATGTTCATCTTTTCGGCCAAGAATCTGGCCCAGATGTACAGACGTCTGCGCTTTGTGCGTGAGTATGCCGATTATCAGCGGGCCCAAGGTGAAATGGTCAAAGCCAAGCAAGCACAGGTGGACAGCAAACATGAGCAATTAAAATTGGTGCGCGGACAGAAAAACAACTTGCTTTACAAGGATAAGAAGGAAAAGTCGGCTTTGCAGGGGCAGCAGGACGAGCAGAAGAAGATTGTGGCTTCGCTGCAGAATCAGCAGAAAACAATTCAGAAAATCATAGCCGAGCAGCGGCAGAAAGACGCTGCCCTGAACGCGGAAATCGACCGTTTGGTGGCCATTGAAGTGGAGAAAGCCCGTCAACGGGCCATTGCGGAGGCCAAACGGAAAGCCGAAGCCGTGGCGGCAGCCAAGCGACGTGCCGAAGAACTGGCCCGCAAGAAGGCGGCTGCAGAGGCCGCCGCACGCGAGAACGCAAAGCGTATAGCCGAGGCCAAGGAGCGGGAGACAAGGCTGAAAGCCGAAGCAGAGGCTGCCGCCCAGGCTGCGGCGAAAGCCAAACGAGTCGCCGACGCCAACGCGGAGAAAGCCAAGCGTGAGAAAGTGGAGCGCGAAGCGGCCGCCGCCGCTGATCGGAAAGTCCGTGCGGAACAGGCGGCTCGAGAGGCCAAAGCAGCCCGAGAGGCCGCCGAACTGAAAGCCAGGACCGAGGAAAAGCGCAGCAAGCAGGAGATTGCCGAAGCCAAAGAGGACGTAGACGAGTCGCAACGGCTCTCTACCGTAGACCGGATGGTGAGCGGAGGATTTACCGCCAATAAGGGTAGACTGCCCATGCCGATTACAGGTAGATATAAAATCGTGAGCCATTTTGGCCAATACAACGTAGAAGGATTGAAGGGCGTGGTGCTCGATAATAAAGGTATCAATATTTTAGGACAGTCAGGCTGTATGGCCCGATCGATCTATGACGGCGAGGTGAGTGCCGTTTATGGTTGGCAAGGCTCCATGCTGGTCATGGTTCGCCATGGTGCTTACATCTCTATTTATTGTAATTTAAAATCAGTAAGCGTAAGTAAGGGACAAAAGGTTTCGACCCGTCAGGCTCTGGGAACCGTTGGCGCAGACAATATTCTGCAGTTCCAGCTACGCAAGGAGACAACCAAGCTGAATCCGGAAGCATGGCTCGGCAGATAAAAAGATACGCTATATACATTATTATAATAAGGTGTCATTTCGCAAAAGAAATGACACCTTATTGTTTTTTATACGCGGTATTTGGTCAGATGGCTTAATCCGTTTCGTCTGATAACAAAGAACAATATGTGCAGAGAGCCTGCCGCAACTCTTCTATTTCAATATATTCATCAGCCGTATGTGAACGGGCTGATTCTCCCGGCCCTAATTTGAACGACGGAAAAGGCATGAGAGCCTGATCGCTGAGCGTGGGACTGCCATAAGGCGTCATGCCCATAGACACGCATTTGCGAATGAGCGGATGGTTGGAATCGATATGGGAGGAATGGAGGCGGAAAGAATGAGCTTTGATTTCTGAACGACAATGCGACTGAATAATCTGAAACACCTCCTCGTTCGTATAGAGTTCGTTGGGCCGCACGTCGATAAGCGCTGTCAATTGGTCGGGCACGACATTGTGTTGTGTGCCGGCATTGACCACCGTAACCGTCATTCGGGTAGACCCTAACAGCGGACTGACCTTTTCAAAGCGATAGTCGCGCAGCCACAACAGGTCGTCAAGCGCTTCGTAGATCGCGTTGACACCCTCGCCACGAGCAGCATGCCCACTCTTTCCATGCGCAATGAGGTCGAGCACCATCAGTCCCTTTTCGGCAATGGCAGGCTGAAGCCCAGTCGGTTCGCCTACAAGGGCTACGTCGATGGGTGGCAACAGAGGGAGAACCAGGCTGATACCATTGTTGCCCGACACCTCTTCTTCGGCCGAAGCTAAATAAACAAGGTTGTAGGAACGCTGCCGGGCGGTAGCCGCGTCTTGACAGAAATAACGGAACACTTGAAGCAAAGTGACCAAACCGCCACCACAATCATTGCTCCCTAATCCGTAAAGACGGTTCTGAAGCAAAGCGGGCGCATAGGGATCGCGCGTCCATGAGGCTACGGGGCATACCGTATCGATATGCGCATTGAGCAGAAGCGTAGGCCGCCGGTCGTCGAAAAACGGATCGACAGTCCAGACATTGTTGGCTTCCCGTCGTGTCGTAAAGCCGTAAGAACGAATCGCCTGCTCCAGAATATCAGCCGCCTCTTTTTCTTCGCGGCTCACGGAAGGAGTCGTTATCAAGCGTGACAGGAGCGTTACGGAATCATTTAGATAATCTTCAAGCTGTTTCATAAGGCAAAAATAAGTCTTTTTGGCGTGTTTCTTTGAATATTGAATGTGATTTTACTGAAAATAACCAATAGTGTCCTAAATAATTTTTGTGAAAACGCATACAAAGTTGCATCAAATC
>NZ_JAERMS010000065.1 GCF_017426725.1 Prevotella illustrans | reverse complement strand
GAGGATTTTAGCCCTTAACTTTTATATAACAAAAATGTTTACCGGACAGCAATATTCTGATATCTCTTATTTCCTATTTCTCCTTAATGTTTATTCACTTATTGTAAATGCTTATTGATTGTATCCGCTGTTTTGTTTGATTAAGCCATCCGTTATACGTATTTCGTATTCGGGTACGGGAAGATTCCAGCGGTTGGGAGCAATAGCACCGAGTGTGGCGTCTCCAAGCAAATTATTGGTACGCATCAGATCCCAGCGATATTGACCTTCATAAGCCAATTCCATGCGGCGTTCTTTCAAGATCGCACGGAGCAAGGCTTCTGTTGTCGGGAAGTCGGCGGCGGTATATAATGCAGGCTTCTTGTCATTGGGGAATGCGCGTTGGTGAACGTCATTGAGTTGGTCGATGGCTTCTTGAGAAATGGAGTTGGAAGATCGCACAAGCGCCTCGGCATAGTTTAGCTTGATTTCGGCCAAACGAAGGTAGATAACGTCGTCGTACTTGCCTCCGTAGTATTTGGTTGTCGTGTAATCGTTGGGATTATCACTTGTTGAGCCATGTCTGATCAAATCCGTTCGTCGCACATCATCAGCTTCATAACAATCAATGGCCGTCTGTGGGATATAAAAACTAATCTTGCGATAGTATGCCATACCATTAGGATAGCGCTTGGCGTATATTCTGCTTGGTTCAAAAAAGATGAGTTCCGTACTGTATGTTGTCGGGTCGGGATGGCTGCCACCTTGCGAAAACTCATTGGAAGGGAAGAGATTGTTTGAATATTCGCTTGATGATGAAGAGAATTGGTAAGCCGTATTTTGGAGAACAGCATGGGCGTAATCGGCTGATAGCTTCAGTTCTTCTTGATTGCCTTTGTAAGATGCCTTGTATAGATACACTCTGCTGAGCAGACTTTGGGCCACGCTCTTTGTCGCCCTGACACGTGATGAGGCCGCGGGGACGGCTTCGGGCAAATCGGGAAGCGCCTCTGTCAGGTCTTTGATAATCTGCTGCCAACATTCGGCGTTCGTACTTCTTCCTTTTGAGTTCTTAGGATTATAGCCGCTGTAAGGGTCAAGGGTGAGTACAACTCCGTCGGCAGCATCGTTTCCTAATAAAGCCTGATCGCCAAATATAGCCAGAAGTTGGAAATAAACGTAAGCTCTGATGAATTTCGCTTCAGCTATATGCTGGCGTTTGATGGGCTCCGCGTATTGTCCGTATTGTGTAACTCCCCGAATAATATTATTGGAATAGTCGATGGCGTTATATCCCCAATGCCAGATTTGATATAAGAAATTATCGTGTTCATTGGATGTATATTGGCTCTTTTCAACAGCAACAAAGGTAGGAGAGGTAGCTCTTACTTTTAGATTGTCGGTTGCCAAATCTCCTAATTCAAAGGTATAGCCCGAGTTTGAATAATTGTTTTGGTCTTGAGGTGCGCCGCTTAGAAAGACGTTCAGCCTGACATAGTTACCGACCAAGGCTGCCAGAGCGGTTTTCTCATTGCGGTACACTTTTTCGTCTACGTATGTATTCTCCGGTTCCAAGTCTAATCCGCAAGCGGTCATGAGGATAGTCAGTCCAAGGATAATACTGTTTTGTATATATTTGATAGTCATATCGATTGATCGTTAGTGATTGAAAACTCTTATCATTTGTTTGCGTTTAAGTTGCATTTATCAGAATGTTGCGCTTAAACCGAATTGCATACTGCGCGACGAAGGCATGGTGCTATTGTCGTAGCCCGATAATGTGGCTGACGAACCGAAGGCACTTACTTCAGGATCTAAACCGCTATATTTTGTTAAAGTGAAGAGGTTTGTGGCCGTGAAGTATAGCCGTAACTGCCTACATAGCTTGGAACGCTTGAGCCATGTTTGCGGGAAACGATAAGCCAAGGTAAGCGTTTTAAGTCGTATGTATGAATTATTCTCCAAGAAACGGCTTGATGTAATCGATGTGGTGTAGTCGTATGCTCCGATGATTGAAGTATTTTTCAGCTTGGGTATGTCTGTCTTTTGACCCGGCAACTGCCATAGGTTCATGATTTCCGATGACAGATTGTTAGCCTCTTGCGTATAAGTAAGCAAGGTGGCGCGCGTGCTGTTCATCATGTGACTGCCCAAAGCGTAGTTGAAAAATATGTCAAGTTCGAAGTTTCGGTAGCTGAATGAGTTGGTGATAGAACCGTAAACAGTCGGCATAGCCGTGCCATAGACAAACTTATTGAGTTGCGAAGTGGCGTTTTGCGATGCAGGAGGCACGGTCGAAACGCTACCGTCTGCATAAATCCATAGTGGGTTTCCCGACTCAGGATCAACCCCGCCCCAACGATGAAGATACCATTGCGCGGCTGCTTTCCCCTCTTGGTAATACTTGTATGAACTGTTTAACTCGTCGAGTTGGTTTCCTTCAAAGTTTAATTTCAGGATTTTGTTGGTCGCCGAGGAAATGTTGAAGATGGTCTGCCATTGGAAGTTTTTGGATATAATGTTGTCGCTGATGATCTGAAAGTCGATTCCCGTGTTCATCATATCCGCTATATTCTGGTTTTCTTTGGTATAACCGGTATAAAGAGGGAGATTGGACGAAAAGAGCATATTGGTCGTTTTCTTGTAATAATAGTCTAATGTCAGCTTGATTCTGCTCTTCAATGCTTCTATATCCAATCCTGCATTCCATGTGAATGTGTGTTCCCAGTTCAGGTTTTCGTTACCGGGTTGAGACATTTGCAGGTAGTTAAGGCCTCCGTACGTGGTCAGTGTGTTCAATTTATATGTGGCCTGTGCTCCATAGTAACTGTTGTTACCGTCTTTGCTGGAAAGACCGAATGAACTTCTTAACTTGGCTTCATTGATGAAAGGAAATGCTTCTCTGAAGAAGTTTTCGTTAGATAATCGCCAACCTATACTGACCGATGGTGTCCCTAAATAGCGATGATTGCGATTAAAACGCGAAGAGCCGTCCACGCGATAGGTCAATCCCAGCATGTATTTCATTTGCCATTGATAATTAAGACGGGCAAAAGCTGAAAACAAAGCGGACTTCATAGAGTACGCGCTGATGACACGTTTACTCTGTGCTGCGCCTACACCGATAAGGTCGGGGCTGAAGAAATTGGTTCCTGCTACCGAGTTGATTCGGTCGCGAACGTATTCATAGCTTTGGCCGAAGACGCCTTGGAAAAAATGATTGCCTATAATCTTGTTGATGTTCAATGTGTTGGTAATAACATATTTAAGGTTCAACTTGGTTGTCTCTTGCGCTTGGTTGCCTGCCACTCCTTTAACATGTTCCGGCAAAGCGCCTTTCCGAATAGAAGAAAAAACATTGTACATGTCTGTTCCCAATTCCGTGCGCCAAGTGAGCCAACTCACCGGATGCCATTCCAGATAGGTATTGCCGATCACTCGTGTGTCCTCGCTTCCCTCGTCGTTGATATAGGCTTGTGCCACAGGATTGTAGGTTTCAGGGTCACCTTTGCTGTTCGGGGCAAAACCGTAGTAATATTTTCCATCTTCGCCATAGATTGGAAGGTTGGGCGCTTTTTTGATTGCCGCGGCATAAATCTCCGGCGCTTGCAGTGCATTGTTGTTTAAGCGGGAAATGGAAACATTCACAGACAGATCGAGTTTCGGCGTGAGTTTTGTGTTCAGATTAAGTCGGGCCGAATAACGTTGCATGTCGTTGTTGATGACATACGACTGATTATTTGAAGCGGCTAAACTCAAGAAATAAGTCGTTTTCTGTGAACCGCCGGAAAAAGAAGCCGATACATTGTGGCTGACTGCTGTTCGTGTGATTGCATCCAGCCAGTCTGTATCATACGAGGGCGGAAAATTCTGGCCGTTGAAATAATTGGAATAGATTTGCGAATATTGTTTGCCGTTCAACAATTTCAGTTTTCCAAGTGGCTGATCTATTCCCAATGTGTAATTGATATTGATGCGTGGGCGGTCTTTACTGCCTTTCTTTGTTGTGATGAGGATAACTCCCGATGCTCCTCTCGCCCCGTAAATGGCCGTGGCAAACGCGTCTTTCAGGATCTCGATGGATTCGATATCGTCGGGATTGAGGGTCGCCAGTGGGTTCTTTTCGAAAGAGTATTTCAACTCGGTGTTATATTTTAATGAGCCACCGCCCGTCTGCATGCCCACCATAGATGTGGCCGAGATAGCTCCGCCAGAAATATCGGTTGAATTGGATGAGCGATCTGTTCCGTAGATAGGTACGCCATCGATGACATACAACGGATTGTTGTCACCCATGATGGAACTGATTCCGCGAATCGTCAGAACGTTGGCCGAACCCAATGCGCCCGATGAGGTAGACATAAAGACGCCGGGAGCCTTCCCTTGCAGCATCTGATCGATAGACTGAAAGGATATCTCGTCGGCAAGTTTGACGGAAGATACCGCTCCTGTAAGGTCTCGGCGCTCTTGTTTACTATATCCTGTTACTACAAGATCGGCCAACATGACGTCTTTGCTTTCGTGCATCACCACATCTATTCGGTCGGATTTTCCGACGATTTTGCGCTGCATTTCATACCCCAGCATGCTATAGTAAAGAGTATCACCTTTCGAAACTGTTATCGAATAGGCGCCGGAAGCGTTGGTAGATGTATAAGCCGTGTTGTCTTTCAGTCTGACGGTAGCCAACTCTATGGGATTCCCGTTCTTGTCTACGACATTACCACTGACAGTCTTTTTCTGTGCGAAAAGCATTATAGACTGTGTCAAAACAAACAAAAGTATAAAGGTTCCTCTTTTCATGTTTAGATATATCAAAAGGCTCCTCTTTCCAAAATGATATGAAAAGAGGAAAACCTTATGTGACAAAACTGTTACTTAAAAAATGCGTTCCAGGTATCGGATCCGTAAATATCATTCACTGTTGGGCAGGCATAGTAACCGCTTGATACACTGCTATAGCCTCCGAAGAACCAGACTGCCTGGCCCATAAGAGCCGAAGAAGCACAACGAGTCCCGGCAAATGATTTCGGAACAATGAGCGGAGTCCAATGAATAGCATCGGTAGAGCGGTAAACGACATCGCTGAGAATGCGTGTTTCACCGTCTGCGCCTAAAGTTTCGCCTCCGAATAGATAAATAATGTTGTTATTGACAACGACCTTTGACTGATACAGATTCTTGAAACCATCGACAGTTTCGGCCTCGAGTTTCCATGTGGTACCGTCTGTTGATGAAAAAACACCATTTTTCATGTTTTTAGGATCGATATAACTACTAAAGCCACCCACCATATATAGTTTGTTTTTAAATACAAACAAGTTGGTGCCAATAGTAGGAATAGTCAGCTTCGCTTCATCAACAACCGTTGTGGTCAGTACTTCCCAGGTCATTCCATCGGATGTTGAGAGCGTATTGTTGGCGCCTTGTATCATACCGAATCCAATGGTGTATCCGCCATGAACGTATAATTTATCGCCAAAGGTTGTTAGTGTTGCGTAAGGATTGTTATACACGTACATATTTTCCGGATTTATTTCCTCACCATTTTTCTTAATCTTTGTTTTGGGAAGAAGTGCTTCAAAGTTCGTGCCGTCTGTAGATACATATGAGCGCCACTGCTTGATGACGGGCGAGGGGCCGAACCATCCATCTTCCAGTTCTGCCGGATTGCCGAACTTATCCTTACCCAAAGTGCGCATACCACCTAAAACGTAGAGTTTGTCTTTAAATGTTACCAAACGTGCTCCTTCACCTCCAATGACGTCGTTGGCACCTGTCACGGTATAAGGAACTTCACTCCAGGCCAGTCCGTCGACCGAATTGAATAGCTGATATAATTCTTCCGTGGTGTCGGGCGATTTGCTAGCCGTAGACTTTGTCGAAATGACAAGCGCGTAAAACTTACCTTTGAACGAAGTTACGTCCATCCATACGATCTTAGAAGGCAGTCCGTTGAACGACGATGCTTTCTTTTTAAAACCAATCTCTGCACTCTTTGTACGAACAATATTCAGGGTATAGACTTTTGTTTTTCCGGTCGAACCTTTTACCGTAAAGCTGACAGCGGATGTCGCGTTGACAACAACCCCCTGTGCTCCTACGGGCTGATTATTGTACAAAATAGTCGCATCAAGCGTAGGATCGAGCTTCACGGTAGCCTCGGATAGAGCAACATCCGTCACATCCCATGCCACACTATCATTCGTATTCTCTAAAACGCCGGCGCCTTTCGGTTCCAATTTATAGGCAAGAGGGCTGCCAAGCGGGGTGATACTTCCCGATACGATACCGACAACCGGCTCGTCCTCCTCTTTTGAACAAGAGGAAAAAGCGATTCCTGCACAAGCAAGTGCCACGAAAAATAAATTCTTAACGCTCATAATAACTTGTGTTGAATGGTGAATAATTATGTAGGTAAAAGGCAATGATTACATGCTCATTGCACCCATGCTGATACTAATGGTCTCTTTCGGCTGAGCCGCTTTTCCGGCCAAAACATCAGCAATGCCTTGACGAATCTCTTCTCCGCGGACGTTTTTCTTATAGATTTTGCCTTCTTTATCGATGATCAGAATGAACGGAATACCTGAGAACTGGTATAAATCCATCACTTCTTTTCCGGCATCTGTTACCCAACCTTGTTTCCATGCCATGTTTTCTTCTTTCATGGCTTTCATCCATGCCTCTTTCTTAGCATCGATAGAAACGCTCAAAAACTCTACTCCCTTGTTTTTGAACTCTTCGTAATACTTCTTCAAATTAGGAATTTCCTGTCGGCACGGACCGCACCAGCTGGCCCAGAAATCTATCACCAACACCTTGCCTTTGAAATTTGCCGGTTTTATCGTTTTGTTTTTGGCGTCTTTGGCCTCAAATTCGGGAGCTACGGCACCGACTTTCACACGTTCTGTACGCATCTTCTGTTCGGCCACCTCCTTACGATAGTTGTCCGATAATTGCTTAGCAACAGGCGAAACGGCCGCCAATCGGGTCAATGTGTTCTCGATCAGTTCTTTGTTCTCGTCGTAATTCAATCTTGAAATGGCAGCCATCACGCTGTTGCGATCGGCATAGTACTCCACGAAATAGCGGCAATAGGCTTTGAAGTCGTCGTCCATGAAATCGTATAACGACATGGTCAGCTCTTTTCTATTTTCCTCATCGGCAAATTTCGCTGTGTAGGTCTTCTGCGAATAAGCTATCATCGCCTGGTAATTGCGATACGCCATAAAGTTGAGAAGATTCATCAGTTCATTATTCTTACCACCTTTGATATAGACAAAAGGCGGATTTTTTATCTTGATTTTGGCCGTGTCTTCGCCTCTGAAATCAATATTCAGGTTTTCATCTTCCAGCCATATGTTGACATCTTGCCATTCTCCGCAGTCTACAAACGCTTCTCCAGGCGCTTCTACGGGCACAGTCAAGCTGTAGTTTTGTGTGGCAGGATCAACCATTGTCTCTGCCAAAACTTTCTTCCCCGTACCGTAATATTGGTAAACGCTGATTTTAAAATCATCACTGATAAACTTTACATGGCCTTTGATAGTTACTGTTTTTTGTGCGAAAGCACACATAGGCGATAGCAACAAGAGTGCTAATACCAATTTGAACGAATTTTTAATCATAGTCTTATAAATTTTAATAAATGAAATTTCAGTGAAATTAGAATGAAACCAAAGAGAAACTTTCTCTTTTTCATGGTTGGCTATGTGAGGTGTCTGGATTAGATGACAAATCTATTTGGCGGTAAACATACAAAAAAAATGAAACACGCTACAACGGTTTTGTATTCTTTTTAAGAAAAATATTTATTTTTAAGATAAAGAAGCGTTATACTAATTATAGTATGCTAATTTTGAGGAAGAAAATACTTAACTATATTTGTTTTCTTATTACAGTTCATATTTTAGGGTTAATAAGCAATAGTGTCCTAAATAATTTTTGTGAAAACGCATACAAGTTGCATCAAATCATT
>NZ_JAERMS010000064.1 GCF_017426725.1 Prevotella illustrans | reverse complement strand
GGCTGGAGGAAACCTACCGCCGAAAGGCGGCAAGGCGCTTCCTGCCGAGCCTACACGTGAAGTACGCCGCCGAACCGCTGTTGCTCAATGTGGAGATGTGCGACTTCATCCATGACGGCAGCACGGTGAACCGCCCGAATAACGCACAGGAAATCTATCTGAAAGAGCTGGGCAGCGAAAGCCCGATGCTGGTGCGACTTATCATGAAGTCCATCCACAAACAGAACAAGCGCGAGGTGAAGCATATCGGCTGCAAGCGTTTCGGCATCCAGTATCTTCTCAAAGGCATCTACACGCACAACGGATTGCTCTATTTCCACACGGAGATAAAGAACCAGAGCAACGTGCCTTTCGATGTGGACTACATCACTTGGAAAATCGTGGACAAGAAGGTGGCGAAGCGTACCGCCGTGCAGGAGCAGATCATCCTGCCGCTCCGCGCGCAGAACTACGCCACCCTCGTGCCGGGCAAAAAGAGCGAGCGCACGGTCTTCACGATGGCGAAGTTCACCATCCCCGATGACAAGTGCCTCGTGGTGGAGCTGAACGAGAAGAACGGCGGCCGTCACCAGTCCTTCGTGATTGAGAACGAGGATTTGGTACGTGCGGGTACCATCAACGAACTTCAAGTGCGCTGACCATGAGAAAGTACATCGCAATAATCATCGCGTCGCTTGCCCTTTTTACAGGGCAGGCGCACGCCCAGCGGTGTCTGCCGAAGATGCAGGGCATCGAGGTGAGGGCGGACATGGCGGACGGCTTCAATCCCGGCGGCAAGGACGGCGGGTACAGTTTCGGGGCGGCTCTCTCCACTTACACGAAGAGGGGGAACAAGTGGGTGTTCGGTGGCGAATACCTCCTGAAAAACAATCCCTACAAGGATACCAAGATACCCGTGGCGCAGTTCACGGCGGAGGGCGGATATTACTTCAAGATACTGTCGGACGCCCGAAAAATCGTGTTCGTCTATGCCGGGGCTTCGGCTCTCGCCGGATATGAATCGGTGAATTGGGGGAATAAGGTGCTGCATGACGGCTCCACGCTGCACGACCGGGACGCCTTCATCTACGGCGGTGCGCTGACGCTCGATGTGGAGTGCTACGTGACAGACCGTATCGCCCTGCTTGCCAACCTGCGTGAGCGTTGCCTGTGGGGTGGCGACACGCGGAAGTTCCACACGCAGTTCGGGGTCGGCGTCAAGTTCATCATCAACTGACACGGGCATGGAACGGACGGAAATAGATGCTATCAGAAGGATGCCGCTTGCGGATTTTCTCGCACGGTTGGGGCATGAGCCTGTCAGAAGGAGCGGTAACGAGCTGTGGTATATCGCCCCGTACAGGGGCGAGCGCACCCCCTCTTTCCGTGTGAACGTGGCGAAACAGCTTTGGTACGACTTCGGTTTGGGCAAGGGCGGTGACATCTTCACGCTTGCCGGGGAGTTTCTGCAAAGCGATGACTTCATGAAGCAAGCGAAGTTCATAGCGGAAGCCGCCAATATGACGGTTGCCGGATGGGAAAAGCCCGCCTATCTCCCGAAGCCGACCGAACCTGTCTTTGAGGATGTGGAGGTCGCTCCGCTGTTTCGTTCACCGCTGACGGAGTATTTAGAGGAACGAGGCATACCAATCGGAGTAGCATCCCGCCACTGTTGCCGCCTGAACTACAGTGTGCGTGGAAAACGGTATTTCGCTGTCGGTTTCCTGAATATGGCAGGTGGATATGAAGTCCGAAGCCGATATTTCAAGGGGTGCATCCCGCCAAAAGATGTGTCTTTGGCAAGGACGAAGGAAATCCCGGCTGACGAGTGCCTCGTGTTTGAGGGCTTCATGGACTTTCTCTCCGCCGTGACGCTTGGCGTAACCGGTAACGCTGACTGCCTTGTACTGAACTCTGTCGCCAACGTGGAGAAGGCGGCGGGATTGCTGGACGGCTACGGGCGCATCGGATGCTTCCTTGACCGTGACGAAGCCGGACGGCGGACGCTTGACGCTCTTGCCAAACGGTATGGGGCGCATGTCGCCGACCGTTCCTCCCTCTATGGCGGTTGCAAGGACTTGAACGAGTATCTGCAACAGACAACGAAAAAACAGAAAAACAACCATCTAAAAATCGAAGAAAAATGAACATACTGAACAACAGAAACAAGAGAACAAATATCTTTAAGGTGGTGGCGTTATGCCTGATAGCCGCTGTGTCATTCACCATCGTGTCGTGCGATGACGACATGGACATCCAGCAGTCCTATCCCTTCACGGTGGAGGTCATGCCCGTGCCGAACAAGGTGACGAAGGGGCAGACGGTGGAAATCCGCTGTGAGCTGAAAAAGGAGGGCGACTTCGCTAACACGCTTTACACCATCCGCTATTTTCAGTTTGAGGGAGAAGGAAAGTTGAAAATGGATAACGGCATCACCTTCCTGCCTAACGACCGCTACCTGCTGGAGAACGAAAAGTTCCGCCTGTACTACACGGCGGAGGGCGAAGAGGCGCACAACTTTATTGTGGTGGTGGAGGACAACTTCGGCAACTCTTTCGAGTTGGAATTTGACTTCAACAACCGGAATGCAAAGGATGACGGTTTGACCATCGTTCCCATCGGCAACTTCAGCCCCTTGCTAAAATGATGCGTGTATTCATGACAATGCTCTGTTCGCTTCTGACGGTCTGTTTTGTGTCCGCACAGATCAGCCGCCAAGAGGGAACGGACGGGCAGGCGGCAATCTACCGGCTGTCTCTATTCGAGAGGGCGGTACGATGCACGAAGTATTTTGAGGGATGGCACTCGGAAAAGCACCACCCATACGTGGGTTGGGGTCACAAGATTTTGCCGGGCGAAAGGTACTCGGCACGAACCATGACGAAGCGGCAGGCGGACGCGCTCCTGCGGAAAGACCTGCGGAAGTTCTGCGCGATGTTCCGGCAGTTCGGGAAGGATAGTCTTTTACTTGCCACGCTTGCTTACAACGTGGGTCCATACCGGCTTTTGGGTAGCAAGACAATCCCTAAAAGCACCTTGATAAAGAAGCTGGAGGCTGGCGACAGGAACATCTACCGGGAGTATGTAGCCTTCTGCAACTACAAAGGAAAACGCCACGCCATGCTGCTCAAACGGAGAAAGGCGGAGTTTGCACTGCTGTATATCCCGTGACTGTAAATGAAAATCCGATGAAGCCGCCAACTTCATCGGATTTTCCGCTTTTCATACATTCGGGATTGTACCCGTATCTATCACGTCACCATCCCTGCAAAATTCGATGCTTCCGGGTGTAAATCCCATGCTCCCGATTGCGATGTGACGGATATAGTCCGCATACTCCCTACCTTGAAAATTCTTTCCCGTAAGGTTTTTGAAAATCATCTTTATGCTTATGCCGTCGTTGCCGTGCAAGATGATTTTTCCGTCCTGCCTGATTGTTTCCATAATAAAAACTTGTTTTTGTGAATAATATCGCAGATTGGCACAGAGGTTTCTTTGCTACTTTCTTTATCCGCCATCATGCTCACCGAAAGAAAGTAGGGCGGCTCTCGCCGCCGCAACTCAAAAGCGTGTGTAAAGTCCCGTCACCATCGTGAATATTTCTTCCAGCATATCAAAATAGATGCCCTCGTGTACGGCAATGTACTTTTCCTTGCACTCGAAAGTCTTTTTGCTGAATGTCCTGCGGTAGAACCGCATATTGTAGAGGTCTGCCCCCGCATCATAGATGATGTCAAGGCGGTTGGCACTTGTCTTGTTCCGTGTAAGGCTCATCCGTAAGCCGTTGCCCATGTCGATGAAATCACGGCTACCCGTCATGGCGGTAAATCTTCTTCCGCCTATCTGCTGTAATATCGTCTGTGCTATCATTAACCGTTGTTTTTAGGGTTTTAAGTGTTGGCGGTGTCCGCACCGCCAACTTGTTCAAAATTCTCGCATCTCGGCAATGGGTGTCTGCCGTTGCAGCCACTCTTTCACACATTCCATATTATACTCGCTCGTGATGACTGCCGTATGGCTGTCGGTGGCGGTGAAACGTGTGCTTTCGTAATCATCTATCCACCCTTTGAGGGTGTCAGTTCCCCACGCTTGGGCATCGTCAAAGATACCGTCCAATGCCGTGATAGGTTCGCTGAATTTGACTATCAGCGTTTGATAGGTCGTGTTCATCGGTTGCCCTCCTTTCCCTGCTTTGCGTTCAGCCACTTGTCCCTTGCGGTTCGGCACTCGTCCAATGTGGTTTTTACACAAGCGAACAATTCTCCGTCCGTGTGGCGGTAGTCGTATTGCACAAGTGTCCGCCTGCGTCTGCCGATACCCGATTGGAAACGCTCGTATTTCTCCGTACCTGCTTCCGTGCAGGTACTTACTCCGTTGATGGTCATTCGTGTTGCCATAATGTTGCTTTTTAGATGGTTAAAAATGTACTGACAGAACTCTGTTCTTCATCACCATTTCGGGGTTGCTCGTGTAGCGTTGGTGCAGGTAGAAATGGTGTGAGCCGAAGCCGTAAAGGAAGAACTTGTCAAGTTCGTGCTTCTCGGCAAACTCCTTTACGCTCTTTCTCAATTCCCCCTCACTCGTTGTGAGAGTGAGGAGGTTTACAAATTCAAGGAACAATGCAGGGATTTTATCGTCCCACACACAAATCATGCTTTCAATTCTTACTTCCATATCAATGTTGTTTTAGGGTTGATGCTATGCCACTTTCATCCGCTCACGGATAAGGTTGGCGTTCTTATTCACAAGGTCTATGATGCGCTCGTGGTATTCGGTGTCTTGGTTGTACTTGCCGTGGCACTGCACCACCTTGAGTGTCCGCAAATCCACCTCTACGGTTTCAATTATCTCACCGCCAATCCTTGCCGAGAGTATGAGGGTGTCGGCTTTCTTGTAGTATTCACTGCCGAACACGCAGATGTTCTGTGCCTTGCCCTCGCTGTAATACTCGTCTATACTTTCAAGCACCTTGATGATTATTTCCTCGTCCGTGATTACCAATCCGAAGAATTTGGATTTGTTGGCGATGAAATCCTCCGCATCTTTTTCCCTTTGCAGTTGCCGCTGTTGCTCACGCTCACGCCTTTCAATCTCCCAGCGGCGGCGTTGCTCGGCTCGTTCCTTCTCGTGTATGGTTTCAATCTTTCGGGTTGCGTTGTCGTGTGCCGCCATGAAATCTTCGGGGCAGATGTTCTTCGGGTTGCGGAGGTCTTGACCGAGTTTGTTGAGCATACGCAGATAGTCGCACCACATGGAGAAGTTGTCTATCAGATACTTGTGACGCTTGGCAATCAGATATGATGCCCAGCATTCATCGGCAGTACGGGCATTGAAAAGAAAGTGTTTCATAACCTCAATCTCACCGCCTTTCATAAGGGTTTCAATTCTTGGGTCTGAAAGCAAGGCTTTGAAAAGACGCACGGGGGAAATGCCGTGGAAATCGCCCTTGAAGCCGTTGCGTCTGAGTTGGGGTAATACCCTCATTTTGGGATATGCACAGCTTCTTGCCACAACATCATCGTATAGGCTGTTGTGCGGTCTTATCTCCATCGCGCTGCACAATGCCCATACATCGCAGTAACAGAATGTGAAGCCACGGAGCAACGCCATGTCCGTAACCTTACCGTCGGGTGAAATCCAACGCTGCACAACCTCGTGGCAATAGAAGTGCATCGGCTCGCCTTTCCTGCTCTCGCATCTGACCTGCGCCACACGGATTACCTGATAGCCTTTGCAGGTGGTTATCACGCTGAAATACTGCGTTTCCTTGTAGATACGTTTGCGTGTGTCCTGCACTTTGAGTTCGGCATGGCATTTGGGGCAGGTGCAACCTTCAAGGGTGTCGCACAGTACGCTGTCGCTGTGCCACTCGTGACCGCAGTCGGAGCAGGTGATGTTCCCTTTCTTGGTGCGGTAGCCTATATGTTCAATGCAGTGGCGGTATGCCCATTCAATTTGTGTCGTTGATATGGGGCGGAGGTTGGCTGAAAGTCTTGCCACCTCTTTCTGTATCTTGGTCTTCGGTTTCATAAGCCTAAATCAAATAATGAGGGTTGGGGGTGGGTTTCTTTTCTCGCTGACGGTCTGTTGCGGTTCTGCAACTTGCGGAGTTCCTCCTCTTGGTATCTGCGGACTGCATTCTGACGTGCCTCCGCCTTTTCCTCTTCCGTGAGTTCCACAACATGGTTCACCACCACTTGGCAGTTCATAGGTTTGCCCACCTCTATCTCGTTTTCCTCATAGTAGTGGATGACTTGCCCGAATATCTCTCCGTCCGTGAAGCCGCTGCAACCGCTTTTCTGCACATAGTTCAGAATGTGGGTCACACACTCGTCTATGTTTTTGGCAGGGTTGCGGTACTTCTTCGCAAAGAGCGTATCTTCCTCCGCCCGCTGTTCCAGATACATTTGTATCGTTCTTTTGAAATGGTCTGTTCCTTTCATATCGCTGTCGTTTTTAGATTGTCTGTTTAAGTATCTCTCTCCAATAGGTCGGCTCTACCTCGCTGAGAAGGAAGTCCATGAAGTCCCTCCGTGCGTCCTTGTTCAGTTCGTGGTACAATCTTCGGAAAGTGCTAAAATTGCCGTTGATGTACGTTTCCACCATATACACGAAGATGTTGTCCACCTCGTAATATTTGCACTGCTGCGCTACCGTCTTGCAGTTTCTCTTTGCCATGTCGGTAAGGGTTAAAGGGTGAATAACCAAAGGATGAAGCCGAAGAAGGCAATGGTGAAAAGGATAGCCACGATTACACCTATCGCCACTCGGAACACTCCGTTTACAATCTCTCTGATGATGCCCCAAAGGATGCCGAACACCCCGAAGGCGGTGCGCATCATCAAGCCGCATATCGCCAACCCGATGTATTGCGCCACTTGTCTGAAATTTGCCGTTGCTGTCATATCTTCGCTGTTTTTGATTTTTTTGTTTTTTATGCGGATTCAAGAGCTGAGGGAGTTGAGTTTCAAACTATCTTATCTGCCTCTCGTTTATCCGACATTTTTTTTATGCGTCTTTCTGTCGCATCGGTCGTTTTCGTTTCGGGTGCTTGAAAAGGTAGGGATTAGGGAATGCAAGGTTTTTCGGTCAAAATACTACCCGCAGGGCTGGAGATTTTTACCGAAAACAGGAGGCTTGACCTTGCTTTCCCGTCCAATCCCGGAATTACCTTTGCGCCCAGAACGGAAATGACTGCCTGATGCGGCTCACTGAAAGGCGCAAAAATGGAGGTAAACGAAAACAGAGGCTGATTGGGTAGAAAAAACTTCAGGGAAAAATCCGTAAAAAAGGAATCACCAAAAGGAAAAAGACATCACCGGAAGCGTGAAAAGGGCAAACCACTACAAAGGAAGTATGATTGTTTTCCGATCCGACAGGACTTGTCCAGCCGGGCGACAACAATCATTCTTCCCGGATTGCCCGCTGTGTGTGGCTACCTGTTTCATTCATGGGGCAGGCGGACACACTCTGCATTCACTTTCCGCTTCCGGCAAAAGGGACAGCGAAAAAAAAAAATCATCTGAAAACCCGTAAAAGCACCTCTTGGCATAGGCGCAAAAGAAAGGGGCATTGCTTCATCTGTCTAAACATCGTTTAGGCGTGAGGCAATGCCCTTTTCTCCGGCTATGCGGTAGTTGGCACACGTTTGTTCCAAACTCGTTTTGGGCAATGGTGTGCCGACGGATAATACCGCTTTTACGGAAAAATCTTATGAATGAGGGGATAAAAATCTGGGAGTTTATATCAAAATCTCGGATTAAATAGCTACTTTTGCATACGAAGAGTTCTTTGAAGGTTACGCAACGCGCAGAAGGATAATGCAGTAGATAACTAACTAAATCGTAACCTATTACTATCAAGAGCGATTAACCAACGCTCATTTCCAATAAATTACACTCTTTTCGTAACTTCTTCTGACAAAATTACAAAAACGCTGAATCAATAATGAGGATGGGCTTACAAGTGATGAAGCCGGAGACTTCATCATCGGTGCGTCTCTCCCG
>NZ_JAERMS010000063.1 GCF_017426725.1 Prevotella illustrans | reverse complement strand
CTTAGTGAAAACAACTTCCTTCACTTTTTTGAAAAATATTTAGGACACTATTGGAACAATACAAAAAAAATACCATGAAAAAACCGTTAATTCTTTGGTATTTCGAAAAATATGAGTAATTTTGCAACCCAAAAGGTTCGGAGCTACCAACTGAGCCCTTTGTTGCCGTGTTCTGCGGCTATATTCCAAGGAATAATAAACAATAAAATATATAGCAAAATGAAAAGAACATTTCAGCCTCACAATCGTCGTCGCGTGAACAAGCACGGTTTCCGCGAACGTATGGCAACAAAGAATGGTCGTCGCGTATTGGCTTCACGTCGTGCACGCGGTCGTAAAAAATTAACTGTTTCTGATGAAAACCACGGTAAGTAATTACCACGCCGGTAGAATATTAGCAGAAAACAGAAAGAAGCAAAGAGTTGTCTTTGCTTCTTTCTGTTTTTTTTGTACTTTTGCATACAGTCATTATACGCAATGAAGTCTTCAGAATTTATCAATAAATTTAAAAGCCGGTATCTATGGGGCAACATCTTGGCGATGGTAGTGGTCATAGCCGGCATCATCATAGGCGTTAAATACGGACTCGATCTTTATACACACCACGGAGAAGCCATCGAGATTCCTAACCTAAAGCACATGAAGTTTGCCGACGCCCAACGCATCCTAAAGGACAGAGGGTTGGAAATAGTCGTCAGCGATACCGGATATGTAAAGAATCTGCCGGCCGACTGCGTGCTGGAGCAGAATCCGGTGTCGGGGTCTAAGGTGAAGTCAGGACATATTATATATGTGACCATCAATTCGACACTTTCTCCTACGCTGTCGCTTCCCGATATCATCGACAACAGTTCGCTCAGAGAAGCCATGGCCAAACTGACGGCAATGGGATTCAAACTGGCTTCGCCGGAATTCATTCCGGGTGAGAAAGACTGGGTTTACGGTATCATCGTCAGAGGGCGCCATGTTATGGCGGGACAACGCATACCCATTGAAGACTCACTCGTGATACAGGTGGGCAACGGCATGAGAAATTCTGAAGATGACATTAACTATATCGATCCGGCAGAATCGGAACAACAGACCGATGAAGACGAGGTGGACGAGTTCGATGTAGTGACGGCACCGGAGGCTCCGGAGAAAGAGCATAAGCCCGAAACACCACAGAAGCCCGCCAATCCCTGATACCCAATAATATAAGGACATGATCGATGTAACAGACGACATATTAGAAGACAACGAAAACTTCGATAACGACAACGACGGCCTCTACGAGCACTGGAAGATAGAGGTGGACCCGGGACAGAAGCCCGTCAGAATAGACAAATATCTGGCCGAGAAGAACCCGTATCAGAGTCGCAACCGCATTCAGAACGCCGCCGATGCCGGTTTTATCCATGTAAACGGCACGCCCGTCAAGAGCAACTACAAGGTGCGCCCGGGCGATATTGTCACGCTGATGCTCGACCGTCCGAAGCACGACACGTCGATCGTGGCAGAAGACATACCGCTCAACATCGTCTACGAAGACGATCAACTGATGGTTATTAACAAGGAAGCGGGCATGGTGGTACATCCCGGTGCCGGCAATTTCACCGGTACGCTCATCAACGCGGTGGCCTGGCACATGAAAGACGTGAAGGATTTCGACCCCAACGACCCGGAGGTGGGATTGGTGCACCGCATCGACAAGGAAACGAGCGGTCTGCTGGTTGTGGCCAAAACGCCAGAAGCCAAGACCGCATTGGGCAAGCAGTTCTTCAACAAAACAACCCACCGCAGCTACAATGCCTTGGTGTGGGGTAACTTGGTGGAGGACGAAGGTCGCGTCGAAGGCAACATCGGACGTGACCCGAAGGACCGGTTGCGCATGAAGGTGTTCGCTCCCGACTCGGAAATCGGTAAGCCGGCCGTCACCCACTACCGTGTGCTGGAACGCTACGGCTACACGACGCTGTTGGAATGTGTGCTCGAAACGGGTCGCACCCACCAGATACGAGCCCACATGAAGCACATTGGGCACCCGCTGTTTGGCGACGAACGCTATGGCGGAACGGAGATATTGCGGGGACAGCGCAGCAGCACCTACAAGGCTTTCATACAAAACGGCTTCAAGATATGCCCGCGACAGGCGCTGCACGCCAAGACCCTGGGCTTCGTTCATCCCACCACCGGCCGGCAGATGGACTTCGACAGCGAATGGCCGGACGACTTCGCCCGACTGATAGACAAGTGGCGCCACTTCATCAAAGGCACGACGGCCGATACTTTCGAACAAAATTAAAGATCAAGATAAATGGAAACATTCAAGAGAAACATTGCCATCGTCTGCGGTGGCGATTCTTCAGAACACGACGTATCCCTCCGCTCGGCACAGGGACTCTACTCTTTCTTCGACAAAGAAAAATATAATATCTATATCGTCGACATCAAAAGACAGGACTGGCACGTGGACTTGCAGAACGGCGAGACTGCCCGAATAGACAAGAACGACTTTTCTTTCCTGCTCAACGGCAAGGCCGTACTTTTCGACTACGCCTATATCACGATTCACGGACAGCCCGGCGAGAATGGACTGATGCAGAGCTACTTCGAGCTGCTGGGCATTCCCTACAGCACGAGCGGCGTATTGGTCGAGGCCATGACCTTCGACAAGTACGTGCTCAACAACTACCTACGGGGCTTCGGCGTGAATGTGGCCGACAGCATGCTGCTCCGTCGTAACGAGGCTTACGACGAGGCCGCCATCGAAAAACGGATAGGCATGCCCTGTTTTGTGAAGCCTGCGGCCGACGGAAGCAGCTTCGGCGTCTCGAAAGTGAAGAACTCCGACCAACTGGCACCCGCGCTTCGCGTGGCATTCATGGAAAGTGACGAGGTCATGGTAGAAGGATTCCTCGACGGAACGGAGATTTCGCAGGGCGTCTACAAGACAAGGAAAAAGAGCGTGGTGCTTCCCGCCACGGAGGTAGTGACCAAAAACGAGTTCTTCGACTATGACGCGAAGTACAACGGACAGGTTCAGGAAATAACGCCGGCCCGCCTTTCGCCCGAGACCGCGGAGAAAGTGGCTCAGGAAACCAGCCGTATCTACGACATCCTGCACGCCAACGGCATTATCCGCATTGACTACATCATCACGAAGGACCAAGACGGAAACGATAAAATCTACATGCTGGAAATCAATACGACACCCGGCATGACCGTAACAAGTTTCATCCCGCAACAGGTTCGCGCCGCTGGGCTCGACATCAAGGACGTACTTTCAGAAATCATTGAGAACCAGTTTAATGACTAAAGACTAACAAACGGCAGTGGACGATCGAGTCCTTCAGAAATAGGTTTGCATGACAAAGAGAGCCGTAGCAGTATAAAGGCGCTGCTACGGCTCTCTTTGTCTTAGCCGGTATGGGGGCATCAATACTTCAAATAAGGTTCGACACGGCTAAGGGCCTGGGGCGTGAACGACTTGAGCAGGCGCAGATCGCCGAGGGAGTGGATAGGACCACGCAACCGACGGTAATCAACGATGTCACGTGCCTGAGTATAAGTGATATAAGGATGGCGGCTGAGCTGCGACAGGGTTGCGGTATTGACGTTAATACGCGTCACATCATCATCGGGAAGAATGAAATAAGAGAGCGACTTCTCTGGGAAGTCCTCGATTTCACGCAGCTGCTGAATGCTGTGAAAGCCGCCCAAATGTCGGCGATAATTCACGATCTGGCGGGCAAAATAAGAGCCTATTCCCGGCACATGGCGCAGTTGGGTCGTATCGGCCTTATTCAGATCGACACGCTCTAACTGCTGAATTTTACGCGGATATTTCAGTGTGTCCTGCTTAAACGCAGGCATCGGCTCGGCCAGAGTGACAGCCGGTAAATAATCGGAACTGATCTTGATATGTGGCAACAATCGGAGAAAGTCTTTTCGGGTGAGTCCATACAGACAGGCAAAATCGGTCGGCCGTCGATAGATACCGCCCTTAGCTCGGTACTTATAGATATTCCTGACTTGCCAAGGACGCAATCCTAAAGCAAGGAGTTGGGTGCTATCGGCTGTATTGGGATCAAAATCAAACAAACGGGCCGAAGCAACAGGCACCCGATAATAACGATGTGGGTAACGGGGATTGTGGCGCAGAGAGCTGACTGACACCGTATCGCCGACGATGGCTGTAGAGTGGTCGAAGCCTTCGGTTGTCAGATACACCATAAGGATAAACAGAAAGCCCAAAAGAAGAGCTGTGAGCAGCACGATGCGATCACTCTTTATTAAATAGGTCAGGTCTTTCCATTTCATATACATTCATGGTTTTAGTAAGTAACACAAACAGCGTGGGCATAGTTAGATTAAATGAAACTGATGGGGCAAGATGGCCAGACCGCCGATTGTGGTCAATATCATACCTATCTTGCTTCCAAAACTTGCACGCTCTTGTGACTTTTTCGATTCATTCTTAATTTAAAATCACAGAAATATAAAAAATCTTTTATCATTTAAGAATAAATCAATGACAAAACTACAAATAAGTTATCTTTCTGTCGTTTCATTCCGATAAGCTTCCGGTATTTGTTCACGCCACCATTTGAATGGATTTCTTATCAAATAGGAATTATAAAAACGACGGTCGCCTGTCACTTCCGTTCCTATGAAATCAGGCTTATCATAAGCTTCATTCTCATCTTTCAACTCGACCTCTGCCAGCACAAGCCCGCTATTATCACCCAAAAACTCATCCACTTCAAAGGTATGCGTTCCGCTTGCGACCAGATAACGACACTTGTCAACAACTCCACCTTTACAGAGTTTCAGCAGTTCGTTGGCCTCTTCCATCGTTATCTCTTTTTCAAACTCGTAACGTGTCAATCCGTTTTCACCCGCATGCGACTTGATTGTCAGATAAGCTTTGTCGTCCCGGGTTCTAATCCGCACCGTTGCCCCATCAGCAGGGATATAGCCCTGCCGGATATGGCTATGAGAAAAGGCGGCATGCTTATACGTGTCGCCTTTTTTCACCAGAAACTTACGTTCTATTTCCAGTCCGCTCATTACATAATCGTCGAATAAATCATAAACAAAATTGCCAGAATAATTAAAGCGATAAAAATACCTTTGATCACTTTCTTGGCCTGCTCTTCTTGTTTGGCTTCGCGTCTCACGCGATTCATCTTACTTCTTTCACTCATAGTATTTACGCCTTCCATTCGCCCCGCCATAGACGAGGAGTGTCAAATAAAGGCAGAGACACTTAGGTTAGTTTATCTATTAATTATCACTTGATCGCTTAAAGTCTATTTCTTCCATGGTCTTTCGCTAATTCTACCAATCACCAGCCTATTCGTCCGTGACGGGGAATTCCATCAAATATGCCTTGATGAAATCATCTATCTTTCCGTCCATGACACCGTCAACGTCAGCTGTCTGATAATTTGTGCGGTGATCTTTTACCCTACGATCATCAAACACATAGCTTCTGATCTGGCTTCCCCACTCTATCTTTTTCTTTCCAGCCTCTATTTTTGCTTGCGCTTCCAAGCGTTTCTTCATGGCCCGGTCATACAGTTGGCTCTTCAAAAGCAACAAAGCCTTTGCGCGGTTCTTGGGCTGATCACGGGTTTCGGTGTTCTCTATCAGGATTTCTTCTTCCTCTCCCGTGTCGGGATCTTGATACCAATAGCGCAGACGTACGCCCGACTCCACCTTATTGACATTCTGTCCACCGGCGCCACTCGAACGGAATGTATCCCACGACAGGCGGGCAGGATCGACAAACACCTCTATCGTGTCGTCGACAAGGGGCGAAACGAACACTGAAGCGAAGCTCGTCATACGCTTTCCCTGAGCGTTGAACGGACTCACACGCACCAATCGGTGAACGCCATTTTCACTTTTCAGGAAGCCATAAGCATATTCGCCACCGGTAATTTCCATAGTCACGCTCTTGATTCCTGCTTCATCACCTTCTTGCAAGCTAATGATAGAAGTCTTATAACCATGCGCTTCCACCCACCGCATGTACATACGCATGAGCATGGAAGCCCAATCCTGGCTTTCTGTTCCACCGGCTCCGGAATTAATCTTCAACACACACTCCATCGGATCTTCTTTCTGACGAAGCATATTCTTCAGTTCCAGAGCTTCTATGGCGGCGATGGCTTTGGCATAGTCATGATCTACCTCTGCCTCCGTCACCATTTCATCCTTATAGAAGTCGAACGCCAACTGCAATTCTTCAGCCAACTGCTTCACTTCTTTATAGTCTACAAGCCACTTCTCTATTCCTTTGACGAGCCGCATCTGTGCTTGTGCTCGCTCAGGATCTTCCCAGAAGTCGGGAGCTTGCGTTCGCAGCTGCTCTTCTTCGTATTCAACTTGTTTCCGGTCGATATTCAGATATTTATGAAGCGCTTCCGTTCGCTCCACAACATCTTTCAATTGTTCTGCGGTTATCATATCTTTTACTCTTCGTACATCTTGTCAATGAGCGATTTATAGATTTTATTAATCACAGGACGTTTCAGTTTAAGCGTATTGGTCAGCTCACCGGTCTCCATAGAGAAGTGATGTGGCAATATCGTTATTCGTTTAATCTGCTCGTAAGGAGCCAAACCTTGCTGCAAGGTCTTAATACGATCCAACAGCATATCGTGCACCATCTTATTAGCGCAGAGCTCTTCCCGTGACGAATATTTAATCTGATGTTGCTGTGCCCATTCCTCTATTGTTCTGAATTCCGGCACAACTAACGCTGATACAAACTTACGTTGATCGGCAATAACGGCGCATTGATCTATATATTTGTCCACCAACAACAACGCTTCTACCTGCTGCGGGGCTACATATTTACCATTTGAAGTCTTGAAAAGGTCCTTAATTCGCTCTTTTAAGAAAAGTTCTCCATTTTCTATATAGCCGGCATCGCCCGTATGGAAAAAGCCGTCTTTATCGAAAGCCTCGGCATTGATGGCGTCGCGCATATAGTAACCCGGTGTAATGGTCGGACCTTTCAACAGCACTTCGCCATTCTCGCCAATCTTTATTTCAAGACCTTCGATCGGCCGGCCTACAGAACCTACTGTATATGGTTTGCCACGATGATCGCAACTAACCGTAGCCAAACTCTCCGTCAGGCCATAACCTACCAACATATCCAATCCGATGGAATGCGCAAACTCTTCTACTTCAAGCGACACATAGGCTCCTGCCGTAGGAAATATATTCGGTTTGTTCAGGCCTAATTGCTTTCGAACCAAACTAAGTACCGAATTATTCATCACCTTATATTCCATTTCCAAAGTCAGAGGAACCCTCTTACCTTGACTCAGATATTCTATATTACGTTTACGTCCTACTGCCAACGCCCGTTTGAAAAGCAGTTTTTCCACCGGATTAGCCTCCTCCATGCGCTGCTTCACGGCTATATACACCTTCTCCCAAAAACGTGGCACACTCGCCATGCAGGACGGATGGGTCTCGCGCATACTCTGTTGGATTTCTTTCGGATAAGTATTGATAATCAGCTGAGCTCCTACCGATAAAGACAAATAAGCCCAAGCGCGCTCGAACACGTGCGCAAACGGCAAGAAATTGATGACCCGGTCTTTCTCACTGATGGGCACACACTTTCCGTTGGCTTCTATCGCCGCGTGATACTGGCGATAAGTAAGAATCACGCCTTTGCTCTCACCTGTCGTACCACTGGTGTACAGAATATTGCAGATATCATCTTCGTTCGCGTCTTTCCACCGGTTTTCCACTTCAGACTGACGTGGCAGTCCTTCTCCCAATTTGATGAAATCCTCAAAATAGAGGGCCGCAGGATCGTGCGTACTGATTCTCACGCTGTCATCAAAGATGATAATTCGCTCCAATGACGGGCATAAAGCAAAAATGCGATGAGCCTTGTCATACTGTTCCTGCTCGCCTACAAAAAGAAATCTTACCTGAGCATCGTTCACGACATATTGAATCTGCTGCTCGCTGCTGGTGGCATAAATCGGAATAGAAACAACCCTGTCACCATACGCTCCGAAATCGGTATACAGATAATGAACACAGTTCTGCGAAAACACCGCTATTTTTTCCTGGGGCTTCATGCCCAGATTCAAAAGCGCGTTGCTCACCTGCTTCACCCGCAACGAGAACTGTTTCCAGGAAACCGTTTTCCATTTCAGGCTACCAAAACAACGAAATGTCAACGCAGGCTTGTCTCCGTATTTCTTTGACTGTTCGTGAATTAGTATAGATAGATGACATTTTGTTTGCATACGTAAACCATTTATTGATTTCACAAAGGTAATTATTTCTTTTAAAAATGAGAAATATCTGCGATTTTTATTCTTTCTAACCATCTGTGGAAGCATATTCAAGTAGAAAATTAGTGGGGACAGGTTTACAGGTATCGATATATCTACCGCACCCTGAATTATCTTTACATATACCATCAAAAAAGTGGCATTAT
>NZ_JAERMS010000062.1 GCF_017426725.1 Prevotella illustrans | reverse complement strand
CTTTTCTTTTTCAAAATAACGCCACTTTTTTGATGGTATATGTAAAGATAATTCAAGGCCGACAAATATCGATTGATCTGCTTCGTCACTTGTAAACCTGTCCCCATTAATTTTTTACTGACTCATAAAAAGGTCATCCGGAAGCTTCAGAGCCACTGCGTTACGGATTCTGTTGGGTGACAAAGCGAAGAACTTCCCCTCTTGCAATCTTACCGGTTTGCGTGAGGGGAATTTTGTCGATGTGCAAGTAATGGCGTGGCACCCAATACTTAGGCAAGGCATTCATACATATTTCCGACACATCGGCCAAATCGGTGGCCTCGGTAACGAGCACGACGACTTCGCCAAACTTCTCGTCCGACCTTTTACTGACGGCAAACGGCCGAGAAAGAAAAGGTCTGAGCGACTGCTCTACTTCTTCTATCTGGATCTTCACGCCACCCGAGACGATGACATTGTCCTTCCGGCCCAATACCCGGAACTGTTTTTTGTGCTGTCCATCGGCCGTTTTCACTGTTTTTGTTTCCACCAAGTCGTTTGTTACCAACCAACCGTCATGAACCTGTGGGGCGTCAATGACCAGACAGCCGTCCCCATCGCAGGCAATTTGAACGCCGTCGAAGGGTTCGTACCACTCGCTTGCGGAAGGGCCGTTGAGCCTTCGCAAGGCGACATGGCTCAAGGTTTCGGTCATTCCGTAGGTGCTCCATACAGCATTGGGGAAATCTTTCAAGGCCTGTACCAGATAATTGTCGACGGCTCCACCACCGATTATCAAATGCCGGATCTGTCGCAGACGCGTCGCTTCGTCGGCTACCAGCAGTGAATTATAGACCTGCAACGGCACCATAGCGACCAATGAAAAAGATGTGGGAACAACTTCAGGAAGACCGGGAACCGGCGAAGGTAAACCGACCGCGCTCGAATCGAAGGCTACAGAAGAGGCATGGGCAAGCGACTGATCGGACAAAGGATGTCCGGTTGGCGCGACGGAGAATAGCCGAAGTTGCCTTTCAATACTTCTTACGACCATCATCTTGGCACCGATATACTTCAAATCCATACACAGCAATGTCGTATCACCAGGCTTTAATCCCAGAAAATCACAGGTGATACGAGCCGAGTTAAGCATAGCCTGCTTGGCCGCCCGCACCGGCTTCGGCTTCCCCGTTGAACCCGAAGTATGTACCGAAACAAACGGCGACGACGCGTTCCACTCTTGTAAAAACTCCTCTAACTGACTCATTTGCTTATTTTATTGAAACCAAAGCCGATCCTGCCGAATGCGCAGACAGTCGATCAGCGTCGCCGTTGGAAAGCTGAGCACAGGCTCGTTGTCCGTAAAGAGCTGGCCGGTACCCAGTCCTTGCGGCATCGTGACACACGGTCCATACGTCTTCGCGCAAAACTGAGCAATAGCGTTCAGTCCCACGTTACTTTCCAATGCCGATGTTATCCAGCTTCCAATGCCGTGCCGCCGAGCCAGTTCAATCCATTCCGTGGAGCCAGACATGCCACCATGCAGGCTTGGCTTGAGTACGATGTACTGCGGTTGAATCGTTTCGAGCAAAGCCTTTTTCATGCTTCTCACGTTCACGCCTATCAATTCCTCGTCCAAGGCGATGGGTACCGGACTGTCCTTGCACAAGCGGGCCATGTCCTCCCACTGATGTTGGCGAATGGGTTGCTCAATGGAATGGATATCATAACGTGCCAATGCCTCTAAGCGTTGCATGGCATTATCGGGCGTAAAAGCCCCATTCGCATCAACACGAAGCTCTATCTGCTCTTTGGTAAAGTTCTCACGGATGTGACGAATCAGGTCTATTTCCCGTTCAAAGTCAATAGCTCCGATTTTCAATTTAACGCAATGGAAGCCCGCTTTCAGTTTAGCTTCAAGCCGTTCATACATCTCCTCATAACTCCCCATCCATACAAGGCCATTGATAGGAATACCTTCTTCGCCACGACTGAACGGCGTATCGAAGAACGCGGGTGAGCCGTTGGCCCGAAACTGCGCAAAAGCGGTTTCTAAACCAAAGAGTATACTGGGATAAGGGCGTAGCATATCATAAGGAATTTCACCCATCAGCTCCACCATCCGACATATCTGCTCCAGGATTTGCTCATATTCGGGAATGGCATCGCAACTCAAATCGGGCAACGTGGCACACTCGCCAATCCCTGCAATGCCGGGACTATCGTCAGAAGTCAGCGTCAGGTAGTAGCTGTGGCGAGTCGTATAGACACCACGGGACGTACCTGCCGGTTGCTTGAAGTGCAGCAACCGGTCTGAAATTTGAATCGAATAACGGGTTGATTTTTTCAAAACGACTTTCAAAAGGTTATGGGAATTGAGGATATTTATCGAAATCGGGCTTTCGCTTTTCCAAGAAAGCCTTTCCACCTTCCTGTGCCTCGTCCATCGTATAATAAAGCATGGTCGCGTCACCGGCCAGTTCCTGAATACCCGCCTGTCCATCAAGTTCGGCATTCAGCCCTGCCTTGATCATACGCAAGGCCAGCGGACTACGTTCCATCATCGTTTCGGCCCACTCTACACAGGTATCTTCGAGCTGCTCAAAAGGTACCACCTTATTGACCATTCCCATCTGTTCGGCCTCAACGGCGGTATATTGCTTACATAGGAACCATATTTCACGGGCCTTCTTCTGCCCTACCATCCGTGCCAGATAGCTGGCGCCAAAGCCCGCGTCGAAACTTCCGACCTTCGGTCCGGTCTGTCCAAAGATGGCGTTTTCGGACGCGATGGTCAGATCACACATGACATGAAGCACATGGCCGCCACCAATGGCATAACCATTCACCATAGCAATAACGGGCTTAGGCAAGCGGCGAATCTGCATTTGCACGTCGAGTACGTTCAGACGAGGCACTCCGTCTGTCCCCACATAACCGCCACGCCCCTTCACATGCATGTCGCCACCTGAACAAAAGGCCTTATCGCCGGCCCCGGTAAGAATCACAACACGCACATTCTGGCTTTCACGACAATAACTAAAGGCCTGGCTCATCTCCCAAGTGGTGAGCGGTGTAAAGGCATTACGATAACGCGGGCGATTGATTGTTATCTTCGCGATATGGTTATATTCCTCAAAAAGGATTTCCTTAAAATCAAAACCTTCAATGGGTTTCCATGTTCTTGTTGCCATAATTATAATGTATTAAAATATTCTTGATATACGTTCATGTCTTCATCCGGGTCGGTAAAGACCTCCAGCAATACCGGACGCTGTGCCGATGAACCCGTAAACACCTCCATTTGATTGGCCAGCGCAACGGCGTCATCTGCCATGTAATAATTTATTCCATAAGCCTCGCAGATGCCCTTAGCCGTCGTTTGATGGGTAGCCATGACAAGTTCTGTACGTGCCGGACTATCTTTCAGGCCCTCAAACTTGCCAAATATACCGCCACAACCATTATTAAGCAGTAGGATTCGCAGGTTTCCTTGCAAGGAACTGTTCCACAACGCATTTTGATCATAGAAAAAACTCAAGTCGCCAATGACCATATAGATACGCTCATCGGTGACCAACGAGTGGCCCGCAGCGGTCGAAAGCGACCCTTCTATGCCGTTCACGCCACGGTTACAATAAAAATAACGCTGATTGTAAATCATGCCCATGCGAACCGACATGCTGTTGGCATAATGAATAACACCATGGGATGACTCATCACGCTGTAGCTTATCATTGAACAACTTAACCGCTAACAATTCGGAATAGCAAGGTTCGAATGACTGCAAATGACACCACACACGCTGCGACAGCTGCTCCCAGTGTTTGAAATAAGATTCATGCTCTGCACGTTTTTCAACGTAAAGATTAGCGCAAAGCTCCTGTATCGTGCCTTTGATGACATGCGTTACCTGCATAAAAGTATCATGCACCTCGCCGTCAGCTGTCACTTCCCATACATCAGCCTGCACTGCCTTTCGCAGGAAGTTCTTTAATCGTTTACTAATCAGATTGCCACCGGCATACAAGATGAAATCAGGCAGATAATCAGATTTGCGTTCCGGGCGCGCGGCGATTTCTTTTTCGGCAAGAAAAACCAATTCGTCAATGTGGGGATTGATACATTCATCGCTCATCATCTCCATCCAAACAGGAATATATTCTATTGCAAGCCGATTGGAAAAGCCTAATTTCACCTCATGATTCTTAGCCTGTCCAAAGACAATCAAAGGGCGTTTTGCTTGCGAAAAACGTTCGGATAGTTCTTTATAAGCAACTGATTGGCTGCAAATTGGCTCTATCAATTCTATCATTCGTTCTGCATTGAGACTTGATTGATTGAACGTATAAAGCGGTTCAGCCATGGGAACATTGATATGAACGGGACCACCGCCATTTCGTTTGCAGGCCATAAGCACTTCGTTCGCCAGCCGATTACAATGCCAACGTTGTTCTTGATTCATGGGTTCAGGCAATGATACACATTTGTGAACAAGTCTCCCGAATGCCTCTGGTTGTGGAAGCATCTGCCCATCAAGTTGCTCTATCCACGCCTGAGGACGATCAGCAGAAATGACTATGAGTGGAATACGCTGATAAAAAGCCTCGGCCACAGCGGGCGCAACATTCAGCAAGGCTGTACCCGACGTAACACAAACCGCCACCGGCTTATTAGTTGCCAGACTCATACCCAACGCGTAAAAGCCTGCCGACCGTTCATCGGTCACAGGATGACAAACTATGTCACCACATTCCTTGAGATTATGTACGATAGGAGCGTTTCTACTGCCCGGACAGACCACAGCATGTTTCACGCCATGAGCCATGAGCAAGGATGTGAGAATATTAACATTCTCTTTATTGGAAAAATGCTTTTGCGGGATAATATTATTGGAATACATTTCTCATTGTTTGCAATTTGGCTTCTGTTTCTCTCCATTCACTATCCACATCACTGTCTTTCAAAATCCCTCCACCTGCATACAAATGAAACGTTTGAGCGGTCAATTGCATACAACGAAGGCTCACGTAAAGATGTGTTTGCCCACCAGGAAACAGCGGCCCCATGAATCCACTATAGTATTTGCGTGGCGAATGCTCATGAAGAAGAATAAAATCACGTGCTTCTTTCTTGGGCAACCCACACACAGCCGGTGTGGGATGAAGTGCTTCCAGTATAGCCCCTAAGTGATCATCGTCCTTTAGCCGGAAGGAAAAATCACTACGAAGATGCACCAAATCGGCTGCCCTGACCGTATAAGGCCCCTCTTCCACAACATCAGAAGCAAACTTTTGCAGACATTCTGTAATATAATTAGCCACATAACACTGCTCCTGAATATTCTTAGGAGACCATCGGCTGGCCTCGCCCTCTCCCTTCAAATCTTCTGCTTCCAGCTTCATGGTGCCGGCCAAAGCCATCGTACGCCATGCGTGCCCCTCACCTTCCAAAAGGATTTCGGGGGAAGCAAAGAGCCAAGTGCCCGTGACCGGAGTCGAAACAAGAGCGATAAACAAGCGTGGATAAAGGTTGCAAGCTTGCACGAAAAGTGTCATTGCGTCAATATCAGTATGGCGGAAATCACAACGTCGGGACAAAACGAGTTTCTTAAACCTGCCGACAGCCAATGCTTTATGGAATAATTCAAAATCATTCCGATAACAGTTCAGGCCGTCCGAATTAAGTAATTCTGTTTCACAATGTGGTTCTGCAATAGCCGGCAACGCAACATCTTTCACTACATCAGGACGAATGACTACAATCGGACATTCCTCCGTCTGCATGAAAGGAGCCATCACAAAACCACGGCAACCACTTAAATCAGCAACAGAATCAAGCTGTTGCAGGTCGTTACCGGTTTGTGATATCAGCGTATAATGCTTTTGATGGGGTAAACGATAGACCGCATAGTTATCCATCATTTATCTTTTACTTCCAATTAATTTGGTTATTCAATACTTTTCTGATTCTTTTTCATCTATTTTGCTCTGGGCGAGAGCAAGTAATTCATAACTTGAACTGATGAAATCAAGTCACCCGTCTCATCTTTTATATCGATATGCCAGGTATGGAGTGTTCTTCCCTTGTGCAACAGCCGCCCATACGCCGTGACGGTAGCACCATAGCTGACCGCTTTTACGTGCATGCCATTTACATTAATGCCCACGCTAATCTTACCCGGGCACAATGCCATTGAACCAACACCTGCCAGATTCTCCGCCAACGCCAAAGAAGCACCACCGCTCAGAAAGCCAAAGATTTGCTTATTACGGTTATCCACCTTCATCGTTGCTTGTAAAGTATCAGGCTCGGGCGTAGAGATAAACTCCATCCCGAGCGTGTTTGATAATCCATCCTGCGATTTGATCGTTTCCTTTAAGTTCTCTATATTCATTGCTTTTGAATTATCTTTCTACCTTCATCGACGGCTTCCATATTCAAAGGAATCAGTGGATGATGACGCTCCGGCAACGTTTTATAAAGCGCCTTTTCCAGCGCCTGCGGTGTAACCAGAGGACAAACCTGCAGCAATCCACCCAATACTATCATATTAAAGACCTTAGCGTTTTTCATCTCCGCAGCCTTATCCATGGCGTCTATCCGATAGACCGCAATATCCGTACGAGTCGGTGGATTCATGATTCCATAGCCATCGTAGATAAGAATGCCCCCCGGTTTCACCTTCGGTTCAAACTTATCGAGCGACGGTTGATTTAAAACAATGGCTATATCGTACTTGCTCAAAATGGGCGAAGAGATACGCTCGTCACTCACAATGACCGTCACGTTGGCCGTACCGCCACGCTGTTCGGGGCCGTAAGCAGGCATCCAGGTCACTTCCTTATCCTCCATCAGTCCGGAATAGGCCAAGATTTTACCCATGGAAAGTACGCCTTGCCCGCCAAAACCGGCTATAATGATTTCCTGTTTCATACTGTTGTTTTTATAGGTCGGTAGTATCTTTCAAATCACCTTTCGGATAGTATGCCAGCATGTGCTCCCTCAACCACTCGTTAGCCTTTACCGGTGTCAGCTTCCAGCCGCTCGAGCAGGTGCTGACAATCTCTACAAGGCTGGAACCTTTGCCGGCCATCGAAGACTCGAAAGCTTTTCTGATGGCTTTCTTTGCGGCACGGACAGACGCGACGGTGTCAACACTCTGCCGCGTTACATAACATGTGCCGTCCAGCTGGGCCGCTATTTCCGTCATTTTCAATGGATAGCCATGCAACTCCGGGTCACGTCCATAAGGACAGGTACTCGTCTTCTGCCCCAACAATGTGGTAGGTGCCATCTGACCGCCGGTCATTCCATAAATCGCGTTATTGATGAAGATAATCGTAATGTTCTCACCTCGGTTCAACGCGTGAATCGTTTCCGCGGTGCCGATACATGCCAAGTCGCCATCGCCCTGATAGGTAAAGACAAGCCGATCGGGCCACACGCGCTTGATAGCCGTAGCTACAGCGGGCGCACGGCCGTGGGCGGCTTCCTGCCAGTCGACGTCCAGATAACGGTAGGCGAACACCGCGCAGCCCACAGGACAAACGCCTACGGTTTTCTCTTCCAGTCCCATGTCGCTCACGACTTCGGCCACCAACTTGTGCACGACACCGTGAGAACACCCTGCGCAATAGTGCATTGGTGTATCGTTCATCAACTCCGGCTTTGCGTATACCAGATTCTCCGGCGATATAATATTATTCTGATTCATACCTTATTCTTTTATAAGTTTCGTTTCCAATGCCGCCACAATCTCTTCCGGGTCCGGCACAATACCGCCCAACCGTCCGAAATGCTCTACCGGCAACCTTCCATTGATTGCCAAACGTACATCCTGCACCATCTGACCGGCATTAATCTCCACAACCAGAATGCCCTTCTTCCCTTGAGCCAGTTCCGCGATTTGCTTTTTGGGAAACGGCCACAGCGTAATCGGGCGGAAAAGACCAACCTTCATGCCCCGCTTACGAGCCGACGTCATGCCTTTCTCCGCTATACGGGCCGCGCTTCCGAAGGCCACTATCATGTATTCAGCGTCATCCAGCTGCTGTGTATCAAACCGAACTTCCGCCTCTTCTATCTGTCGATATTTACTTTGCAAAGCAAGATTGCGCTGTTCCATCACTTCAGACTTCAATTCAAGCGACGTGATGATATTGGGCTGTCTGCCTGCGGAGCGGCCCGTCGTAGCCCAAGGGCATTCCCTTTTCACCTCTTCCTCTGTACGCCGGGGCTTATAAGGAGGCAATACCACTTTCTCCATCATCTGTCCGATGACACCATCCGACAGAATCATGGCCGGATTGCGATACTTGAAAGCCAACGTAAACGCCAAATCCATGAAGTCGGCCATCTCCTGTACCGACGACGGAGCCAACACGATAACGTTGTAGTCGCCGTTGCCGCCTCCGCGCGTGGCTTGGAAATAATCGCTCTGCGAAGGCTGAATGGTTCCCAAACCGGGACCTCCCCGCTGCACGTTTACGATAACACCCGGTATTTCCGCGCCTGCCATGTAAGAGATTCCCTCCTGCATCAATGCCACACCGGGACTTGATGAAGTTGTAAACACACGCTTGCCGGCTCCGGCCGCGCCATAAACCATATTGACGGAGGCCACTTCGCTCTCCGCCTGAACGACCACCATGCCGGTTGTCTCCCAAGGCTTCAGCTGTGCCAAAGTCTCTATGATTTCCGTCTGGGGGGTTATAGGGTAACCGAAAAAGCCATCGACACCACAGCGAATCGCCGCGTAAGCAATGGCCTCATTACCTTTCATCAATGTTACTTCTTGCTTTTCCATATTACTTTGACTTAATCTTCCATTCGTTTACGATACACCGTGATACAACCGTCAGGACAGACAATACCACACGCGCTGCAACCGATACACCGGTCGGCGTTGCTTCCGGGCTCCACATAGGGATACCCATGTACATTGACTTTCTTGTCGGCCATCACAATCACGTCCTGCAGACATGCAACCACGCACAGGCCGCAGCCTTTACATCGGTCTGTGTCCACAACGATGGCACCTTTTATTTTACCCATAGTCTTTGTATTTAGTATGATTTCATGAATTTATTAGTTTCCAAACATCAAGGATTATACATGTCCTTGCAATAGAAATCAAGAATACTGTCGAGCATTCGCTTGGCTTCTACCGCCGGGCTTTCCGGATCGAGCGCTATTGCCTCCATATAGCAATTAAGCGCTTCTTGCCAGTTTTGTTGCTTACGGAACTCATTTCCCCGCAAATACCAATCACTACTTGTCATCAATGAACCTATATTCTATCGACTTTCGGCTTTTCCAAAACCGATATGATAATTTACAAACACAAATATAACGAAAATATCAATAACCAAAACACTACACTCCGTTTTTTTTAACTATATTAAACCCAAACATATATAAAACCACTTTTACAAAAGCAGCAATCACAAATCAGTTGAGCAATTACCAAAATATTACCGCTGCGTGGTAATCGCGTTACCACATGGCCGGTAATACAAGCTGCCGGATTATTTCGGACAGTCCCCATTGCCCATAGGCAAACAAAACGGGTCGGTAGAAAATTAGTGGGGACAGGTTTACAGGTATCGATGATATCTACAGTGTGCCCTGAATTATCTTTACATATACCATCAAAAAAGTGGCATTATTTTGAAA
>NZ_JAERMS010000061.1:2028-10357 GCF_017426725.1 Prevotella illustrans | reverse complement strand
ACTGTTGAGGCCCTTTCCTTTTATTTTTATTTTCTCTTTATCAAGCTTTCTTATTAAGTGTTTTTAAGGAGGTATTAAGGTTTTTAAGGTGCAATAACACCATAAAAAATGACCTTTTCATTAAAAAGCTCAAATTCACAGCTTGTTTTTTGTTATTTTTGTGTAATCTTTTGCTGTTTTCGCATAAATGTTTCTTGCTAAATGGTTCGGAAGAGAATCATCCGGCATGCGAAATTCAGCAGACAGGAATGTGATATGAACTGTAATATGAAAAAACGAGAACAAGCCCGACGACGGCAACAATGTGAACCCGTAAATCGTAGGGGCGTGATTCATCACGTTCCGAATCCCACGGAAAAACAGGCAATCACGCCCCACAACAATGGACCGCAGCCAAGGCGGAACGTGATGAATCACGCCCCTACGGCTTACGCCACGGCGCGCCCTCGATAACCCGCAACCCTATATGATGATAAGATTTGGAAGATTTGGAAAGATTTGTAAGACTTACTCGCCTGACGGCTCATCAACTCGTCTCGGCGAAGCCGACTGAAGGAGTGTCCTGCGGACAGAAATCGGACAAATCTGAACAAATCGAACAAATAAAACAAATAATAGATAATGATAAAAATTGGAAGATTTGGAAAGATTTGTGAGATTTCTCGGCGAAGCCGACTGAAAAAGTGCCCTGTGGCACAGACGTGTTGATGAGCCGTCAGGCGAGTAAGTCTTACAAATCGGGACAAATTGAACAAAATCATAACAAATAATTATTTTCAAACTATAAATTTCAAAACGCAATATTTAATTTTTTTATTTCAAATTCAATTTAATGAAAACAAAAAACATTATTCAGAGGCTCTGCCTCTTCCTCTTCGCCCTCGTGCTGACCATGCCGGCAGGGGCGCAAGGCGGCTCGGGCAATGAAAACGAGCCATTTATGATTGCATCGAAAGACGACTGGGGAAAATTCTGCAACCGCGTGAACAGAGGCGAATCCTCACTCAATGCCAAGATGACCGCCGACGTCGACCTCGGCGAGAAAATCGCGATAGTGGGCTATGGCAGCCACTACTCCGGCACGTTCGACGGACAGGGACATACGCTCTCTGTCAACTGGAATAGCAAAGACCACTCAAGTATAGCTCCATTCTACAGTATGGATAACGTCACCATCAAGAACCTGCATGTAAAAGGACAGATCACGAACCGCGGCAATGTGTCAGGATTGATTCTGCGTGTCCATGAGACTGCTACCGTCTCGGGCTGCACCATCGATATGACTCTCAAGAGTACCGAAGAGATGGCAGGTTTGATTTATGAGATATATGGTGCCCAGGTTACCATCACTGACTGTTTAGTCAAGGGAAATTTCGACTCCTCGATGAATAATATAGGCGGATTTGTATATTCCCAGGGAGGCACCTGTAACATGGCTAACTGCCTATATGCCGGCACGAACTATGCCACTATCCGCAAAAGCTACACCTTCTGCGAGGACGCCAACCTCGAGAACTGCTACTATCTTAACCCCTGTGGCAGACCACAGGACACGCAGGTAACTAAGGAACAGCTCGCGAGCGGCTATGTGGCGAAGAAGTTGCAAGGCGACCGCAAGGACGCTTGCTACTGGGCACAGCAGCTGGGCGAGAATCCAAACCTTTACAGCGAAGCCGACAAGAGCAAGACGAACTACGTATACTACGACGCATCGAACAAGCGCTGGGCGTGCGAAAACTTCGTGCTCACCGACGGACAGCCACTGATCGTCGGCATCGACTTCATCGCCACGAAGGCAACCTACGACCGTACCTTCACCGCGGGTAAGGGCACCTTTTGCCTGCCTTACAATCTGCCGGTACATGGTTTCAACGCCTACCGCCTCTCCGACACGCAAGGCAACGCCGACGCAGTAAGTTTCGTGAAAGTCAGCGACAAACTTGAGGCATACAAGCCTTACCTGATCGCGTATAACGGCCCACTGCAGTTCGTCGGTCAGAACATACAGGTGAAAGCCTTCAATGCCGATGCTCTGATGACTACCGCAGGTAAGTACAGCTTCGTGGGCACTGTCACCGGCATGGACAACGCCACGGCAGTTGCCACCAACGCCTACATCCTGCAGCCTGACGGCAAGTTCCATAAGGTGACGACAGATAACACAGCTGCCACGATTCCCGCTTATCATGCCTATATCGTCCGTGGCGACGGCAGTGGCGCCAAGCAGCTCTCCGTCATCCTCGACGGCGAGGCCACCGGCATCGACGGTGTTACAAACGACGCTATGGGCATGAAGAACGGTCCGGTATATGACCTGCAGGGCCGCCGTGTGGCCGACCGTCTCGACGCCGCCGCACGTAGCCTGTTGCCCGCCGGCGTGTATATCGTGGGCGGCCGCAAGGTAGTCGTGAAGTAAATAACAAAAGAATATTTCATTTTAAAACTCAATGTTCAATTTTAAATTTCAACGCCTATGGTTCAATTTCAAAACTTAACACCTATGGTTCAATTTCAAAACTCAATTTTAATGATTCGTTTCAAATTTCAAACTTCAAATTTTAATTTAACATGAAACACTCAATTACGATTCAGAGGCTGTGCCTCTTTCTCTTAGTCCTCGTGCTGGCGGCGCCGGCGTGGGCTACAGATTATAATCGTTATGGCTACGAGACATTCCGCTCACGCGAAACCGTGGAAAAGATCGGCAAGAACAAGCTGATACTACAAACACTCGAACAAGGGCATGTGAAAATCTGGTTTGGCTCTTGCAAGACCACCAGCGGAACGGGCAACAGTGCCATCTATGAGGTGGGAAGGGGTACCGACTCAACATAGAGACTGACGACGGCTATGCCATCCGCTGGATTATCCTGCGCGACACAGAAGGTGGAGAAGACTACGACCACCCCAGGGGCCTCGAGCGCATCAGCAATGTGACATCAGACTATGACTATTATTTCGAGAAGAATGCCATCACGAACTCGCGGATAAGCGGAGGCAATAAGAATGATCTCAATGACGACAACAACAACATCGTTGTCTACAATTATGATGCCCCGGCAAAAAAAGTCAGCATCTGGAGCCATTACTATGACAAGTGGGAAAAGTTCAAGGTGCGCGACATCATTGTGGGTTACGTCAAGAAACCCAATGTTCAATTTAGCCAATCGAGCTACGAGGCGGTTGTCAAGAAACCCTTTTTCCCTAATATCATCAATTACGATGGTCCTAGAGGAAGCAGGTCATGCGATAATTCGAATATTGCCGAGTTTAGTGGGCCGCAACTACGTCCTAAAGCCAAAGGCAATACGAAAATTCATGCTTTTTTTGTACCCTCTAACGACTATGCCAGGTTAAGCTGTGAGGCAAATCTTCACGTGCGCGATGAATTACTATTCGGTACAGACCTCGGAAAGAACAAGGTGCTGTTCACAGAGGGTGGCGGCGACCAGCCCCGTTCCCTTTATGGTATAGTGAATCTTCGGATGGCGAGTGGCGATTCCTTCGATCGAAACAACTCGGAATTCAAGGTGAAAAGCGACAATTCCCAACTCTTGAACATTCCCGATAAAAGCACAGGCAACCTCGTGTTTGGCGACAAATCGGGTACCGTCTCGATTTCGCTGGAACAGGGGAAAACCTACGATTACACAAATAGCTCCTTTAGCCGCACGTTCACCGTGGTGCGCGGCAACAAGGCGACGAATACCATGTACATCCGCAACGCCGAAGAGTGGAAGCTCTTCGCCCATTTGGTCAACAAAGAGAAGATGAGCAACCTCAACGTCAAGCTCGACGGCGACATCAACCTCGGTAAGGAGATCGTGCAGGTGGGAATCAATGGCATAGTAAACTATTCCGGCACGTTCGACGGACAGGGACATACGATCTCTCTCGACTGGAATACTACACACGGCTTCACAGCCTTATTCAACTCAGTGAATGGCGCCACCATAAAAAACCTGCATACCAAGGGAGTGATCACGAATTATGTGCACTTTACGTCAGGACTGGTAATGATCGTGTACGGCTCAGTCACGCTCTCCAATTGTGTCAGCGAGGTGAATTTCAATCACACCACTAATGAGCGTGAATGCTTCACTGCGGGCTTGATTTCTTTCGTAAAGGCAGATGCCCAAGTTACCATTAACGACTGCATTGTCAAAGGAAAGATTCTTCCTTCGGCCTACGTAGAAAATGTCGTAATGGACGGATTCGTAGGTCCGCAGGAAGGCGGAAGCGTATCTACCCTGAACAACTGTCTCTACATCGACAGTAACCCCAGAGACCACACCGGAACGGTATCCTTTGGCAAAATCATCGTCAACAACTGCTACAGCCTCAGCGACCACAGCGTAGCACGTTACACGCAGGTTAACGCCGAGCAGCTCAAGAGCGGCGAGGTGGCTTATAAGTTGCAGGCCGGCAGAAGCAATCGGGTGTGGGGGCAGACGCTCGGCACCGACGATACTCCGTGGCTCACCGACCTCGTGGAGCGGCATGTCAACAAGGTGGACTTCACCTACAACGGCAATCTGATGCTCACGCGCTACGCCAACACCGGCAAGGGCGTCTACGGCGGCATGCCCACCTTTACCGCGAAGGACCTCGTGGGTAGCAAACACAACCCCCACCATTATTATAAAATGGGCTTGGAGGGCGGCTTCTCGGCTTCTACCCCCGTCAATGCCGACCGCACCGTGGCCATCAACCTCGCCGAAAAGGACTACTACGAAATCGCCTCGAAGGACAACTGGATAGAGTTCCGCTACATCGTCAGCAGCGGACAGAACGCCGTCGACGCCAAGATGACAGCCAATGTCGACCTCGGCTCCGACATTTTTATGGTGGGCGACAGTTACGCCGGCACGTTCGACGGACAGAACCATACGCTGAAAATCAACTGGAATAACACATCAGGCTGGTTAGCCCCCTTCTACACTGTGAACGGCGCCACCATCAAGAACCTGCGCACCGAAGGAGAGATTAAGTCAAACTCGCACTTCTTGTCAGGATTGGTTCAAAGCGCCTATGGCAACACCACCATCTCGGGCTGCGTCAGCGCGGTGAACATCACGAGCACCTATGGCAATGCCTCATGCGACGCGGCGGGCATGGTTGAATGCGTAAGGGATAATGCCAATGTCACCTTCACCGACTGCCTCGTCAAGGGCAAATTAAACGCCACGACAGAGAAAGGCAAGGAAAGCATGGGCGGATTTGTACATCTTCTGTATGGTAAGTGCGCCCTGAACAACTGCCTCTACATCGGCGAGAACAATGGAACCAAATGGTCAAGGACCTTCGCCCCCTACTCCGGCTCCACCCTCAACAACTGCTACTACCTCAACGCCTGCGGCGACGCGCAGGGCAAGAAAGTAACCGCCGACCAGCTCAAGAGCGGCGAAGTGGCTTATCTGCTTCAGAACAAGCGCGCCGGAAACTTCTGGGGACAGGAGCTCGGCAAGGAGAACGATCCGCTGCCCACCGACAAAGCGGAGAAGCACGTCTACAAGGTGGACTTCACCTACAACGACCAGGTGAAAGCCACGCGCTACGCCAACACCGGCAAGGCAATCTTCGGTGACATGCCCACCGTTACCCCGCAGTTCCTTCTTGGCAGCGGCTACAACTTCCACCATTATTATAGATATGGCGTGAAGGGCAGCTTCTCGGCTTCTACTCCCGTCAATGCCGACCGCACCGTGGGTCTCTTTGTCGAGGACAGGGACTACTACGAAATCGCGTCTAATTACGACTGGAGAATGTTCTGCGACCTCGTGCGCAACGGACAGAACGGCGTCGACGCCAAGATGACGGCGGACATCAACCTCAGCTCCGACTTCGCTATGGTGGGAAGCGACGAACACAGGTACGCCGGCACGTTCGACGGACAGGGACATACGCTCACGATCAGTTGGGACTCCGGTTCAAAACCCTGGGTAGCCCCCTTCAACACCGTGGAAGGCGCCACTATCAAGAACCTGCGCACCGCGGGCAACATCAACTCGAGCACGCACTTCCTGTCGGGATTGGTCTGCGACGCCTATGGCAACACAACCATCTCCGACTGCAACAGCGATGTGGACATCACGAGTACCTATAACGATGGCGGATGCGACGCGGCAGGCTTGGTACAATGTGTAAGAGAAAATGCCAAGGTCACTATCATCGACTGTCTCGTCAGGGGCAAGATCGACGCCACGATGGAGAATGGCAAGAAATATATGGGCGGATTCGTAAATAATCAGTATGGCAAGTGCGCCCTGATCAGCTGCCTCTACCTCGGTGAGAACAACGCCACCGGCGGCAACACCTTCGCGTCGAACTCTTCCTCCGGCTCCAGCACCACCCTCAAGAACTGCTACTACTTCAAGGCCTGCGGCAAGCCACAGGGCGAGCAGGCTACCGAGAAGCAGCTCAAGAGCGGCTATGTGACGAATAAGCTGCAGGACGACCGCACCGACCAGTGCCACTGGGCGCAGACCTTGGGCGAGAGGCCCAACCTCTACAATCCGGCCGACAAGGGCAAGATGAACTACGTATATCATGACGGCGACAAGTGGGCCTGCGGCGACTTCTACTTCACCGACGACAAGCCGCTGCCCATCGGGCTCGACTTCACCGCCGCCACCGTCATATACCAGCGCTCTTTCAGCTTCGCTGGCATGAGTGGCACGATATGTCTGCCCTACGAGCTGCCCGTGCAGAGGTTCCGGGCCTACACCCTCTCGGGCGGCCAAGGCAACAAACTCTACTTCAAGGAAGTGACCGGCACGCTCGAGGCATATAAGCCGTATTATATCACGGGCCTCGGCGTCAACCCCACGCTCAGCGGAAATAACATGCAGGTGAAAGCCTTCCATGACGACAATCTGACGACCACCGCCACCACGGGCCACAGCATGACGGGCACGGTAGAGGGCGTGGACAACGCCACGGCAGCCGGGCTCAACGCCTACATCCTGCAGAACGACGGCGACTTCCACAAGGTGACGACGGAGTATCCCAACGCCATGGTGCCCGCTTATCACACCTACATCATTTGTCCGAAAGCCTCGGCCGGCGCCAAGCAGCTCTCCGTCATCCTTGACGGCGAAGCCACCGGCATCCATGGTGTGACGAACAGCGCGACGGACGGTCCGGTATATGACCTGCAGGGTCGCCGCGTGGCCGACCGCCTCGACGACAACGCACGCCATCAGCTGCCCGCCGGCGTGTATATCGTGGGCGGAAGGAAGGTAGTCGTGAAGTAACGCGAATAGCCTACCCCGGCCCTCCCAAAGGGAGGGTGCACTTCCGAATCACGGGGAAACGGGCAACCCGGCAGGCGTAGGGGCGTGATTCATCACGTTCCGAATCACCAAGGAAACAAACAATCACACCCTACGCCATGACAATGAACCCGACGCCGGCGGCTGACGCCACGCGGAGGCGGAACGTGATAAATCACGCCCCTACGGCTCACGCCACGGCGCCCCCTATATATAATGATAAAATTTGGAAGATTTGGAAAGATTTGTACGATTTACTCGCCTGTCGGCTCATCAACTCGTCTCGGCGAAGCCGACTCGAAGCCGACTGAAAATTACCAATCCATTTTTATAAAAACATTTAAACCAACTTTTTAAAACATTCAAACAAAATGAAAAAGTACATCAAACCTGAAATGAAATCGCAACTCATCGAGTTAGAAAACTGCATCCTCGCCGGCTCCGCCGACGTGCCCATCAGCGAAGACCCCGCCAAGGACCCGGCCCTGTCGAAAGGTAACAACTTCTTCGACGACGACGAACCGACCACCACGACCCGTTCCTCGTCCTCGCCGTGGGGCGAATAACCCGCAACCCGTAACCTACCCCGGCCTTTGCTTTCCCTCGCTACGCGAACAGCGACCTTCGGTTCCCAAAGGGAGGGTGAACTTCCGAATCACCAAGGAAACGGGGCAACCCGTCAGGCGTAGGGGCGTGATTCATCACGTTCCGAATCCACGGAAACGAGCAACCACACCCTACGCCATGACAATAAACCCGACGCCGGCGGCTGACGCCACGACAGGCGGAACGTGATGAATCACGCCCCTACGGCTGACGCCACGCCGCCGATACCCCGTAACCCTATATATATATATAATAAGGTGGAAACAGCGTCCCCACAAACGCCGAGAGCCTTTCACGGGGTTCGGAAGACGTCCCGACAAATGACGAGAGGCTTGCTCAACTTGAGCAAACGCCAAGGTATAACAGGTGTTAAATGCACAACTTGAGCAAACGTCAAGGTATAACAGGTGTTAAATGCACAACTTGAGCAAACGTCAAGGTATAACAGG
>NZ_JAERMS010000061.1:0-1929 GCF_017426725.1 Prevotella illustrans | reverse complement strand
GTGTTAAATGCACAACTTGAGCAAACGCCACGGCAAACGACGGGACGAAAAACAAGAAACATTTTTAATCTAAAAAAACATTTTTATTATGCCAAACGAAAGTAAAGTAGTTCAGATTGGCAGTATTCACCTGCCCAATCTGACCAACGACGCCCATTTCATGTACATGAAAGACGTGGAGAAGGCGATGAAAAAAGACAAGATGGTAGATACCACGGCGAGACTCAAAACCGCCGTGGTAGCCCTCGGGGCAGCCATCGACGAGGAGGACGAATACCTCATCCTCTCCAAGAAAAGCGAATACACCGACGAGATTACGGCCAAGGACAGCGAGCGCGACTCCATCTTCCGCGGCTACCGCACCGCCGTGAAAGGCATGCTGCGCATGCCCGTGGCCGATTTGGCGAAGGCCGCCACCGACCTGTGGCAGCACCTGAAGGACTACAACATCGACCCCGAGATGCAGCTCGAGCGCGAGACGGCGCGCATCATGAACCTCGTCGACGACCTCAACACCAAGTTCGCCACGCAGGTGAGCAAGCTCGGTCTGAAGCCCTACGTCGACGCCCTCAAGGATGCCAACGACAAGGTCAACGAACTGCTCAACATGCGCACCGAAGACCGCGCGCAGCAGATAGCCGGCGCCCTGCGCAAGGCCCGACTGGGCACCGACGCGGCCTACCAGGACGCCGTCTGCCTGATCAACGCCATGGTCATCGTGGACGCCGAGAAGGACCTCACGCCGCTCATCAACTACCTCAACGCCAACATCAAGCGCTACAAAGAGCAGGTGATGACGCGCGAAAAGAAGGACGACAACCCGTCAGGCGTAGGGGCGTGATTCATCACGTTCCGCATTCCACGGGGAAACAAACAGTCACGCCCCACGCCATGACAATGAACTCGACGCAGCGGCTGACGCCACGACAGGCGGAACGTGATGAATCACGCCCCTACGGCTGACGCCATTTACAAACGCGGAAGCGGAACGTGATCCATCACGTTCCGCTTTGGCTATCAAGTATTTTAAACACGGCTGATTTTAGAAAAACTTATTCCGAATCGGCCTTTACTTTATGTTTGTTCAAAAGGAACAAACCTTATTCCTCGCACACCCAGTCGCTCACGGTGCCCGTCTCGCTGCTGAAGGTACAGCCGATGCGGTAGACGGGGCGGCTGTCGTGTCCGTATTCCCGTGCGTAGCCCTTCCTTTCGATCTGCTCGATCGCTTCGACGGCGGGACGGTCGAGCTTATACTCAAAGATGTAGACATACTTGGGCGTCTCAATGACGAAGTCGGCCCGGCCCTGACTGGTCTGCTTCTCGTGGTAGACCGTGTAGACACTCATCAATCGCATGATCAGATAGACGGTATATTGGAAGTAGCGTTCCTGCTCCCTTTCGTTCTCATGACGCCGTGCGGAATAGGGAATGCCGGCCAGAAAGGCCGTGAGCAGTTCGCGATAGCGATCGGGATCGCCCCGTTTCAGGGCCAGCGCCATCTGGGCCACGACCGAAGAGGCATTCTCCTTCGACTTGAAGTAGTCGGCCGACAGCAGCGAAATAAAGCCTTTGGTGACTTCGTCGTTGGGAAAGTCGAGCAGGAACTGGCGCACGTCGCGGTCATATCCCTTGATGGTAAGGTAACCGCTCTGGTAGATCATGGGCAGCGGCTTCTCCACGTCGGCCTTGTAATCGACAAACTCCTGCGCGTCGTAATACTTGCCCACCAATTCGTTCATGTTCTCTTCGCAGTGGTTCAGCAGGCGCAGAAGATAGGACGGCGTGCCCGTCTGGAACCAGAAGTCGCGGATGGCTAAGTTGTCGAAGGCCTTGAGCAGGCTGAACGGGTTGTACACGTCGGTCATGCGTTCGCTGAAGTGATAGCCGTCGTACTGCAGTCGCAGCTGGTGTTTCATGTCCTCTTCC
>NZ_JAERMS010000060.1 GCF_017426725.1 Prevotella illustrans | reverse complement strand
GTTGTTTATCAATTAATTACAAAATATATGCTTTTTAGGTGACGAAGTCAGGAGATCCTGTAAGGACGCGCCTCGTGCGCGTCCTTTTTTATTTAAAATCGATGAGAAAGGCAGCCAGATCGGCTCCCTCGGCCAGGTTGAACTTCTTGCGGAGTCGATAGCGGGCACCCTCTACGCCACGAACAGACATGCCCGTCACTTGAGCGATATCCTTTGTGGAGAGGTTGAGGCGCAGGTAAGCGCAGAATTTGAGGTCGTTGGGCGTGAGCGAAGGATATTGCTCACGCAGATGGCGGAAGAACTGCTTGTGAATCAGGTCGAAATTCTCACGAAATAGTTTCCAGTAGGCGTCGTCGTGACGCGACTCACGGCCTGCCACGGTGTCCATCGCCATGGTCGCTATCTCGCGTCCCTTGTCCTGCAACAGCTGTTCGAGCTGTTGCTTTTGCTGTCCGTCGATGATCCGTTGCTTCTCCGACAGGGCCAACTCTTGGCGTATGCGCTCGGCTTCAGCCCGGAGCATGTGGCGGCGCAGCAGCTTGTTGGCGCGCCAGCGGATGAGGAGATACACGCCGGTGAGCAACAGGATGAGATAGACGAGTAGCATGGGGTAGCTCAGAAAAAGCGGTCGTGGATAGCGGAAAGCGTAGCGAAGGGTGGACAGCACGTTGTCGTTGGCGTCGCGCACGGAACATTCCAATTCGTAAGAACCATAGCGCAGACTGCTGTAATGAATCTCGGGCCGGCTGCTGTTGGTCTCCATGTCGAGTCCCGCGCCTTTGAGATGGAAGAGAAAACGCAGCGGCGCGTTGTTGTAATTGGGATAACTTAACCGGATGGTCATGTCGCCCTTCGCGTCGGGTCGGTCACCGTTGATGGGCATATTGTGCCGCTTATTGCCCGTATCGGTGAAGTAAGCGCTGCTGATGATGAGCGCGGGCCGAGCCTGCCGGGCAGGCATCGTGGCAGCCATGTCCATCCGTCCCACGCCTCCGTTGAGGCAGAAGAAGGCCACGTTGTTGAATACTCTCACGTTGTTGAGGTTGTCGCCGCATTCCATTCCAAAGAATCTGGCCGGCACATTGAGCTTTTGCCGATACTGTCCGTTCTCGTAAGCGATGAGTACGTAGCCTTTCGGTGTGGTGAGCCAGAAGCGGCTGTTGTCGACAGTGGTAGCCGAGATGATGCTGCCGCCTACCAGCCGGCTCAGAGACGTGAAGGGCTGCGGGCCGTGTTTGTCGTCGGCGATGAAGAGTTGCTGCCCGTTGGAGAGCACCACTTCGCCCCGTATCTTCATCACGTGAATCTGTGAGGCGTGATCTTTGCCCAAGGCCGGATAGTATCGCAGGCGGGCCACGCGCCGCAGGTCAGCCGTCAGTTCGATGCGGTAGCATCCCTTGTTCATGTTACTGCCCCAGAGGACGCCGTGATTGTCAATTTCGAGTTGCCGAACGGGCGCGCTGAATCCCTGGATATTGTTGTTGAACACCCATCGACCGTCTATGTTACGATAAACGCGCAGTTTGAAGTAGCTGGCCTCAACGAGATAGTCGTTGTCTTCGCTCACGTTGTAGCGTCGGATGGCCGTGCTACTGGCCTTGCCGCTACCGGGCATGGCATGGCTTTGATCGGAACTGACGACACGGGTACCGTGGTTGTTGCCTACGATAATCTGATTGCCGAAGCGAGAGATGTGCCAGTTCTGGCCCTGCGTGCCGGCCACGCTGCCGAACAAGCCATCTTTATATAATAAGGTGTTCTGATTGGTGGCGATATACATGCCTTCCGCTGTGTTGAGCACGTCGTAGACCATACCCATCGGTCCTGTCAGGAGCGTGTATGGACTACCTCGATGGATGAGGGCCAGCCCCGTGTCGAGTGCTGCCCATACGTTGTCGTCGACATCGGTGTAGAGTCCTAACACGGTGTTGTTCTGCAACATGTTATCACGGTCATAGTGCCAGACCGGCTGTCCCTGCCTGTCGATACCGTAGACGCCGCCCATGATGGTGCCCACAACGATGGTGTGCCCGTCTCGCGTGATGGTAGCACGGTTCACCTGCTCTTTTCTGAGTCGGCTGTCAATGGCCGTCGCAAAGGGGATAGCGTGTTTTCCGTCGAAGCGATAGAGACCGTGGTATTCGGTGCAGAGTAGGGCGACGCCCTGTCCGAGGGGAATCGTGGCCACCACGTCGTCGTAGCCCAGTTCGCTACGGGCCATGAGCGGTACGTAGCGTCCGTTCCGCAGCAGGCAGAAAGGACCGTCGATCAGCTGAACATAGATATCGCCATCAATCTGAAAGAAATAAAGTGGCAGTTGGCGGGGCGTGTAGTGGGCGCTCACGTGTTGTCCGTCGTATTCAAACCAGGAGCAGAACGATTGGAAATAGATGTGTTCGTCGCGCCCCTTCAGGATGTTCCATATCTCGTCGTCATGGGGTTTGAAGCCTTTTAGGCGTTTCCAGAGCGACGTGAACTGATACTGTCCGAAGCTATCGCGTTCGAAATAGCCAAACTCCTGATACGATCCTACGTAAACGCGGTGGCCGTCGGCTAACACCGAACGGGCCACGCCATTGCCCGGCAACGGTATCATCTGCCAGTTGTAGCCATCGAAGGAGAGCATGCCGGCGTTGTTGCCGAAAAACATCATGCCCCCCTTGTCCTGCGTGATCGACCAGTTCTGCAGTCCGCCGTCGTAGTCGAGCGATGTGTAATTGGTCAGCACCGGAACAAACCGCGCGGCGTTCAGTGGCAAGACCCGGCAGGCCAACAGCATGATAGATAAGGCTATCAGATTTCTCATGTCGGTTTGGTTGCTTTTCGCCATCTATTGTAGTTATTTTACAAAAATAGCGTAAAAATGCCAATCCGACAATATTCGTGGCCGATTAAGCGCCCAAAACGCCTTTTTTCCTTCTTTTTACAATCCGTGGATGGCTGTTTCGCGTTGCCAAAGCCGAAAGGATAGAGTTCGGCGTCAGGTCTTGAATCCTAATTTGCGGAGTCCTTGCCGCACTTCGGGGCAACTCATGAAGAGCCGCCATAGCAGTCCGGTACGATAATTCTCGATCATCGGCGCGATGGTACACTGGTCGATGGCCAAGTAGCGCCGCACCGTCCAGTCGGCCGACTCGGAGAACGCGTCGTAGAAACCATACTTACCCCAGACGCGGTCGCCTTTCGCATAGAATCCTTTGAGGGCGGCCATCGATTCCGTGGGCGTGTAGGGAAACGACGAGAGAGCGGCCGTGGGCGTGATGACGCCTAAATCGTTGCCGGGCGCGTGAGCGCTGTAGCCGTTGACGGAATAGCTGGCGGTGAGTCCCCAGCAGTCTTTGCCGTAGCCTTTGAAGCGTTTGGGGTTGGCCACGCAGTAGGCATAATTGCTCAGGGCATGATGGCGCACCACGTTCCAGTAGTCGGCATATCGGTCGGAGAGCTTGCGCGGGTCGAGACCGATCCAGGAATAGTGGGCCCAGAAAAGCGGACCGCCCGTGTCCTCGGCGCCGTTGTGTTTCAGTTCCAAGGCGTAGCCGTAGGGCGCGGCCGTGGTTTTGATAGCGCCCGAGCGAGCCCAACCTTTGTGATAGCAGTCGGCCGGCACGCTGTGTGTAGGCGAAGCGGCAGCCAGAATGTAGACGATGAGACACTCGTTGTAGCCTTCGAGCGGAAAATTCATCTCCCAACCATAGGTGGGCGACCAGTGCCAATAGATGACATCACGGCCTCCACGGGTGTACCAGTCAAACTCCATCGTGCGCCAAAGTTCATCGATCTTTTTGGCCAGTGCCTGTTCGGCGGCATTACCGTCTTTAAAATACTGGCGCACGCAGAGCAGACTTTGCATGAGGAAGCAACTCTCGACAAGGTCGCCGCCATCGTCCTTGGTGCCAAAGGGTTTCACTTTGCCCGTCGGCCCGTAGAGCCAATGGGGCCAGACACCATGGAAACGGTCGGCCCGGGCCAGCCAGTCGACAATGTGGGTGAGGCGATTCACGCCTTGTTCACGGCCGATGAAGCCACGGTCGATACCCACCAGCAAACCGGCAATGCCGAAGCCGCTGCCCGCCGTGGTCACTACGTCTTGGTCGTTCTCGGGATAGACGCCATCCATGTGGAGGCGTTCTCGAGCCATGCCCGATATGGGTTCGGCTCCATCCCACATATAATTAAGATGCGTTTTTTCGATATAGTCGAGTAAGGCGTCGTCGTTGGCAAACGAAGCAGGGCGTTCGTCGACCTTCGCCGTGGATGGTCTGTGGTCGATGATGGGATTTTCTCCCGCCTTACAGGCTGTCGTGGCAAGGGGAAGAAACGAGAGCAGGATGATTGCCGCGCCGTATTTGATTTTCATTGTATATCTAAATTAAATAATTACTTTTCCACTCGTTGACAACATCAAGGTGTGGAGTCATCGCTCGCTTGTCCTTTGCTCTCCGTAATACCGTAGGAGTTGACATCATTATTACTGAAGCGGTTCGTTCTTCAATGCCGGAACATTGGAAAGCTGCGTGAACGGCAACGGATAATAGGTCTTGTCGGTGGTCCAACCGGCAGCCGATAAGACGCCGGCAGCCTTACCGGTGCGTACAAGGTCGGCATAGCGCTCGCCCCATTCGCCTGCCAGTTCCATGCGGCGCTCGTCGAGTATCTGGTCGATGGTGACACTGCTGAGGCTCACCATCTTGGCCCGCTGCCTCACTTCGTTGAACGGCACGTCGCCATTCTTGCCCTGGCGCACCTTTGCCTCGGCATTCATGAGTAGCACATCGGCGTAGCGGAAGATGCGGACGTTGTTGCCGGTGCCGTATTTCGTGCGACCGGGCGTCATTTGGTTCTTCGGCGTATATACTTTACCGTTGAAGAAGTCGTTCGCAGTGCCGTCCTTAATGTTGTCGCCGCTTGGTGTCACGGTGCCGCCGCCCTGCAAGAAGGTGGTCGTGGCGCGAACGGTTTCGCCACGTTGCTCGGCCCACTGCTTAAAGTCGGCGTAGTAGCGGATGAAGTTCCAGCCGCCCATCGAGCCCGGACCTTGGAAAACAAACCACTGACCGGCGTCGACCATGTCGCCCGTGGCCTGACCGAAGTCGGTGCATTGGCATTCGAAGAGACTCTCGTCGCAGAGCTTGCCGGGTATTTTGAACAGATTATAGAAGTCGGAATAGAGCGTAAACTTCTTGCTGTTGATGATATCGTCGGTCAGTTTCTCCACCTGCGCGTAGTCGCCCCGGTTCAAATAAATCTTAGCGGCCATCATTTCTGCCGTGTAGGCCGTGACGGCACCCATGTGTTCCATCTCGTTGGGACGTAGCTTCTTGTTATTCTCCATGGCGTATCGCAGGTCTTCGAGCATGTAGTCCTCCACTAATTTCTTGGTCGAACGGGTCAGATCGTTCTGGCTGTTGCTGCGAAGAATCGTAACATCGCCGAAGGCTTGCGTCAGTCGATAGTAGGCAAAGGCGCGCAAGGTACGCACTTCGCCTTGATAGGCACGGTTGGTGGCCAGTAGCGCGGCGTCGTTGGTGTTGGCCGCGTAGCCGTCGAGCGACGTGAGGGCGGCATTAGCCACCTTGATGATGCCATAGTATTGGTTCCACATTTCGTTGAGTCCCCAGAAGGTGTTGTCGTATTGGTAGTTGCCGAAGCTGACCAACAGCTGCTGGTCGTCGGTGCGCCCCGACCACATGTCGTCGTCACGGACAATGCTTAAAGGCAGAATCACCCAGTGCATGGCACCGGTACGAATCTTGGCGTAGACGCCCGATACGGGCATGTACATGTTTTCCGTGGCCGTGTAGTCCACGTCTTCCTCGGGCACTCTGTTCTCCGGATCTTTATCGAGAAAGTCGTTGCAGGCCGTTGTCGTGAGGGTTACGGCCGCAAGCGCAACGCAGTAGATATATTGTTTGAGTTTCATAAAACGTCAGTATTATATAAAAAGGATTAGAAATTGATTTGAATACCGAAGGTATAAGTGGCCGTGAGCGGATAGACATTGGTGTCCCAGCCGTCGGCGTCGCTGATTTCGGGTGTGAAGGTATGGGCCGAGAAGAGTGTCAGAGGACGGTTGGCGGTAAGGCTGAGACGCATACTTGGCAGGGTATAGCTACCCAGACGGAGCTTCTTAAAGCTGTAACCGAGGGTCACGTTCTGAATGCGAAAGAAGTCGGCGCTCTCCACGAAGTAAGAGTTGACACGCTGATCGCTCACATTCCAGCCACGGGTCAGCGCCTTGGCCGACGGATTACTATTGGTGGAACCTTCGCCGGTCCATCGGTTTTCAAACTGGTCGAGGTCGAAGTTATAGGTGCTTTGCGCATAGCGCAGGGCCCGTTTGCGGTTATAGATCTGCGCGCCGGCCTGACCGTAGGTAGACAGTTCGAAGTCGAAGTTGCGGTATTCGAAGCCTAAGTTTACGTTGTAGGTGAAATTGGGCAGGTAAGAACCCAATGTCTGCCGATCCTCGCCGTCGAGTTTACCGTTGTGGTTGAGGTCCTCATAGATGAAGTCACCGGGCTGGCAGCCGTTGGCTACGGCGATTGGGTCGGCCTTAATCTGAGCTTCGTTCTGGTAAATGCCAATCACTTTGTAGCCATAGAAAGAGTTCATCTCCTTGCCCACGATATTATAGACTTTTCCGTTGTTCACCATCGTGGCACCGCTGAGGCTCTTCACTTCATTCCGGAGGAACGACAGGTTGGTGCCAACGTGGTATTTGAAGTCCTTGCCGACGCGGTCGACCCACGTGGCGGAGACGTCGAATCCTTGGTTGAGAATCTTTCCGTAGTTGCCGGCCAGCGTCTTGTTGTCGAACGGCAGCGAGGTACTGATGACGGCGTCGCGTGTCATGCGGTGGAAATAGTCGGCATCGAGGCTCAGCCGGCTGTTGAACAGGCCTAAGTTGAAGCCTATGTTGATTTCGTCGACCAGCTCCCACTTCAGCCAACTGAAGTAAGAGGTGTTCTGATAGCCGGCAATCGTGGTGTTGCCGTAAACGCCCGAGGCGCCGTTGCCCGTGGCGATAGAGGCGAAACCGTCGCTGGCGGCCACGTGGTCGTTGCCGAGCTTTCCCCAACTGGCTCGTAGTTTCAGATAGTCGATGGCTTTGACGCTCTTCATGAACGGCTCTTCACTCACTACCCACGACGCGCCTACCGACGGGAAGTAGCCCCAATGCTCCTGATATTTCGACGAACCGTCGGCACGGAAAGTGAACATCAGATAATACTTGTTGGCATAGTTGTAGTTGAGGCGTGCGAAATAGCTTATGCCCCGATAGGTAGAACCGTTGTCACCGGCCTTGCGGCTCTTTTCGTCACCTTGCCCGATATAGTAATATTCCTCCTTGCCGTCGGGCACGTTGTCGGCCGAACCCGTCAGAATGCGATAGCTCTCCTGACGCATGGAGTAACCCGCCATGGCTCCGAAGTTGTGCTTGCCGAACGCATCGTTGTAGTTGAGCGTGTTGTCCCAGATATAATTATTATATGTGGTGGTGCTCTTGCTCAACGAGCTGGCTGCTTTTTGCAGCTGGGCGCTGATGTAATACTTGGGAATATAGGTAAAGCCCTCGATGGCAGAGTGGTCATAGCTGACCGATGTCTTCAGGTGGAGCTTCTCGGGCAGGAGCTCGAAGTCGGCATAGAAGTTGGTCAACAGCTGGTCGGTCTTATTCTTGCTGTTGAAATAGTTGGCCGTGGCGATGGGATTATAAAAGTTATTTGTGTATCCTACTGAAGATGGAGCGGCATATTTGATGGGAGTCGCGTCGCTGTTGTTTGGGTCATAGATGGGGTAAATGCCCGGAGCGTTGAAGGCCTGCTGCCAGGCGGCGTTGTTGGGATTCACTTGGTTGGCCTTGGAATAGACCATATTAAAGCCCACCTTGAGCCGGTCGGTGGCCTCATAGTCGAGCGCGCCACGGAAGTTGAGGCGCTTGTAGCTGTTGTCTACGTCCATGATACCGTTTTGATAGAGGTAATTCATGCCTACGGAGTAGGAAGATTTCTGACTGCCTCCGCTTATGCTCAGAGCGTGATTGGTGATAAGGGCCTCGCGCAGCAGCTCGTTATACCAGTCGGTATCGCTGCCGTAGGTCCAGTTGTGGAAGTCGGTATCGGCATAGCTGCCGCCAAAACGGTCGATACTATTCTTGAAGTAAGGGCTGTAGGTGTCGTAATCGGCCTCCATCAGCATTTGCCCATACTGGTTGGAGTTGGCCATCTTCAGCACATTGGTGGCTTTCTGCACACCCACGTAGCCGTCGTAACTGATCTGCGCGCTTTGATTGCGTGTACCTTTGCGTGTGATGATGATGACCACGCCGTTGGCGGCACGCACCCCATAGATGGCGGCGGCCGAAGCGTCCTTCAGCACGCTCATGTCTTTGATGTCGCCGGTGTTGAGAAAATTGATGTTGTCATAGAACATGCCGTCGACAACATACAGCGGATTGGAGTTGCTGAACGAGCCGTTACCACGGATTCTGACGATCGGACCGGAGCCCGGCGTGCCGGTGCTCACGACATTGACACCGGCCACCTTGCCCTGCATGGCGGTCATGGGCGACGTCGAAGGCACGCTGACCAGCTCTTCGCCACGCACCACGGCGATGGGCGAGGTCAGGTCTTTGGCCTTGGCCGTGCCGTAACCGATAGTCACCACCTCGTCTAACATCTTGGCATCGTCCTCCAAACGGATGTTCATCGTATTGGTGGCCCTCACCGTTTGGGTCTTCATGCCGATGTAGGAAATGCTGACGTTTGAGCCCGAAGGTACATTAAACAAGGTGAAATTGCCATCCGGATCGGTGATTGCGGCGTTCTTGCTACCCGTTACCTGTACGGTAGCGCCTATCACGGGGAAGCCTGACATGTCGACCACGGTTCCCCTTACGGTCTGCGACTGAGCCCATGATAATTGCATTGTCATGGCTGCAAGAAGAGATAAAAGTAATCTTTTCATTATACGTTAGGTTTTTGATTTAGGTTTCTGATTGCAAAGATATTCTCTAAATCGGCTTTCTTGCAACGAAAAACCTACGATTCGTCTACTTCGAATAAAAAAAAGACTACTTGATTACTACGATGGTGTCGTGTAAATGGTTAGTGGGTGGCAGGTTTACAAGTATCGATCGATATCTGCCGCGCCCCTGAATTATCTTTACATATACCATCAAAAAAGTGGCGTTATTCCGGAAAAGAAAAGACTTGGACGGAAATAAGCGATTCTTGAGCGAGTTTATAAAACGCTGGTTATCAATACATTGTACTTTTAAGGGAGTTTTCTCTTCGCTTTTTTACCCTTAATCGCTATGCTTTCAGGCTGTAATCGCAGCCCTTTCACCGGCTAAAAGCTATGCTTTGGCGGCGTAATCGCTATGCTTTGAGCCGATAAAAGCATAGCTTTGAGCACAAAAGGGTATAAAAATCGACAAAGCAAAGGACTTTTTCGCCATTCCGACAGCCGAATGACGTGTTGCGGAAGTGTTAAAATCCGGTAGTTTTTTCTGACAAAACAACTTGTAGGTTTGCATTAATGAGGATGGGCTTACAAGTGATGAAGCCGGAGACTACGTCACTCGCGGACTTGTCCCCGCAAATGATCAAGCGAACCAAGATAATGTTACAATTTGGTTGCTGCCGCCATACTTGCGGAGCAGCTCCCGAATGTATTCGGCGGTGGCCCTCACCTGTGCTTCATTACCGTCGTAGCCATTGACGAGTACGAGCAGGCGGCGGGTGGCAAGGTCTATCTTGGTGCGTTCGTGGTCGCTTGTGGGCGTTCCCACTCCTCCCGCGGTGTCGCGGTAAACGGGCATGCCCTCGATGTTGAGAAGGCCCCGGCCGATTCCTTCGTAGGGCTCGTCGTGGCGGCCAATGCCCAGCGTGAGCGTGTCGCCTTGGAACTTGTCGGCGTCGAAACCGCCAATGCTGTAGCCCGACACCATGCTGGCCAGGTTGAGCAAGTCTACCAGCGTGTTCACCTGATAGAGCTCCTTGCCCTGCAGGACACGGCGGACGAGCGCTTCGCCCGACGGACGGTAGCGCGAAGGGTCTTTACCGCAGGCACGGTAGATACGACGGGTGGCGGCAATGCTGCCGATGTCCTTGAGTGTCTCGGTGGTGAGCGACGCTTTGAGCCGCTCCTCCCGCTCTTTGATTTCGGCCCACAACGCTTCGCTGTAGGGTGAGTTTTCCACTTGCGCCTCCACGCAGGCGCACACGAAATCGGGGCATACCGTTTTTATTTCATTCGATAGGATGATTTTCATACCACAAATTTGTGAGAGGTTATCGTTAAATAATTGTTGTTAAATAAGTGAACAAAATTAATTTATACAAAACAAATATATGTAATTCCCGTTCT
>NZ_JAERMS010000005.1 GCF_017426725.1 Prevotella illustrans | reverse complement strand
GGGGTATGTGCTGTTTAACGTTGGAACAAAATACGTCAAATCATATGATTTGATGAAACTTTATATGCGTTTTCACAAAAATTATTTAGGACACTATTGAGTTTAAAATCCTTGTGAAAATATAACTTTTGACAAGTGATAATACAAAAATGGTTCCGAAGAGACATCGGAACCATTTAATTATTTCAGATTAGATACCTAATTTCTTACGAATATCCTTGGGTATAGCGTTCTTGTTTACCATGAAATCCATCGTATTGGCTGCGATGAAAGCTTTGGTCATGTACCAAATGCCCTTATAAGCACCGGTTTCTCCCCAAGAGTTCTTCACCATATAGTATTCCTTGCCATTCTGGTCTTTGGCGATGCCGTAGATCAGCATGCCATGGTCGTCGGTAAGTTCCCAGTTGTCGAAACGCTCCTGACGCATTTTCTGTGTGGGAACAATTTCGGGTGCTTTGCAACCAAGTGAGTCGAGCATATTGCTTTTCTGTACCTTCGTCAACTTCAGCCAACGTGCCATGTCGCTACCTGTCAGGCCTTGCCCCTTTTTAGTGTCGTAGGCGTAGGCCAGTCCCTGACGGGTGAAGCCTTCTTCCGATACGTCGCCACCCCAAGCGACGGTATAGCCGTTCATGATGGCATTATCAATGATTCTCATCATATCTTCTAATGGCACATTCCAAGAGTGCGGGTTACGCCAGTTGTCCTGCACTTCTACGGCAAAGCTGGTCCAGAAAGGATGGTGTGTATAGCTGGTGACGCTTACGTAGTCATCAAAGTTAAGGCCCAGACTGGCCGCGAAAGTCTTCGGAGTGTAGCTCTTTCCTTGATACATGAACTTATCGGGACACTTACCCAGGTAGGCGTCGAGAATGCCCTGCAGTCCCACTTTCCATTGACTGGTAAGTTTTTTGGAGTTGATCTTGGCCACAGCCTGTACATATGGAGTCATGACAGCGAAGAACTCGTTGTAGTTGTTGAGCGAATCACCGTACAAGCTGCCGGGAAGCGGCATGGCTTCTTCAGGACAGATACCGTAGTGCTGTAGGCAATAAAGAGGGTCGTAGACACTACCGCCTTGCGCGAACTGGCAGTCGCCATGGAGTCTTACCACCTGAATGGCACGGTCCATATAGGTCTTGTTGGCAACAAACGACTCACAAAGGTCGTATGTCTTGCCCGTACTTTTCAGAATCTCTGCCTCGAAGAAACTCAGTGTAGAGTAATCCCAACAGGTACCGCTGCGGCTTTGGTTCTTAATACTTGTAATTTTGTTTTCCTTAACAACGCTGAAAACAGGCTTGTTGTCATTTTTCTTTTCAGCCTTTTCTTGCGCGTTCGCACCCGTTGCCACCAAGGCAAGCAGTGCCATTACCAAAAGTGTTCTCATTTATTTTATCTTGTGTGATTAATTATTTTCCATAAATGCCTCTACGTCCTTGGGATGATAGGGGATGCGGTCCTTGCCGATGAAACGGCAACCGTCTTTTGTGATCAATATGTCATCCTCAATTCGAATGCCGCCGAAGTCCTTGTAGGTCTCCAGTTTGTCAAAGTTGAGGAATTCCTTGCAATGTCCCATAGCCTTCCAGTCGTCAATCAGGGCAGGGATGAAGTAGATTCCCGGTTCGTCGGTAACGACAAAGCCTTCTTCTAATCGGCGTCCCATGCGCAGGCAGTTTGTGCCGAATTGCTCCAAATTAGGTCGTGTTTCTTCGTCAAAGCCAACATTAATTTGATCCAGATTCTCCATATCATGGACGTCCATGCCCATCATGTGACCCAGTCCGTGGGGGAGGAACATGGCATGCGCTCCCGCATTGACGGCTTCTGTCGTGTCGCCTTTGGCCAGTCCTAATTCTTTCAGTCTGTCAAACATCAGCCTGCATACGGCAAAATGAACGTCTGCGTATTTCACGCCGGGCTTGGCCACCTCGAGCGCGTAATCATGACAAGCCTCAACGATTGAGTAAATTTCAAGCTGTTTCTGTGTAAACTTACCGCTGACGGGCATTGTACGGGTGTTGTCGCTGCAATAGTTGTTGATGGTTTCTGCACCGGCATCGCACAGGGCCAGTCTTCCGGCTTCAAGCACGTTCATCGATGGGGAGCCGTGCATGATTTCACCATGCTGGGTAAATATGGTTGGGAAACTGACCATGGAGCCATACGAATGGGCTATACCGTCGACCTGGCCGGCTATGAATTTCTCCGTTATGCCCGGTTTGGTCAGCCGCATGGCCGTCGTGTGCATTTTATAGCCAATAACAGCCGCCCGTTCCAGCTCCTCGATTTCCTGTGGCTCCTTCGTCGATCTCATTTTGACAACCGCCTTAATAAGCTCCATACTGGCTGATTCCTTTTGCTGTACAGGATGGATTCCTAAGAGATCGAATATCTGTATTTTGATGTCGTGGCGGTAAGGAGGCAGAAAATGAATCTTTCTCTTGGCCCGCAACGCTTCTATGCAAATCGTTGTGAGTGCCTTCATAGGCCGCGATTCGTTGGCACCACATAGTTGCGCCATCGTATTTATACTTTCTACAAAACCATACCATACGATATCTTCGATATCAATGTCATTACCTATCAGGATATCTTGGTTGTTGTCGACATCAATAACGCCCACGAGTCCGTCTCTCTGGAGGCCAAAATAATAGAGAAACGTTGAGTCCTGGCGAAATGGGAAATACCCGTTGTTAGGAAAGTTAGCCGGCGATTCGTTATTTCCAAAAAGGATGATAACGCCCGATTTGACAAGCCTTTTCAGCTCGTTGCGGCGTCTTACGTAGGTTGCGGAATCAAACATATTTTATTGTATTTTTAATCTTCTGCCCACAAAGATACATAATTATACTCATAATATCAGAATTTGTCATGAAAAAATAAGTAAGCGGGATGATTAGATGAAGGTCTTTTCGATATGATTGTCAAAATTCTTTGCCGAAAAATGGCTTTTCCGGATGATGTCATCTAAATGTTAAAAGGCAGAGAATTGCCCTGTTGGATAAGGAAAAATGGAAGGTTGACAGCTAAAAGTTATGCTTTGAGGATGTAAAAGGGCTGCTTTTACTTGCTTAAATCACTGCTTTGACGTGCTCAAAGCACAGCGATTAGGCCGCTATTGTATGGAAAACAGGGCATTTTCTTGCGGTAAATATTATCGATAAGAATATAAAGTGTTGATAATCAGCCGTTTGGTAAAATGCCGATAAAATGGGTTTTTCCGGATCGAGATAAACTTTTTCCAAAATAACGCAGCCATTCAGAGTTGTTTGTCAAATAAATTCAGCATACATGAATCATAGGAAGAGTTGGGTGGCAAGTGCGAATTTACATTATCTTTTGTCCCTGTCGTAGCGTAGAAATTCTGTGTCAGCGTATCGGATTACTTTGATGAGAATAGTAAATGAGGTCTGTTGATGGAATAGTTACGATGCGCCACGGCATTGACAATCAGCTCTTGCCAACAAAACTCAGGGTGTTCGGGAATGGTAACAAAAAGGCCTTTTGGACCGAGGAAAGTATATTCCTTGATTTGTGTCTGCACGTAAGTTACTATGTTTACTTTTTCTTTTGAAAAAGCAAACAACTTCTGATAATTTTCCGTATATTTGCTTTGTGTTAATACACCATAGTATATGAGCGAGCACTTGAATCTAAATAATGAGATTGTAATCTATCAAAGTGAAGATGGTAAGACTCAACTTGATGTCAAATTGGAAGGAGAAACCGTGTGGCTGAATCGCCAACAACTTGCCGAACTTTTTGATAGGGATATAAAGACTATTGGAAAGCATATCAACAATGCACTAAAGGAGGAATTGGAGGGCATTTCTTCAGTTGTCGCAAAATTTGCGACAACTGCTGCTGATGGGAAAACCTATCAGGTAGAATACTATAATTTGGAAATGGTTACATCACTGGGCTATCGTGTGAAAAGTCGGAGAGGTGTGGAGTTTCGTCGCTGGGCCAACAGCATATTAAAACAGTATCTTATTAAAGGCTATGCCGTGAATGAGCGAATCCGCAAACAGCAGATAGCCGAGTTGCGCCAACTGGTGCAGGTGGTGGGCAGAGCCATTCAACAGCCTGTTCCAACCACAGATGAGAGCACTGCCCTGTTTGACGTGGTGGTGGATTACACTTATGCCCTTGATACGCTCGATGATTACGACTATCAACGGCTCAATATCAACAAAACCACCAAGGAAGAGCCTTTTCACGCTACCTACGAGAACGCCATGCACGAAATAGATATGCTCCGTGATAAGTTTGGAGGCTCAGCTCTCTTCGGCAACGAAAAGGACGATTCCTTCAAAAGCTCTATCGGACAAATCTATCAGACCTTTGGAGGCATAGAACTCTATCCCAGCGTAGAAGAGAAGGCAGCCATGCTTCTCTATCTCGTTACCAAGAATCATTCATTTAGTGATGGAAACAAGCGTATTGCTGCCACACTCTTTCTCTGGTTTATGAACAACAATGGTATTCTCTACCGCGATGATGGTTCGAAACGTATAGCCGATAACACCCTCGTAGCCCTCACGCTGATGATTGCCGAAAGCCGTACGGAGGAAAAAGACGTAATGGTAAAAGTGGTGGTAAACCTTATCAATAAGAGTAACTAAAAGAGTAAGCTGATGTTTCTATATTATCCTTGGATACCGTATTCCATGTGCAAAGCGTTATTTCTTTGATAATAAGTTCGGACGTAATCTTTGGGTACGTTCCATGGCTTGGTCCAGTTCCCATTGGCGTATCTTTGCTTCGTTGCCACTTAACAGGATATCGGGAACCTTCCATCCTTTATAGTCTGCGGGGCGCGTATAGATAGGAGGGGCCAGCATGTCATCTTGGAAGCTGTCGCTCAAAGCGCTTTGCTCGTCGCTGATAGAGCCGGGAATCAGTCTGACAATGGCGTCGGCCATGACGGCAGCAGCCAGTTCGCCACCCGTCAGTACGTAGTCGCCAATGCTGATTTCACGCGTGATGAGGTGGTCGCGTACCCGTTGGTCAATGCCCTTGTAGTGTCCACAAAGAATGATGATGTTGCCTTTGAGCGACAAATCGTTGGCGATGTGTTGGTCAAACGGCTCTCCGTCAGGACTGGTATATATGATTTCGTCATAGTCGCGCTCTGCTTTAAGGGCTGATAGACACCTGTCGATAGGCTCACATTGCATGACCATGCCGGCGCTGCCACCGTATGGATAGTCGTCTACACGTCTCCACTTGTCTAAGGTATAATCTCTGAGGTTATGAACGTGGATTTCCGCAATTCCGTTTTTTTGTGCACGAGCTAAGATTGACTCATTGATAAAGCCCGTAAACATTTCCGGTAAGACACTGATTATATCGATTCTCATATGCCGGCAAAGTTAGTAAAAATAGTTTGATGTCGAAAATATTACTTTTATATTTTGCCGTTGGGGTGATTTGTACTACCTTTGTCGCTCAATTAAACAATTCTAAAATATGAAAAAACGTATATCTTTGGCCTTCTTCCTGTTGATGGCAACCTGGTTTGGCATGAGTGCTCAAAATGTTCAGTTGCATTATGACCTGGGTCATTCTTTGTATCATGACCTCACACCGCGTGGCTCGGTTACGACAACCGTCGAGATGTTTAAGCCCGATAAATGGGGTAGTACATTTATGTTTACGGATATTGACTATAAGAACGACGGTGTGATGGGTGCCTATTGGGAAATAGCCCGTGAGTTCAACGTGTCTCACAATAAGCAGTTCGCGGCCCATATTGAGTATAACGGCGGCGTGGGCACGGGGGAAGTGGCAGCCAACCAGTATTACGGAGCACGTTATCAGCACGCGGTTCTTCTGGGAGGCGCGTGGAATTGGCATAATGCGGATTTCTCAACCACCTTCTCGCTGCAGGCTATGTATAAATATTACTTCAAGAACAGCCATACCGGGGCGCGTCCGTTCAACGGATTTCAGACCACGGCTGTGTGGGGCGTGCAACTGGCCGGCGGCAAGTTGACATGCAGCGGCTTTGCCGATTTATGGTATGATCCTACCGTCAAGGGCAAACTGATCTTCCTTTCAGAACCTCAGTTTTGGTTTAATATGAATAAATTGAAAGGTTGGAACGACATCAATTTAAGCGTTGGAACCGAGATAGAAGTAAGTCATAACTTCGTCTGGAATGAAAAAGGCGAGAACGATAAATTCTATGCCATTCCAACCTTGGCTTTGAAATGGACTTTTTAATTGACAAACAGGTCAATAAATTGCTCTTCTGAAATAATAGGCGTACCTAACGAGTGCGCCTTTTGGTTTTTCCCGCTTGTTGATTCCAAGTCATTATTAATAAGGTAATTGGTCGACTTGCTTACACTTCCGGTTACCTTGCCTCCCTGGCTTTGGATATATTCTTTCAATTCATTACGATTTTTGTAATGGAAAACATCTCCGGTGACAACGAATGTCAGCCCTGCGCAACGGTTGCCTTGGGGTTGTATGTCGGGCTCTACAATATGCAGAATGTCTTTCAGTCGCTTTACCTCCTCGGCATTGTCGGGCTGATGAAACCAATTGACGAGTGAACGCGACTTTTCCGGTCCGATTCCGTCGATACCGGCAAAGTGCTCTTCATTGTCGGTCGTGGCAGCCTGCTCCGTGAATTCGTCGAAACCGTAGGCCGACATCAATCGGTTGCACACGTCCTGGCCACACATCGGAATCGTGAGCGCGTAGAGAAGATGTCGCGCTTCTACCTTTTTGGCTTTGTCTATCGATTGTAAAATGTTGGAGGCTGATTTGGTTCCAAATCCTTCGAGCGCGGCAATCTCTTGCGCGTGGCTGTGTAGTCCGAAGATGTCGGAATAATGGATAATCCATCCCAGATTGATAAATCTGGCAATGGTCTGCTCCGATACGCCGTCGATATCCATTCCGTCTTTTGATACGAAACGGGCAAACATTTTTAATTGTTTGGCCGGGCAGTGATCGTTGGTGCAGTGTAAGGTTTTCGTTCCGCTGGCCTCACTCGTCCTGACCACAGTCGGCGCAGCGCATACAGGGCAGCTATCGGGGATGACGAGTAGTCCCACCTTCTTCTCTACCTGTATGACTTTCGGAATGATCTTGTTGGCTTTGATGACTTTAAGTTCGGTGTCTTTGCCTCCTATTCCCAGTCTTTCGCATTCGCTGATGTTGCAAAGTGAAGCTCGCTTTACGATTGTTCCTTCTAAGTTAACCGGATTGAATACGGCCACCGGTGATATGGTACTGGCCGCACAGCTCCATTCGATGTGATCGAGGGTGGTCGAAGCCGCCTCGTCTTGCCATTTGAAGGCGTAGCCGGCACGTGCGGCGTGATGGCCTGTTACGCTTCCTGTCTGTGAATAGGCATAATCATCGTATGTTATTACCAGACCATCTACAGGGAATGGATTCTTCATTGTTGTAACCTTCTCGGTCCAATGAGCGATAGACATTTCGATGTTGTTCTGTGTAGGATTCGCGATGCACTCTCTCTCGACAGGTGTCATGCCGTTCTGTTGAATCCAGTTCATCCGTTCGCCCCAGGAATTGATAGCTTGTTCGGTATATACTAATGAGAATGGAATCCATTGCAGGTGGCGCTGTTTCACTTCGTCGGGATTCTTCAGTGTGAGTGATCCGGAAGCCAGGTTACGCGGGTTGGCATAGTCCTCACCACTTTCAAGCAGGTACCGGTCAAAATCGGCATACGAAATGACGCATTCGCCACGGACGACGACATGTCTGAGATCTTTTATCGTAGGGGGAATGCCTTTGATGGAAGCAGCCAAATGCGTAATATTGGTACCGACATGGCCGTTTCCCCGTGTTACTACCTTGCTGAGTTTCCCCTTGTCGTATGTCACGACAAGGGTAAGACCGTCAAGTTTCCATGATAACCATATAGGCTTACCGTCGGCCCATTTGGTAATATCGGCCGTACTTTTAGTTTTTGCCAGTGAAAGCGCGGCATATTCATGTTCTTCCTTTTGCCCGAAGATGGCTGCTTCCGAAACTTTGTTTGTCGGACTGTCGGGCAGCACCTCGCCCGTTTCCTCTTCCAATAGCTTTAGCTTGTCGAACGCGGCGTCCCATTCATAGTCGGTCATCAGCTCTCCTTTGCCACTATAATAATATTCCGAAGCCTCATTGAGCTGACTGATGAGCGCCTCCATTTGTTGTATCTTGTTTTCCATTATTTGTTTTAATGTTTAAGAAAGAATCTTGCCATAAATTAGTTAATGAATGCTGCAAAGATAGTCGAAATGCTTTTAAGCAACAAAAACTGTAACTTAATTTTTGTGCTTATGTAATTAATTGTTATTTTTGTAGCTTAATTATTTCGGGATCTTATGAAGAATATCGTTATTGGAATAGACGTTGGCATCAGTACTACGAAGATCGTGGGAATTGACGAAAACGGATTAGTGGTCAATCCCTTCAGAATTAAGGCGACCGATCCCATTACCAGTCTTTACGGAGCATTCGGTAAATATTTGTATGATAATAAAATACAATTAAGCGATGTACGCCAGGTGATGGTAACGGGAGTGGGATCAGCCTACATTGAGACCCCTATCTATGGCTTGCCAACGGCCAAAAGTGAGGAATTTATTGCGGATGGGCTGGGGGCTCGCCATGAGAGTAAACTTGACCGGATGATTGTCGTGAGCATGGGAACGGGTACAAGTTTGGTAAAATGTGATGGCGATGAAATCCGGCATATTGGCGGAACGGGCATCGGCGGTGGCACTTTGGCCGGACTGAGCCGTATCATGCTGAAAACGGATGATATCAAGCAGCTTTCGAGTATGGCCATGCAGGGGGATATCAATAATATCAATCTGCATATCGGTGACATCAGCGCCAAGCCATTGCCGGGATTGCCCATGAACGCCACGGCTTCGCTCTTTAGCAATGCCAAGGCTAATGCCACGCGGGAGGATATTGCCTTGGGACTGATTTATATGGTATTGCAGACGATTGGCAGCAGTTGTTTCCTGTCGAGTCTTGGCAGTGGCATTCGTGATTTCGTGATGATTGGCAATCTTACCTTGCTTCCGCAATGTAAGGACGTGTATCCGGCAATGGAAAAATTGTATAATGTGCATTTTCGGATACCGAAGTATAGCGAGTTTTGCACGGCAATCGGCGCGGCATTGGACTTTTATTTGAAAAACCGTTGACGTGTGATTGCAGCCCTTGGTTATACATTGAACTTGTATTTTTCAGACTTTAAGTAAATGAAAGTCTGGATGATACCTCTTAATGCAAGGTAGGCAATCATGGCTAACCAAAGGCCATGATTGCCTATAATTGGTTTCGTGAGGAGGCAAATGGCCAGAAAGCCGGCCGTAGAAAAAAAGGCAGAGATCAGCATTCCTTTAGTTGCCGTTGTCCCGATGAATATACCGTCCCAAATGAAAGCCGCGGCGCCGGCAGCGGGAACGACCCAGGCCCAATAGATATAGTTGCGGGTGGCCTGAAGCACTGGCTCCTCGTCGGTCAGAAGTTTAATGAAGTCCATGCTGCCTACAATATATAATAGGGTATAGGCTGCTGTTAAGACAAGCGTCCAACCGAAAAGCCGGCGTACCATCTTCCGGAATCCTCGTACATTATGCGCTCCGTAGAGTCTGCCTCCCAACGCTTCGCCTGCATAGGCAAAGCCATCCATGATGTAAGAAAACAGCAAATAGAGTTGCATGATGACGGCATTGGCCGAGAGAATGACGGTGCCGAGCCGGGCGCCTGTCGACGTGAAATACAGATTTGTGAAGACGAGGCACAACGTGCGCAGAAAGATATCTTTATTGATAGAGAAGAATTTGAGTATTCCTACTTTAATAAATACTTTATTTCTTTGATAATACGGAATGAGACGGGTGTAGTGTTTACGTAGTAGAAACAAGGCCGTCAGCAGGCCGGCGTACTGTGCTATGACCGTACCGGTTGCCACACCTTCTATTTTCATGTGGAGCCCATAAACCAATGACAGGCTTGCCACGATGTTAGTGACGTTCTGGATAATTGAAACGGCCATCGGTATGCGGGTGTTTTGCATGCCGACAAACCAGCCTGTCAGACTGTTGATGCCTAAAACTGCCGGAGCTCCCCATACAACTATATTAAAATAGGTGTCGACATAGGGCATTACGTCAGCCTTGGGAGCGATGAAGAATATCAATAGTTGTCGCAATGGTTGCTGGGTAAGGATAATGGCTAAGGCCAGTCCTTGGGCAATCGTAAAAGAACGGAGTAGGACAGAGGTCACTTCGGATAGGTTTCTTTGTCCGAGCGACTGCGAGGTAAGGCCGCTGGTGCCCATCCTCAAAAATGTGAAAAGCCAGTAGATAAGATTGAAAATCATTGAGCCGACAGACACTGCGCCGATATATACGACGTTGCCCATGTGCCCTACGATAGCTATATCGATGAGCCCCAGCAATGGAATCGTGATGTTTGAGATGATAGACGGGAGCGCTATCTTCAGAATCTGCTTGTCAATCTTATTGAACATAAGTGCAAAGTTACATGTAAAATAGGTATATCAATTGTTCTTTTGCGGGTGATTCTACGCGTTAGAACAAAAGTTTTGTTAAAAAAGCGTAAAGCCTTATGTGGGAGTTGGTCGTGAAATAGATATTCTGTTGAAATATGTTACCTTTGCACCGCTATTACGAGTTGATAGCATTAATTCAAACCTAATTTAAATAAAAAGAAATGGCAACAAAGATCAGATTGCAGCGCGGCGGCCGTAAAGGCTATGCTTTCTACAGCATTGTTATCGCTGACGCAAGAGCACCACGTGATGGTAAGTTTACTGAAAAGATTGGTACTTACAACCCTAACACCAATCCTGCTACTGTAGATTTGAATTTCGAACGTGCACTTTACTGGGTGGAAACCGGCGCACAGCCAACAGACACCGTTCGTAACATCTTGAAAGGTGGAGGCGTTTACTTGATGAAGCACCTCCGTGGTGGTGTTAAGAAAGGCGCTTTTGACGAAGCTGCTGCTCAGCAGAAATTCGACGCATGGAAAGAAGTAAAGGTAAAGGGCAACCAGACTGTTCGTGAGCAAGAGGAAAAGGCTAAGAAAGAAGCCATAAAAGCAGAGCTCGAAGCAGAAAAGAAAATCAACGAAGAGATCGCAAAGAAGGTGGCTGACAAGAAGGCTGCCGAAGTAGCTGCCAAGGCTGAGGCTGAAGCAGCGCAGACTGCAGAGGAAACCGCTGCGGAGACTGTAGTGGAAGCTCCGGCCGAGGAAGCTCCCGCAGAAGCGTAATTTTCGAGAATTTACAATCTTAATGATGGAGGATGATTGCAAGACAGTCATCCTCCATCCTTTTTGTATGTATATGGCAGCGGTGATATGCCGGAACGATCTGATGTTCAGACCATTGTTTTCTTTTCGCAAATCGCTTTATAAATGGGCTGTGACATCAAATTGAAAGTTTCTTAAATTATATGTTTTAAGAGCCTTTTTTAATATAATTTAGTCACTTAAGTTCTATACTTCTTGCTATTTGTTGTAATTTTGCGGTTAAATAAAAATGAATTTAATATAGAAATTATGGCAGAAGCTGTAGACATACGTGAGTTGAATATCCGCATCGAACAACAAAGCGGTTTTGTAACCAATCTTATTCAGGGGATGGATCAAGTGATTGTTGGACAGAAGCATTTGGTCGATTCTTTGCTTATTTCTTTGCTGAGTGACGGGCATATCTTGCTCGAAGGTGTTCCCGGATTGGCAAAGACCTTGGCCATTAAAACGTTGGCACAGTTGATTGACGCTGATTTCAGCCGTATTCAGTTCACTCCCGATTTGTTGCCGGCCGACGTGACCGGTACGATGATCTATTCGCAGAAGGAAGAAAAGTTCCAAGTAAAGAAAGGACCGGTATTTGCCAATTTCATTCTGGCAGACGAAATCAACCGTGCTCCGGCTAAGGTTCAGAGCGCGTTGCTTGAAGCCATGCAGGAGCATCAGGTCACGATCGGTGAGAAAACGTTTGATTTACCAAAACCATTCTTGGTCATGGCCACGCAGAACCCTATTGAGCAGGAAGGTACTTATCCGTTGCCGGAAGCTCAGGTAGACCGTTTTATGCTGAAAGTTGTTATCGACTATCCTACGCTTGATGAAGAGAAATTGATTATTCGTGAAAATCTGAATGCGTCAATGCCAGTCGTTCGTCCTGTGACGTCTGCCGATGAAATATTGAAGGCTCGCATGATTGTGAATGAAGTGTATATTGACGAAAAGATTGCGCAATATATCGCCGACATCGTGTTTGCGACAAGATATCCTGAGCGTTATGGGTTGCCGGAGTTGAAAGACTTGATTACATTCGGTGGCAGCCCTCGTGCAAGTATTAATTTGGCAAAGGCGAGTCGTGCGTACGCTTTCATCAAACATAGAGGATATGTTGTGCCGGAGGACGTTCGGGCTGTTGTTCACGACGTTCTTCGCCATAGAATCGGATTGAGCTATGAAGCAGAGGCCAGCAATATCTCGTCAGAAGAAATTGTATCGAAAATTGTAAACAAGGTAGAGGTGCCTTAATGGAAACTTCAGAGATCTTAAAAAAAGTCCGAAAAATAGAAATCAAGACTCGGGGATTGAGTCAAAATATATTTGCGGGCCAGTATCATTCCGCGTTCAAAGGAAGGGGTATGGCTTTTTCCGAAGTGCGTGAATATCAGTTTGGCGATGACATCAGAGACATTGACTGGAATGTGACGGCTCGTTTTCATAGACCATACGTGAAGGTTTTTGAAGAGGAGCGCGAATTAACGTCTATGCTTTTGGTCGACGTGAGCGGATCATTGGATTTTGGAACAACACACCAAATGAAGCGGGAGCTGGTTACGGAGATAGCTGCTACCATCGCTTTTAGCGCGATTCAGAATAATGATAAGATTGGGGTTATTTTCTTTTCTGATAAGATAGAAAAATATATCCCTCCAAAGAAAGGCCGCAAGCATATTCTTTTTATAATACGAGAGTTGCTTGATTTTAAACCTCAAAGCAAGAAAACGGATATCGCCGCTTCTGTAGAGTTTTTGACTCGGATGTTGAAGCGGCGTTGTACGGTTTTCTTATTGAGTGATTTTTATGATCGGCAAGACTTTTCCAAGCAGTTGCAGATTGCGAATCGGAAGCATGACATGGTTGCCGTGCAGGTCTATGACCGGCGAGCAAAGATGTTGCCTGATGTAGGTCTTATGAAAGTTTGTGACGCCGAAACCGGTCATGAGATGATAATTGATACGAGTTCAAAGAAACTTCGTCATGCTCATACACGCTATTGGATGGAACGGCAGGATCAACTCAGTCAGACATTCAGGAAGAGTAACGTAGACTGGACTTCGATAGCTACCGATGAAGACTATGTTAAAGCCTTGATATTGTTGTTTAAGAAAAGAGCTTAATATATTGATGAGAAGGGTATTTTCGATATTATTCATACTGTTGACATTCACCACTGCACACGCACAGGTTCAGGTGGAGCAGGTCATAGACTCTGTCCAGATTTTCATTGGGCAACAAGTGAATATGGCTCTAAGCGTTACAGCCCCTCGGGGAGCAAAAATCGTATTTCCTAAATTTCAAAAAGGGCATTATTTGGTGCCTGGTGTTGAAATTATTGACACAAGAATAGATTCTGCCAATGTTGACGGTTTGTTGAGAACCAGTCAGATTTATACGTTGACAAGTTTCGATGAACATTTATATCCTTTACCGGCATTGAAGGTTAAGGTTAATGGAAAGCAATATCAGGGCGCGACATTGGCTTTGAAAGTATTGACCGTCGATGTTGATACCGTGCATCCCAATCAGTTTTATCCTCCAAAGAGTGTGCAGGATAATCCGTTTCTGGCAAGTGAATGGACATTACCGTTTTTATTTAGTGTATTATTGTTAATCGTCTGTGTTGCAACAGTCTACCTGCTTGTTCGATTGAAGCAGAATAAACCGATTATTGCCCACGTCCGGATTGTTCGCCATATCCCGGCTCATCAGGTTGCTTTAGATTCCATTGAAAAAATTAAGGTCGGTAAACTTACTGCCGCTGAGAATCAGAAAGTTTATTATACGCAACTTACGGATATTCTACGGCAATACATTCAGAAGAGGTTTGGTTTTAGCGCAATGGAAATGACGAGCTCGGAAATTATTTATAACTTGCGCCAGGCAGGAGACCAGAAGATGATTGATGAGTTGAAGGAACTTTTTCAGACTGCCGATTTGGTGAAGTTTGCCAAATATTCAACATTAATTAATGAGAATGACTTGAATTTAGTGAATGCGGTTAACTTTATTGATCAAACCAAGCAGGATCAGCAACCCACAGAGGAGCGTATTGTGCCTGAACTGAGTTTGGATGAACAAAAGACGCAAAAGAATCGAATTACAATAAAAGTGTTGTTGTCGATATCCGCAGTGCTGATAATTTGTATTATGCTGGCTATCTTCTGGTATCTTTACCAGATATTGGGTTAACTTATAAAAGGAAAGTAAAGTGGAATTTGCAAATAAAGAATATTTTTTACTGCTTCTTTTACTGATACCTTATATTCTTTGGTATTTCCTTTATCGGAAAAAGAGTGAGCCAACCATAAGGTTCAGTGACACTTTTGCCTATCGATTTGGGTATAAGAGCTGGCGAATGCGCATGATAAATTTGCCGATGTTTCTGCGTTGTGTCACTTATGTGTTGGTTGTCATCGTGATGGCTCGTCCTCAAACCCATAACTCGTGGGATAATAAGTCGGTTGAAGGAATCGATATCATGTTGGCTATGGACGTGTCGACATCAATGTTGGCCGAAGACTTGAAGCCCAATCGAATAGAAGCGGCTAAGAGCGTGGCCACAGAGTTTATTTCCGATCGTCCTAATGATAATATCGGATTGACTATTTTTGCGGGTGAGGCTTTTACGCAGTGTCCTATGACCACGGACCACTCGTCGCTCATCAATATGCTGCAAGGCGTTCGGACAGATATTGCCGCCCGTGGTTTGATCAGTGATGGAACGGCGGTCGGGATGGGATTGGCCAATGCGGTAAGCAGATTGAAAAATTCACAGGCTAAAAGTAAGGTTGTTATTCTTTTGACAGATGGCAGTAATAATATGGGCGACATTTCTCCGATGACAGCAGCTCAAATAGCCAAGAGTCTGGGAATACGCGTATATACGATAGGTGTTGGGACCAATAAGGTCGCTCCTTATCCGATGCCCGTTGCCGGCGGTGTTCAATATGTCAACATTCCTGTTGAGATAGATACGAAGACACTCAGTGACATTGCGGCAACAACCGATGCCACTTTTTACAGGGCGACGAATACGCAGCAACTGAAACAAATTTATAAAGATATTGATAAGCTGGAGAAAACCAAGATGGATGTCAAGAAGTTTTCTAAGAGATATGAAGCCTATCAACCATTTGCGGTAATGGCTCTCATCACATTGTTATTCGAATTACTGCTGCGCTTCACAGTCTTGAGGCGTATCCCATAATATATTGTGGCATGTTAAGATTTGAAGATCCTATATATCTCTGGTTATTATTGACGGTTCCGGTTCTGCTGGTCATTAACCTTATCGCCTGGCGCAGCAAGGTGAAGAAACTACGTGCGTTTGGCGATTCGGCTCTCTTGAAGCAACTGATGCCGGATGTTTCGAAATATCGCCCTACGATAAAGTTGGCCATGTTATTATTGGCCGTGGTGGTTTTGATATTGATGATCGCACGTCCCCAGATGGGAACGAAGATCAGTCATGAGAAACGTTCAGGCATAGAGACGATCATTGCATTGGATATCAGTAATTCCATGTTAGCCAAAGACGTTGCTCCATCCCGACTTTCCAAAAGTAAATTGCTCGTGGAAAATCTTGTAGACCACTTTACGAATGACAAGATAGGACTTGTTGTATTTGCCGGTGACGCCTTTGTTCAATTACCAATCACAAGTGATTATGTTTCTGCAAAGATGTTTTTGCAGAATATTGATCCTTCACTCATTCAACTTCAAGGAACTGATATTGCGCGGGCAATCAAATTATCAACGGCAAGTTTCACACAGCAGGATAAAGTGGGAAAAGCCATCATTATCATAACAGACGGTGAAGATCATGAAGGAGGTGCTCTTGAAGCTGCCGCGGCTGCTCACAAGAAAGGTATGAATGTGTTCGTCTTGGGCATTGGTGATCCGAAAGGTGCGCCGATTCCGGATGGAGAAGGTGGTTATATAAAGGATAACGCGGGGCAAACAGTGATGTCTGCTTTGAACGAGGATATGTGTCGGCAAATTGCCCAAGCGGGAAAAGGCAAGTATATCCATGTTGATAATACGAGCAAGGCACAGGAACAACTTAATAATGAGCTGACAAAATTACAGAGTGGGCAGACCGACAGTGTTGTTTATAGTGAGTATAACGAGCAGTTTCAGGCTTTTGGACTGATTTTAATTCTATTATTGATCATGGAAGTTTGTTTGATGGAAGCTCGTAATCCGTTAACTGGCAAAATTCATCTCTTCACGAAGAGATTCAGTATGGTAGTTATGTTGGTTACGTTAGGTTGCCTGTTTGCGCTGGCCCAGTCTGACCGTCACTATATTAGAACGGGTAATCGGCTCTTCCGACAGCAGAATTTTGCCAAGGCGGAGGTGGAGTATCGAAAGGCTCTGGCTAAAAACAGCCGTAATCCGCAGGCTCTCTACAACTTAGGCTGTGCCTTGATGCTACAGCAAAAGGATTCTTTGGCTACGGTACTGTATCAACGTGCAGGGGAGTTGGAGACAGCTAAGCTGCGCAAATCTAAGTCCTATCATAATATTGGTACAATCTGCCAGCGTCATCAGCTGTATGGTGAAGCGATAGAGGCTTACAAGGAAGCCTTGCGCAATAATCCGTTTGACGATGAGACGCGCTATAATCTGGCTCTTTGCAAGCGCTTGCAGAAAAATCAACCGCAGAAGAATCAGTCTAAGAATAATAATCAAGATAAAAAGAAGAAGGACAATAATAAGCAGGACAATAAGCAAAAACAAGACAAAGACAAGAAAGAACAGCCGCAGAATAAGCCTTCTCAGCAAGAGAAGATGAGTAAAGATAATGCGGAGCAGTTGCTCAATGCCGCTATGCAAGAGGAGCAAAACACCCAACAACGCCTCAAGAAGGCTATGTCGGCACCGCGTTCTCGTAAGTTGCTAAAGAACTGGTGATTATAATTATTTGTTCAACAATGAGATTGGTATCGAATGAAGTCTATTTATAAATATTATAGCTTGTTCATTATCTGCTTCTTTTGCGGATATAATCTTCTACAGGCCCAATCAATATCTGTATCGGCTCCAGCCCGTGTATCTGCCGGAGAGAATTTCCGTTTGTCGTATACTGTCAATACAGATAATGTAGATGAATTCAGGGTTGGTAATATTCCTTCCGGTTTGGAAGTTATTGCGGGGCCGTATACCTCACAGCAATCAAGCTATCAGATGGTGAATGGCCATACTTCCAGTTCATCCTCTATCACTTTTACCTATACTTTATACGCCAACAAGAATGGCTCTTATGTCATTCCGGAGGCTCATGCCGTCATCAATGGCCGTAGAATCAGTTCCAGATCCGTCAGAATCGTTGTAGCAGGACAAGCTCAGAACAGCGGTGGCGCGCCCACTATGCATAATGATAGCGAATCTTCCCGTGTGCGTTCTTCCGGCTCTGCCATTACCGGTAATGATCTGTTTGTCAAGGTTAGTGCCAGTAAACGTCGTGTCCATGAGCAAGAGCCTATCTTGCTGACCTATAAGGTTTATACCTTGGTTGAACTTACTCAGTTGGAAGGCAAAATGCCTGATCTTACCGGATTCCATACTCAGGAGGTCAAGTTACCCCAACAGAAGAGTTTTCATATAGAGAATGTCAACGGGCGACCTTATCGTTGTGTTACCTGGAGCCAGTATGTGATGTATCCCCAGATGACGGGAAAACTCCAGATTCCAAGTATCACATTCAAGGGAATTGTTGTTCAGCAAAATCGAAACGTGAATCCTTTTGAAGCATTTTTCAATGGTGGTTCCGGCTATGTCGAAGTGAAGAGAGAGATTATAGCACCTGGCATTTCCATTCAGGTCGATCCCCTTCCTAAGCGTCCTGTCAATTTCTCTGGTGGAGTAGGCCGCTTTAACATTTCCGCGTCGCTTAACAAGGCTGAAATTAAAGCCGGTGATCCTTTACAACTTCGTGTTGTTGTTGGAGGAATCGGCAATCTAAAGCTGATCAAGCAGCCTGTTGTTCTTTTTCCAAAAGATTTCGATAAGTATGACCCCAAAGTGATCGATAAGACCAAACTTACGACTAACGGTTTGGAAGGTAATATGGTCTATGATTATCTGGCCGTTCCGCAAAATCAGGGTAAGTACACGATTCCCGGGGTGGAGCTCGTTTATTATGACACGTCGTCAAACAGTTATCGTACCGTTAAGACGCAGTCTTTTACAATCAATGTAGCAAAAGGTGAAAGTTCGGGAACTAAGGTGACAGAACTCACGTCTGACGCCGACAATGATATACGTGGCATTCATGAGACGAATGAGGTTCAACATGCCTCCAATGATTTCTTCTTTGGTTCATTAGAGTATATATTGGCTAATATCTTGCCTTTAATAGCTTTTGTTATCTTACTGATTATTTTCCGACAGCGTGCCATCGATAATGCGGATACCGTGAAAATGCGTGGAAAGAAAGCCAACAAAATTGCGACTCGTAGGCTTCGTAAGGCCAATGGCTTGATGTTGTCAGGTAAGCAAAATGAATTCTACGATGAAGTCTTGCATGCTTTGTGGGGCTATGTAAGTGATAAGTTGGGTATGCCCGTAGAGCAGTTGTCGCGTGATAATATCTCTGAGAATTTAGTCCGACACAAAGTTGACGAGGATACAATCCATAAATTTATCAATGCGCTGGATGAATGCGAATTTGAACGCTATGCTCCCGGCGACACAACCGGTAATATGAGTCGGACGTTCGAAAGTGCCATGACTGCCATTATGAATATCGAAGAAGTGATGAGACGTCATAAACGTTCTTCCCATAAAGGAATTGTAAGGCCACTTTTCCTGCTGTTTGCCACGATAATATCTGCCTCCTCCTTGGCTGTAACCAAGCAGAATGCGGACGCGGAGTATAAAAAGGGCAACTACCAACAGGCCATCAAGGACTATGAAAGTTTATTGAAAGCCGGTGAAAGTAGTGAGCTGTATTATAATCTTGGCAATGCCTACTATCGCACGGATAATATAACCAAAGCAGTTCTTAATTACGAGCGCGCCTTGCTGTTGGATCCGGGAAACCGCGACATCCGTTTTAATCTTCAGTTTGCCCGCAGCAAGACGATCGATAAGATTGTGCCTGCCGACGAAATGTTTTTTGTCACGTGGTACAAGGCGGTTGTCAACTATATGAGCGTAGACCATTGGGCTTCAACGGCTATTTGTTCAATATGTCTCGTTTTAGTTCTTTTGCTGGTATATCTGTTTGGCTCCACATCTTTAATTCGAAAACTGGGGTTCTTTGGAGCAGGATTCTTTGTTGTTTTGTTCCTGCTTGCCAATCTGTTTGCATGGCAACAGAAGCAACAATATGATAACCGGACGGGAGCGATTGTCATCAGTTCTTCTGTGCTCGTTAAGAAGACGCCCGTTGCCTCTTCTTCCGATGAGTTTGTTTTGCATGAGGGGACACGGGTGGAAGTGAAAGATAAGACTATGCCGGGGTGGTGCCAGGTAGTGGTTGGTGACGGTCGGGAAGGTTGGATTCCCGCAAAGTCTATCGAAGAAATTTAAAATTATACGATTTGGATCTGTCTGCAGTCTTGAGATGGGACAAGGATCTGCTCTTAGCGCTGAATGGGAGTGATTCTGTTTTTATGGATGGGGTTATGACAACCTTAACATCCGGATGGTTATGGATACCTCTCTATCTGGCTTTTTTCTATGTCATTGTGAAGAACAACGACACGATGGCCCAAATAATGCTGGCTTTGGGTGGAGCTGTTTTGTGTATTCTTGTCGCCGACGGCGTGACCGATGGAATTGTCAAACCGCTCGTCGGTCGGCTACGTCCTTGCAATGATCTGTCGTTAAAGTATATTGTCGATACGGTTCCTGGGATTTTTGACAAGAATTTTAGCTTTTTCTCTGCCCATGCTGCCAATATTTGCGCGATGGCAACATTCTTTAGTCTTCTCATTAGAGATTGGCGACTTGTCGTTGGATTAGCCTTATGGGCCGTTGCGTCATGCTACACCCGTTTGTATCTGGGTATGCATTATCCTTCCGATATCCTTGTTGGTATTTTGTTTGGTGGCTTTGTCGGCTATTTTTCCTATCGTACTTATATTTATTTTTATACGATGGTGACACCCCATACCACTTACGTTTCTACTCAATACACCTCTTCCGGATACAATCTGACCGATGTTGATATTATTCTTACGGTGCTGAGCCTTTTGTTTCTCAGTTCTGTCTTTTTATCACTCATCCTGCTTTAATCATACATTATTCTCTCTTGCGTATCAATATGGAAACAAAACATATTCATATTCGTGATTTTAATTATCCTTTGCCCGACGACCGCATTGCCAAATTTCCCATTGCGGAGCGTGATCATAGTAAGTTGTTGATTTATAATCGGGGCAACATTTCCGAAGACCTGTTCTTCCGACTGCCCCGGTACCTGCCCCAAGGAGCTTTGATGGTCTTCAATAACACGCGTGTCATTCAGGCGAGGATGCACTTCCGTAAGGAAACCGGTGCCCTTATTGAGGTCTTTCTGATGGAACCGGCAGCCCCGACGGATTATGAGCAGATGTTTCAGACCACCGGGCAGTGCTCATGGCTTTGCATGATAGGCAATCTGAAAAAGTGGAAAGAGGGCCAACTCAAGCGCGAATTCGAAATTAAAGGTCAACGGTTGACGCTCTGCGCCCGGCACAACGCGGACAAAGACGCGGCTCCGGGGAGCAAGTTGGGTACCAACTATTGGGTCGATTTCACTTGGAACAACGATCGGGTGAGCTTTGCCGAGATACTGGAGGCGGTGGGTGAGCTGCCTATTCCGCCTTATTTGAACCGTGCAACGCAGGAGAGCGACAAGGTTACTTACCAGACGGTTTACTCTAAAATCAAGGGTAGTGTGGCCGCTCCTACGGCCGGCCTGCATTTTACCGATAACGTTTTGGCCGCGCTCGACCGGTGTGGCATTGACCGTGAGGAAGTCACTTTGCATGTCGGTGCCGGAACATTCAAGCCCGTGAAGTCTGAAGAAATTGACGGACACCGGATGCACACGGAGTTTATCTGCGTTCATCGGCATAGTTTGGAAAAGCTGTTGCGGCACGGCTGCCGCACCATTGCTGTGGGCACAACGAGTGTCCGCACGCTTGAAAGCCTTTATTACATAGGCGTTTATCTGGAGCGTCACCCGCAAGCACAGGAAGATGAACTGCGTGTCAATCAGTGGGAGCCTTACGAAGGAGGGCGTGATGGCCGTATGGTCGATGGCATCCGGCCCGTCCGTGCCATTCGGAATATTGTGGATTGGCTCGACCGCAATGGCCTTGAGGCCCTTCATAGCAGCACCCGGATTATCATTGCGCCGGGTTACGAGTATAAGATTGTCACAATGCTGATAACCAATTTCCACCAGCCCAAGAGCACGTTGCTTCTCTTGGTCAGCGCTTTTGTCAAAGGCGACTGGCGTAAGGTCTACGATTACGCCTTGTCCCATGACTTTCGTTTTCTGAGTTATGGCGACAGCTCTTTGCTCATTCCATAAATTCTAAACTAAAATATTTATATGAAAATAGGTGATCAAGTAAGATTTCTTAGCGAAACGGGTGGGGGAAAGGTAGCCGGTTTCCAAGGAAAGAATATCGTGTTGGTGGAGGATGAGGACGGATTTCAGATTCCGACAGCCATCAACGAGGTTGTGGTCGTCGACACGGACGACTACAGTACGGCACGGATAGTTGAGAACAAGCTGGGTAAATCGCAGCCGGGTGATGTTCCCGCGTTGAGCCACGATCAGCGTAGCGTGAAGGCCATGCTGCGTGATGGGGCAGACGAAATCGCACAGGAAGCTGACGAAGACGATCCTTCCGATCGTGAAGTCGCTTTCCGTCTACCCGTGCAGGAACGCAAAGGGGGCAATGCGCTCTCGGTCTATCTGGCCTTTGTCCCTGTCGATATAAAGGAGGTTACCGATACCCGGTTTGAAACTTATCTCGTCAATGATAGCAATTATTATTTCCATTACACCTACATGGCGGCCGAGGGCAACAGCTGGACGCTTCGTGCGCATGGCGAACTCGAGCCCAATACCAAACTTTTCGTTGAGGAGTTTGGCCGCGATGTGCTCAATGAATTGGGTAAGGTAGCCGTGCAGTTGATTGCTTACAAGACGGATAAGAGTTTTATTCTCAAGCCCTTGCTCGAAGCCCGGTTTCGCGTCGACCCCGTCAAGTTTTATAAGTTGCATACTTTTCAGGCCAATGATTTCTTTGAGCAGCCTGCATTGCTCTACGATATAGTGGTCAACGACGTGCCGGCCCGCCCGCTCGTCATCGACGCGAAACGTCTCAAGCAGCAAATGTTCGCGCCCAATACGAGCGACGCGCCCGATCAATCGGCAGTTACTGAAGCGGACTCTTACGTTCGCCGCTATGAGCAACCTGGCAAGAAGGGTAACCCGTTTGCCATGAAAAAACGGGGCGACGACGACATCGTGGTTGTTGATTTGCATGCCGAGGCCTTGCTCGACTCTACGGCGGGCATGCAGCCTATCGATATTCTGAACTATCAGATGAAGACCTTCAGAGATACGTTGGCAGAGTATGCCGGCAAGAAAGGCCGGAAAATCGTTTTCATTCATGGCAAGGGCGAGGGAGTTTTGCGCCATGCCATCATCAATGAACTTCATTATCGTTACAAGCAATATGCTTATCAGGACGCCTCTTTCCAGGAATATGGATATGGCGCCACACAAGTAACCATTAAATAATTTAATATCTGTCTTATCATGGAATATGGATTTATTAAAGTCGCCAGTGCAGTGCCGGCTGTTCGCGTCGCCGATTGCGAGTATAATAGGCAGCAGATAGAGACCCTGATGGGACAGGCCGAGGATGCAGGTGTAGAGATTATCGTTTTTCCGGAGTTGTGTATCACGGCCTACACTTGTCAAGACCTCTTTCGCCAGCAAGTTCTCATCGACGCTTGCGAGCACGCGATGGTAGCTCTACTCGACCATTCCCGTCAGCTGAATGTCATCTCTATTGTCGGTTTGCCGGTTGTGGTGGGCGATTTATTGCTGAATTGTGCGGCCGTTATCCAGCGTGGCAAACTTCTCGGGCTGGTTCCCAAGGTTTATCTGCCCAATTACAGTGAGTTTTATGAGAAGCGTTGGTTCGCCTCGGCCCAAGACCTGCGTCCGCGCGAAATCCGTTATGCGGGCAATCGAGTTATGGTGACTTCCCGTCCTCAGTTGTTCCACACGTCGGGAGGAGCCCTCTTTGGCGTCGAAATCTGCGAAGACGTGTGGGGACCTACGCCTCCCAGTAACGTATTGGCCCTGGCCGGCGCCGATCTTATCTTCAACCTGTCTGCCAGCGACGAGCTGATAGGTAAGCACAACTATCTGAAGAGTCTGGTGGCTCAGCAGAGCGCACGAACGGCCACGGGCTATGTCTATAGCAGTTGCGGCTTTGGCGAGAGTACGCAGGATGTGGTTTATGCGGGTAGTGCCTTGATTTACGAGAACGGGTCGCTGCTGGCTGAAAGCAAACGTTTCATGCTCGACAGCCAAATGGTTGTCGCTCAGGTGGATATAGAGAGCCTTCGGTCTAATCGCAGAATGAACACCACCTTTGTCAACGCGCAGCGTCCCGACGCCAATGAAGCGCTTACCGAAGGAGTGATTATCGACTGCCTGGCGGTTGACTCCATGCCATTCGCACTCGACCGTCACATCTCTCCTATGCCTTTCCTTCCGGTTGACAGCGATATGCAAGACGTTTGCGAAACCATTTTCGGTATTCAATCGATGGGGCTTGTCAAGCGCATGCTTCATACCCAAACGCAAAAGGTCGTTTTGGGTGTCAGTGGGGGGCTCGACAGCACCTTGGCCTTGTTGGCCTGTGTGCGTGCTTTCGACAAGCTGGGTTACGACCGCAAGGGTATCGTAGGGGTTACCATGCCCGGCTTCGGTACGACCGACCGCACTTACCACAATGCCCTGCGGCTGATGGCCGACCTCGGGGTGACCGTTAAGGAAATCAATATCGCCAAGAGCGTCGTTCAACACTTTGAGGATATCGGTCACGATATCGCCAAACACGACGCGACGTATGAGAACGCGCAGGCCCGTGAGCGTACACAGATTCTGATGGATCTCGCTAACGAGCTGGGTGGCTTCGTCGTTGGTACGGGCGACTTGTCTGAACTGGCCTTGGGCTGGGCCACCTATAACGGCGACCACATGAGTATGTATGGCGTCAATGCGGGTATTCCCAAGACGCTTGTTCTGTGTTTGGTGAAGCATGCGGCCACGTCCTGGTTGCAAGGAGATGCCGCGGCGATTTTGCGTGACATTGTAGACACGCCCATCAGTCCCGAGTTAGTACCGGCCGACGCCGAGGGACATATACAACAGAAGACGGAAGACCTTGTCGGACCGTATGAGTTGCACGATTTCTTCCTCTTCTACGTGCTTTGCTATGGTTTCAGTCCTCGTAAGATTCACATGCTGGCGTGCCACGCCTTCGCCGGAAAACACGATGCCGCCACCGTCAAGCATTGGCTCACCACATTCTACCGCCGCTTCTTCAGTCAGCAGTTCAAGCGCTCTTGTCTGCCCGACGGTCCCAAGATCAGTAGCGTGAGCTTGAGCCCCCGTGGTGACTGGCGTATGCCCAGCGACGCTGTCAGCGACCTGTGGCTCAAGCAGTGTGAAGCGTTATGAATGAATTTACAATGTGGGCAAGTAGGCGAATTAACTCGTCCACTTATCGACATTGTAAATTTTTGCTCATAAAAAACAGACTCTGATTTCTCTTCATTTAGCGCCGGAATGTGTCTCTTTTAACTCTTTTCCGTTCGTTTTTTGTTCTCGTCATCCCCGTTTTTCTGTATTTTCATCTTCAAAGTAGTGCTTTTAGCGGGCTATATCAGTCCTTTCATCACACAAAAGAGTTGCTTTTGGTCGCTAAAAGCAGCCCTTTTACAGTCTAAAAGCATAGCTATTGCAAAGTATATGGCTCCATTTATCGCGTTTGTGTTTGTTAACTACTTGATAATCAGTAGATAGCCCAAATTTCATTTTCCTGCCGTTTTTTTTGTCCCACTTCTTTTTCTTTTCTGAAAATGCGTACTTTTTTCGACCTCTTTGTCAAAAAAAGTTCATCGCATTTTCCATGGGTTCATCCGAAACTTCTATAGAGTCTAATTAGCTTGCGATTCGGTATATTCTTTATTGATGATTGGATTGTCAACAAAGTGTTTCCTTATTACTATGCCGGTTCGGAGTAAGTATTTCTAAAATTAGCCGCGTTTAATGCTTGACTGCCAATGTGGAACGTGATGAATTATGCTCCCTGTATGTCACAATGTACGACGGTATTTCAACAAGGCCTTCGACGGATTTGCCAAGAGTGGAAAAGGCACGATGGGATGCTGTTGCCCGTACATGTCGAAAAAACAAGACAGACGGAGTTATTTTAGAAAAACTTAGCCCGAACCGGTCTTTACTCGTATTTTTATTATTATCTTTGCTTGATGTCACGATGTAAAGTGAAACAGTAATGCTGTTCCCCAAGCCACGTTGAAGTGTTTTTGTCTTTAAAACACTTATTGTGCTACTATTTTTTACTATTAAATCGATTTACTTATGTTAAAAATAAAGGTAGTTTCACAAATATCATTTGTATCCACATTGTTAATTAGCCAGATGCTGTCATCTTGTATCCACGTATTTGATACGGTACATTCCATAAGAGTTAAAAATTGCACCCGAGACACATTGCTTATTGGTAGATCCTTATACAACAGCATTGATAGTGTAGATGCTTTTTTAGAAGCCAGTACTGATACAGCAATTTCAAGTTTTACCAGTATTAACGAGTCCGGGCATTTGAATATTCATGGAAATCTCATTTTGCCAGACTCGATTGGCAGAACAACATATTCGTCATTATTTAATCATAATCATACAGGATACTTATTCATAATTAAATTAAGCATTGCAAGAAAATGGGGATGGGGTGATATATGCAAACACAAACTTTATGACATAAAAGAAGTAATTGCAGATGATGAATTACAAAACAACAATAACATTATAGAAGTCTATAATCCCAAATAAAATTATAATTACTAAATCTCAGAGAATAAATAACATTTTCAGGGACTTACCAAGTTATTACAACATGAATGGTCGCTTGTATGATCCGGTTCTCGGTCGCTTCTTCAGCCCCGATAACTATGTGCAGTTGCCTGACAATAGCCAAAGTTTCAACCGCTATAACTTTTATCAAATAATAATATGAATATGAAAACGTTTTTCTTGTTTTGTTTTACATTTTTCTCTCTTACTGTTCTTTCTTTTAGCAGCCAAGAAGAAAAAAAAGTTCTGCTCATCAAAGCGATGTATGCCAAGAATGATAGTATTTGGAGATATGAATACGATCCCCATAAAGTAAAAACCGGACTTGCTGCGTTATACAGACAGTATTGTTCAATGAAGTTCAAGAAAGAATTGCTTGCGGAACAACGAAGAATAGGACTGGATCATGATTTTATAACGACAGATTGGACGATGGACAAAAACTCACTCACAACCATGAGAATCAAGAAAATATCAGATAATGTATATCATGTTTCTTATGTTACGAATATGGAAGATCCAAGAGGTAAAATGAAAGTATATAACATTGTCCTCTGCGTGAAGTTGACAAAAGAAAAAAGTGGCTATAAGATAGATGATGTTACAGACCTTACAAATCCTGATCTGTAGAGATCGCTCTCCGTTATGGATGAGAACGGAATGAAAGAAATCTGGCTCCAATCCTCAATATAAACAACATAATAATTTTTCAATATTCAGATGGTAAAGCAATTTTTGTTATTTCTGATTCTATTGAGTTCTTCTTATTGTGTAAAAGCACAAAATGTCGAAGGCATAGAAGATAGGTTGCGAACGTTCTATGTAGAATATAATTCCTCTTATCTGTATAAAAACGATGAGGAGATGTATCATACACAAGATTCTTTAGTACAAAAATATTGTACTAAGTCGTTTTTTCGAGAATATATTAAAAATATTCGTATAAATGGTAGAGGATGGGATGATTTTATGGGGTTGGTTAGCTCTGAAGATCTCGATATAATTAAAAAAGTCTCTTTGTATATGCAAAATAAACAATAAGAGATATAAGGTGTCATATCAAATTCTTGACAGTGATATAAATCATAAGCCTGTAAAAGAGACTGTTCTTATATTGTTGGAAATTCGTATTGAAAATGGTATTTACAAAATTGATAGAATCGTTTCTTTTGATGTTATTTAAATTGCTAAATATAACAACTATATTTGCAACATAAATCATATTTGGCAAACAAAAACTATGATGAGGATTTTGTCGATTATTACAGTTTGGTGGCCAATACATTAATTTTATTATTATCTTTGCCTAATATCACGGTGTAAAGTGAAACAGTAATTGTGTTCCCAGGCCACGTTGAAGTGTTTTTGTCTTTAAAAATACTTATTGGGTCGGCAAATAAGAGAATCAAAACGTAATAAATGAAAGTATGAAATGTGATATTCAGCAAGATGTAAATGTAGAAGGAAGCGAAAAAGAAGATTTGTTGCATGTTGGCTTTTTGCAGGAACGACTTTTTGATGGAGGAGCAGAGATGGTCTCATTACGTTCCGCAGACTTTTTTGATAAGCGTGGAGTAACCTCAACCTTTTTTGTTTCGGAAGTCGACAAAGCAGAAAAGAACAGGCTTCCTTGTGGTGAAATCATCACACTTCCTCATGACGTGATGAGTTATGATTGCTTTTCTGACGAGAATGTAGCATTGCTGAGCGACGAGATAAACCGAAGAGATATTCGTATCTTGTTTATTAACGCCGAAACCAAGTATGTGGTTGTGCCTGCCATGTTGCGTCAGCAAACACCACGTTGCCATTATGTGTATTGGCAGCACCTGCCTCCGATGTGGGAAATCATTAATAAAGTAGCCGGAAAAGCTGCCCGAGCGCGTATGTCTGTGGGACGATGGATAGAGGTTAATTTGCTGTGGCGTCCTAAATATTTATTTCAGCGCGGCAGGGCGATAAAGCAACTGCGTGAGGTTTACCTGCGTTGTTTCCGTAGTGTCAATGGACTTATCGTGCTGCACGAATGTTACAGGCAGGAATGGATACGACTTTTTGCGCTCGATTCAGAGGAACAATCCCGTATTTATTCATTTATCAACACTTTACCCATTAACGGAGAAGCAAAGATAGAAAAGAAAAAGCAGATTGTTTTTGTTGGTCGTTTGAGTCTGGCCGATAAGCAAGTGGACCTTTTGTTAAATCTTTGGCGTCGCGTTGCGCCCCGGTTACCCGATTGGGAACTGCGTTTCCATGGCACGGGCAGGGTGGAGAATATGTTGCAAAACCGTATTGATAAGTATTGCATTCCACGCGTGAAGTTGATGGGATATACCGCCAACACCCAAAAAGTGTATGATGACGCGGCCGTATTGTGCTTGCCCTCTTCTTACGAAGGATGGCCATTGGCAATAGAGGAAGCGCAGAACAATGGCGTCGTTCCGGTGGCTTTTAATTGTTGTCAGGGGGTAGCCGCGATGATAGGCGAGGGCGAACACGCCGCGGGAATATGCGTGGAGAAAAATAATTGGGCCATGTTTGGCAACGAGTTGGTACGCCTTTGTCAAGATGAAGACCTACGTGCGCGGATGCAACAAAATTGTATGGAGAAGCGTTGGGAGTATGCGCCCGGCGTGAATGACGCGACATGGAAAACGATGTTGGGTAGGTTTAACTTGCGATGGCCTACATTGTCGTCTGAAAAATAACGTGTTTGGTCTCTCCTCAGCCATCTTGGCGGTTGTAATTTCAATATTTTATCTTTTAAAAAAGAATGAAGTATGATTAATTTTGTATCTTTGCAAAAGATAAAAGATAGAGTTTTCGTATGAAACAAACCAAGATCGTAGCTTCGATTAGTGACCGCCGATGTGATCAGGAATTTATCCGTAAACTGTTCTTTGCGGGAATGAACGTTGTAAGAATCAACACGGCTCATGCCACTCCCGACGGAATCAGGCTGATTGTGGCGAATGTTCGGGCCGTATCTCCACATATCGGTATCATGATTGATACCAAGGGGCCTGAAGTGAGGACTACGGGAGTGGCCGCGCCTATACATTATTCTATAGGCGACGTCGTGAAGATATTCGGTCGTCCTGAAATGGAAACTTCACACGACATAATCAATGTTTCTTATGTAGATATCTGCAAGGACGTGAAAGTGGGTGACCACCTGCTCTTTGACGACGGCGAACTGGATATGGAGGTGATGGAAAATGAAGGCCCCATGCTGATAGCCAAGGTTAAGAACGACGGAATGCTGGGAGCGCATAAAAGTGTGAATGTGCCCGGAGAACATATTGATCTTCCTACACTTACGGAAAAAGATAAAAGGAATATTCTGTTGGCGATAGAACTGGATGTCGATTTCATCGCTCACTCGTTTGTAAGAAACGCGACAGACGTGAAGGCCGTTCAAGATATATTGGACACGCATGGAAGTGATATTAAGATAATTTCAAAGATAGAGAATCAGGAAGGAGTAGACAATATAGATGAAATTATCGATGCCTGCTACGGAATCATGATCGCGCGCGGGGATTTGGGTATCGAGGTGCCCATAGAGACGATCCCCGGCATTCAGCGCCAGATTATCCGGAAATGCGTATTGAAGAAGCGACCCGTCATCGTGGCTACGCAAATGCTTCATACGATGATTAACAATCCCAGACCTACCCGTGCGGAAGTAACAGATATCGCCAATGCCATTTATTATCGAACCGACGCGTTGATGTTGAGTGGCGAGACCGCCAGTGGCAAGTATCCGCTGGAGGCTGTGCAGACCATGGCACGGATAGCGGAAGAGGCCGAGAAAGACAAGGCGCGAGAGAACGATATCGCCATACCGATATCTCCCGATTGCGATCAGAAAGAGTTTTTGGCGCACGCGGCCATAGAAGCAACTCAGAAAATGGGTGTGGCCGGTATCATCACAGACAGCGAGACGGGGCAGACGGCCCGCAATCTGGCCGCTTTCCGCGGTCCTGTTCCGGTGTTGGCCATCTGCTATAAAGAGAAGACACAACGCTGGTTGAACTTGAGTTACGGCGTGATTCCAATTTACCAGAAAGAGCATGTGTCTTCACAGTATATGTTTTTTGCCGCATTGCGTATGCTGCGGCAGAAGGGATATATAGAGTTGACGGATAAGATCGCGTATCTGAGCGGTAGTCTTGGAGAAGGTGGCGGCACTACATTCTTGGAAATCAATAAGGTGAAAGAGGTGTTTGAACGTCGCTATCAGTTCCATCTGCCTGATGAAAGGGTAAGGAAATAAGGTTTATATATTATGGTAAAGATAAAAACGATAGGGATTCTGACATCGGGAGGTGACGCTCCCGGAATGAATGCCGCCATTAGGGCCGTGACGCGTGCAGGAATTTACAATGGCTTTCACATAAAGGCCATCTATAGAGGTTATGACGGATTAATCAATAATGAAATTAAATCCTTTACGACAGAAAACGTCAGCGGAATTATCGGTACCGGCGGTACGATGTTGAAGACGGCACGCAGTAAGGACTTCATGACGCCCGAGGGGCGGCAGAAGGCTTTTGAGAACATTCAAAAGCAGGAAATCGATGCTTTGGTCGTGATTGGTGGTAACGGTTCGCTGACCGGTGCCATGGAGTTTGCCCGCGAGTATGATATCTGCTGTATCGGTTTGCCGGGAACTATTGACAACGACCTCTACGGAACGGATAATACGATCGGTTATGACACGACGATGAATACAATCGTGGAATGCGTAGACCGTATTCGTGACACAGCGCAGAGCCACGAGCGCATTTTCTTTGTTGAAGTGATGGGGCGTGACGCGGGCTTTCTTGCCCAAAACTCCGCCATCGCATCAGGCGCGGAAGCCGCGATTATTCCCGAGGACAGTACGGATGTAGACCAGTTGGCCCAGTTTATGGAGCGGGGAATCCGTAAGAGTAAGAAGAGTTGTATCGTGATTGTCAGCGAAAGTCCTAAATGTGGCGCTCTTTATTATGCAGATCGTGTGAAGAAAGAATTTCCCGAATACGACGTACGTGTTTCTATTTTGGGACATTTGCAGCGTGGCGGGCGCCCGACGGCCCGTGACCGCATTCTGGCCAGCCGTACGGGTGTAGGTGCCATAGAGGCTATTCTGCAAGGACAGCGTAACATCATGGTAGGCGTGAGAAACAACGAGGTGGTTTACGTGCCATTGAGTGAAGCTATCCGCAGTGATAAGCCTTTTGACAGGAAGCTGATAAAGGTGCTTGACGAGTTGAGTATATAATATTAAAAGGTATTAAAGTAATCAATAATTTGTCTAAAGTTCCCAATTGTTTTGTGGGATTCGACATTTATTTTTACTTTTGCTATACTATTATTTTCGAAAGTTAACATTAAAATTAATAGCTTATGTCGCAAATTATCGGGCATATCTCACAGATTATCGGTCCTGTGATTGATGTTTATTTCAATACGGAAGGCCAAGACGCGGAGAAGGTATTGCCAAAAATTTATGAAGCTTTAAAAGTAAAACGACCTGATGACAGTGAACTTGTCATTGAGGTGCAACAGCATATAGGCGAAGATACGGTGCGGTGTGTGGCTATGGACAATACGGACGGTCTGCAAAGAGGTCTGGAAGTCATGACTACGGGCAGCCCTATCACCATGCCTGCCGGCGAGCAAATCAAGGGTCGAATGATGAATGTCATCGGTAAACCAATCGACGGCATGGAAGAATTGGATATGAAAGGCTCTTATCCCATTCACCGTGAAGCTCCGTCATTCGATCAACTCTCAACACGTAAAGAGATGTTGGCAACCGGTATCAAGGTCATTGACCTGCTGGAGCCTTACATGAAAGGTGGTAAAATTGGCTTGTTTGGTGGCGCGGGAGTAGGAAAGACCGTGCTCATTATGGAGCTGATCAATAATATTGCCAAGGGGCATAACGGCTACTCTGTCTTTGCGGGCGTGGGCGAACGTACTCGTGAAGGTAACGATTTGTTGCGTGACATGCTGGAAAGTGGCGTTATCAAATATGGTGACGCTTTCAGAAAAGCCATGGAAGAAGATAAGTGGGACTTATCGCTTGTGGATAAAAAAGAGCTGGCGGAAAGTCAGGCTACTTTGGTTTACGGTCAGATGAACGAACCGCCCGGAGCACGTGCTTCGGTAGCGTTGTCCGGACTCACGGTGGCAGAGGAATTTCGTGACCATGGGGGCAAGAACGGAGAACCGGCCGACATCATGTTCTTTATTGATAACATTTTCCGTTTCACACAGGCCGGTTCTGAGGTTTCGGCATTGTTGGGCCGTATGCCGTCAGCTGTAGGGTATCAGCCGACATTGGCCAGCGAAATGGGTGTCATGCAAGAGCGTATCACTTCGACCAAGAATGGTTCTATTACATCTGTTCAGGCAGTGTATGTACCTGCGGACGACTTGACCGACCCTGCTCCTGCGACGACGTTCTCGCATTTGGACGCGACAACCGAACTCTCTCGTAAGATAGCCGAGTTGGGTATCTATCCGGCTGTAGACCCGTTGGGCAGCACTTCCAGAATATTGGATCCGCTTATTGTTGGCAAGGCTCACTATGACTGCGCGCAGCGTGTAAAGCAATTGCTGCAGCGTTATAATGAACTCCAAGATATCATAGCCATCTTGGGGATGGATGAACTTTCTGACGAAGATAAATTGACCGTAAACCGTGCACGTCGTGTACAGCGTTTCCTCTCACAACCATTTACGGTAGCAGAACAATTTACAGGCTTGAAAGGCGTGATGGTGCCCATCGAAGAAACAATCAAGGGCTTTAACGCGATTCTCGACGGCGAAGTGGATGACCTGCCAGAACAGGCATTCATCAACGTGGGAACGATTGAAGACGCAAAAGAGAAGGCCAAAAAGCTGCTTGCCGCTGCCAGTGCTTAAGCGCTTATAAGGTTTTATACGAATCAAACTTTTAAATAAGCGTTTATGTTACAGTTGAAAATCGTGTCTCCCGAGAGAATCCTTTTTACCGGAAAAGTGAAAAGTGTTGTGGTCCCCGGCTCCTTGGGTGAGTTTGAAATATTGGAGAATCACGCGCCTATCATTTCTTCTTTGGAAAAAGGTACGGTAGCTTGCAAGCTTTCCGGTACGGATGAGTCTCGGTTAGAAATTCTGGGAGGATTTGTCGAGGTTCAAAAGAATGAGGTTCGTTTGTGTGTAGAATTGTAGGAAGTATTTGGTGGAATGATGGCCGGATTAAAATCAGTAAGTAGAAAATATCTCAAACAGACATTGGAACTTGTCTTTGGACTGTTTTTGCTGGAGTTACTTGCTTATCAATTATTTAATGCCGAATTGCGATTAACTCCCATCCTTGTCAGTATGTGTTTTGCTCTCGTCGTAGAGATAGGCGACGCATGTATGTGGCAAAGGATAGAAGATAAGGCAGACAATACAAGGGCAACCTTCTTTATGGCAGTCTCCGGTTTTAGATTCCTGTTAGCTTTGCTGTTACTGTTTATCTATTACTTGGTTTCCGATCATGCCGGGATGGTCGCATTTTTATTGTCTTTTGCTCCTTATTACTTGGTTATACTGATGCACCATTCGATCTTCTTTTCCCATTTACGGAATAAACATTAAACACCTCAACAAATGAAATTAATGATAAGATGAAACAAATAAGATCCATACTTTTCTTATCGATTTTATTGTCTTTGATGTTACTGCCTTTACAATCCATGGCAGCTCATCATGGCGTGGAAGGAGAACTAAATATATCGGAAATCGTGTTGGGGCACTTGTCGGATGATTATGAGTGGCATATCGCAACCTATGAAGGAAAAACGATCAGTATTCCGTTGCCGATTATCGTGAGGAGTTCTGCAACGGGAAGTTGGACTTTCTGTATGCCGGAAACGCTACCCAAAAATTTCTTCTTTGACGGCGCGCATCATGGTAAAATCTACGAAAAAATGCCGGACGGGACAACGACACGACCACTTGACCTTAGTATCACAAAGACCGTAGCTCAAATTTGGATAGTCGTCTTTGTTTTATTGGGTATCTTTGGCTATTGTACCCGTTGGTATAAAAATAAGGATGAGAAGAGCGCGGCTCCCCGTGGCTTTGTCGGGGCGATGGAGATGATCGTGATGACGATTAATGATGAGGTTGTTAAATCATCAATAGGCGAGAAGCACTATAAGCGTTTTGCTCCCTATTTGCTTACGGTCTTTTTCTTTATCCTCACAGCCAATCTCATCGGACTTATCCCTATATTTCCCGGGGGCGCCAATGTGACGGGAAACATCAACATAACCCTGTTTTTGGCGGTATGCTCAATGATTGCCATAAATCTTTTTGGTAATAAGGAATATTGGAAAGATATATTTTGGCCGAATGTGCCCGTGCTTTTGAAGGCTCCCGTTCCTCTCATGCCTGTTATCGAATTATTCGGCGTATTTACAAAGCCATTCGCGCTTATGATTCGTCTCTTTGCCAACATGATGGCAGGGCATGCGGTTATCTTGAGTTTCACCTGTGTAATTTTCTTAGGATGGTCTATGGGTGTTGGCTTCGGGCTCGGTCTCAACGCGTTTAGTATTATCATGCTGTTGTTTATGAATTGCTTGGAGCTTTTGGTGGCCTTTGTACAGGCTTATGTGTTTACACTGTTGAGTGCCGTATTTATTGGCTTGGCACACCAGGAGCACGAAGGGTAGGTGATAGATGTTGGATGTTTATAATAGCTTGGTATTAGAAGAATAATAACTGAAATAATAAAAATATTAATAACAAATAAAATGTAAAATTATGATGATTTCAACTTTATTGGCTGCTACAGGTCTGGCTCAGCTGGGCAGCAGCCTTGGTGCAGGTATCGCAACAATTGGTGCAGGTTTAGGTATCGGTAAGATTGGTAGTAGTGCCATGGACGCGATTGCCCGTCAGCCTGAAGCTTCAAACAAGATTATGTCGAATATGATTTTGACATCCGCTTTCATAGAAGGCTGTGCCTTGTTCGCCATTGCAGCTTGCGCATTTATCATTAAGTAAAAAATAGAAATCTATTCGAATGGAGAATTTGCCATCAATATTGACGCCTGATTTCGGTCTCCTTTTTTGGATGCTTATCGCGTTTCTGGTGGTCTTATTCTGTCTGACTCGCTTCGGCTTCCCCGTAATCATCAAGATGGTTGATGAAAGAAAGGAATATATAGACGGGAGCTTGAGCAAGGCACATGAGGCTTCAGAGCGGTTAGCGCATATTAAACAGGAAGGCGAAGCTCTCCTGCAGGAAGCACGGGAGCAGCAGGCTAAAATAATGAAAGAGGCGGCTACTACTCGAGACTCCATCGTGGGACAGGCACAGGAAAAAGCACAGGAAGAGAGTGCCAGAATCATTTCTGAAGCTAAGAAGCAAATAGAAATGGAGAAGCAAAGTGCTATACGAGAAATCCGCGCTCAGGTGGTTGAACTCAGTGTTCAGATAGCCGAGAAAGTCCTTTCTGAGAACTTGTCAAGCGACAAGGCTCAGATGGCATTGATAGATCGACTGCTGGATGATGTTTCGCAAAACGAAAGTAAAGCATAGTATTTGTAGTTTATGGATTTAGGTGTAATATCAGTTCGATATGCCCGTGCCTTATTGAAAGCCGGGTTGACCGACAGGCAGGAAGATGAGCTTTACAGAGATATGCAAATCCTGTCTCAGAGTTTCTTCGAGGTGCCTGAACTGAGATTTACGATAGACAATCCTATGCTCATGAAAGATAAAAAGCAGGCCCTCTTGGAGATTGCCTGCGGACCTGGGGTAAGCTCGCTTACAAAAAAGTTTATTGCCCTTGTTTTGAAAGAGGATAGGGAAAATGCCTTGCAATTCATGGCTGCATCGTATATAACTCTTTACAGGAAATATAAGAATATCACTCGCGGTAAACTTATTACAGCCACTGTCGTCAGCCAAGATATGGAACGCAGGATGAAGCAGTTGGTAGAGAATAAGACAAAAGGTTCTGTAGAATTCAACACGGAGATTGATAAAGGTATCATTGGTGGTTTTATCCTTGAATATGATACATACCGTATGGATGCCAGCGTCAAAAGTAAGCTCCGCAAGATTATGGCAGAACTTAAGAAATAGTTGTTTGTTAATAGAATATTAATAATAAGATGTCAGATAAAATTAAACCAAGTGAGGTGTCTGAGGTTCTTCTCAATGAGCTCCAGAACATTAACAGCGGTGAACAGTTTGATGAAGTCGGTACCGTGCTTACCGTAGCGGATGGTGTCGCCCGTATCTATGGTCTCCGTAATGTTGAGGCGAGTGAGTTGCTTGAATTTGAGAACGGTACGATGGCTATCGTGATGAACTTGGAGGAAGACAATATCGGTTGCGTGCTTCTTGGCCCGACAGCTGGCATTAAGGAGGGGCAGACGGTAAAACGTACACATCGTATTGCCTCAATACGGGTGAACGACAATTTTCTTGGACGTGTTGTCAATCCTTTGGGACAGCCCATAGATGGATTGGGCGATATCGATTTGGCGGATTCTTTTGAAATGCCGTTGGATCGTAAGGCTCCGGGAGTTATCTATCGTCAACCGGTGAAAGAACCTTTGCAAACCGGCTTGAAGGCAGTGGACTCCATGATTCCTATTGGCCGAGGACAGCGTGAACTTATTATCGGTGACCGCCAAACAGGTAAGACGGCGATAGCCGTTGACACCATCATCAACCAGAAGAGCTTCTTCGAAGCAGGTAAACCGGTGTATTGCATTTATGTAGCTATCGGCCAGAAGGCCTCGACGGTTTCAGCCTTAGTGCAGACATTGAAGGAGCATGGCGCCCTACCTTATTCGATTATCGTGAGTGCTACGGCTGCCGACCCGGCGGCCATGCAATATTACGCACCTTTTGCCGGAGCGGCTATTGGTGAGTATTTCCGTGATCGGGGCTATAGCGCCCTTGTCGTCTATGACGACTTGTCAAAGCAGGCCGTCGCCTATCGTGAGGTGTCGTTGATTCTGCGTCGGCCTTCGGGGCGTGAGGCTTATCCCGGTGACGTATTCTATCTACACTCTCGCTTGCTGGAACGTGCGGCACGTATCAATAACCAGCAGGAAATTGCCGAACAGATGAATGATTTGCCGGCATGTATGAAAGGACATGTGCGTGGTGGTGGTTCGTTGACAGCTTTGCCAATCATAGAGACGCAAGCCGGCGACGTTTCTGCCTATATCCCAACGAATGTAATTTCAATTACTGATGGTCAGATTTATTTGGAGACAAATCTGTTTAACCAAGGCTTCCGCCCGGCCATTAACGTGGGCATCTCCGTTTCTCGTGTAGGTGGTTCCGCACAAATTAAGAGTATGAAGAAAGTGGCCGGTACGTTGAAACTGGATATGGCGCAGTACCGTGAATTGGAAGCATTCTCTAAATTTTCAAGCGACATGGATGCCGTAACGGCAATGACCTTGGACCGAGGTAGAAAAAACAACCAGTTACTCATCCAGCCCCAATACAGGCCCATGCCTGTAGGTGAACAAATTGCCATTCTTTATTGTGGCGTGCACGGATTGATGCATGACGTTCCCGTAGAGAGTGTCCGCGATTGTCAAAGTATGTTTTTAGATGCTATGCGCTCGTCTCATGGTGATGTTATCGATAGTTTGGCTGAAGGTCAATTGACCGATGACGCAGTGAAAGCCATTGAGGCAACTATGGCTAATGTTGCGGGGCAGTATAAGAAATAATCAATAAATGCGATAGATTATGCCGTCATTAAAAGAAATTAAGACGCGTATAGCTTCTGTAAACAACACTCGTAAGATTACGAGCGCCATGAAAATGGTGGCTTCGAGTAAATTGCATCATGCCCAAACTGCGATACAGAACATGTTGCCTTATGAGAATTTATTGGAGCATATCTTGAAGTCTTTCCTCGTGACAGTACCTGAAATTCAGAATGAGTTTGAGGTGAAGCGGAAAGTTAGGCACGTGGCACTTGTGGTTTTTACCAGCAATAGTTCGTTGTGTGGTGGCTTTAATAATAATGTGCTTAAGTTGTTGCAGACTGCCATTGATGAATATACGGCTGCGGGCGTTGAGGATATTGTCGTTTATCCCATTGGGCATAAGGCTGAAGAGTATGCCAATAAACGAGGATTGCGTGTTGCCGGGAGTTTCTTGGCATTGGCCGACAAGCCTAATGCCGGTGACTGTGCATTGATTTCTCAAGAATTGCGAGAGAAGTTTGTTGATAGTGAAGTAGATAAGGTGGAACTTATTTATCATCACTTCAAGTCAGCAGGCAGTCAAATTTTGACACGCAAGATATTCCTCCCAATAGATCTTTCTACAGAAAGCATCGGACGTGAAAACGACAGAGATCTCTCGAGTAATGTCGCGACAGCCAAAGCGCAGGAGTATTTGCGTAAACGTAAGGCTGGCGAGGCCGGTCCTGCGTCTGTGACGGCTCATGCCATTAATGATAATTTTATTGTGGAACCCGACTTGGATGCAGTATTGAATTCATTGATTCCCAAAGAATTAAATCTGCAAGTTTTTACAGCTCTGCTTGACAGTAACGCCAGTGAGCATGCCGCCCGCATGGTTGCCATGCAAACGGCGACAGATAATGCCGATGAGTTGCTGCGCATGCTGAATTTACAATATAACAAGAGCCGCCAGCAAGCGATAACAAGTGAGTTGCTTGATATTGTGGGTGGTAGTGTGAATAATTGATGATTCTTTTCTTTCTAATCAATAAAGGTGAGCCCTATGAGGTTCGCCTTTTTTTGAACAATTCGAAAAGTTTTACTATCTTTGCAAAATAATAAGATTCAATGATTTAATACAAAATTCTAATAAAATCAATAATGGGAATATTCGGATTATTTAATAAAAAAAAGAAAGAAACTTTGGACCAAGGGCTGGAGAAAACCAAGCAGAGCGTTTTCGACAAACTGTCTCGTGCCATTGCGGGAAAGTCGAAGGTTGATGATGATGTGTTAGATAATCTTGAAGAGGTCCTAATTACCAGTGATGTCGGAGTTGATACGACTTTGAAAGTGATAGAACGAATTGAGGCCCGTGTTGCAAAGGATAAGTATGTATCTACTTCGGAGCTTAATAATATTTTAAGGGAAGAAATAGTCGCTTTGCTGGCTGAAAACAATTCGGAAGATAATGACAACTGGGATTTACCCAATACAGGTGAACCTTATGTAATCTTGGTCGTAGGCGTGAATGGTGTCGGTAAAACGACGACTATCGGAAAATTGGCACACCAGTTTAAACAAGCAGGCAAGCAAGTATATTTAGGTGCCGCTGATACCTTTCGGGCCGCAGCCGTTGATCAAATAAGTATTTGGGGCGAGCGAGTAGGGGTGCCTGTCGTGAAGCAGCAGATGGGGGCTGATCCCGCTTCCGTAGCTTTCGATACCTTGCAAAGTGCCAAGGCAAATCACGCGGATGTTGTTTTAATTGACACTGCGGGCAGATTGCATAACAAGATAGGTTTGATGAACGAGCTGAAAAAGATTAAGGATGTTATGAAGAAAGTAATTCCCTCTGCGCCGAATGAAGTTCTTTTGGTGTTGGACGGGAGTACCGGACAGAATGCTTTTGAGCAGGCAAAGCAATTTTCGGCAGTGACAAATATTACCAGTTTGGCTATAACCAAACTGGATGGTACAGCCAAAGGTGGTGTGGTAATTGGTATTAGCGATCAATTGAAAGTTCCCGTAAAGTATATCGGACTTGGCGAGAAGCTTGAAGATTTGCAATTATTCAATAGAAATGAATTTGTTGATTCTTTGTTTAAGAAATAAGGAGGCTGATGAAGAAGAATCAAATAGATATTATTACCATGGGGTGTTCGAAGAACCTTGTTGACAGCGAACTCCTTATGAAACAGTTTGAAGCCAATGGATTTTATTGTACGCATGATAGCAAAAGACCACAAGGCGAAATCGTTGTTGTCAATACTTGTGGTTTTATAGAGTCGGCAAAAGAGGAGAGCATCAACACCATTCTTGAGTTCGTGAACGCTAAAAACGAAGGTAAAATCAATAAGCTTTTTGTAATGGGCTGCCTCTCGCAACGATATAAGGATGAATTGGAAAAAGAGATACCCGAAGTAGATAGATTCTATGGCAAGTTTAATTATAAACAATTGTTGACGGATTTAGGGAAGGCCGATATTCCCTCATGTAATGGACTTCGTCATTTGACGACCCCACGCCACTATGCCTATCTCAAAATAGCCGAGGGCTGTGACCGTCATTGTGCTTATTGTGCGATTCCTATTATTACAGGCAGGCATGTTTCAAGGCCTAAGCAAGAGATTTTAGAAGAAGTAAGGTCGATGGTGGCTTCCGGAGTCAAGGAGTTTCAAGTGATAGCACAGGAACTTACTTATTATGGCGTAGATATAGATGGTAAGCGACATATTGCAGATTTGATTCGTGATATTGCGGATATTCCGGGCGTAAAATGGATAAGACTGCACTATGCTTATCCAAATCAATTCCCTTTGGATTTATTAGACGTGATGAAGGAGAAAGACAATGTCTGTAAATATCTGGATATAGCCCTTCAACATATATCTAATTCTGTATTGACGGCTATGCGTCGTAATGTTACCAAGGAAGAGACCATGGAGTTGATTAGGCAAATCCGTGCTCGAGTCTCTGGTATTCATCTTCGTACGACGATGCTTGTCGGTTTTCCAGGTGAAACGGATGAAGATTTTAACGAGCTGATAGAATTTATCAAATGGGCAAGATTCGAACGTTTGGGAGCTTTTGTTTATTCAGAGGAAGAGGGAACTTTTAGCGCCGAACATTATACGGACAACATTCCCGAAGAGGTTAAACAGAAGCGTCTTGATTACCTTATGGAAGTACAGCAACATATAAGCGCTGAACTTGAATCCGAAAAGATTGGTAAGGTAATGAAGGTTATTCTTGATAGGAAAGAAGGACAATATTATGTTGGTCGTACAGAATTCTGTTCTCCGGAAGTTGATCCGGAAGTCTTGATACCTGTTGGTGAGAAGAAGCTACGTGTGGGAAACTTTTATCAGGTGAAGATCGTTCAGGCTGAAGAGTTTGATCTTTATGGACAAATAGTTTAGCGCTCAAATGAATAATAAAGAATATATATCAGAATTGGCTCTACGAAGTGGTTATACCCAAGCAGAAGTCCAAAAGATGGTAACATCGGTTATTGAAAGCATGATGTTGGCTTTCGATGCAGGAGAGGATATTGTGATACCTACATTCGGTACTTTTGAGATAAAGAAAAGAATGGAGCGAGTGGTCAATAATCCCTCTACAGGTTTGAAAATGTTGGTCCCTCCAAAACTGATTCTGAGCTTTAAGCCCAATGCTTCTGTTAAAGAACGGTTGAAAAACGGAAGGAGGCAATGATGATTAAGATAAATGACTTAATTCAGGATGTAGCGAAAGAGCAGGGACTATCTAAAGTAGAAATGGAGAAGTTTGTTTCTTTAATGATAGACGTGCTGAATGAAGGTTTACAGGCAGACCGGCTTGTAAAAGTAAAAGGTCTTGGAACTTTTAAAGTTGCCAGCGTAAGTGCTCGTGAAAGTATAAATGTAAATACAGGTGAACGGATTATCATTGAGGGGCGAGATAAAATCTCGTTTACACCGGAAGCCACCCTGCGTGACTTTGTGAATCGTCCGTTTGCTCAGTTTGAGACCGTAACTATAAATGAAGGAGTTGACATAGAAGCACTTAATAGTTCGGAAACAGAGGTTGCTCCAACAGAAGATTCGCAAGAAATTACTAATACGGCAGATGTTCAAGAAATTGTAGGCGCGACAAAACAAGAAGAGAATGTATGTATGTTCGCTGTTGAAAATGAAGATGAGGTTTGTGATGAAATCATAGAAGATGACAAACCTACTGATGAAACTTCTACCGTACCAAATGCTTCTGCTGATGAAGAGTGCATAATGACGGCTGATTCAAATGAGTGTAATGATGAAGAGAATAGCAATGTGGCTGTTCAATATGAAGTTAATTCCCAATCTTCGCAACAGTCTTTAAAGCATATCATTATTTTATTATCTGTCTTGTGTTTGGTATTGCTGTGTGTTTGCGTTGGAGGCTTTTACTATATGTTTACACAAATTGATCAACGCAATCAACGTATTGATTATTTGATGACTAAAATAATCGATAGCAAAAAGACATCTCGAGTTGTAAAGTCACAATCTATTCAATATTCGGATGTCAAACCATCTACCGATAACGCTTCTGCTGCAGCAGTAAAGCAGGATGGAACGAACGAAGGAGAATCGCAAGACCGGAAAGTCCATACTTTGGGTCAAAAGACACCTATGCCGAAACCGGCGAATCACCTACAGGATACTGAGACGCAGAAGTCTGATGCAGAAAAAAATGATTTTAGCGCGTTGAACAAACGCGATGTTAGAGTTCGGACAGGTGCTTATCGTATCGTTGGTGTTCAAACGACAATTAGAGTTAAGAAAGGCCAAACGCTTGAGTCTTTAAGTCGCTTATACCTTGGACCGGATATGGAATGCTATGTTGAGGTTTTGAATGATTGCAAGGCTGTTAAGGCGGGAGATCTTTTAAAAATTCCGGCCTTGAAGCTGAAGAAATCTCGATGATGTTGTTCATTTTTAGGACCAGACCTTTTCTTATATCAGCATATTGTTTCAACATTGTCCTAAATATATTTAGGGCATAAGCTGTATAACAGAATTACATAATTCGTCATAAAACGAAGATTGTAGGCCTACGAAAGCCGGATTCTGTCATAAAACGAAGATTGTAGGCCTACGAAAGTCGGATTCTGTCATAAAATGAAGATTGTAGGCCTACGAAGGTCAATTTCCGCCAGAAAATGGAAAATACTTTAGGAATAGATGCGTTGGTGGTTTATTATTGTCAGGGTAACACTTTTGCCCTTAGTATTGCTTCCTTTTTTTTCATTTATCGCAAAACGTTTAGGACAATATCGGCATCGTTTAGATATTTACGCCTTAAAATTTGTAGAATATAAAAAATAAGGCTATTTTTGCAAATATTTTTTGATTAGATATCATTGTAGCATGAAAAAATCGGTATCATTTGTTGTTGTACTTATTATCTTGTTGAGCAGTTGCTCAAGTAGTAAGCAGGTTCCTTATTTCCAAAACATTGATCAGATAAGTCTTGAGCCGTCAAAGGGGCTTTATGATGCGAAGATTATGCCCAAAGATATGTTGACGATAACAGTTATTACAACAGATCCAAAGGCAGCAGCGCCATTTAATCTTGCAGTTCAGAACACAATTAGTAGTTTGGGACAATTGAATTCCGGCGCGGGCTCTCTCCAAGGCTATTTAGTCGATAATGAAGGTAACATTAATTTTCCTGTTGTAGGGAAATTGCATGTTGCCGGGCTGACAAAGACGCAGTGTCAGGAATTAATTAGGCAAAAGGTTGCTCCTTATTTGGCGATTTCTGAAAATCCTGTCGTAACAGTTACGATGGCAAGTTACCGTGTAACGATAACAGGTGAAGTTAATCATCCGGGTGTTGTACCTGTTTCTACAGAAAAGATGAGCATAATCGAAGCATTGGCCCAAGCGGGTGATTTGACCATCTACGGAAAGCGTAATAACGTAATGTTAATTCGTGAGGATGCAGACGGACAGAAAGAGGCGCATCGATTAAACCTGAATGACGCGAATTTAATAAATTCACCTTATTATTATCTGCAACAGAATGATATCGTCTATGTTGAGCCCAATCGTGTAAAAGCGAAGAGTTCGGCGATAGGTAGCTCAACGACTATTTGGTTTTCGTTTGTAGGTATTGTTACGAGTGTCGCTTCTCTATTAGTAAACATATTAAGAAAATAAAGAATGAAATAAAGAATGAAGAATGATTAATTGCGGTGCAGTTTCATTCTTCTTTTTTTATAATATCGCGTGCATAGTAAATTTTTATGCGACAAATCATAGGCTAAGAGATAGGTATGGAATACTTGAAACATGAATGTGGAGTGGCAATGATCAGATTACTGAAGCCGCTCGAATATTACCAGAAAAAGTATGGAACTTGGATGTGGGCGTTGAATAAGCTTTATCTGATGATGGAGAAGCAGCATAACCGAGGCCAAGAAGGCGCGGGAATGGCATGCGTAAAATTAAATACGGAACCTGGTAATGAATATATGTTTCGAGAGCGTGCCGAAGGGTCGAATGCGATTACCGAGATATTTGGAAAAGTACATGCTGCTTACAATAATCTTTCTCCGGAAAAACTAAATGATGTAGCATTTGCGAAAGCGAATCTTCCATTTGCCGGCGAAATGTATATGGGACATCTAAGGTACTCTACGACAGGGAAGAGCGGCCTTTCTTACGTTCATCCGTTTTTGAGAAGGAATAATTGGCGTGCCAAGAATTTATGCCTATGTGGTAATTTTAACATGACCAATATTGATGAAATTTTCCACCGACTGACAAAACAAGGCCAGTGTCCGAGAAGATACAGCGACAGCTATATCATGTTGGAGCTTATGGGACACAGATTGGACCGGGAGGTGGAGCGTAATTTTGTCGAAGCCCGGAAACAGGGATATCAAGACGGGGACATTACTCAATATATCGAAGACCATGTAGATACAGTTAATGTTCTGAAATCTTCCATGGAAGGTTTTGATGGCGGGTACGTTGTTTGCGGTCTGACTGGTTCCGGTGAACTTTTCGCGATGCGTGACCCTTGGGGCATTCGTCCGGCTTACTATTATAAGAATGAAGAGTTTGTAGCAGTGGCAAGTGAACGCCCCGTTTTGCAAACGACATTTGATCTCGAAGATAAGGATATCTCTGAATTTTGTCCGGGCACATCCCTTCGAGTAACCAGAAACGGCGAGTGTTTTATCAGTCCTATTTTGGAACCCAAAGGCAATCACGCTTGCTCTTTTGAACGAATCTATTTTTCTCGTGGAAGTGACAAGGATATTTATACAGAGCGCAAGAAGTTAGGGGAGCAGTTGACGGACTCTATCTTAAATGCCGTTGATAATGATTTGGCCCATACGGTATTCTCTTTTATTCCAAACACGGCCGAAGTAGCATTCTACGGGATGCTTCACGGGTTAAGACGCTGGATGAATGACCGAAAGATACGCCAGATAGAGTCTTTGGGGCATAAACCTACACATGAAGAGCTGGAGAAGATTATTTATGAAGATGTACGTAGTGAAAAAGTTGCAATAAAGGATATCAAGTTGAGGACTTTTATCACGGAAGGAAATACCAGAAATGATTTGGCTTCGCATGTGTACGACGTAACCTATGGCAGCTTGGACGCAAATGAAGATAATCTTGTCGTTATCGACGACAGTATTGTACGAGGAACGACGCTAAAGAAAAGTATATTGAGAATCTTAGATCGTCTTCATCCTAAAAAGATAGTTATCGTTTCCAGTGCCCCTCAAATCCGTTATCCTGATTATTATGGAATTGACATGCCTCGGTTGGAGGAATTTTGCGTTTTTCGTGCGACGATGGCACTTTTAAAGGAACGCAACATGACGCATTATGTGCTGGAGGTTTATGAAGCGTGTAAGATGGAATTGCAAAAGCCGAAAGCCGAGCGCCATAATATTGTACGCAAGATTTATGAACCATTCAGTGTGGAGGAAATCAATCGTAAAATTGTGGAAATGTTGCGGCCAACAGGGATGACAACTCCTGTAGAGCTTGTCTATCAGTCTATCGATGGATTGCGTCAGGCAATTCCACAGCACAAGGGAGACTGGTATTTCACGGGGCATTACCCCACACCGGGAGGAACAACCCTTTGCCTTCGGGCCTTTATATATTATATAGATAAATCAACCCTTATATAATGAAAAGCGTAACTTTAGTCTTGGAAGATGGAACTCTGTTTCATGGAAAATCGTTCGGTTATGAACAGCCTGTTGCCGGGGAAGTCGTCTTCAACACAGCAATGATGGGTTATCCTGAGAGTTTGACAGACCCTTCTTATGCCGGCCAGTTGATGACTCTGACTTATCCGTTGGTAGGAAATTATGGTGTGCCTCCCTTTACAATTCGGGCAAACGGTCTGCCTGCCTATATGGAGAGCGATCGCATCTATGCTTCAGCCATTATTGTTTCTGATTATAGTGAACAATATTCTCATTGGAATGCTTCCGAAAGCCTTTCTTCATGGCTCAAGCGCGAAAAGGTTCCGGGAATCACGGGCATAGATACCCGTCAACTGACCAAAGTGCTGCGTGAACATGGCGTGATGATGGGCAAGATTCTTTTTGACGACATGCCGGATATGATTCCCGAAGCTTATTATGAGGGTGTCAATTTCGTGGATAAAGTTTCTTGTAAAGAAATCATTAAATATAACGAGGGAGCCGGACCGAAAGTTATTCTTGTCGATTGCGGCGTCAAAGCCAATATCATTCGTGAATTAATCCAACGCGATGTCGAAGTTATCCGAGTGCCTTGGAACTATGATTATACGTCGATGGATTTTGACGGTTTATTCCTTGCCAATGGTCCCGGTGATCCCGATATGTGCCAAGAAGCGGTTGATGTTATTCGCAAGCAGATGAACAGTAGCCGCAAGCCTATTTGTGGCATCTGCATGGGCAATCAGTTGCTGGCCAAAGCCGGTGGCGCCACAATTTATAAGCTCAAGTATGGGCACCGTTCCCATAACCAACCTGTTCGATTAGTTGGTACTGAGCAATGCTTCATAACGAGCCAGAATCATGGTTACGCAGTTGACGCCTCAACCTTGGATAAAGATTGGGAAGAACTTTTTGTCAATATGAATGATGGCTCTAATGAAGGAATCCGTCATAAGACCAATCCTTGGTTCTCCAGCCAATTCCATCCGGAAGCATCCTCCGGTCCTGTTGATACGGAATTTATGTTTGATAAATTTGTTTCAGCACTTCATCTTTAACGCGATTTACTCCTTATCCAAATAATTGTACTTATGAAAGATAATAATATAAAGAAGGTTTTGATTCTCGGTTCCGGCGCTTTAAAAATTGGCGAGGCAGGAGAGTTTGATTATTCTGGTTCACAAGCCTTGAAGGCGTTGCGTGAAGAAGGAGTAGAGACCGTTTTGATCAATCCTAATATTGCTACCGTTCAGACATCCGAAGGTGTTGCCGACCAAATTTATTTTTTGCCGGTACAGCCTTATTTCGTAGAACGGGTTATTCAAAAAGAAAAGCCCGATGGAATCTTATTGAGCTTTGGAGGCCAAACAGCCTTGAATTGCGGAGTAGAACTTTATCGCTCCGGCATTTTGGAGAAATATGGTGTCAAGGTGTTGGGAACTCCTGTTCAAGCGATTATAGATACAGAAGATCGTGAGTTGTTTGTCGAGAGACTTGATGAAATCAATGTCAAGACCATCAAGAGCCAAGCCTGTGAAAACATAGAAGATGTGCGCAAGGCAGCGGAAGAGTTGGGCTATCCGGTCATTATTCGTGCCGCTTATGCGCTTGGCGGCTTGGGAAGCGGCTTTGCCGACAACGAAGAAGAGTTGAACAAGCTCGCTGAGAAAGCCTTTTCTTTCTCTCCACAGGTACTTGTCGAAAAGAGTCTGAAAGGGTGGAAAGAAATCGAGTATGAGGTCGTTCGCGACCGTTATGACAACTGTATTACGGTATGTAATATGGAAAACTTTGATCCACTTGGAATTCATACCGGTGAGTCTATCGTCATAGCCCCCTCACAGACACTTACCAATAGCGAATACCATAAACTTCGTGCCTTGGCCACCAAGATTATCCGACATATCGGTATTGTTGGCGAATGTAATGTGCAATATGCTTTTGATCCCGTAAGCGAAGACTATCGCGTCATCGAGGTGAACGCTCGTCTGAGCCGTTCTTCGGCCCTCGCGTCGAAGGCAACCGGTTATCCTTTGGCTTTTGTCGCTGCCAAGCTGGGCATGGGCTATGGGCTGTTTGAGTTGAAAAACTCTGTTACAAAGACGACAAGCGCGTTTTTCGAACCGGCATTGGACTATGTCGTTTGTAAAATACCGCGGTGGGACTTGTCAAAGTTCCATGGTGTCGACAAGGAACTTGGATCCAGCATGAAGTCCGTAGGCGAGGTGATGGCCATAGGTCGCAACTTCGAGGAAGCCATTCAGAAAGGACTTCGCATGATCGGGCAAGGCATGCACGGCTTTGTAGAAAACAAGGAACTCGAAATCAAAGATATAGACGCGGCGCTCCGTGAGCCTACCGATAAGCGTGTTTTCGTAATATCCAAGGCAATGCACAAGGGATACACGGTCGACCAGATACATGAACTGACCAAGATTGACCGTTGGTTCCTTTATAAGTTGCAGCATATTATCGATATTGACGAGCGCCTGAAGAAGCGCAATATCAACACGCTCGACAAAGATATCCTGCGTGAGGCCAAGGTCTATGGCTTTACCGACTTCCAGATTGCGCGCGCCGTTAACCTCGAAGAGGAGTTGCACAACATGCACAAGGCTATGCTTGTTGTACGCCGGCTCAGAAAAGGCTACGGGATATTGCCGGTTGTCAAGCAGATAGACACTTTGGCCGCCGAATATCCGGCGCAAACCAATTACCTGTATCTGACTTATGCCGGTACAGCCCACGATATCAACTTTGGAAATCCCGTGTCTTCCGCTATTTCTCCGAATGTTCCTTCGGTCATCGTCTTGGGATCCGGAGCCTATCGTATCGGCTCGTCTGTAGAATTCGACTGGTGTGGCGTGCAAGCGTTGAATACGATTCGTAAGCAGGGATTCCGTTCGGTCATGATTAATTATAATCCCGAGACCGTATCTACCGACTATGACATGTGCGATCGTCTCTACTTCGACGAGTTGACATTTGAGCGGGTGATGGATATCATTGAGCTGGAAAATCCATTTGGTGTCATCGTTTCTACGGGTGGACAAATTCCCAATAACTTGGCTGTCAAGTTGGATGAGCAGAATGTTCCGATTCTGGGAACAAAGGCTTGCGATATAGATAATGCCGAAGACCGGGCCAAGTTCTCTGCCATGCTGACGGAGCACAGCGTCAATCAGCCCGAGTGGAGCGCCTTGACCAGCATGGACGATATCCAAAACTTTATCCGGCGGGTAGGCTTCCCCGTGCTTGTCCGTCCCTCCTATGTCCTTTCGGGAGCGGCTATGAACATCTGCTCCAACGAAGAGGAGTTGGAGAAGTTCCTGCTTCTGGCCGCCAATGTCAGCGAAGACCACCCTGTAGTAGTCTCCAAATTCATTGAAGACGCCAAGGAAATAGAGATGGACGCCGTGGCCTGCGATGGCGAGATCATGGCCTATGCCATCAGTGAGCATATCGAGTTTGCCGGTGTGCATTCCGGCGACGCCACGATCCAATTTCCACCGCAGAAACTCTATGTCGAGACGGTGCGACGCATCAAGCGTGTCAGCCGTGAGATAGCCAAGGCGCTGCATATCAACGGACCGTTTAACATTCAGTTCATGGCCCGTGAAAACGAGATTCTCGTTATCGAATGCAATCTGCGCGCTTCCCGTTCGTTCCCATTTGTGAGCAAAGTACTTAAACTCAATTTGATAGAACTGGCTACCAAGATCATGCTGGGCATTCCCGTGGAGAAACCCAATAAGAATCTTTTCGACCTGGATTGTGTCGGCATCAAAGCCAGCCAGTTCTCTTTCAATCGTTTGCAGAAAGCCGATCCCGTGTTGGGCGTGGATATGAGCTCTACGGGCGAGGTCGGTTGTCTTGGCGATGACACGAGTGCCGCATTGCTGAAGAGCATGTTGAGTGTGGGCCAGCGCGTTCCACGCCACTCAGTCTTGCTGTCTACAGGCGGGGCTAAGCAGAAAGCCGAAATGCTGGAAGCGGCCCGTCGCCTCGTCAACAGTGGCTACGAACTCTATGCCACCGGTGGAACGAGCAAGTATCTGCAGGAGAATGGCATTGCCAATACACTTGTATATTGGCCTTCGGACGAAGGAAAAATGCCGCAGGCTTTAGACCTGTTGCATGAAAGGAAGATTGATATGGTGGTTAATATTCCGAAGAACCTGACCGAGCATGAGCTTACGAATGGCTATAAGATTCGTCGGGCAGCCATCGATCTGAATGTTCCCCTCATCACGAACAGCCGTTTGGCAAGCGCTTTCATCTATGCTTTCTGTACGACGAAGCCGGACGAGATTGATATCAAAGCCTGGGGGGAATATTAAGTTCTCCCGAGGCCTCGGATGAGTAGAATTTACGAAAAGCAGTGTTTCCGAGGCCTCGGATGAGTAGAATTTACGAAAAACAATGTTTCCGAGGCCTCGGATGAGTAGATTTTACAAAAAACAGTGTTTCCGAGGCCTCGGATGAGTAGAATTTGCGAAAAACAGTGTTTCCGCGGCGGCGGATGAGTAGAATTTACGAAAAAACCGCGTTTCCCGACAGTGGGAAACGCGGTTTTTCGTAAAAATGAACATCTTATTTTTTACTCGTGGGTGGCTTTCCGCCACGCCGTATTTTCCTTTTGCGTATAAACCGTGCGGTTTCGTGTTGGATCACTGATGGTGATTCCACAGAATGTATTTATTTTAAAAGTATTCTGTGGATAGGCCGTGTCGCCCTCTCTGTATGGGTTTCGGTAAATCGTATAAATGTAGTCGGTCGTTTTCTTATGAACAATCAAATCTTTCAACGCGTCCCGGAAGTTAGATAGCAAAGGTTGCAGTACGCCCAGTTGTTCCACGTACGACGCTAAGTCGAAGAAAACATGGTTGTCGTAGCCATCTAAGTATTGAATGCTGCTAAGTTTGTTTACATCGAATGAGTAGGTCTGGTTAATCGCTTTCATCACTTGGGCCATCTTTTCGATGTAAGTGCCGCATCGTATGACAGACAGCGCGCCGTATGGCAGGTCCGAATTTTGATAATAGTTATAAAATCCTTCTACCCATTTCTCGTAATCGGGTTCACCAAGCATATATTGGAAAATGGAGCCATAAGGCATTCCTTCACCCATCACCTCACTGGTTGAGGCGACGAGATGGTTCGTCACGTCTTTCAATTCGTAGGCAGTTTCAGCGTTCGCCATATAGCAGTCGTCGAAGCATATATAGGTCGTTTTCTTGATGGCCGAGTGTGAGATGGCGTAGCTCAAGTCGCTTACGTCATATTGCGTCTCTTCGCCGATTCCTCCGAATGCCCGGCTTTGGGCACGTGGCATGGTCTCATCGCTGCCACGGGGAGTCCAGCCGCTGCCGTGGCTGCCTATCAATAGGGCGTAACTCGTTGTGTGGCTGTAAGAATTTACTAAGTTAAGCAGGCTTAGCAGGTTTTCCTTTGATACCGTGTGATACCTGGCATTGACATTCAGGGTGTCGAACTCACATTGCTGCTTGGTCTTGTTGAAGCGCATTCTGAAGATGACACTTTGATTTTGTGAATTTGCCTTATACACAATCACGTCGGTCTTGTGTGTGCTCTTTTCCTTATTGATCGCGGCCTTCATCGAGGTGATATTCTTATTGAAAAAATCCGTCAACGCGTTGCCGGAGGATGTCGCGGAGCCTGTCCACGGCATATAAACAAAGAGCGTGCGATTGGGTATCTCGTATTGGTCGGGTTCGGGAACATCGTCTTTGTGACAGCTCACTGCCGAAAAAACAGTGGTGAGCAATATGCAATAGGACAAAAACTTCTTCATGTTGAATCGGTTATGGTGAATACTTAATGGGAGAGATCAGGCCGGCAAAGTCTAACGATTGTCAGCCTGGTCTGATTAGTAAGCCTACTTCTTTTTCAGTTCTTCGATCGTCTGTTTGAGTGTTGCTATTTTCTCCTCAGAGTCACTTTGCTTCTTGCGCTCCAGTGCTACGACTGTTTCCGGCGCGTGAGCCATGAATTTCTCATTGGCCAGTTTCTTCTTGATTCCGGCCAGAAATCCTTCCAGATGTTTCAGCTCTTTCTCTGCCTTTTCCAGTTCTGCCTTGACGTCAATCAGGTCGCCCACGGGCACGGCAAACTCGTCTGTGCCTACCATGAAACTGCTGGCGTCGGCGGTCTTTTCGCCGATTATGGTGATGTTGCTTAGGTTGGCCATCTTCATGATGGCGGGATTGAACCGCTCAAAATGATTTTCTCCGACAGCCTGCAGCTCAAGCGTTTCCTTGGGTGCGATGTTCTTCTGATTGCGGATGGCACGCACGCCGGCTACAATCTGCTTCATCGATTCAAATTGTTCGGTCAGTTTCAGTTCGCTCTCTGTCGGGGCGTCGATGCTTAACGTCGCTTTCATGATGCTCTCGCCGGCCTTGCGGTCGTAAATATGCTGCCACAATTCTTCGGTGATAAAGGGCATGAACGGATGCAGCATTTTGAGCAGCGCGTCAAAGAAGCGTAGGGTAGCCTCGTAGGTCGTCTCGTCGACAGGCTGGGCCTGACCGTCAACGTACGCGGGCTTCACCATCTCTAAGTACCAGCTTGAGAACTCGTCCCAAAATAGTTTGTAAACGGTCATCAACGCTTCAGAAATGCGGTAGTCCTTAAACAGTTTCTGCATTTCGTCGTTCACCTCTTTCAATTTGGCTTCAAACCATTCTACGGCCAGCTTGCTGACAACAGGCTGTTCTACCTTGGCGGTGTTCCAGCCCTGTACGAGTCTGAACGCGTTCCAAATCTTGTTGTTGAAGTTGCGGCCTTGTTCACAGAGCGCCTCGTCAAAGAGGATGTCATTGCCCGCGGGGGCCGCCAACATCATGCCCATGCGCACGCCGTCGGCTCCGTATTTCTCAATCAGCGCGATGGGATCGGGCGAGTTGCCCAGCGATTTGCTCATCTTACGCCCCAGTTTGTCGCGCACGATACCCGTGAAATACACATGCTTGAACGGCATGGTATGCTGATACTCGTAGCCGGCCATAATCATGCGGGCCACCCAGAAGAAGATGATGTCCGGGCCGGTCACTAAGTCGGCAGTGGGGTAGTAGTAGTTAATTTCTTCATTATCGGGATTGTTGATACCGTCGAAGAGCGAAATTGGCCACAACCATGACGAGAACCATGTGTCAAGGGCGTCTTCGTCCTGTGACAGGTCGGCCAAAGTCAAACCGGCGTTCTTCTGTTGTGCCATCTTCAGAGCCTCTTCGGCTGTTTCCGCTACCACAACATCTTTCTTGCCATCAGCCGTTGTGAAATAATAAGCAGGAATACGATGGCCCCACCATAACTGACGACTGATGCACCAGTCCTTGATATTCTCCAACCAGTGACGATACGTATTCTTGTATTTCTTGGGATAGAACTCGATGTCATCATCCATAACCGGATTGAGAGAAATGTCGGCAAAGTGTTGCATCTTCAAGAACCACTGTGTTGAGAGCTTCGGTTCGATGGGTACGTTGGTGCGCTCCGAGAAACCAACCTTATTGTCGTAGTCCTCTATCTTTTCCATCAGATCGGATGTCTGCAAGTCTTTGGCAATCTGTTTGCGCACAGCCATGCGGTCTTGACCTATATAGAGACCGGCTGCTTCCGAGAGAGTTCCGTTGTCATTGAAGATGTCAATGGTTTCCAGTCCATGCTTCAGACCGAGCGCATGGTCGTTGATGTCGTGTGCCGGTGTCACTTTCAGACATCCCGTACCGAATTGCGTGTCCACATAAGTGTCCTCTATGACGGGTACAACGCGGTTGACCAGCGGAACAATGACATGAAGTCCCTTCAGCCAAGTATTCTTTACATCTTCAGGGTTAATACACATGGCTGAGTCACCCATGATGGTTTCCGGACGAGTTGTGGCCACGACGGCATAGTAGCCATTCGCGTCCCGGTGCATTACATTGCCTTCGTCCTTGCGCTCCACCTTGCTTTGGTCTTCCTTTGCTACGTAATATTTTAAGTAGAACAGTTTAGAATGTTCTTCCTTATAGATGACTTCTTCGTCTGAAAGGGCCGTCTGTGCTTGTGGATCCCAGTTCACCATTCTCACGCCCCGGTAGATATAGCCTTTGTTGTAGAGGTCTACAAAAACCTTGATGACGCTCTCCGAACGGATTTCGTCCATCGTGAAGCCCGTGCGATCCCAGTCGCAGGAACAGCCCAATCTGCGCAACTGCTTCAGAATGATACCGCCATGCTCGCGTGTCCACTCCCAAGCATGCTCCAGAAACTGTTCACGGGTGAGGTCGGTCTTTTTGATTCCTTCCTGCGCGAGTTTGTTCACCACCTTGGCTTCTGTAGCAATGGAAGCATGATCCGTACCCGGCACCCAGCACGCGTTCTTCCCTTCCATTCTGGCACGTCTTACGAGGATGTCTTGGATGGTATTGTTGAGCATGTGCCCCATGTGGAGTACGCCTGTTACATTAGGTGGAGGAATCACCACCGTATAAGGCTCTCTGCCATCCGGCTTACTGCTGAAAAGCTTGTTGTCGAGCCAGTACTGATACCATTTCGACTCCACGGATTGTGGATCATACTTACTTGCTAATTCCATATTTATGTTCTATTTTGTTTATTCTTCATTAAAAACGCTGCAAATTTACTAACTTTTAGCGTAAAATGGCTATCTTTGCAGTAATAATTACAGCTATTGACCGTGTTTTAATGGCTTTGTTAATTTGATGAATTGTTTTATTAAAAAGTATTGCTGTGCATACAAAACAAGAAAAGCTCGATGCCTTCAGCAGGTTGCTTGACGTTCAAGACCGTTTAAGGCAAGAGTGTCCCTGGGATAAGAAGCAGACGACAGCTTCTTTGCGTCCTAATACAATCGAAGAAGTTTACGAACTATGCGACGCCTTGCTCAATCATGACACCCAAGAAACCATGAAGGAGTTAGGCGACGTCATGGAACATGTGGTCTTCTACGCCCTGATGGCCAGTGAGACGGGCGACTTTGATATTGCTGACGTCTGTAATCAGCAGGCAGATAAGCTGATGTTTCGCCATCCATTTATCAACTGGAAAGAGAACGGCGATTGGTCGGTGAGCAATCCGGACATGAAAATCAACGCGCAAGGACAGGTTGTTTACAAATCCGAAGAGCCGGTCTCCGACGATCATCCCGAGACGGCAAGCGAGGTGGAGATGACCTGGGAGCAGGTGAAACAGAAAGAAAAAGGGGGCAACGAGACCGTATTGAGCGGTGTACCCAAGTCGCTGCCTTCCATGATCAAGGCCTATCGCATTCAGGACAAGGCCCGCAACGTGGGGTTCGACTGGCGGCACCCGGAAGATGTATGGGGAAAAGTGCGCGAGGAACTGGACGAACTGGAATGTGAGTTGAAGAAAAACGACGCGGAGAAGGCTACCCGTGAATTAGGCGATTTCCTCTTCAGTATCATTAATGCGGCCCGACTTTACAAACTCAATCCCGATAACGCGCTTGAATATACCAACCAGAAGTTTATTCGGCGGTTCAGTTATATAGAACGAGCTTTAATGGAGCGAAATAAGTCCTTCACTGATACTACGTTAGAGGAAATGGATCAGTTGTGGAATGAAGTAAAACAAAATGAAGCAAAATAGTATGATATATCTTATGAAACGAACAATTTTGGGATTGGGATTGGCTTTCCTTCTGACTGCTTGCAATCACCAGAAGACTCCCCGGGCTATGTCTGCTGTTGACTCCATGTCGGCAGAGCTCGCGCAAGACTCAACCGTGTATGGTGTTTGTGGTGAAGGCACCGCCATGCACACGCTTGAATTAATCAAGGATGATGGCGATACTACCAGATTTTTCATCGAGGATGGAGAAGGAGCGGAGCCTATCGTAAAAGGCGGCCTCCTTACGGGCGACCGAATGGCGGTCGTGGGGCACACGGTTGACGGAGAACTCGTGGCCGATAACGTGATAAACCTCACGGCATTGCTGGGACGATGGACAAGTATCGATAAGAATTTTGAGATTCAGGAGGGGGGGGGGGTTGCTTCCAATGTTCAGGCCGAGACCAACCCTTGGACTTCGTGGAAGATCTTCAATGGGCACTTACTGCTGAATACGGATACTTTCAAGATCAACAATTTGGGTGCTGATTCATTGTATTTAGAGAATGTAAGCGGTATATTCACTTACAAACGCCAGCAATAATTTGGAACCGTTTAGAATCCATATCTTAGGTTGTGGCAGTGCTTTGCCCACTCCGCGTCATTGTGCCTCGTCTCAAGTGGTAGAGATACGAGGTAAAATGTTTATGATAGATTGTGGCGAAGGCACGCAGGTACAGCTACGCCATTCTCATATCAGCTTTACCAAGATTCGGGCAGTTTTTATTTCCCATCTCCACGGCGACCATTGTTTCGGACTGATAGGCATGATATCGACTTTCGGTATGCTGGGTCGTATCAACGACTTGCACGTTTATGCGCCTCAAGAGCTGGAATCTATTCTCGATGCGCAACTGAAACTGTTTTGCCCAAGTTTGGATTATAAAGTGATATTTCATGCGGTCGACACGGCTCAACAGGCTGTTATCTATGAAGACCGCAGCTTGACGGTAGAGTCACTGCCGCTTGATCACCGCGTTCCTTGCTGTGGTTTTCTTTTCCACGAGAAAGAGACGGCCCGCCATATCTTGCGGGATATGATCGATTGTTATGAGATACCCATCTCACAAATCAACAATATCAAGTTGGGAGCTGATTGGGTGACCGACGACGGAGAGGTTATTCCTAACGAACGGCTTACCTCGCCGGGTACGCCAGGCCGCAGTTACGCCTATTGCAGCGACACACGCTACCTGCCGGAGTTGGTAGAGCGTATTCGTCAGGTAGATTTGCTCTATCACGAAAGCACCTATACGGACGACTTGGCTGACCGGGCTAAACTTTATTATCACAGTACGGCCCGACAGGCTGCCACCATTGCCAAGCAGGCGCAAGTAGGCAAACTGCTATTGGGCCATTACAGTGCCCGTTACGAATGTGAAGATGTAATCTTGCAAGAAGCCAAAAGCGTTTTCCCCAACTCATATCTGTCAGATGAAGGTATGGTTGTTGACGTGTAATTGTCAATTTTTACTCATAAATTTCGCGCTTTATTTTTCTTTGAAATAAAGCAAATAAAAGCCGAAAACAGCTCTTTTATGGTCTGTTTTCGGCTTCTTGGTTCACTTTCTGACGCTTATTTGCCGTCAAAGCAGCCCTTTTACACGCTTATAACATACATTTGGCTCGCCCAAAGCACCTCTTTGAGCTTCTAAAAGCAGCCCTTTTACACGCTAAAAGCATAACTATTACCGGATTGTTATCAAACGAAAGGAAGCCTTTTGTATTTAAGTTCCTGATAATCAGTGAATAACTCAACTAATGGAAATACGGCCGTTTTTTCGTACAGAATTCTTTTTCTTGCAAAAAAGCGATTCTATAAGCGTGTTTTGTCAAATAATTTTAGAATATTTTTTTGTCGGTCGCTGGTTAAAAAGCGTGTTAAAAAACCGTAATTAGGCAATAAGTTGCGATTTTGTCTTTAAAATTTCAACTATAATTTATAACTTTGCTTTCATAAGTGATGATAGGATTAGCATGATAAATCGCCTTTTCTCAATTACGTTCTTGCTGCTGGTTTTGCTTGGCATACCTGTCGGTTCTTGGGCTGAGACAGTCGGAGAACCCTTAGAGCAACTGCGGCAGCCTGAGATAGAAATATCGGTGGAAGGGGGAACATTACGTGTTTTGAATGCTGTGGGGCAAAAATTATACGTTTATAATGTGACAGGTGTCTTGGTGAAGACATGTGTGATTGACAGTCCGGATAAGCGTATCGATTTGGCTTTGGGCAGAGGCTGTTATATTGTTAAGGTCGGCACGTTTGCCCGTAAGATTTATTTAAGATAATCCTGGCATTTTGAAACGACGCTCTTTTTTATTTCTATTTGTCATATCCGTACTTTTGTTGGCTTGCAACGAGGGTGTGAAGAATCCCAATACCACTTTAACATTGGAATCTTACGCGCGTTTCAAGGAGGCGGCATACCAATTGGATGAGGGCAAAATCAAGACCGAACTGCTCAAATTAGTACATGAAGACACCGATTCCATGACGGCCGACTATCGTGCTCGCAGCTATTATCTTCGCAATAAGACTTTTCTTTGGCTGGACCGACAGGGAGTTGACAGGCGGGCGGATTCCGTAGTAAGCTATATAAAGGATGTGGAGCAAATGGGCTTCAGCAGGGAGAAATTTCGTTATTCGCAGTTACGGGAAGACTTACGGCGGTTTCATGAATTGGATTTTGATGGTGGGAATACCATCAACCGTGTGGCTGCCCGTCTGGAGTATAATCTGACAAAGGCTTTCTTTAGGTATTCGATCGGACAGCGTTTCGGTTTTGTCAATCCCCGCTATGTGTTGAATCGGATAGATTTGCTGGACGATGATTCTACGAAAACATCCTATAGAGTGCTGTATGACGTGCATACAGACAAATTTGATAAGCGTTTTTATAGGCTGATGCTTGACAAGATAAGGCATGACAGTGTAGCTTCGTTCCTGAAAGAGATTCAACCGACCGGACCACTTTATACCCGTTTGAAAAATGAATTGGCAACGGTGCGGCGTTTTTCGCGGGAGCGAACGCGAATACTTTGTAATATGGAACGCTGTCGATGGCGACACAATGACTATCCGGCGATGCACAGAAAATATGTAATTGTGAATCTGCCGTCTTTCCATCTGCAAGCCGTAGATGGTGACAGTGTGTTGGACATGCGTATCGGGTGTGGGTCGAATGAAACTAAAACGCCGTTGCTGACGAGTCGAATCAAGCGGATGGATATCAATCCGCTGTGGGTTCTGCCACGTTCTATCATAAAAAAAGACGTATTGAAACATGTGGGCAATGCCGATTATTTCTATTCGCGTAATTTTTTTGTCAAGGAACGGAAGACGGGGCGTGTGATCGAGCCGGCACATATAACGACAGAAATGTTGACGAGCAAAGACTTTCTGTTGGCTCAGAAAGGAGGCGAAGGCAACTCGCTTGGACGCATTATCTTCCGATTTGATAATAATTTTTCTGTTTTTCTGCACGATACAAGTTCTAAAACCGTGTTCCGTCAGCAAGATCGGGATGTGTCACATGGCTGTATCAGGGTGGAGAAGCCCTATGAACTGGCCGTCTTTATGTTGGAAGATAAGGATAAGCGCATAACAGACAAACTGGCTTATTCGATGGGCGCGCAAGAGATAGAACCCAATCCGGATTTACCCGAAGGCGAAAAAGACACACTGCGGACGGATATGCTGCTTCGCAGTGTCGGCTTGAAGCCCTTGGTTCCTTTGTTTATCACCTATTTTACGATTTATCCGGACGAGAGCGGCCGGTTACGACAATATCCGGATATCTATGGTTATGATCGAGTGATAAGTCACCATTTAAGGAATTACTTTTGAAAATAGACGAAGAGCAAATATTGAAGTTACTTGGTGACGCGAGTAGTTGCAAGCAAGGATTCTCGTTACTCGTGGCCCGGTATAGTGAACCGCTGTACTGGAAGATTCGCCATGTCGTACTTGATCATGATGATGCCGATGATATTCTGCAAAATACGTTTCTGAAAGCGTGGAACAATCTGGACCGGTTTGAAGGCAGATCCAGCCTGTTGACATGGTTGTATCGTATAGCTTATAATGAAGCGCTTGATTTTCTGCGTCGTCAGAAAAAGTTCAGCACGATAGGGAATAGTATGGATGAGTCTGTGGCCGAGCGCCTGTTGGCCGACGAATACTTCGATGGCGATGAAACACAGGCCCGGCTTCAGGCGGCTGTCGCAGGGCTGCCGGAGGTGCAGCGTGCGGTGTTCACGATGCGTTACTTTGAAGAGATGAAATATTCACAAATTAGTCAGATACTGGGGACAAGTGAAGGCGCCTTAAAAGCCAGTTATCATCTTGCCGTAAAGAAAATAGTAGATTATTTCCACATGAAGGATTAAACTTTGAGAGCGTTATTTCGTCACTATAATAAAACAGAATGAAACTATGGATCGAGAAGAAAATAAAATCCTAAAACAATTTGGCCGCATGAACCGTTTTAAAGTTCCGGAAGGGTATTTTGACCATCTGTCGGAAGAAATTCTGTCGAATTTGCCCGATGAATCGGTAAAGTCTGTAGCCATGAAACCTATAGCGCGGCCCTCTTACCGTTGGTTGAAAGTGGCCATGTTGGTAGGTGTGGTTTCCGCTTCATCCTTATTGGGGCTGCGTTATATGTCAACCGACTCCCCGGATGACTTTGGCGCAGGTGCCTATTCTCACAATGCGGCCTATTCGATCATCGATGAAATTGCGGATTACACCATGATGGATAATGAAGAAATCTACGCGTCGCTCATTGATAATAACTAATTTATGCGCAATATTAAAATTATAACATTTTCGTTTATCGGATTATTGATATCTTTACAGGTGTGGGCGGAAGACCCGAAAGGTGCGAAGCCTAAATTTGACCCGCTAAAATTTCAGGCGGCTTTGGAGCGTTTTATCACGTTGGAAGCTGAGCTGACGACAGATGAGGCAGCTCGTTTTTTTCCGGTTTATAGGGAGATGATGAAACGGCAGCGTGCTTATTTTGAGCAAGTGCGCCGCTATCGTCATACCGATACGTCGGACGATAAAGCCTGCCGCGAAGCAATCATCAAAAGCGACTTGATAGATATTCAATTAAAGAAGATTCAACAATCTTATCACCAAAAGTTCTTGAAGATACTGCCGGCAGGCAAAGTGTTGCGTATATTGAAGGCGGAAGAGCGCTTTCATCGCCGTGCGTTCAGAAGAGCGTTTGACAAGAAATAGCATGGCTTTGCCTGATAGCGGAGATATGAGACGTTACGCAATAACGTTTGGGTTTGACGGAACTGCGTATCATGGTTGGCAGATACAGCCTAATGGCGTTTCCGTGCAGCAAAGGTTGCAGGAAGCCTTAAGCCTTGTGTTGCGCGACGACATTTCTGTAGTGGGGGCCGGGCGGACCGACGCGGGCGTTCATGCCCGTAATATGGTGGCCCATTTTGACTTTGCCCGGGAAGTGGCGTGCGATCAGCTGGCCTATCGGCTGAACAGAGTATTGCCAAATGATATTGCCGTGTATGCCGTGAAGCGAGTGGATATTGATTTTCATGCCCGTTTTTCCGCGGTCAAACGAACCTATCATTATTATATCCATTTGCGGAAAGATCCTTTTCGTCGTCATTATTCTTATGAATTACATGGTAATCTCGATTTCGGACTGATGAATGAAGCCGCGGCTTATTTGTTGGATATAAAGGACTTTGCGGCTTTCTGTAAAAGTAATAGTGACGCCAAGACCACGATCTGTAACGTAATGACCGCGCGTTGGGTGAAGGAGTCTGATTATTGTTGGTACTTTGAGATAGCCGCCGATCGTTTTTTGCGTAATATGGTAAGAGCTGTCGTGGGTACTCTGTTGGATGTTGGGCGCCATCGCGTTTCGCTGGAAGCGTTTCGTGATATCGTAGCTTCGGGCAGTCGGTCGGAAGCGGGTGAGAGTGTGCCGGGGAATGCCTTATTCCTTGAAAATGTAGAATATTAGTATGTGGTTGATCTTAGCTTTCTTGTCGGCAGCCCTGTTGGGTTGTTATGACTCGTGTAAGAAGACCGCTCTTGAGGATAATTCTGTCGTTCCCGTTCTTTTTCTGAATACGGTTATCTGCTCTTTGATATTCTTGCCTTTTATTATTCTTTCGGGGTGCACGGGTATCTTGGATGGAAACGTATTCTTTGTGCGGCAGGTAGGGTGGGATGTGCATAAGTATATCATCCTAAAAAGTATCATTGTTCTTTCCAGTTGGGTGTTTGGTTATTTTGCGATGAAGCATTTGCCGCTGACCATTGTCGGGCCTGTCAATGCTACGCGTCCGGTTCTTGTATTGGTCGGTGCCATGCTGGTGTATGGCGAACGACTGAACGGCTGGCAGTGGTTAGGTGTATTGCTGGCTATCGTTTCTTTGGGAATGCTGAGCAGAAGCGGGAAGAAGGAAGGTATTGATTTTCAACATAACCGCTGGATATATTTCTTATTGTTGGCCGCAGTCTTGGGAGCCGTGAGCGGTTTGTATGACAAGTTTCTGATGGCGGGCAGAGAAGCAGGCGGGCTTGGGCTGAATCGCATGGTGGTGCAAAGTTGGTATAATCTTTATCAAATGCTGTTGATGGGGATTGTCTTTGTGTTACTGTGGTGGCCTGTGCGGAAACAAGGAACCCGTTTTCGGTGGAAATGGACAATATTGTTTATTTCTCTCTTCCTTAGCGCGGCAGATTTTGTTTATTATTACGCTCTGAGTTTGCCGGGAGCGATGATTTCCATCGTGTCGATGGTAAGACGCGGAAGTGTCATTGTAAGTTTTCTGTTCGGCGCCTTCCTCTTCCATGAGAAGAATCTGAAGTCTAAAGTTTTCGACCTGATGTTGGTTCTGCTGGGAATGATCTTTCTTTTTATCGGTTCCTATAAATAGAACAGGGCCGTATAGAGTGAAATTATTGAAAGTAATTCTTTTGCGATTAGATATATTTCTTGTAACTTTGCGAATAGAATCGTAAGAAAATCAATATGGCACAGAATATCTTTAAGGGGCTTGGAGTTGCGTTAATTACACCGTTTACGGTAGAGGGAGAGGTGGATTACAAGGCCTTGGCCGGATTGGTAGACTATCAGATAGTCAATGGTGCTAACTTTTTATGTATATTGGCAACGACAGGTGAAACACCTTGTTTGACCCGTGAGGAAAAAGATAAAATTACAGAAACAGTCAAGCAGGTGAATAATGGTCGTGTCAGGATATTGAAATATTGCGGAAGTAATAATACGGCAGCAGTTGTAGACGAGATTCGTAGCACCGATTGGAGCGGCATAGATGGTATTCTGAGTATTTGTCCGTATTATAACAAACCATCTCAGGAAGGACTTTATCAGCATTTTAAAGCGATTGCGGAGACCAGTCCGTTGCCCATTGTGCTCTATAACGTGCCCGGAAGGACCGGTATTAATATGAAACCTTCAACAACCATAAGGTTGGCGCGTGATTTTAATAATATTATAGCGATCAAAGAGGCGAGTGGTAGTTTGGAGCAAGTAGATGAGATTATCAAGAATAAGCCCGATAATTTTGATGTAATCAGTGGTGACGACGCACTGACATTCTCTATGATAGCCAGTGGGGCTGCCGGGGTTATATCTGTTATTGGTAATGCTTTGCCCAAGGAGTTTTCACGGATGATTCGTTTGGAATTTAAAGGAGAGTATGAACCTGCACGGAAAATACACCACATGTTTACCGAACTCTACAGCCTGTTGTTTGTTGATGGCAACCCGGCCGGTGTTAAGGCCTTGCTGAATGATATGGGTATGATAGAAAATGTATTGAGACTGCCGCTTGTTCCAACAACAATCAAAACGAAACAAAAGATGGCTGAAATTATAAAGGATTTGCGGATTTAGCTTTCTATTCTATTATATAAATTGGTAAAAGGTAAATAAAATCATTGTAAATCTTCTGAAAGATATTCAACGGTCTTACTGATTTCTCCTGCAATAGATTCATTCATCAGTTTTCGAATCATATTTATATCATCATATTTTGCGTAAAGGTACATTAATTTGGTAGTAGCAGCTTCTACAGTGCTGTCGTAGCCTGAGATAACCCCTGCGTCTTTGAGTTGATAGCCCGTGTTGTATCTTCCCATTTCAACTCGTCCCGAAATACATTGGCTGATGTTGACAACACTGACGCCTCGCTTGGTGGCCTCGCGCAACAGCCTGATGAGCCATGGTTGCTGCGGCGCGTTTCCGCTACCATAGCTTCGCAGTACGATTCCCTTAAGCTCAGGCGCGTCAATCAGTTGACGAACAACGTTTTCCTGAATGCCGGGGAATAAAGAAAACACCATGATATTGGGATTCAAATCGAAATGGGGAGTCATAGGCTTGGAGAAGTCAGGGGTGAGAATATGATGAGAATGGAACGTGAAATTGACACCGGCTTCGCATAGATGTGGGTAATTAAAAGTGTCGAAAGCGTTAAATTCATCGGCATTTTGTTTGGTTGCACGATTTCCTCGCAACACTTTCCCACTAAAATAAATACATACTTCGGGAATGAGTGCCCTCCCTCTGTCATCAGTGAGTGAGGCCAGTTCGATGCTGGTAACGAGATTTTCCTTTCCATCCGTTCTCAACTGTCCGATAGGCAGTTGGCTACCAGTAAGGATCACCGGTTTAGTCAGATTTTCAAGCATGAACGAAAGGGCAGAAGCTGTGTAGGCCATGGTGTCTGTGCCGTGGAGAATGACAAAGCCGGCATAAGTTTGATAATTCTCATTGATGATCTTGACTAATCTGGCCCAGGTTGTAGGGTCGATATCACTGGAATCAATGGGCTGTTCGAATTGGTATATGTCAATGGTAGCTTTGATATATTTCATTTCAGGGACATTGTCTCTTAAATGGTTAAAGTCCAGAGGCTCTAAAGCGCCCGTAAATGGATTACGTCCCATTCCGATTGTACCACCGGTATAAATCAATAATACTTTATTCTCCTTTTGTGACATTCTTAAAATCGATGTTATGAATTGAATTAAATGCAAATTTAAATTAATTTCCATTTCGAACCAAATATTATGGTTACTTACTATAAAATATTCATACGCAAGCGTATTGATATTGTATCTGCTTTAACGTGACTCAACAGTCTCTTATTAGAATAAATTAGTAATAGAATCCTCATAATGTTGTATTTTTGCCTTTTTCTTTAAGTTTTTTAGCTTTTCTTTTGGATAATATGATAATATTTACTATTTTTGCATTTGTAAAGGTGTTTCTAAAGCAGGAGCTATTGAAAAATTCATTATACATATTGTCATATATCCTTTTTGTTTGCACTTGTTGTGATTTTAATTTGAAATCATTGGGCGAACAAGAAGAAAGCGTGATCAAGATATATCGTTATGATCGCTTGGAAAGCCGTTATCTGACTACAGGTGACTTCTCGGCTTTACAACAGATGAATACGGAATATCCAATAGAAACTCGTACCTTGGTCGAGAATGTATTGAAAATAGGAGCTGTGTATGAGCCAAATATTAACAATAAGTTTCTTAGTTTTTATCAAGACACGACACTCCAAACTTTGATATCGGATGCGGAAGCTCAATATGCGAATATGGATGATATCAAACAGGCGTTTAATGACGCGTTTGCTCGATTGAGGAAGAAAATCCCCGGAGTTCCTATTCCCGATATTTATACACAAATAGGGGCTCTTAACCAAAGTGTTGTTATCGGTGATAAATTGATTGGAATTTCTTTAGATAAGTATTTGGGTGAGGATTACCCTTTGTATCTAAAGTATTACCCTAAACAGCAGAGAATGACCATGACCCGTGAGTATATTGTGCCCGATGGACTGAGTTTTTATTTGTTGAGCCTGTATCCGTTGGAAAATCTGGGTACGCGTTCACAAAGAGAACATGATTTGCACATGGGAAAGATGATGTGGGTTACAAATAGATTGATGCATAGAAAATTCTTTTCATCTCCGTTTGTTGCTTCGGTTGATAGATTTATGGCTTCGCATCCGACTTATACGATAAAAACGCTATTGGAGAGTAATGATTACAGGAACTTTAAGTAGAAATTCTTTTACGCTCTTTTGTATTTGCATCCTTGGATAATGTTCTTCTTCTTAAGGTAATTGGTAAGAAGATTCGTAAATTCAAAATTCTTAAGTCCCCATTGAGGAGCGACAAGAAGGTCTTTAGGAGACTCGCTAACAAAGCGATCTATAACGATGTCTTCACGAAGACGGCTGATGTATTCAGCGACAATGTCTATATATTCCTCGGCTGTGAAAACATGAAAGGGGGTGTTTGCAAAGTCTTTAGCGAGTTGAGTTCCCTTAATGATCTGCATTTGGTGAAGCTTTATGATGTCAATGGGGAGTGCTGACATGCAATCCGCTTGCGCAATGATCATTTCTCTATTTTCACCGGGAAGGCCAAGTATCATGTGAGCTCCCGTGACGATTCCTCGTTCATGTGTTTGTTTGATAGCCCGTTTGCTGCATTCAAAGGTATGGCCTCGATTTATGTTTAGTAATGTGTCATCATATATGGATTCAACACCATATTCTATAATGACCATTTTAGATTGGTTGATAAAAGACAGATAATCAAGTAATTCTTCGGACACGCAATCGGGTCTGGTACCGATGACCAGACCAACTACATCCTCTTGGGCCAAGGCTTCTTCATAAAGGGATTTTAAATGTTCGATGGAACCATAAGTATTTGTATATGCTTGGAAATATGCCAGGTATTTCATATTGGGATATTTCCGATTAAAGAACGTTTTCCCTTTTTGTATTTGTTCGGTAATACTAATATTGCTTTCTGTGTATGCAGGACTGAAAGTTCTATTATTACAGTAAGTGCACCCTCCTCGGCCTATTCTTCCATCACGGTTGGGGCATGAAAAGCCTGCGTCAATAGATATTTTTTGTATTTTAAAGGGGAATTGCTTGTTGATCCAGTGTCCAAAGTCATTGTAAACCATTTGCTGATTTTGAATTTATTAATCATTCTTTTGCAAAAGTACCATTTTTTCTCTACCTTTGCTTGGTGTATATAATAAATAACTTTGTGCATGTATGAAAAGATTGATTTCTTTATCTGCAATCAGCTTGTTTGCAGTTTGTCAACTTATGGCTTTTGAGAAACTAACAATAGCGGATATTACTTCAGGCAAGTTTGCTGCGACTTTGATAAGTGAGATTCGTCCTGTGCCAAATACAAATCAGTATGCCTGTGTATCAGATGACCAAACGAAGATAGAATTATATTCCTTTAAGACAGGAAAGCAAGTTCAGACATTATTTGACGCAAACAATACGCAAGGGGAATTGATAAAGAAAGTGGATGGTTATATTCTTTCGCCAGATGGCAGCAAGCTGTTGATTCAGACTGCGACAAAGAGAATCTATCGACGGTCATTTACCGCAGAGTATTATATATATACAATTAAAAGTAGGAAACTCAAGCGATTGTCCGTCAATGGCCCCCAGCAGTCGCCTGTTTGGTCGCCGGATGGTCATCAGATTGCATTTGTGCGAGCCAATAATATCTATCTTGTCAAGTTGCTTTATGATAACGCGGAGTCGCAGGTAACAAAGGACGGCAAGCCTAATGAGATTATTAATGGAATCCCGGATTGGGTGAATGAAGAAGAGCTTTCTACAAGCTCATCATTGGTGTTCACTGCTGATGGGACGATGATTTGTTGGATAAAATATGACGAGCGCGCCGTAAAAGAATATTCACTGCAACTGTTTAAGGGCTCGCATCCAACCCATAAAGAGTTTGCCAACTATCCCGGATTTTATACGTATAAGTACCCTAAAGCAGGTGAAGTGAATGCTCAGGTATCTGCTTGGGCTTATGATATTCAATCGCACAAAACAAATCGCCTGCAAGTACCATTGGATAAGGATGACTATATGCCACGAATTAAGGCGACGTTGGATCCTAATAGGATTATCGTATTTACGCTGAATCGGCATCAAGATAATTTAAATCTATATTCTGTGAATCCGCGAACAACTTTATCTCAACTTATCATTAATGAAAAAGCGGATAAATATGTGGAGGAAGAAGCAATAGAAGGTGTTATTATTTCACAAAACAGTATTATCTTGCCCAGTGATCGCGATGGATTCATGCACCTCTTTGAATATAGTATGAATGGTACATTGAAGCGTAAGATAGGTAATGGGAAATTTGATATAACCAAAGTCTATGGATATGATGAGAAAACGGGGGATGTTTATTACCAAGCGGCAGCATTGAATAGTCATGACAGACAGGTTTATGTTGCGCATAAGAATGGAAAAACGGAACGAATTACGCGTAGGGAGGGTTGGAATGATGCGATTTTTTCGGGTGACTTTCAATTTTTTGTTAATACTTGGAGCGATTATAATACTCCATATAGGTATGCAATCCTTACTAATTCTGGAAAAGAAATTGTTGGATTAGAGTCAAACGAATCATTAAAGAAAACGATTGTCGAGTATGGTTTTTCCAAGCGTGAACCTTTCTCTTTTGTCACACGGGAAGGGGTGTCGTTAGATGGATGGATGGTAAAGCCTTTAAATTTTGATAAAAGTAAAAGATATCCGGTAATTTTGTATCAATACAGTGGTCCCGGTTCGCAGCAAGTAAAAAACAGCTGGAGTTCAGGCAGTATGGGGCAAGGTGGTGCGTTTGATTCATTTTTAGCACAGCAGGGATTTCTTGTCGTCTGTGTTGATGGTCGTGGAACAGGTGCCCGTGGTGCAGAGTTTGAAAAGTGTACCTATTTGCGTTTGGGAGTGCTCGAGGCTAAAGACCAGGTAGAAACTGCACGATGGCTTAGTACGCTACCTTATGTTGATGCTTCGTCTATAGGAATCTGGGGGTGGAGCTTTGGTGGCTTCAATACACTTATGAGCATGAGTGATGGCAGTGCAGTCTTTAAGGCCGGTGTTGCGATCGCTCCACCTACGAATTGGAAATTCTATGACTCTATTTACACAGAACGATACATGCGTACTCCGAAAGAGAATCCTGAGGGCTATGAGGATAATCCTATCCAGAGAGCAGATAAATTATCCGGCGCATTACTAATCTGTCATGGGATGGCTGATGACAATGTTCATCCTCAAAATTCTTTCGAATATGCAGAAGCTCTGGTCCAGGCGGATAAAGATTTTAGAGAAATATATTACACAAATCGCAATCATAGTATTTATGGAGGTAATACTCGTAACCATTTATTGCGGCAAATAAGCAATTTCTTCATAGAACAACTAAAGAAATAGCTTAATTTATTACAGAAAATTGTACTATAATGAAAGTAAAACCCGGTTTTAAACTTTTGACTGTGTGTGGGGAACACATGGTCATTTCCGAAGGAGTTGAGAATATCAATTTTGATAACATAATAAGTATGAATGAGTCTGCTGCTTATCTTTGGCAGCATGCTCAATCTTGTCCATCCTTCACGATAGATGATCTTGTTGAGTGGATGGTACAAGAGTATGATGTAGAATCTTCTGTTGCAGCAATAGATTGTAAGGATATTGCCAACCAATGGGAGTCAGCGGGACTCATTGAGCCAGACTGAAGAACTGTTGCTTCATTTGCAAGGGGAGAATGATAGTTTCTCGCCAATTTCCATTTTGACTTTGTAGCAGAGTAATAATAACTTCCGAATAGGGAAGAGGCTGGTCCATATCTTGGAATAAAGACGCCATTTTATGCTCTGCGTGGAGAGCATGTGGCTTCTACCCTTGCGATAGAAGCCAATGGCAACTGCTTTGATATCTTCAATCAAGCAATTCTCACACATAATATTGCCGTCACCTCTTAATGTAACCTTATTGTTATTGATGGAAATGATTCTGTGAACAACATACTTATTCTCTGTCAGTTGAGCCAGAACAACATCTCCGACGGAGTAGGATTCGGCTTGCACGAACACCGCGACATCACGCTTGTTTTCCAAAATAGGCCGCATACTATAACCCGTTAACCGAAGGGAAACATGCTTGCCTTTTTTTAGATATTTAATGATCTCCGGAATCAAAATCGCGTTTTCGATAGTGACTATTTTTGTTTTGCAACTGTTTTGCTGCATAATAATGCCGATTCTTTATCTGGTAAACAATGAAGGGTATAATGTGGAACCGATTCTGTAATTAGTTTAATCGTTTCACAAATCTTTTCATAAATTTCTTTGTCCCATTTCATTGAAGAACAAGCGTTAAGCAATGAGATAAATGCCTCGATGGGCTTAACTTGTTCTATTGTATTACGGGTTGCCCTGTCTATTCTTATAATTGCTCCCAATTTTGCTTTAACCTGTCTATAGCAAGGCGTCTTGCCGCTCCACGGACTTCCAAAAGCATAGACTGTACCATCGATAACTCGTAGTATAGGGTTATCATCATTCATCAAATCACAATTTGGAATATTTTGGATCCAATTATTAGCCTGAGTGCTCTTGCCGGTACCGCTATTTGCTATAAATGCGTAGCCTTTTTGATCATGTCTTACTAATGCCGCATGAATGAGCAAGGTTTCATGTAGACTTCCTGCAAAAGCGTAAGTCAGCATTAGTGCATTGTTAAAGCCGAGCTTTTGGTTTATAAAGTTACCATAAAGCATACATTGACATTGACTAAAAGACTTGTTTGTGTGAAGAAGGCAACACTTTTGACCTTGGAGGTTGCTGATCTTGAATTGATAGCCGCCTTCATGGCGTTGCTCTACAATAATGATACAGCTTCCTGTATCAACAGTCCTGATCCTATTGACCGACTCATCAGGGAATGGAGAGAGGTTATTTGTAAACAGAATATTGAATAGTAATCTCTCTGTATTGACAGGTGTTGTAGTAAAAGGCATGAAAGGAAACAAAAAATGCTTCCCCGGTATGGCTTCTTGACCAAAGTCTAATTTGATGTAATGCTCCGCGATCTTGAAAAAATAGTTCACTTGCGTTTGTTCTTTTTGTTCTTCTTGGGTACTTGTTGTACTATAGCATTCTCATTTTCATCATTTTCAAAGATGATTGCTTTGTATATGAAATCCGAATCAGATAAATATTTGATAATATAATTCTGTTTCTTCGATGTCATATAGCGTTTTTTCAGTGCCAGATATTTTTTTTCTATATCTTTACGCTTGAGAGAGAAGAACGTTGTACATGTTGGAGTTTTAAGTCCTTGGTCTTTTAAATAGTCTCTTAATTGATAAGAATAATTTTCTTTACTATACAGAAAATTGGTCTTTGAATCAATCCAAATAGAGTCAACCTCTTGTATATTTGTAAAATAAACAGTGGAATCATTAAATGATGAAGCAAAGCCAAAAAGAAATCCTTTTGTTGCTATGTGTTTAGCACTGGCGGATAATCCACACACCAATAGTAGTGCAGCTAAACAAAATCCTTTTAGTTTCATAAACTGGTTGTTATCAATAATTCGTATTCTATCTTCCAAGATAGGATCTTAACATTTTATTTTGGGTATTATGGCGCAGACGACGAATTGCTTTTTCTTTAATTTGCCTAACTCTTTCTCTTGTGAGTTCGTATTTATCGCCAATCTCTTCTAACGTCATTTCGGGCATTCCGATACCAAAGAAAGCCTCTATGACATTTCTCTCTCTCTCATTCAAGAGGCTCAGGGCTCTGCCGATTTCTTCCCTTAATGATTCTATCACGAGGTCATTGTCTGCAGAAGGGGTGTCAATATTTGGTAAAATATCAAGTAGACCATTCTCTTCACCTTCCGCAAAGGGTGCGTCTACCGAGATATGTCTGCCATTTACCTTTAGTGCTTCTTCTATTTTGTCTTCCGGCAAATCTATCCTGTCTGCAATTTCATCAATATTGGGACGGCGTTCATTTTCTTGCTCAAACTTACTGAGCATTCTATTGATTTTATTCACCGAACCAACTTGATTGAGTGGCAGCCTGACGATACGACTCTGTTCCGCAATAGCCTGCAAAATGCTTTGTCGAATCCACCATACAGCGTAAGAGATAAATTTGAATCCTCTTGTTTCATCAAACTTCTCTGCGGCCTTAATCAATCCCACGTTACCTTCATTAATCAAATCAGGTAGGCTGAGTCCTTGGTTTTGATATTGCTTCGCAACAGAAACCACAAATCTAAGATTGGCTTTAGTCAACTTCTCCAGTGCCTTTCGATCACCTTTCCTGATACGTTGTGCCAATTCCACTTCTTCTTCCACGGTAATCAGCTCTTCATGGCCAATTTCCTGTAGATACTTATCAAGAGAGGCACTCTCTCGATTCGTGATAGATTTTGTGATTTTCAGTTGTCTCATTAAGTGTTAAAATTGCATGCGTAGTTGCAAATTTAGTACATTATTTTTTTTTCACCAATATTTTTGATAGTTATTTACATTTTTACCCAGAAAAGGTTGCATAATTTATGCTTTTTGACGCATAAACTATACAACCTGAAAAATATTAAAGTTTGGTTATATTTATTCGCTTACTTTTACGACTTTGTAGTCTTGCTTGCCTGTAGGCCACATTCCCTTGATAATCAGCACCGGATCTTTACTTGTCGAAGCGGCCTTTACTGCTTCTTGTAAGTCTGCGATTGTCTTGATGGGTTTGTCGTTGGCATACATGATAATGAATCCAGAACCAATTCCACCATCTTTGATGGCTCCCTTCTCAACCTTAGTTACTTCCAATCCGAAAGTGATGTCTAATTGTTCTTTCGTATCCTTACTTACAGGCTTAAAGCTTGCGCCAAGCACATCTAAATCTGCGGTCTTCACAAGTTTAGTGTTGCCTTGAGTATTTTTAAGCGTAATTGCCTTCGACTTCTTGACCTTGTTGTGAAGGTATGTGATTGTTACTTTATCGCCAGGGCGTTTCTTGGACAGATATTCCTGAAGTTCTGATATCTTGGTAATCTTTTTATCATCAATATTGACGATTACATCCTCCTTCTGGACCCCGGCACTTGCTGCTGAACTGCCATCTTCTACGCTGTCAACATAAACACCTTCATTGGTTCCTAAATCTACTTGTTTGTCTTTTTCCTTTTGGTTGTTGATATAGTCGAGCACGTCACCGCCTCTGATTCCAAGAACAGCTCTTTGAACGGTACCGTATTCTTTCAGGTCTGACACAACCTTATTCATTATAGTCGTTGGAATTGCAAAACCGTAGCCGCTATAGGAACCTGTCTGCGAATAAAGCATCGTGTTGATTCCCACCAGTTCACCTTTGGTATTAACCAAGGCACCCCCCGAGTTTCCGGGGTTGATAGCCGCGTCTGTTTGAATGAAGCTGGCTACGCTTGGTCCATCTTCTCTGCCACTGAGCGATCTGGCTTTCGCGCTGACAATACCGGCAGTCACTGTTGAGCTTAAGTTGTATGGGTTACCTACAGCGAGTACCCATTCGCCCACTTTCAGCTTGTCGCTGTCGCCGATTGGAAGGGTAGGGAGATTCTTAGCGTTAATCTTGATTACGGCCAAGTCGGTTGTTGGGTCTGTCCCAATAATTCGTGCGGAGTATTCACGGTTGTCATTCAGTGTAACAGTTAGTTCGTCAGCTCCATTTACAACATGATTGTTGGTAACGATATAACCGTCTTGACTAATAATGACACCACTTCCGGTAGCTTCCCTCTTCGGAGTCTGCACTCTACGTTTCTGTGTGCCGCCGTTGCCTTGATTAGGATTTCCAAAAAAACCAAATGGACCAAAGAAATCTTCAAAAGGATCGGTTTGCACGTCTACAGTCTGAATCTTTGAGTTCTGTACATATTTAATATGAACGACAGCCGGTAGTGCCTTGTCTGTTGCGTAAGTTAAGTCGACGGGTTGTCCCATGACCGACGATTCTGCGTTTCTTGCAGCGTTCACTCTCATGAAGCTACCTGCTGAAAATGCCAATGCGGTAACGCACATGGCTGTTAAAATCAAATTAGAATGCTTTTTCATAATGCTTCTTATTTTCTAATGTTTTTATTTTACTTATTGTCAAACCCTTGTTAAGTGTTAAATCGAGACGGGCGTCTTTGTTGTTTGGTTGCAAATATATATATATTAAGCTGAAATAAGTTAGGTTTGAGTTAATTATTATCCCAATTTAACAATAGTGTTAATCCTATTAACTGCTATTAATTGCTGGTCGGTTATTTTTCACAATTATTTCACCCCGAGCTCTTGAGCCAGGAAGCGGGAGGTGTAGCCCCGCGTTGACTTTGCCATATTTTCAGGTGTCCCTTCAAAGATGATATTTCCGCCGTTTCGTCCCCCTTCCGGACCGATATCAATGACGTGGTCTGCCAACTTGATGACATCCAGATTGTGCTCTATAATAATAACGGTATTGCCACGATCTACCAGTGTTTGAAGAACATTCATTAAAATCCTGATATCTTCAAAATGCAGTCCGGTCGTAGGTTCATCAAGAATATATAGCGTTTTACCCGTGTCCCGTTTTGATAATTCCGTTGCCAACTTCACACGCTGGCTTTCGCCACCGGACAGCGTAGTCGAACTTTGTCCCAACTTGATATAGCCCAGGCCGACTTCCTGCAATGTTTTAATTTTATTCAAGATATTGGGAACATTCTCGAAAAACTCAACAGCCTGGTTAATGGTCATATCCAATATATCCGCAATACTCTTGCTTTTATACCTTACCTCAAGCGTCTCGCGATTGTACCGCTTGCCGTGACAAACTTCACATGGAACAAAAACGTTTGGCAGAAAATTCATTTCTATACTTCGATAGCCATTACCGCCACAGGCTTCGCATCGTCCGCCTTTCACATTGAAAGAGAATCTTCCGGGCTTATAGCCTCTTATCTTAGCCTCCGGCAAGTTTACGAATAGCGACCTGATATCACTAAACACCCCCGTATATGTAGCCGGGTTACTCCGTGGTGTCCTTCCTATAGGACTTTGGTCCACATTAACGATCTTGTCGATATTTTTTATACCCTCGATCGTATCATATGGCATAGGCTTTTTTAGTGAGCGGTAGAAGTATTTTGAAAGGATAGGCTGTAGCGTTTCGTTGATCAGCGTCGATTTACCAGAGCCTGATACGCCGGTAACAACAATCAATTCACCTAACGGGAATGTTACGTCTACATTTTTGAGATTATTCCCCCGGGCATTGTGTATTTCAATGCTTTTCCCATTACCTGTTCTTCTTTTTGCCGGCACTTTAATTTCTTGTTTTCCATTTAGGTATTGTGCCGTAATCGTGTGTGTCTTGAGCATTTCTTCAGGAGTTCCTTGAAATACCACCTGACCGCCTTTGCGTCCGGCTTTCGGTCCGATGTCTATAATCCAGTCTGCCGCCAACATCATGTCTTTATCGTGTTCAACAACAATGACGGTATTGCCTAAATCCCTAAGCTCCTTCAGTGATTGTATCAATCGTTCGTTGTCACGTTGATGCAGACCGATACTTGGCTCATCGAGGATATACAGCACATTGACAAGTTGACTGCCAATTTGGGTCGCCAGGCGTATGCGTTGGCTCTCGCCACCCGAGAGCGACGCGCTGGGCCTGTTAAGGCTCAAGTAGTCCAACCCGACATCCAGCAGAAACGTAATCCGTGTTCGGATTTCCTTGATGATTTCTTCCGCAATAGCCTTTTGTTGGGGCTCCAGATGTTCTTCCACATGATCGGTCCAGTCTTTCAAATCAAGAATATCGAGACCCGCTACATCCGCAATGTTCTTATCCCAGATTTTGTATGAGAGTGCTTCCTTATTCAGTCTTTGCCCGTGACATTCCGGACATTCCGTTACAGCTAAAAACTGGTCAGCCCATTTCTGGCCTGCGGCGGTGTCATCATTTTCAATTACATTTTTAATATATTTGATAATGCCATCAAAAGTAACGAAATAATCTGTAGAAGTATGTACCAGTTCCTTATCAATCTTCACATTCTCTAAGCTCCCATAGAGCACTTCTTCCATGGCTTCCTGTGATATCTCTTCTATAGGGGTTTTTAAATTAAAGCCGTATTTGGCAAGTATCGCCTCTATCTGCCAGAAAATCATTTGGTTCTTATACTTGCCAAGGGGCGTTATCCCGCCATCGTGAATATTGACTTTTGCGTCAGGTATAACCTTTTTGATATCTATTTCGTTTACGAAGCCTAAGCCTTTGCAATGGGGGCATGCTCCTTCCGGCGAATTGAACGAAAAGATGTTAGGAGCAGGATCTTTATAGGAGATTCCTGATGTAGGACACATCAAACGCTTTGAGAAGTATTTGCCCGAATTAGACTCCTTGTCCAGTATCATGATAAGCCCGTCCCCCTGTTTCATGGCTGTTTCAACGCTTTTCCGCAACCTCTCCTCCAGTTGTCGCGCACGTTTATCGTCAAAATCGCTGGTGTCAGGAGCCTTGAGCTTGTCAATAACCACCTCTATATTGTGGTTTTTATATCTGTCTGTTTTCATTCCACGCGTGATTTCCAGAATCTCTTCATCCACGCGTATATACAGATAACCTTTTCGGCGCATGCTTTCAAACAACTCTCTGTAGTGCCCCTTTCTGTTACGTACAAGTGGAGCCAGAATATATATTGACTTTCCGGCATAGGCGTCAAAGATCATTTTGATGAGTTTTTCTTCGGTATATTTCACCATTTTCTCACCGGTGACATAGCTGTAAGCCGTTCCTGCCCGTGCGTATAACAACCTGAGATAGTCATAGATCTCTGTTGTAGTGCCCACTGTCGACCTCGGATTTTTGTTTGTTGTTTTCTGTTCAATGCTGATAACGGGACTTAATCCTGAAATCTTGTCTACATCCGGGCGTTCCATATTGCCGAGAAAGTTTCGTGCGTAGGCCGAAAATGTTTCGATATACCTACGTTGCCCCTCTGCGAAAATCGTGTCAAAAGCCAACGAGGATTTTCCCGAACCTGATAGTCCGGTGATAACGGTCAGCGAGCCTCTTGGTATTTCAACATCAATATTCTTTAAATTATGGACCCTGGCGCCCAACACTTCTATCTTATTCATTATTCGTCCGTTCTGTATATCCTCTAAGTAGGTTTACGTCTGTTTTGATATTAAAGTCTCTGCCGTCTGCTCCTTTAGCTTTTACGAGACAGAAGTAAACACCTTGTTTCATCTCTTTTCCATGACTTTTGCCATCCCAGCCTTCTGCGGGGTTGTCCCATTCGTACAACTTTTGTCCCCAACGGTTGAAGATGGTGGCGTGAAATTTCACGATACTTTGATACCCGGCTTTGGGCTTGTAGATATCGTTGATTCCGTCATTGTTGGGAGAAAAGGCATTGGGCATTTCCAGTTTACTCTCATAGACTGTAATTGTAATCGGCGAAATGTCTTCTTCCGTAAACGTGATTGTGTCTTTATCATGCACGAAAATGGCATAAAGTTGAATGTAATGAGTTCCGGACTTGCTGATCTCAAGAGAAGTTTCTTCTTCATATCGCTTCAAATATGGAGTTGTACGGTCTTTATCAAGGTAGAATCGCCATTCGTAGAACGCGTCCCAACCGCCGGTGTCGGATGGTCTGGCCTTAAAACGACACGATAGGGGAGCAGAGCCTGAATAGGTTGTAATATCCGTAAGCTGTTCTTCACCCGGTGGGGTTATATCTGCCGAAGGGTTGACGCTCGGCAGGGATTGTCCATGGCAAAACATTGATAGTGTCCACAGAAAGACAATCAATAATACACTTCTTATATTTGTCATCGCTACTTTCTTAAAGATAACAAAGTTACACAAAAACTATGACATAATTGTAGGGTTATTCGATAATTTTGCTAATTTTGCAATATAAACAAATGAGATTGATCATGTCGCAGATAAAGAGATATTTTGTCTTTGCTTTGTTTTTAATATCAAGTTTCACTTTGTTAGCCCAGTCGTTGGCTATACGTGAACAATATAAAGTAAAGAGAAAAGATACGATTTATGGAATAGCAAAGAAGTTCGATGTATCCATTTCCCTACTGATGGAAGCAAATCCACAAATGAAGCAAGAAGGCTATGAACTTCATCATGGTGATTACATCCTGATTCCTCGGGCCGACACCGCGGCCTCTCAGTCCAAAGGAGAAAAGACTTTAGAACAGAAAAAGGCTGTTTCGGTTTCCGGTCCTGCTGTTGTTACCACAAAAGCAAATACTATCAAGGTGGGCATTATGCTTCCGCTTCATAATGTGGATGGCGACGGTAAGCGCATGATAGAGTATTATCGAGGCCTGTTGATCGCTTGCGATAGCTTAAAGACAAAGGGCATTTCTACAGAACTTTATGCTTGGAACGCGGCGATTGATATGGATATCAACTCGATTCTTAAAGACCCACAGGTCCGTAATTGCGATATTATTTTCGGCCCTCTCTACAGTAAGCATGTCACTGCTTTGGCACAGTTTTGCAAAAGCAATCATATTAAACTCGTTATTCCGTTTTCCATTTCAGGAAATGATGTAGATCACTTTCGTGAAATATACCAGATTTACCAGTCGCCGAAACAACTTGTCGACAAAAGCATTGAGGTTTTTGTCTCTCGTTTTAAAGAGGCGCATCCCGTATTCATTGATTGTAATGACACGACAAGTAATAAAGCGTCTTTTACTTTTGGCCTGCGAAAGCAGTTGGAGAAACTTGGTATTGCCTACAGTATAACGAATTTAAAGTCAAGTGAAGAGAATTTTGCCAAAGCCTTTCAGGCGAACAAGCGCAATGTCGTTATTCTGAATACAGGCCGTTCGCCCCAACTGACGGTTGCAATCAACAAATTGGAGGGGCTCTTGGCCATGCGTTCCGGCTTGCTCATTTCGCTTTATGGCTATACGGAATGGCTCATGTATACGAAATACAATATAGAAAACTTCCATAAGTTCGATACCTATATCCCTTCTACCTTTTATTATAATCCCTTGTCGAAGGCTACCGCTAATTTTGAGCGTAATTACCGGCGTTGGTTCCAGGCGGATATGCAATATGCCTTGCCGCGTTTTGCCTTGATGGGTTACGACCAGGCAAGTTTCTTTTTGCAGGGTATCCGTTCGTATGGAAAGGACTTCGTGGGGTCTAAAGCGCAGAATCGCTATCGCTCTCTTCAGGCTCCGTTCCATTTTTCGCGCGTAGGGACAGGAGGGTATCAGAATGACAGCTTTCTGTTGGTTCACTATCGTTATGACGACAAGTTAGATCTGATGGAGTTTTAACTTGCTTTCCCATCTTGCTTTCCCATCTTGTTAATTATGAAGAAAATTCTTGTTTTTATACTATGTGTCCTGTCGTGGCAGGCAAAAGCCCAGATTGGTTTGCATCGCGATGATTTTCAGATTGGCGTAAATGGCGGCTTTGTCATGAGCAATGTCGGCTTTACTCCCAAGGTAAATCAGAAGATGCATAATGGCTTCATAGGTGGTTTGACTTTAAAATATACCTCCGAAAAATACTTTTCTACCATTTGCTCTATCCTTGGTGAGATTAATTACGCGCAAGTAGGGTGGACCGAAGACATTATCGATCGCGACCGCAAAGCCGTTATCAATGCGGAAACAGGTCAGCCCGAGACCTATAGCCGCACGTTGAATTACGTTCAGGTGCCCATCTTTGCCCACTTGGCATGGGGCAGGGAAGTGAAGGGCATGCAGTTCTTCGTCAACCTTGGCCCGCAGTTTGGCTATCTCCTTAGTGAGTCTACTCAGATGAACTTTGAATTGTCCAAACGAAATGTGCAGGCGCGCAGCAACCAAGTTGTGGCACAAGACACGATGGCCGTCCAAAACAAGTTTGACTATGGCATTGCTTTGGGCGCCGGTTTGGAATACGCGCATCCCAAATTGGGGCACTTCCTACTCGAAGCACGGTATTATTATGGTTTGGGCAATATTTACAAGAATTCCAAGCGCGACTATTTTGCCAAGTCAAATTTGGGCAATATTGTCATCAAGGCGGCCTATCTGTTTGATATCTCGCGAACCTTATCCCGGAAACAATAGTTTTATCAGCTTCTGGACAATTTATTTTGGAGAAATAATCATCCTAATATTAACTTTAAAATCAATTTTATGTTTGAAAATCAACCTAAAGGTCTTTTCGCTTTGGCGTTGGCTAACACCGGAGAACGCTTCGGCTACTACACGATGTTGGCTATCTTCGTTCTTTTCTTACAGGCCAATTTCGGTTGGGGTGAAGGCCTCGCCGGAACAGTGTATGCCTCGTTCTTAATGCTGGTCTACTTTCTGCCTATTGCAGGTGGAGCCGTAGCCGACCGTATCGGATTTGGCAAGTGTGTTACCTTTGGTATTCTTATCATGTTCTTGGGTTATCTGTTGCTTGCCATTCCAGCCGGTTCCGGTGCTATTGCTGTAACCATGATGGTTGCCGCACTTGTGATGATCAGTGTCGGAACAAGCCTTTTCAAAGGCAATCTACAGGTGATGGTTGGAAATCTTTATGATGACCCCAAGTACGCCTCACAACGAGATAATGGTTTTTCCATATTCTATATGGCCATTAATATAGGCGCGATGTTTGCTCCTACCGCGGCATTGAAGCTTATCGCGTGGGCCAAGGTCGTCTTGGGCGCCTCAGAACAGACGGCTTACCATTATGCTTTTGGCGTCGCTTGTATCTCGCTGATAGCTTCTATTGCCATCTATTATGGCTTCCGTTGGACGTTTGCGCATGTTGACAATTCTGCCAAGAAAGACAGCAAGGGTGCCGCGGCCGTAGAGGTAAAACGTGAGGGAACCCCTGAAGAGAAAGCTGACACAAAGTCACGTCTCATCGCGCTCTATCTGGTTTTCGCCGTTGTGATCTTCTTCTGGATGGCATTCCATCAGAACGGTTTGACGCTGACCTATTTTGCGCGCGACTTCGTAGTAAAGAGCGTAGAGGGAACCCAAGGCATGCTCTTTGATATTACCAATCTTGTGGCTTGCATCTTTATTATCTATTCGCTGTTTGCGCTGATTCAGGGCAAAACATCAAAAAGCAAACTGATATCTTTTATAATTATTGTTTTGGCCGCTGCTTACCTGGCTCATAATTATAACGCGATTCAGGGTGTGCAGACTGCTATTGAGGCTCCTATCTTCCAGCAGTTCAATCCAAGTTTTGTTGTATTCCTGACACCTGTCAGCATGGGCCTTTTTGGCTGGTTGGCTTCCAAAGGGAAAGAGCCTTCCGCTCCTCGCAAAATCGGTTATGGTATGTTAGTGGCAGGCGCTGCGTATGTATTGATGATCTTTGCTTCCATCGGTTTAAGCTATACTTTAACCGATGAACAGCGTGTTTCGCCCAACTGGCTCGTGTTAACCTATCTCATCCTTACATTTGCTGAGTTGTTGCTGTCGCCCATGGGTATCTCGTTTGTCAGCAAGGTTGCTCCCGAAAAGTACAAAGGTGTTATGATGGGTTGCTGGTTTGGCGCTACTGCCATTGGTAACTTCCTCGTCCAGATACCTGCTTATCTGTGGAAAGCAGTGCCTCTTACGGTCGTTTGGGGTGTCTTGGTTGGACTTTGCTTAGCTTCTTTCATTTTCATTTTCGCAGTGATGAAGAAATTGGAGAAAGTTTGTTGATTCCGTACACAAATCATATCGTATGAAAAGCAGACTGCCATAACTCAAGTTACGGCAGTCTTTTTTTTGTTTGATAGGGAACAGGAACAAATAGGGGGCAGGAATTAAAATCATCCGCGTAAAACTTATTTGTCTTTTATACAAAAATCTATCCCCAAGGTTCAAGAAAAGGCGAAATAGCGTGAATGATTTGTGAGTCAGTCAGTTCTGATTTTTGAGCCTTTCGGTGCAAAGCCTCGAAAAGACGGGGTTATACCAACTTCGGACAGAGCAGCGTTACCAAAACATTACCACCTCCTTTGCAAGTGAGGATTGGGAAAAGCGGTAACGAACAGTGCAAAATCCGACCTGAATTTCGGGGATTACTTCCTGCAAAGGTACTTCGATGAAAGGAAACAGGCAAATAAATTGCGGACTGTTTCTTTACCATTGAACGACAATGTTTTGCATAGCAACAAATAACCTGACAATGAATAGTTTTGTAAACCGTAAAAAGTCAGAGTTATGCGTAGTACGTTTAAGGTTCTGTTCTACCTCAAAAAGAACGCCCCCAAGAAGAACGGTTCCGTTCCCGTGATGTGTCGTATCACCATTGACGGTACGATAGCCCAGTTCAGTTGCAAATGCGACATCCATCCTAACTTGTGGGACATCAAGAGCAATCGCGCTTCGGGCAAAAGTACCGTTGCGTTGGAAACCAACCGTTTCTTGGACAAGATACGTGTCGGCATCAATGCCAAATACAAGGAGATAGCCGAAAGGGATAACTATGTCACTGCCGAGAAAGTGAAGAACGCCTTCTTGGGTTTGGAGATGCGACACGAGACCTTGCTGAAAGTCTTTGCCCAGCACAATGAGGACTTTTTCAAACAGGTCGATGCGGGCTTGCGATGCCCATCTACCTACCACAAGTATTGCACAGTCTATAAACACTTGGAGGAGTTCATCAAGAACCGTTACCGTGTCAGCGACATTGCTTTGAAAGAACTCACTCCGGCTTTCATTACCGACTTTGACATCTTCCTGCGTACCGAAAAGCAATGCTGTAACAACACGGTATGGATTTACATGATGCCCCTGCGCCGTATGATTACCATTGCCCAGAATCACGGATGGATAGTTCGTGACCCGTTCGTGGATTACAGCATATCCGCCGAGAGTACCGACAGGGACTATCTGACCAAGGATGAAATCCGCAGGCTGTTGGATTTGAAATTCAGGCGTAAATCAATGGAGCTGGTTCGGGATTTGTACGTCTTCTGCTGTTTTACCGGCTTGTCCTTTACCGATATGAAGAACCTGACCAAAGATAACCTTCAGACTTCCTTTGACGGTAAACTCTGGATTATGACCAAGCGACAAAAGACGGGTGTGGAGTCCAATATCATGCTTTTGGATATTCCGAAGCAGATTATCGAGAAGTACGATGGCATGGCGAAGGAGGATTACCTCCTGCCCGTTCCGCAGTATATTACCGCCTGCAAGAACATCAAGAAAATCATCGGACTCTGCGGTATCGAAAAAGAGATTACGTGGCATACCAGCCGCCATACTATGGCGACGGAAATCTGTCTGACTAACGGCGTTCCCATCGAAACCCTTTCCAAGATGCTCGGACATACGAACATCCGCACCACGCAGATTTACGCCAAAATCACCCACGAAAAGGAAAGTCGGGACATGGCGGCACTCTCCGACAAACTGAGTAAGATAGAGCAGTTCAATGGTATCACTATATAAAAGAAGGACGAACGATGAAAAGAGAAATCATAACCATTGGAGAGAACGGAAAAGTATATATCCCGACAGCTCCCGTTTGGATGTCGGCTTGTGAAATAGCCGATTTGTTCGGCGTATTCTCCGGTAAGATAAACAGCCACATCAAGTCTATCTTCAAAGAGGGCTTACTCAGAGAAGATGAGGTGATGAGAACCTTATCTTTCAAGGACGGTGCGGTAGATTTATATAATATTGAAATGATAACGATGCTATCGTTTCGATTTGCCTCTCCACAAATCAAGAATTTCCGTCAATGGATAATCGGAAGACTGACCAAAAAGAAGAGAACAAGTCCTCCATTACTTGTGTGTTATGGCAAAGGTGGATGGTACAACTGAATATGAGAACAGGCAGTAAGAAAAATGTTTCTTACTGCCTGTTTCTCCGTCAAGGCTTCTCAAACCGAGGACGGTAATTCTCCTGCAACAGCTTTTCCACATCTTCTTCCCGGTAGAGTACTTTTCCGCCTAACTTGACAAAGGAGATTCTTCCCATGTTGCGATAATCCTGTAACGTGCGCCGGTTGATATGCAACAGGCGGGACAGTTCATCGTCCGTCAGATAGCGATGCCCGTTAAGCAGAGGTCTGTTCTTTTTCCGCAGGACATCTATCCCCTTTATCATACGGTCGCTCGCGTTGAGAAAGTGCGCAATCTCTTCGTTGTTCTTGGTCTTTACATCGTTGTCCATATTTTGCATCGGATTTAGTGGTGATACTATTCATCGGTTATAAAGCGGAGGATTGTTCGATCAGTTTCCCGACATCCTCCGGCTTGTAGAACATCTTATACCCTATTTGCGTATAGGGCAGCATCCGGTTGCTGCGATAAGTTTGCAGGGTACGCAAACTGATGTTCAGGATTCGGCAGACATCCTGATTGTCCAGCCACCTGCCCATACGCTTTTCGTCACACTCCCGACACAGGGCATCGACTTTGGCGGTCAAAATGCGAAAACGTTCCATCATGGCTTCATACGTTTTCTTCTCGATTGTTATTACTTCCATATTCTTGTCCGTTTTAATGTTACACTTTGTGCAAATGTACTTACGGAGGAAGCATTCTAAACCAGCATTTCCTTTACTGCGTACTTGTGGCTTCAATATGGATGCTTTTGTCGTATGGCTTTTGGAATCAGACAGAAAAATCTCTATTCAGTACATATTTAGCATACAATCCGGACGGTTTTAACTCCCGAACTTTGCAGCATAATCAAATTCAAAGCGTCATGGATGTCATAACAATTGAAAGCAAAGCCTACCACGAACTGATGGGCAAGATAGAGAAAATCCTCCGTTATGTGGAGAAAGAGGAAAAGGCAAAGATAGAGTACGAAAACCGCCTTGTTACCAATGAAGAGTTAGCCGAGATACTCGGTATCAGCAAGCGTACCCTTCAGCGTATGCGCAGTGCGGACAGAATCAGCTACAAGATGATTTATGGGCGTTGCTACTACGACCTGCATGACATCGAGAAGGCGATACGCAACAAGAGCCTGTACTGCAATCCTCAGAACCTGAAAGAGCTACGGCATAACTTCGAACTTAAAAGCAGGAGGATAAAGAATGGAACTATTGGATAGAGAGACCTTCCTTGAATGGATGGAACGCATCATGAAGCGTTTCGATGACTTGAAACAGACGACTGCCGACATACCCCAACGTCCGATGATAGATGGAGAACCGCTGCTGGATAACCAAGAGGTTTGTCTGATGCTCCAAATCAGCAAGCGCACCTTGCAACGTTATCGGGCATCGGGTACACTTCCTTTCCACATCGTTTACCACAAGACGTGGTATTTGGAATCGGAAATCCTTGCCTTTATGAAAGCCCATTTTACGGAGAATCTCAAACGAAAAAGGAAAAGACCTCCCAAAGACACGTAATTTCGGATTATACGCAACAGCAAAGCCCCCGTTTTGTCGTAATGACAAGTCGTTTTTGTATTAAAGAAGATTTTACTTCCAAAAATTAGGCACATCAGAAATAATTTGCTATTTTTGTAGCAGAATATACGATACTCGTGCTTTTTACGAAGATGAAATTGAATAGAATAAAAGACGTTCTTGGAGAAAAGGGAATATCTCAAAAATGGCTGGCAGAGAAGCTCAATAAAAGTTTCAGCACAGTGAATGCATATGTCTGCAATCGACAGCAGCCTTCTCTTGAGATGCTATATCGGATTTCCGCAGTGTTGCAAGTAAAGGCAAGAGACCTTTTAGTTGATAATGACTATAAACAGATATAATGCAGAAGAATTCGGAACACATATACCGTTCTCTTTTCGAGGATGATTACCTTGTCAGAACGTTGAACAGTAGTATTACCAGTCAAGCTGACATTGCATTGACAGAACTTGTTGCAAATGCTTGGGATGCAGGAGCGACAAAAGTAAGTGTCTTTATTCCTGACGAATATGGAGACCTCCTCGTAATAGAAGATAATGGCAATGGTCTAACAGCAGAAGAATTTCAAGAACGTTGGATGACATTGGGATATAACAAATTATTACGTCAAGGAAAACAGGTTTTATTTCCGGATAATAAGAAAAGAAGCCCTCGTATAGCTTATGGTCGCAATGGTATCGGAAGACATAGCCTCTTATGCTTTAATGACGAATATCATGTTATTACTTCAAAAAATGGGAAAGAACTTTCTCTTACTGTATCGACTAAAGTACAAGGACAAGCTATCTCTGTCACTAACCAAAATATTTCTCCATCTTCAAAGCATGGCACAAGGCTAGAAGTTCAAGTTGATAGAAATCTTCCCAATGTTGATAAAATCAGAGAAATAATCTCTTCTCGTTTCCTGCATGATCCCGAATTCATAATAGAGGTAAATAAAAAGCAACTCTCTTTAGACCAATTAGATGGTTTATTGGATACAACAGAATTGAAAACATCTGATGGATACAGAATTACCGCGAATTTTATAGATTCAAAGAAATCTTCTCGCAAAAGCATCTATCAAGGAATTGCTTTTTGGGAAAGTGGTCGTTTAATAGGTATTCCGTCATGGGGATTAGGAACGATTTTCTATTTAGACGGTCGAACAGCCCTTGCAAAAAGGTATACTATCGTTATACAGAGTAATGAATTAGCAGAATTAGTTAAAGAGGATTGGAGTGGCTTCAAAAATACAAAAGAAACAGAGAATTTATATCAAACTGTTTCGGAGTATGTGAATATAATGTTTGAACAAACGGCAAAAGCTAATTTAGAAGAAACAAAGGCTATTGTAAAACAGGAATTGGCAGCCAAATTGAAAGATGCCTCTCCATTAGCCCAGTATGAGGTAGATGAGATTATAGAGAATATCTCGATAAATTCTCCGACAGCAACTAAAGAAACAATATCTATTGCCGTTGAAGCTGTATTAAATTTAGAATCATCGAAAAATGGACAGGAGCTTTTAATGAAGCTCTCTCAACTTACGGAAGAAGATATTACCGGTCTTAATACGATACTCAATAAGTGGTCTGTAAAGGATGCCCTCACCGTATTGAGTGAAATTGATAGACGCCTATCCATTATTGAAGCAATAAGAAAACTTTCTAAAGAAAAGGACACGGATGAATTACATGTTTTGCATCCTCTTGTAACCGAATCCCGATGGCTCTTCGGTCCCGAATATGACACCCCAGAATATACCTCTAACAGGCAACTTCAGACTGTAATGAGAAGCCTGTTCAAAATGGATGTTCAGAATGAAGTCGGGATAAAAACAAATAGAAGACCAGACCTTGTCGTTTTAGCTGATAGTACTTCTCTTTCCATGACAGGTGTAGAAGAGTTTGGTGATAATGAGCTAGCTACAATAACCAAAGTTCTGATAGTTGAACTAAAACGAGGAGGCTTTGAAATAACAAGTAAAGAAAGAAATCAAGCTACTGACTATGTAGACAGTTTGATTGCATTGGGAATTAATACTGCAAAAATAACAGCTTTTGTCGTAGGAGATAAAGTGGCAAAAGGGTTACAACGTCAGTATCGTGCAGGTTCTAAAGATGAAGGAAGCATCTTCTTGACAGACTTTGATCAACTTGTTGACACTGCTGAGAAACGAATGTTTGGACTTAGGAATAAATTAGCTGCAATGTATGATGATATTCCCGGAATGACTTTATATCAACAATCCAAATTGAAGTTGTTTTGAAATGGTATAAATTCTAAAAGGACGAATTACAACAATATGTAGTTCGTCCTTTTGTTTTATATCTTCGGTCTGACAACGAACACCTTTTCAGCCAAAGACGGTGGTAGTCTTTCCATCGAGGGCTGTGTAGCGGAGATACTCTGCCCGCTGCTTTCCAACGGTCTGTCGGTTTGAGCCGCAGAGGTGCTGACGGAGGGAGCGGTGACAGTCGGCTCAATCGGACGTAACCGTTCCATTTCTTCCGTCTTTCCTTCGCCGTCCTGCATCATCTCCGCACCTTCTTGCTCACTCTCTCCCTGCTCAATCGGTTTTAGGGAAAGCTGTATCTTGCGGTCAAGGGCTGCGAGTTCCGTTTTGAGGTCTTTGAGCTGCTCTTCCTTCTTCCAAGAGCCGTTCACGACCTCCTGCAAAACAGGAATATCCTTGGCTATCTTCTCCGTGTCAGCCTTAAACTTCTCAATCAAGCCGGGTATCTTCTCCAAGGCGTTCAGGAAGTTCATGCAGGCGAGTTGTGGGTCTGCCGCTATCCTGCCGTTGTTGTAGCTGTACTTCATTCCGCTTTCTCCCATCACGAAGAACTTGTTCTGCGAAAGGTCGAAAAGGTCCTTGGAGGAAGACTCCGTCTTGACCACGAGGTTAAATCCGTAGAGTGTTCCGATATTGAAATACTCTCCCCGTGTGCAGGCTTTCTCGTTGATTTCCGCGAGTTTGGCAGCAATGCGTTTCGGGTCGCTTCCTTCCACCCCTTTGAGCGCTATCGGATTGAGAATATTGCCGTCCTTATCCTTCTGCACACGGCTTTGGTACAAATCCCAATCGCTTTGGAAGCGGGCAATCAGTTCCTTGTTGCCGTCCACCGTCCGCATGACTTCGTCCAATCGGCTTCGGGAGGATGACTTACTGCGAATGAACGCCTGCCGCTCACTGTCCAAACCGGCAATCTTCTTTTCCAACTTTGCCTTTTCCAGCAGGTCGGTATTTCCGGAGAGTATGGCGACATACTCGGAAAAATTCATTCCCGATTTCTCGTCCATACTTCCCTCATCAATGGTACGGCTGCCTATACGGTTGTTTTTCAGTTGTTCGATGAAGAGTTGCTTATTATGCAACAGGTTGAATTTATAACTGTCAAGAGACTTCTCCACAGCATAGATAATGACATCCACTTTATTGTCCGCATGGAATTTGGCAACTTCATTGCCCTTGCGCACGGCTCGTCCATCCCTCTGTTCCAAGTCAGAAGGACGCCACGGTGTGTCCAAATGATGGATGGCTACAGCACGCTTCTGGGCGTTTACACCCGTGCCGAGCATTGAAGTAGAGCCGAACAATACTCGGATTGAACCTTCATTCATGCCTGCGATGAGCGTCTTTCGAGCCTTGTCGGTCTTAGCTTCCTGAATAAAGCGTATCTCCTGAGCAGGAATGCCGTGATCTTCCACCAACTTTCGTTTGATTTCGCTGTAAGGATTCCATTCACCGGGCTTATAAGTGCCGAGGTCGCTGAACACAAACTGCGTTCCTTTCTGCTCCTCAAACTTGTGATAGTATTCCGCAATCTTGGCGGCACAGTGGGAAGCCTTGTTGTCCACATGATCTCCGTACCTGTTCGGGTCGATGAGCCTCAAATCCAAGCTCATCTTCCTCGCCATATCGGTGGCAATGAGCATCTTGGCTTTCTCCTCCCGTTCGGAGAGTTTCTCTCTTCCCAATAATTCGGCATTACCTGTCTTAGCAAACTCCACCAACTTGGCGATGAATTCCTCCTGTTCGGGTGTAGGCGGTATGTTGTGCATAATCTCATTCTTTTCGGGGCGGTCTATGCCGATGTCCTTTGCCGTCCGGTAATCAGTGATTTGAGCGTAGAACGCTGCCAACTCCGGCACTTTGATAAAATAGCGGAAACGCTCTTTCTGTACGATTTCGTTGGTGACGGAGAACTCATAGTCCACCGACTTCTTGGCGAAGATGGCAGCCCACGCGTCAAAGGTCTTGATGTTCTGTGCTTCGAGGGCTTGGGGACGCAGATACTTGAACAGCAGGTACAACTCCGTAAGTGAGTTCGATATGGTCGTCCCCGAAAGGAAGGTTGCTCCCAAGTCTTTCCCCGTCCTTTCCTGAATGGTTCGTATGGCAAAGAGCATATTCAAGGCTCTTTGGCTGCCCTCGCTGTTACCCAACCCTGCCACACGGTCGTGGCGGGTGTTGAACATCAGATTTTTGAACGTATGCGACTCGTCCACGAAAAGGTGGTCTATACCCATTGTCTTGAAATCCACTATATCGTCCTTGCGGTTCTCTATCTTGAACTTGATTTCATCCAGCTTCGCCTGTAAATTCATCTGCCGCTTGACAAGCCCTTTCTCCATCGCACGGGAGATGCTGCGTCCCTGCTGACGCAAAACCTCCAAGTTCTCTTCTACGCTGTCCAGCTCGTCCTGAAGGATTTTTTGCTGTATCTCGTCCGACTGCGGTATCATGCCAAACTGGTCGTGCGTGAGGACAATGCAGTCCCAGTTGTTGTTCTTGATGTCGTGGAAAATCCGCTGCCGCTTGTCGGGGGTGAAGTCGTTCTTCCCCGGATAGAGCAGCTTGGCGTTCGGGTAAGCCGTTTGGAAGGTCTGTGCTATCTCCTGTACGTTGGCTTTGAGAGCGAGTATCATCGGCTTGTTCGCCAAGCCGAGCCGCTTCATCTCATAAGCTGCGGTACACATGATAAGCGTCTTTCCTGCTCCCACCTGATGATCGCAGATACCTCCCCCGTTGAGTTTGAGCATCCAAACGGCATCTTTTTGGCTGCCGTACAAACTCTCGATGCCCAAGCCTTTCAGGTTGAGGTCGGGGAATGTCTGATGGGAACCATCATACTGGGGACGCACAAAACAATTGAAAGTGTCATTGTAGAGTTTCTCCAACCGCTGCTTGAACTCATCGCTCTGCTCGTTCAGCCAATCGGTAAAGCCGTTTCGGATCTCGTCGATTTTGGCGTTTGCCATCTGTATGGCTTCCGTGTCCCGTACCTTGACCTCCTTGTCGCCGACCATGATTTTCTTGGTGATGTCGGGCGTCGTATTCAGCAAGGCGTGCTTCATCAGGGCAATGCCGTCGTAGCGACGATGTTGCCCCCGCACACAGAACCTGTCCCAGATATTGGCATTGTGCATCCGTGCCTCCACAGAGTATTCGTCCGCACTTGAATTGTAGCGTATCATCACCTCCGTGTCGAAGAGGTACGAGGCATAGTCTGAGTAGAGATTTACGGGGATCCATCGCTCCCCGAAGTTGAAATCCAAGTCCACGAAGGGTATCGGTTCGGGAATGGCATTTTTCAGTGCCTGCAAGGAGGCTTGCGCCCTTGTGTCTTCCGGATGCTCCAAAAGATATTGTCCGATACGCTCCGAAGCGGCAACCACATTGCCCGATATGAACTTCTCGGCAATTTCATACCCTCCCTCCAAGGGATTGTAGTAAATCCTGCCGTGCAGCTCGGAGAGCATTTCCTCTTCGGAACTTTCGGGAAGCAATGACAGCATATACTCGGTGTCCACCGCTCCGAATTTGTTGAGTGAAGCCGAGAGAGCCTCTTGGGCATTGCTCACCTCTGTCACTTCGTGCAGGCTGAAGGAAACGGGCTGACAGAAAATATCGGCTTTGAGCGTTTCTTTATCCACCTTCCGTTCCAAGAAAAGGATCTCCCTACCACCGGCATCCATCAGGATCTGCTCGTGGTTCTTGCGGTCATTCAGATGCCCGTACTGCCGCACGAAACGGTCGTACAGTTCATTGAGGTTCTGTCGCAGGGATTCATTCGCTACCTTGCATTCCGCTTCATAGTCATAGAGTGCGTGGTAGGCGTCACGCAGGTCTATGTAGAGCAGCATTTTCTGTCGTTCTTGGGACGGGAGGTCTATGGGCTGGAACATGCGGTTGTCCTCCATATCACGGACAAGCATTCCGACTTGAAAGTCCGAAGCCAGCAAAGCCCCCTCTCTGAGGTGTTCGTGCCATTCCCCCTCATAGAGGCGCTGCTGCATCCCTTTCTCCTTGTCCTGCTGCCACCACAGCTCTCCCGTGTCTTTCAGCCCCAGTGCCGTATCATTGCTTTGTGAAGTCTCGGAAAAGATGGAGGGTGATACGACAGATTTCAGTTTTGCGGCAGCTTTACGTTTGGGCTTTTCCTCCGGGATAACATTGCCGAAAAGGTCGAGCAGTTGTACCTGCGGTGTGACACTGCTTCGGTTTTGCTCCGTCGGCTGTTCCTCTTTCGGTTGCACCTCCTTTCGGTGTGATTGCTCCTCTTTCGAAGCGGCAGGCGTAAGCGTTGGCTCTCCCTGCTTGACCTCGGGAGAAACAGAAACGGTAACTTTGGGCTGCTCCTGAATGGAGATATGCTTTTGGTACAATGCCTCGTCCAAGCGTTTGGCTAAATCTGCCCGCAGGATTTTGCCCATATCGGTGGCGATGCCTTCCGCTCCGCCCTCGTGATGGAACAGGATGGCGGGCTTGCCGTAAGGGTCGGTATCCTGCTTCCATTCGGTATGCACAATTTGAGACATACTTCGCAGATAGGTATTGAACAGTACTCCGCTAGGGCGTTTCTCACTCTTGATGAAACGCAGTTCCTCTTCGGTCAGACTTGTCTTGCCGCTCTGCTTTTGCAGGACGATAAGGTCACTGCCCACTTCCGTCCCCGCATTTTCTGTAAAGAGATTGTTCGGCAGACGGACTGCCGAAACAAGGCGGGTATGGTTCATCAGCCACTCCCGTACCGGTTCGTTCGTCGTGGCGTTCATAACGCCTTGCGAGGTGATGAATGCCAACACACCGCCTTCACGGAGCATATCCACCCCCTTGACGAAAAAGTAATTGTGCAGGGACATGCGGGCGACCTTTCGGGCAGGTTCTGCCGTCTTGCTGAAAACAGGGTCGAAGACGGCCACATCTCCGAAAGGAATGTTGCTGCTGACCACATCGAAATAACCTCCGAGCTTGGATTCGATTTCCTCGAAGCCTCGGATGCGTATCTTGTCTTCGGGATGCAGGGCGGAGAGCATCTGTCCCGTAAGGATGTCTTTCTCGAAACCGAAAGTCGTATGCCCTTCGGCTGCAATGCCGTCAAAAGAGCGGATGAACTCACCCATTCCCGCTGAAGGGTCAAGGATGCGTTGGGGGACGATGCCTGCCTCCCGTAAGGAAGCGGCAATCTCCCGCACTACGGGCGCAGGAGTATAGAAAGCGGTCATCACGGAGTTTTTCAGGCTCTGCATATAGCTCTTGTATTGCGATTCGGAGGTGGTATTGTCCCGAATGACGCGATGCAGTTCCATCACCAAGGGGAATAGCTCCAACTCCGACTTGTTCCATCGGGCGATGTCCTCCATCGTGTTGGCAGGAGAGAGGATACACTTCAAAGCTCCGAAGCCCGTATAAGCTGCTAATATCGTACGTTCTTCGGGTGTCGCTGTGCGCTGTTCCCGATGCAGGGCAAAGATGGTCTTGATGGCTTCTATGTTCGCCCTTAGATGCTCCTTCTTGTTATAGTGTGCCATCTTCTTCGAGTTTTAGTTGGACAAAGCCCGTAATCTCCGTATAGAGGGAGTTATATTCGGGCATATAGGCGAACTCGTCCGAAATCGGATACTTGGCAAAAAACTCTTCCAAGAGCGGGCGCAGGCGGATGGCTGTCTCTCTGACCGCTTCAAGTGGCACTTCAGCAGAGAACTCATTCCAAAGAACGGAAGAGATGGTATCGTGGCGGGAAAAGTGCAGACCCGCATAGAGCGTCTTATTGGCGATGCCGATACATTCGGCTATGGGAAGACCGGCATCGAAGGCTTCGGCATAGGCTTCGGAAGCGGCTGCCGTACGTTCTTTGACAAAAGGGATGTCATCGGCTTTTTCGGGATGGCTTTCCCGAAGAAAAGAGAGCAGGGAAAGCTCGTAGTATGAAAAATGAATGGCTGTCATTTTGAATGATTTTAGTGAGGTATATAATGTAAAGGCACTCGACGTCCCCGCCGAGTGCCACCACTAAAATCCGCAGTAAAAACAACAGGATTGTTTATGACCGCATCATTCAGTGGCAAAATTAGCAAATTACGGGGATTTACCTTCGGGATTTGCCCGGTTTTTTACGCTCGGGGAAGACAAAGACCGTCTTGAACTCTCCGTCCAAGGAGAGAGAAGCCTCGAAGCTCTTGCCCGTTTTGGAGGTAAAGCCCTTGATGATGCCAGTCTCTCCGTTTACCGCCAACTGCGTCAGTTGCTCGTCCGTGAGGCTCTTGCCTGCCACGCTGCGGAAAAGCGTCAGCCCACAATCGGCATCAGAGCATTTGGCACATCGGGGATAGAAGACCAGTGAGCCTTTGCCGCATTTGGGGCAATGGATGTCGCTCTGTTTTTTGGGGAAGAGGATTTTGGACGAGAGCAATTCGTCCGTAATCTGTGTGGCATAGCTTTCGATGCCCTTGCGGAAGTCCCGCTCTTTCAATTCTCCCCGTTCGATTTTCGCCAAGTCCGCTTCCCACTGTCCGGTCATCTCCGCATTGCCGATTTTCATCCCCTTGACGATGGAATAGACGGCAAGTCCTTTCTCCGTGGGGACGAGCGACTTCTTTTGGCGTACCATGTATTCACGGGCAAAGAGGGTTTCGATGATGGCGGCACGGGTTGCAGGTGTGCCGATACCGCAATCTTTGAGCTGAGCACGCAGCTCCTCGTCCTCCAATTCCTTACCTGCCGTCTCCATAGCAGCCAACAGCGAACTTTCCGTGTGCAGAGGCTTGGGCTTGGTCGTTCCCTGTGCTAACGAACAGGCGCAGAGCGGAAGCTGTCCGCCTTCCTCCCATTGGGGGATGATGATGCCTTCTCCATTCTCCCGACTTTCCCGTTCTTCGGCTTCTGCCTGCTCCTTGTCTTTCTTCCTGCTGTTTTTGAGGACGGCACGCCAACCCTCTTCCTTGATGATTTCACCTTTGAGGATGAACTTTATACCTTTACAAATGGCAGTAACCGTACTGACATCTTTCACACAACGGGCGGAAAAGGCTTCCAGCATACGTCCGGCTATCATATCGTAGATGACCGCCTCATCTCCAAACACGTCTATCGGCTTCTTGCCCGTAATGAGCAGAGCGTGGTGATCGGTCACTTTCTTGCCGTCCACCGAATGCGCATTGAGTTCGGTCAGTCGGCGTGCATGGACACCCCAGACGGGATGGTCGTGCAAAAAGGCTATCAAAGCGGGAATTTCGGCAAAGACATCTTCGGGAATATGGCGACTGCCCGTGCGTGGATAGGTAATATACGCCTTCTCGTAGAGTTTCTGCGCCAACGAAAGGGTCTGTTCTGCCGAATAGCCGAACCGGCTGTTCGCCTCTTTCTGCAAGGTGGTCAAATCATACAGAAGCGGTGGCTCCTGCTTGGTCTCCTTGCGCACAATCGTTTCTACAGTGGCATAAGGAGCCTGTTTGAGTTTCTCGTACAGGGCGGTGGCTTCCGTCTTATCGAACCAGCGGTCAGCAGAGGAGAAGCGAAAACTCTCATCACTTTCCTTTACGGCAAGGCTGAGTTGCCAGAATGACTGCGGCTCGAACTTCTTGTTCTCCAAGAAACGGGAGCAGACCATACAGAGGGTCGGAGTCTGCACCCTGCCCAAGGAGTAAGTGCCTCGCCCTGCCGCAATGGATATGGCTTGGGTGGCATTGATGCCCACCAGCCAGTCGGCTTCGCTGCGGGCGCGGGCGGCATAATAGAGATTGTCATACGCCGCTCCGCTTTGCAGATGGGCAAGTCCCTCTTTGATGGCTTTGTCCGTCAAGGAACTGATCCACAGACGGTCGAACGGACGGGGAATGCCCAAGTATTCGTAGATAAAGCGGAAGATGAGTTCACCTTCCCTTCCTGCATCGGTGGCGACGATAATGCCCTCGCACGCTCGGAAGAGTTTTTCGATAATTTTGAGTTGGGCGACTGCTGCAGCGTCGGCTTTATAGCCTTTACCCTCTTTGATTTGACGGGGAATAAGAGTAAAGACGGGAGGAAGAATCGGCAGGTTTTCTTTGTGGAAACCCTTGATGCCGTAGGCTTCGGGCATGGCTGCCGTTATCAGGTGTCCCAATGCCCATGTGACGGCATAGCCGCCTCCTTCGATATAACCGTCTTTCCTGTTGGTTGCCCGAACGACACGGGCGATTTCACGAGCGACGCTCGGTTTTTCTGCTATAATGACTTTCATTTGTTCTTACTTTTTGGATGTTAGTGGTGGCGGATTACATTTTCATTCCCTTGGAACGCTTCTTCTCCTCTTCCTTCTGTTCCTGCAGGGCGGTAGGCTCTGTCTGTCCCTGCTTGAGCGGCTCCTTCACATGCTTGGTAGCTTCGTTGGTTTTGCCTTCGGAATTGACGGCGACTTGCGTGCGGGAAGCATTGTCTGGAGTAACTTCTTTGGCTTGGGACTTGTCGGGATTCCATTTGAGGAAGTCGAACTTGTTTTTCTCAAAGTTCGGACGTACATAGGCATTGAAAGGCTCTCCCTTCTTGTCAATAAGCCCGGTCATATAGACCGTCTGACCTGCTTTGAGCTTCGCTTGCTCTTCGGGAGAGATGTCTCGTCCCAGCATCTTCTTGGGGACACGCAATTCTTTCTGCTCTGACTGTCCCTGCCCTTCGGGGGCTTGTCTTTGATGTTGTTCCTGTTTGGGAGAGCCGAAACGAAATTCAATCGACCGCTTGTCGGCATTGAATTGCAGGTTGGCATTGAAATGCTTTCCCGTTTTGGATGTCATTCCCTCCACATAGATGCTTCTGCCTTCCGAGAGTTCCTTTTTCTGCTCATCGCTCAGCTTCACGCCCTTGATTTCATCGGGGATGCGTACCCTGTCGGCACTCAGGGCGATGATGTCGTTCGTCAGGCGGTCGATGCTCACGAAGCTGCGGGTCGGCTCCTCTTTGCCGGGGAAGGTCAGCTCCACGGTGCGACCGAGATTACCCGTTTCTCTGAGGGCTTTCTTGTCCTCGTCGGTGAAGGTATGCCCGAAGAACTCGCGCTCCAATTGCGGCTCCTTGCGGATGGCGTGGATGACGGGGATAAACATACCGTCTCCGGAGGCTTTCAGAGAAAGACGGGCATCGGTGTAGAGGGAGACTTCGCCGATTTTAATGCTGATGGGAACAAGCGGAGTCTTGCGGTATTGAAGCAGATCATCAAGATGCTTGCCTTTTTCCAAACTCTCACGGCTTACGCCCATCTGCTCGAACTGATCCCATTTCACCTTGTCGGGATCTATGCCTTGGAAGGACAGTTTCTGCTCCCCTGCATAGTTGGAAGGATTGATACGGGTGGAGTCCAGCATCTCCTTATTGGAGGGGACATCCGGTGCTTTGAGCATCTCCGAGAGTACGCGTGCACTGGCAACGGCACTCTCAAAAGGCACTTTGAAGAAGTTCAGCGGTGTGGGGTTCTTGAACTGCCGCATGAAGTTGGAGAGGAAGTTCTCCAAGGCATTGCTGTGCTTGTCGAACTTCAGGAAACTCTGTTCATGCTCGGCGGTAGGCGGAACGGTTTTCAGTCCGCCTTTCTCGTCCGTACCTGTGACGGCTTTGAGGTTTTCGCCCTTTTGATCCTTGACCAAAAGGACTTCTTGGTCTTTGATTTTTTCGTCCATATTACAATGTTTTTAATGACACCAACAGCGGTGCACGGACAAAAGTAAACCAAAGAAACCATGTATGTTAGAGGTATTGGATAACTGCGTACTTGTGGCTTCGATATGGATAGAAGTGGCAAAAAAAGAGGTATGGATCAAACTCCACACCTCCATATTTTTCATTGATTAGGTTATTGCATGGACAGCAATTTGCAGTACATTCCGTTTTTTGCTGCAAGTTCTGCATGCGTCCCGTTCTCTACAAGGCGTCCCTTGTCCATCACAATAATTTGATTAGCATTACGGATGGTTTGCAAATGATGGGCAATGACCAAGACCGTGCGATTTCGGATAAGGGCAGACATTGCCTGCTGTATCTTGTATTCATTGACAGGATCAACATTGCTCGTTATCTCGTCCAAAAGAATAATGGGAGCATCTTTGAGGAACGCACGGGCAATTGAAAGCCTTTGTTTCTGACCTCCGGACAGTCCTAAACCGTTTTCTCCGATTTTTGTTTCATAACCGTCCGGCAGACTGACGATAAAGTCGTGTATCATCGCCCGTCGTGCAGCTTCTTCGATTTCTTCCTGCGTAGCATTGCGGTTGCCCACTTTGATATTATTGGCAATGGTGTCTGAAAAGAGAATAACATTCTGCATCACCACACTGATTTTACCGAGTAGATAATCATAGTCCATTTCTCGAATGTCTATACCACCGATACGGATACTGCCGTTCTGCGGTTCCCAAAAACGAAGTAACAGGTTGGTAATGGTTGTTTTACCAGAACCTGACGAGCCAACAAGTGCCGTTACCGTCCGTTCGGGAACGTTGAACGTGAGATTTTTCATCTCAAAACTTTCCTTCTCATAATGGAACCCGACTCCCTCAAATGACAGGTCGAAGCGTTCCGCTGTTTTCGGCTGTGATGGATTGACGACAATGGGAGCGTCCAACAGGTGGGAAATGCGTCCGTAGCTGTCCTTTACCTTGATGTAGTTCAGCCAATGACTCTCCATATTGACAAAAGGTTTGTAGAACTCTTTCGAGACAATAATGAACATGAGGTAGGCAAAAACGGAAAGTTCTCCGTGCCAAGTCCACCAAAGACCGATTGTAGCCATCAGAGCGAAAGCCAACTCTATAAGGAAAGTGTATCTGCCCACACTCACAGCTGCCAAACGTGAAGTCTTCTTACTGCTTTCTCCAAATTCACTGACAGAGTGGTCGAGTCTGTCACGGAACATTCCTTTTCCTCCAAACACTTTCAAAACTGGAATGCCTTTGACGTATTCCACAAACAGGCTGACCATATCCGCCAGATTGACCTGTGATTCCTCCTGTGCTTTCATTCCCGAGCGAATGCCTCGATACAAAGAAAACAGGGCAATGGGGAGGACGGAAATCATCGCCAACCCCATGAGCCAGTCCACACAGAACAGTCCGATGCCAAGTATCAGAGCTACAATGAAATCAGCAGACATCCGTGTCCATAGATGTCCTACTACCATTTCCATGTTATCCACGTCTTTGTGAATGACTGTACTTATCTCTCCCAGACGCTCATTGGTATAGAAACCGAGTGAGAACATTTTCAGTTTCAATATGATTTTCTCGCGGATACGTTCCACAAGATCAAATCCGGCAAAATGCTTGCTCATATCGGCAATGGCATTGGATATGGTTTTCAATACCAGCAGACCGCCAAGTAACCATGCTGCCGAAATGAAAGAGATGCTTTCTCCCTGTATATGACGGTCGATAAGGAACAGGACGGTTAGCATGATTGCCGTGCCACAAAGAGCATAAACCACGAAAAACAGTGCAGAGATAATCAGATGCCGCACTCCGCGAGCGGTCAATTCATTCAATATATTGCGTACCATTGTTTATACCTCCTCTTCTTTCAGTTGCCATTTACTTACTTGTTCTTGCGTCTCCGTCATATTGCGGTACAGAGAACAGTCTTTCAGCAGTTCTTGGTGTGTTCCTTTTGAGACAACCTGCCCCTTGTCCATCACAACAATACGCTCCATATCCTGAATCGTATTGAGACGATGGGCAATGGTAATGACGGTCTTGTTGCGCTGCAATTCATCAAGAGCTTCTTGGATTAGTTTCTCATTCTCTCCGTCCAAAGCAGCGGTGGCTTCATCGAGAATAACTATTGGAGAGTCTTTGAGCAACATTCGGGCAATGGAAATACGCTGTTTTTCTCCGCCGGAGAATTTTACGCCAGCTTCGCCTGCCAGCGTATCATAACCATTCGGCAATCCCATGATAAAATCATGAATATGAGCACGCTGTGCTGCCGTTTCCACTTCCTTTTGTGTGGCGGCAGGTCTTCCTATACGGATATTATCCCGAATGGTTGTGTTAAAGAGAAAAACCTCCTGCTGTACCATCGAAAAATAATCAGCGATATTACGTTCGGAGAGTTCCGTAATATTCTCTCCTCCCAATCGGATAGTACCTGTTTGGGGGTGCCAGAACCCCATCATCAAACTTGCCAGCGTGGTTTTTCCCGACCCTGACTCGCCTACGATAGCTGTATGACTACCTTTCGGAAATTGAAGACATACATCTTTCAGCGCATTGTCTTTCTTGTTTGGATAGGAAAATGTAACGTGCTCGAAACAAACATCCGTTTGTGTCGTATCCGTTTTCTTGTCCGCCGTGTCCTTTGTCTGTACCTCTGTGATGGACTGCACTTTTGCCAACGACTGTCCATAGACGATTCGGACATGTTGGAATGTCGCCAACTTAGCAAAGGAGGACGAGAACAGTCCACCCAATATTAGGGCAAGGATAAAACGTGTCACGGTCAGTTCGCCCGAAGTCATCAGCCATAGCCCGACAAGGGTCATTACTACGATACCACCTTCCAAGAACATCGTTATCAATGTCATCGGAACAGTAACGCTGAACATACTTCGCTTCACCCAACGGATGTAGTCGCGCATACCACCAAGCACCTGCTGCGTTCTGTTTTCCTCGTTGCTGAAAGCCTTGATTACCGGTATGGTAGCCACATATTCCAAAAGGTCTTCCGACATTTTTTGCGTACTTTCCATAAAGTGTCGAAAGCTCTTTCCCCAAAGTGTTTTGACAGCCATTTGCAGAAGAAATGCTACAGGCAAAAGAGAAATGAGCGACAGCCCCAAACGCCAGTCTAACACCATAATGATTACCCATAGTAAGGCAGGGAAAAGCGTTGCCGAGAGGATCTCGGGTAATCCGTGTGCCAAATAAATCTCAATTTGCTCCACGTCATGGTTAATGATGTTCACCAAGTCGCCCACCTTACGCTCCTGAAAAAATCCGAGTGGCAAGCGTTGCAAATGACTTATGATACGCAACCTCAATCGTGTAAGGGCATTGTAAGCCGAGCGGTGCGCCCGCCAAATCGAAGTTCCGTAGAACACGCCTCGAAGCAAGGCGAATAGGATCATTACTCCTCCAACTCCCCAAACTATTGTGGAAGAGAATGTGCCGTTCATCAACTTGTCCACCGCCCATACCACGAGCAGCAGGGGCAGTGTGCCGAAAACGAGTTGCAGCACAACCACTGCATTGGAGAGCAGGCTACGGCTCTCCCGTTCCTCATCAAGAGGCTTCATTTTCTCTTTATTCATATCGATTTCTGTTTAATTTTTCTAAGATGCAAAGGTACGGAGATGAGCACGGATAAAATACCCTGAATGAATAGAAGAATGCCCCGAAACGATATATCATAGAAATGCTACAACAGGGGCATACGTATGGAGAATAGGGGTATTTTCTGCGGAATAACCATTTTAACTTTGCAAGAAGTTTCAAAGAGAAATATACTGTATGAAAGTTTCAAGATATGATTATACTTCAAAGTGTGTAAGTCTGTTGCTTCTTTCAATACTATTTCCGCTACACCTCTATGCGCAGACAAATACAGTCGAATTAAAGGTTGTCGATGCGGATAATGGAAATGGAATAGAGGCAGCAACTGTTCAATGGAAACCAATAGGAGTTCCTTCTTTTAAGAATGGTGCTTTAACCAATCGGCGTGGTATCGTCCAAATACAAGCGAAAGGTGTCGATTCTTATGTTGTTTTAACCCGATATGTCGGTTATGAAACGGCTATAGATACGTTGAAATCGTCCATAAAAAAGCATACAATACGTCTTCGGGCAAATGCACGAGAGTTGGATGGCGTTGTTGTTACAGGTAAATCCAAAGTTCAATTTATGCGTGAGTCTCCTGAAGCAATTACTGTAATCAATGGTAAAGATTTACAAGGTCGCTCAGTTTCTTTGGAGACCATCTTAGATAAGACCATAGGATTGAAAGTCGGACAAACTGGTGGTTTGGGAAGCAGTTCAAGAATTATTGTTCATGGATTAGAAGGCAATCGCATCCAAATACTGTGGGATGGAATTCCTATGAGCACTTCGGACGGTACGTTTTCTCTTGATGAAATTCCTATAGATATTATCGAACGGATAGAAGTCTATAAGAGTATCATTCCTGCTCGTTTCGGTTGCGACGGATTGGGGGGAGCGGTCAATATCGTTACGAAAGAATTCAGTACGGACTATTTAGATGCTTCGTATGAATTAGGTTCTTATCAAACACACAAAGGAAACGTCTTCTCTCGCAAGAATTTCCCAAAGAGTGGTATTTTGCTCGGTGCAGGAGGGTATTATACTTCTGCAAAGAATGATTACTCCTTCAGAGTTCCCGAAAGAGAGAACCTATTGGTGAAGCGAGACCATGACCGTTTTCGTTCGTATATGCTGAAAGGGAAAGTCGCTTTTACGAAACTTTGGTTCGATGAGATTAGTACAGAGTTCGGGTATTACAACCGTTTTAACGAGATACAAGGAGTCTTGAAGAATATCCAGCACGCCGAGAACAAATCCAGTATGCTTATGTTCGAGAACAAGCTGATAAAAAAAGGGATGTTGAATAATCGTCTCCATTTTGAATCGCATTTTTCTCTCTCTCATACAACAAATAATTTTACAGATACAGCACGAGTGAACCATGACTTCGAAGGAAATATCTATCCCTCTCCCAATGGACAAGGAGAGACTGGAAGTGTTCCTCACGCTTCGGATGATAATTTTTTCGAATTTAATGAGCGTATCAATTTCGACTACAAAATTTCGTCCAATCACAATTTCAATCTCAATGTATTGTTCAATTATGCTCATGAACAACCAAAGGATGATCTCGCCAGTAAGCATGCAGGTTTTGAAGTGGCAGGCTTCCCACGGAAGAAAACAAGCATTGTGTCAGGACTTACTTATGAATCAAAATTGTTCAGCAGGAAACTAACTAATATGTTGTCAGCAAAGCATTATTATCTAAACTCAAAGATCGATGATTTGACTTCATATGAAATATCAACGCCACCAAAGCAAAAAGAGAATACTGCTTCACAATTTGGTTGGATTGAAGCGTTGAAATATGAGCCTTTCAATGGATTTCACTTGAAAGCTTCCTATCAGCGTGCAATACGTCTTCCTAATTCAAAAGAATTGTTTGGTGACGGCATTATTACATTTCCTGCTGCAGGATTGAAACCAGAGAAAAGTCACAATTTTAATTTGGGATTTTTGATAGACAAAAACAACATACTTGGCATATCAAGACTTCAATTTGAGGTAAACAGTTTTTATATGCAAGTGAGCGATATGATAAAACTAATTCATCAGCATATGGCTGCGGGATATGTAAACGCAGAAAAAGTCAATATTAAAGGTCTTGAAACTGAATTGAAAGCAGACATAACCCCTTCAGTATATGCCTACGCTAACTTTACCTATCAAGATGTACGAGATGCTCTCGATTATCTCCCCAAAAGCACAACACCCAATCCGACAAAGGGAATGCGTGTCCCCAATATACCTTATCTGTTTGCTAATTTCGGAGCAGAGTATCACAGTGATAAATTGTTGAAAAATTGGCATGTTAAGGCTTTCTGGGATGGGAAATTCACAGAAGAGTTTTTCTATTTTTGGGAACTGACGGAACAACAGAAACGTCGTATTCCTCGCAGTTTTACTAATGATCTTGGAGTATTATTGACTTACAGAAATAAATACTCTATAGCTTTAGAATGCCATAACATCGCCAATAAAGAGGTTTGGGACCAATTCCGTCGTCCATTGGCAGGACGTACATTTTATATCAAACTAAGATATGTATTTTCGAAAGATATTTTTTAACTCTATAAATAACAACGCAATGAAAAAAACAACATTTCAGTACATGGCTTTATCGGCTATGTTTATCGGGACGTTTGGATTGGCGTCATGCGATAAGAATGATGAACCAACTCCAAGTCCTGTAGAAACGAAACAGCATTTCGTTTGTTTCAACACAGTTGATCAAAAAATCGACTATTTAGGAACATTCGCAGACCTCTCTCAAAAGACTGTGGACAATAAAAAGGCTTTTGAATTTGCATTCGGAGCCTACCCTTTTGCCCAAGGGAATACAGTGCTTGTCGCCGATGGGAACGGAGGCGATAAAGTTCATAAATTCACACGTGATGCCAACGGTTATCTCGTGAGAGGAGAATCCGTGACTTTCGGACAAGGTTCAGCTCCTGGTGAAATAACCTTTTCGAATGATGGAAAAGCCTATGTCGTGCTCAGCCAGCGTGGTAAAATCAGCATACTTGATGTGCAAACAATGAAACAAACGGCAGAAATAGATCTCTCCCAATACGCATACAAAGATAATAATCCTGATCCGGGTTGTGCTGTTCTCTCCAAGTCGAAAGACAAACTGTATGTAGCTCTTCAGCAGAAGCAAACACGCTACACTGCTTATCCGGGTATTGGCGCAGAGGTTGCTATCATTAATTTGAAGACCCATCAGGTTGAGAAAGTGATAAAAGATGACCGCGTAGGATTCGTCGGTTTGTTTCGGCATACGATTGCATTTACTGACGAATTAGGGGATATGTATTTTTACAGCCTCGGTATGGAAGGAAATAATCCTTTGAAGGATGGTTTTGTCCGTATTAAGAATGGGACAGATGAATGGGATAAAGACTATCACTTCCAACTCTCTAAAACACCTGCAACAGGTATTGATAAGCCACATGGTTGGATACTATATTATTACTATGCAGGAAATGGTATTGTGTATGCTTGTGTCAATATTCCATCTCTTACTATGCACAATGATCCTGCACAATCTTCTATCCTTGACTTCAATTATCAACCCGTCAGAATCGATGTGCGGAATAAAACCATCGAGAAAATTAATTTGCCTCTAACTACAAGCATGGGATGCTTCACTTATGGGAAATGGAAAGATGAAATAGTTTTTGGGATGACTTGCAAAGAAGGAACTGGGTACTATACCTACAATCCCGCAACAGGAGCATGTTCACCTAAACCTGTTGTTACCACAGTAGGGGTACCTTCGAGTCTGCTCGTATTTGAATAATGGATAAGGGCATTTTGCGGTAATCCTTAATTTTCTACATTTTCATTCTTAAAAACAAATTCAACGAGGGTAAAAATAGAAGCATTCTTCTATCTTTTATCCTCGTTATTTATTATCTTTGCAAAAAGACATGATGATATGACCATAGAATTTTGTGCAATCAATAAGCCAGAAGATTGGATGGAGATGGTTGCCGAGCAATTCGGCACATCGGTAACGGATAACGGTTTTTCCGTTCCGCCTTCGGTGGGTAGTGGCTTTTTCAAGCAATACTATCCGTTGCCGTGGCTCACACTGACCTATATCAGTTTCGTGGCCTACGAGCCGATGACGATGATTCGCCGTTCGGTGGAAAATTCAAAATGGATTCCCGTGATGTTTTATATCAATGAGCATAAGCACGAGCAGATTATCGGCACCAGCACGAAAACGGTAGGAATTGACACACTCGACGGTATCTTCATGCCTTCGAGTAGCATCCCCACCGAGTGGAGTTTCCCGCCCAAGCGACGGTATGAGAACATTACGCTGACTTTCAATAAGGATTGGCTGAGAAAGATGGATATGGCTCACGAGAGTTACATCGGTCGGCTGCTTCATTCAGACAAGGCTTTTTATCTGTTCGAGACCATCACGCCTGCCATGCAGCAGATATTGGACGGAATCAAGTCAATAGCCGAGGGCGATGCCCTGTTCTCCGCACTTCATCTTCACGGCAAGGCGATAGAGTTACTGACGATGTTCCTCGAAAAACTTGAAAAGCGCTCGGAGGTGAAATCTCTATCCAATTTGAATCTAAATGATGTGGAGGCAGTCTTTCGTGTCCGTCGCAGAATACTTCAAAGCCTCGGCAACGTGCCGAGCATTCCAGAACTGGCAAGCGAAGCCAATATGAGCAGTTCCAAACTACAGAAATGTTTCAAGCAGGTCATTGGCAAGGCGATTGCCGAGTATGCTCTATCCGAAAAGATGGAATGGGCAAAGCGCCTGCTATCCACCCGTCTCTACTCGGTGTCTGAAGTGGGCTATAAAGTCGGATACGCCAATCTCAGCCATTTTACAGAAGCTTTCCATAAATATCATCGTATAAAACCCAAACAATTTCTCGACTCTCTATAAGTTTTATGCAATAGGGATATTACTTGCTATTTGAGGGTTATTTTACCCTAAGCAATCTTCCGAACTTTGCCTGCAAAAACATCAGGCAATGAAAATAAAAATATTTAAGTTTCAGTTTTTTGCCGGAGTAACAATCTTTTCATTGTTTTCCGGTATTTCTGTTTATGCGCAATCTCCGAATGAAACGGACTCTCTCCAGACAGAAGAAATCTCGCAGGATAACCGCATTAAAATCAATGGTTATCTCCGTGCAGGTATTTTTGGCGGAGAAAAGGAAATACGCAATTACTACGGAGAGGGTGCCTTGAAATTAGAAGTTCCCATCGGCATAAGTGCTTCCGCCTTTTCGGAAGTCCGTTACAGAGCCGATGGCAACAACAATCATAAGTTTGACATCCGCGAGGCTTATGTAAATCTTAATCTTGGCAAGTTCGATTTTCGTGTGGGTGAGCAAATCGTTCTTTGGGGACGGGCAGACGGTTTCAATCCGACCAATAACGTTACACCCCAAGACTTTTGTGTGTTCTCACCGGAGGAAGACGATAAGCGTCTGGGAAATTTCGTAGTGAAAGGTGTCTTTAATCCTTATCCCTTCCGTATCGAAGTAGATTGGATACCCGTTTACAAATCATCATTGTTCCCTTTCATCGGAAAGCCTATGGGAGATGGGATTGTATGGAACAATGAAAAACGTCCTTACCGATGGAAGAACCAGTCTTTCGGAGTGAAAATAGATTTGGAAAAACCGTCTTTCGACCTCTCTCTTTCCTATTACAACGGGTTACATAAATTTCCCGGCATCGCTTATGAAAAAACTCCTTCTGAAATCCTTTTATCGCAAGAGCCATATCGGGTGCATGTTGTCGGAATGGACTTTTCCACCTCGTTGGGTAACTACGGATTAAGAGGTGAATTTGCCTGTTCACTCCCCGACAAAGGCAATAATCCCATCTATTCCGTTCCAAATAAGCAAATGGAATATACAATAGGGATTGACCGAAGCTTGGATAATTTCAGTTTGATTGTACAGTACATAGGTAAGTATATACCGGACTTGGAGACAGCCATTAAAGGCAATCCGATAGTTCAGAAACTAAACTCACTGAACCGTATTGTTTTCACGCAACACGAGCGTTGGAATCATTCGGTTTCGGTCAGACCTGCACTGTCATTACTCCACGAAACATTGAACGTGGAACTGCTCGGACTGTGCCAGTTCAGCACGAAAGAATACTTCTTCCAACCCAAGATTCGTTATGCCATAGCCGATGCCGTTACGCTTACGGTGGGAGGGCAGCTGTTCTATGGACCGGACGACCGTCTGTTTGGGATATTGGAAAAGACCAAGAACTCGGTTTTTACAGAGTTGAAAGTTTCGTTTTAGATTATCTAATCTTAAAATAATATCGAATGAAGAAGTTAGCTGAATTTGTGATACGATACCGCTGGGCGGTCATCGTGTTCTTTCTTGCACTGACAGCCTTTATGGGCTTTCAGATGAAGAATGCAAGTTTTAATCCCGACCTGCTTACCTATCTGCCGGAAGATTTACCTTCTCGTGTAAATCAAAAACAGATAGAAAGAATGTTCGGCGGTACGGATATGGTAATGATTGTCGTACAGACAGATGATGTCGTGAATGGCAAGACACTGAAGCGTGTGGAGCATTTCTCGCAAGATATGCAGAACATCAAAGGCGTAGAACGGGTAATGTCCGTCTTTGAATTGAAAAATGTCCGCAGTGAGAATGACGCAATGACCGTTGATGCGGCCGTGAAAATGATTCCACGGACTGCTGAAGATGTTGCCACTATTAAGAAAGAGCTTGCCGGTAACGACCTTGTCTATGGAAGCGTGGTTTCCAAAGATTTTACGACCACAGCCATTATTGGATTGCTTGAACCCGGAGCAAAGGACAAGGACGTAATAGACCAAGTGGAGGCAATGATTGCCAAGTATCCCGGCACAGAGAAAGTTCTTTTGGGAGGTTCTCCGTATATGCGAATGCAGAATGCGGGAATGATGCAGAAGGATATGGCTCGGCTCATTCCTCTCGGATTGTTGTTGATGATGGTCTTTCTCTTTATCAGCTTCCGTCAGTTCAGAGGGGTATGGCTTCCCATTCTGATTGTAGTCATGGCGATATTCACGGCATTGGGTGCAACACCTTTGTTGGGATGGAAGTTTGCCGTTACGACCATTATTTTAGTTGTATTGCTGATTGCCACCGCCAATTCCTATGGCATACACATGTTTGCCCGCTACCAAAGAGACAATCTTCCCGGAAACAACTATACAGCAAAAGAATTGTCTGTCAAAATGGTTACAAGTCTCGGCGCTCCCATTATCTTGTCAGGATTGACAACCATTGCAGGGTTGCTCTGTATGTTGGGACATGTGCTGATTCCCGGTGGACAGATGGGAGTTCTTGGCAGTATCGGTATCGGACTTGCCTTGATTGGAAGTCTGTTCTTTATACCTGCATTGAGTTCGGTACTTCCCAAAACCAAACCTCGATTGAGAGCGGATAACAACCCTAAAAGCAAAAGAGGAATAGGGTTGGACAGATTATTGGACTTTATTGCCGATTGGGTATCGAAAAAGCCCAAGACTATTTTGGCTTTATTCGTGGTCATTTCTCTAATCGGAGCAGCCGGACTGTTGCGTTTCAGCATCAACTCAAATCCCGCCGAGTTGTTCCCTGACGGACATCCTGCGAAGGAGTCCGCACAAGTCATCAATAAGGAGCTGGGGGGCTTCTTTCCGCTCTGTGTCGTGTTCGAAGGCGACATCAAAGACCCTGCCTTGTTGAAGAAAATTGATGATTTGGAGAAAAAGGTGCGAGAAATCCCCGAAGTGGGAACAACGCAGTCTATCGCGAAAGTTACACGTCAGATCAGCCGTGCTCTCTATAACAAAGGCGAAGAAGGTTATGATAAAATCCCCGACACCTACGATGCCGTATCACAATACTTCGAGTTGTATCTGATGAGCGGCAGTCAGAGGGATTTGGAAAAGATGGTGGATTTCAATTTTGAGAAAGCTCTCTTGATGATTCGTTTCAAGGAATTGAACACACCGGTATTGCGACAATGTGTTGCTCAAATCAAGGAAATGGTAAAAGATGCCCCCAATGTGAAACTTGTTGGTGGCAATGCCGATGTATTCACGGATATGGACAAGCATGTCGTAAGCGGGCAGTTCCTTTCTTTGTTGATTTCCCTCGTTGTTGTATTTATCATTATATCCCTCGGTTTCAAATCGTTTAAGGCAGGATTACTGCAAATCGTTCCACTCATGTTTGCCATGTTGATGCTTTTCGGACTGATGGGATATTTTGGTATCGACCTGAACTTTATGACCGCCTTCCAAGCATCTATCCTTATTGGAGTCGGCGTGGACTATACGATTCATGTTGTCTGGCGGTATCGGGAGGAACGACGTGCGGGTTACGACGATAAGGAGGCTGTACATCGCTTGTTCAAAGCAACGGGACGCGGTATCGTATTCAATGCCATTGCCGTTATTATCGGATTTGTAGTTCTGCTCTTTTCAGGCTTCCTGCCCGTCCGCTTTTTCGGAATGATGATGGTAACAATCATTTTCGTATGCCTCATTGCCGCAGTGCTGCTCGTACCTGCGCTATGTATGGTGTTGAAACCGAAATTCTTGAGACAGAAAATCCATTGCAAATAACTTAAAAGGACTGAAAGGATAAAAGAAATAAAAGAAACAGTCAAAAGCTTATGAGCTTTTCAAAGAAGATTGATACACGAATATTCATCAAACAATAAATACAATGAAAAAAGTTTTTTTATCGGCGGTTATAACAATCGCAACCATGTGGGCAAATGTTGCTCATGCACAAGGAGGACTATCTCCGCAACAAGTACAACAAAAAGCCATTGAAGCCACTCGTATTGCCGGAATGGAAACAGAATCATCAATGACGATTTACAGTCCGTCCGGAGACAAACGAGTTCGCAAGATGACTATTGTCAGTAAACTCTACGAGAATGGTAGTTTGGAAAAGAAACTCATTCGGTTTACCGAGCCTGCTGATGTGAAAGGCACCGGGTTTCTATCGTTCGATTATTTGAAGAAGAACGATGACAAGTGGATTTATATGCCGGCTCTTCGTAAAACCCGACGTATTGTAAGTTCAGAGAATGCCAAAAGTTTCATGGGGTCTGAGTTTTCTTACGCCGATATGTCCACACCAGCTGTCGAAGATTTCAACTATAAATTCTTGAAAGACCAAAATGTAGGTAATCATGTCTGCTATGTCTTAGAAATTACGCCAAAGAACAAAACCATTGCCAATGAAAACGGCTTCTCTAAGAAAATAGCCTATATCGACAAGCACATTTTTATTATCCGTAAGGCTACATACTACAATCTTGCCGGAGAGAAAGAAAAGGAGATGACCGTCTCTGCAATCACGGAAGTGGATACAAAGCACCATAAGTATCGCTTTAAGGAGATGACAATGATTAATCTGAAAAATGAAAGAAAGTCGGTATTGAATAACAACGTTATTAAGTTCACCCCTTCAATTTCGGACAGTTATTTCACCACTCGCACACTGGAACAAGGCAAGTAAAACTTCTCTTTTCCATTCTACCTCCATTTGTTGCAATCAGAAGTTGTAACAGGTGGAGGTTTTGTGCATTTATCATAAGCACAAACAATTTAGCAATATAAAAATCATAATATGAAACAACTGATTGAAACAGAAACCTTTGAGTTGCTGCTATCAGACAATAGCAAAACTGCAACAGACAGTCTTATCAAGGAAATTATAAGGTTGGGGGAAACCGAAGCAAACCTTGCTTCATTGTATCGTACTCTCCATTACACTCGATTCCATTTAGAAAGTATGACTGAAACATCAGGCATACCAACTGAAATGGGAAAAAAATGTATCGGAGCTGCTCTTTGTCATTGACACGGAGCTGGAATTAGTGAAAATGCGAATGCAGGGACTTCTTCCAGCTTTGCCCGTCAAACCCGCCAAGAAACTCTGTTGGACAGGCAAGGCAACAGATTTAGTTGAACTCCTTTATGCTCTCGACACCTGCGACTGTATCAATGATGGAGAAATAGGTGTGGAGGAATTAGCTGATGTTCTTTCTGAAATCTTTGGAGTGGAGATAAAGAACTGCTACAACGTCTATATGAACATGAAACGCCGCAAGGATGACAGCCGTACCTACTTTCTTGATGAACTCCGTGAGAAGCTGAACAAGCGTATGGTGGAGAGTGACCTGAAAGGTGGCAAGTTCAAGAAACGGTAAATCAAAAGGGAGATATTCCGGTATTTCGGAGTACCTCCCTTCATTCATTCTTTGATAAGCACTTCCAACTTCTTGGCTATGTCCTCAGATGTTGGAAGCAGTTCCTTGTATGCCTCCGGCAATTCGGGTGAGAGGTTGTATGTTGCCACCCCGATAGGCATTGCAGAAGTTTTGAGGGCATACTCCACAATCGTCCTGCTTTTGGATTTGCAAATGATGATGCCGATGGCAGGATTCTCATGTGGTAGTTTAACCGTCTCATTCAGGATATTGAGATAAAACTCCATCTTCCCTTTGTACTCAGGCTTGAACTCACCGATTTTCAGCTCCACGGCTATCATTGCCTGCAGGCGACGGTTGTATAGCAGCAGGTCGATGAAGTACTCCCTGCCATCCACCTCCAATCGGTATTGGTTTCCCATAAACGAAAAGTCCGTTCCGAACTCCATCAGAAAAGAGCGGATATTCTTGATGATAGCCTGTTCCAACTCATACTCCGAATGTTCCTCGCTCAATCCGATAAAATCCAACATATATTCGTCCTTTACGGCGAGGACGGCTTGGTTACGGATATTTTCAGGTAGCGTAGTATCAAAGTTACTCTGTCCGAGCAGGAAACTCTCATACGTTTTCAATTCTATTTTGTGTATCAGCACGTCTTTCGTCCATCCGTATTTCTTGGTCGCCAAGATGTAGAACTGCCTTTGCTGCGTCTCCTTACATTTGGTCAGAATGACGATATGCTTCGACCAACTAATTTCTCCAACTAATGGTTGGAGAATTTCATTCGTTTGATATTCAGCGTAAAAGCGTGCCATGTCCCACATATTGGAAACTCCGAAGCCCTTGATTCCAGGGAACTCTTTTTGAATGTCCTGTGAGAGGTTTTCCACAACAGATTTTCCCCATCCGAGTGCCTTCTGCTGTTCGGTAATGCGCCTGCCTATCTCCCAATAGAGAGTTATCATCTCCTTATTGACGGCTTTCAACGCTTCGTATTGTGCAGAGCGAATTCGCTTTGTTATCTCTTCCTTGAAACTCAGGTATTCTGCCGATGTGAGTGATATATTGTGCGTACTCATATTCTTTCTTCTTTATAGATGTTATTCTTGCCGCCTCTTACCGAAAAGCCTTTATTACCCTGAACACTGCCCACAAGCAGGTGAAAGGTGCGGTGAAGACTCCTATGACGACAAAGAGGAGCAGTTTGACAATATAGTAAACAATCCACTGCCCATTTGTCCCAGCCATCATCTTATAAGGAATGTACTTTTCCACAAAGAGATAGCCCGACCATATCGCCATCAGCACATATCCGGACATCCATCTCATATCCTCAAAACCTTTGGTCGCCAAGAAATTCCATCTGAAACCTATGACAAACAAGGCGATGAGAAACAACAGACTGAAGATGCTTCGCCAAATCTCACTACGTTTTCTTTTCTGAAAACAAGGTGTACAGAGTATCGGCTGATACCTTTCCGCACATTCGGGACACAGCCCTTTTCCGCAATCGGAACATTGGGCTACCGCCGGTTCTTGGGTATGATTAAAACAATTCATAGTGTCATCAATTAGCGTGTTCAAAAATACAAAAATTCTGCCTTAGAGCCAAGAAAAACAGCCATCATTTCTTGGTATTGAGCAGTTTGGAAAGTTCCGGATCGTCGGAAATTCGTTGCAACTCCCGTTCCACGATGTCCCGCACCTCCGTCTTTACCCGATCATAGTTCGCCTTTATCTCCTGTTCCATCATATCCTCGCCATCTTCATTTGTGAAGTCCGTCAGAACAGGTATCGGACGATAGGCTGCCGTTTCCTTTGCAACTTTCGCATTGTCCACTACAATCTCACAGTGGAATATCTTCTGCTCGATACGTTCGGAGAAGTTATCTGCGACCGCTCCCACGAACATTCCCTGTGTGAGCGTGGAAATCTTGCTCTGCGGAATCAGGCTGTCCATCTGTGTGGAGATGGAAGTGGTCTTATCGCTACGGGTGATGCTCATACTCTGCCGTTTCTGAAGCACCTTGCCAAACCTCTCCGAGAGCGTCTTTGCCGTTTCGCCGACCACCTGACCGGAGAAAATGTTTCCGACAGTGTTCATCACCACGGCAGCTTCCTTGTCTCCATAATCCCGCTTTAACTGTGAGAAGTCCTGAAAGCCCAAGCATACCGCCACCTTGTTGCTTCGTGCGGTGGCTATCAAGTTGTCCAATCCCTTGAAATAGATGGTGGGCAGCTCGTCGATGAGCACGGAACTTTTCAGCATTCCTTTCTTATTGATGAGCTTGACGATACGCGAATTGTATAACCCCAATGCCGCTCCGTAGATGTTCTGCCTATCGGGATTGTTCCCCACACAAAGGATTTTAGGCTCTTTGGGATTATTGATGTCGAGTGTAAAATCATCACCCGTCATAATCCAATAAAGTTGCGGGCTAATCATCCTTGACAAGGGAATCTTGGCGGAAGCTATCTGTCCTTGCAATTGGTCAGCCGCCCCTCCGAGCCAAGCGTCCATGAAAGGAGAAAGGTAATTCTCCAATTCGGGATAAGAGGTAAGAATGGGAAATATATCCTCGTATTTGCGGCAGAGAAACTCAATGGCGTGCGGAAAGGTGCAGTATTTCCCTCCCTCGAAAATGCGGAGATACCAAATGATGGCGGCGAAGAGTACGATTGGCGACTCCACAAAAAAATCTCCTTGTTTCTGCACCCACGTCTTGTTGAGGTTGAGCATGATGGTGTACGCCGACTCGTAGGCATCTGAAATGTCGCTCATGAAATCGGGGTGTATCGGATTGCAGCGGTGCGACCGACGAGGGTCGTCGAAGTTGATCACGTAAAACTTCGGTTTGACCTTATATCCTTCCGAGTGATGCAGCAGATGGTTGTAAACAATCGTGGAGAGGTCGGGATACTTGAAGTCGTAGCAGTAAATGGCAAAACCTTTTTCGATTTGCTGCTTGATGAAATTATTGATGATGGCATAGGACTTACCGCTGCCCGGTGTTCCTAAGACGGATACCGCACGGAAAGGATTGACCACATTTATCCATCCTTTATTCCACTTTTTTCGGTAATAGAAACGAGTCGGAAGATTGACCGAGTACTCGTTTTCCAAGAGCCTTGTTTCTTGCATAAAGGATTCGTTCTCCTGATTGAAGACATCCTCCATCAGGTTGTTCTTCAAGAGGCGGCTCATGTAGAGTCCCGCCATCAGCAGACATACATACCCTATGGTTATCGTAAAGGTGTAGAGCGCTGCATTGGCTTCAATGGGCAGTGGCAAGGCAAGTATCCACCAATTGAGGAAGAAAAAGACAAAGCCGGCGCCCATGAATGCCCATATCTTCGACCAAGTGATATGCTCCTCTTTCACACCTTTCGTACCCAGACATGAAAGCCCCATCAGTACCAGCGCAAAGAGTTTGGTGTAGAGCATATTGCCGAACAGCCCCGCCGTGCGGTGGAAGTTCATCAGTATCTTGTCCACCACTCCGATATTCACACCCCATAGCCGTATCGCTTCATAGCAATACCAATAGAGGTGGGCTACTACCAATATAATACTTACGGCACGCAGAAAATCCATGATTTTCGCCAGTGCTCTCAAATCGTCTTCTTGTTGCATAGTTTTTCGTTTAATTTCGTTCTTACTTTTATGATTGTTGAAATTGTCTTATAGGACAATTTTAATTCCCTTATAAGAGAATTTGACACCTCTGATAATTTCTGATAATTAGCATTTTACAATCTTCTTTTTTTACTGCATTTTAGAGATAGGAAACACGGTTTATAACCGATGCTTCTTCTGTTTCTTCTTTCTCTGCATCCGCTTTCGGAACTGCTCCTCTTCCCAGTCTGTCCCGCTTGTTTCCACAGGGAAATCGAGAAGACCTCCCAAGAAGGAATTCTCCTCTGTCGAGAATGTCTGGGAAGCAGACTGATTTTCTGCTTGAGGGGTAGTAACAGATAGTTCGGGATGCGGGCGGTCGAACCACTCGGCAACGGCGTTTGCCGAAAGTTCCTTGCCCAATCGTGAGCCATTGGCGACACAGCCGTTGTTATGGTCTATAAAGGTGATGCCATAGAGCCGTCCTTCCTCGTTCTCACGGAAGAGGACATCAATACCCTTGCGATAGAGATTATCCCTGAAATCCTCTTTCGTGGTAGAACGCCTCAATGCTCCGGCTACGACCGCTTTGCTCTTGGGAGCAAGACCTTTTTCTTTTACTTTCTCCTTTGAAGCCTTGAACCTGTTTTGCAGAGCTTCATATCCGACAGACTTCCCGAAAAGGGAAGCCTTGAAAGGATTACCCACCTTCTTACCTTTATCATCGGTAGCAAAATAGACCAATCCGTTATAGGGCTTTCCATACATTTCCCCCTTGAGTTCCTCCACACATATATTGTAGGTGGAGAGCAAAGCACGGTATTCCTTAAAACTCGGACAGTGGTAGAATTTCGCTGCCGGTCTGATGACCGAAACCAGTTGCTTTTTAAGATTCTCTCCGTCGCCGTAGCAGACTTTTTGTAGGCGAAACACTTCTTTTTCCTTCCGCATTTGCGCAGGGATCAAACCGTACTTCTGTTCCAGTTCTTTGAGAATACGGGTGCTGGTATAGAAATTATTGCCATCGTTAATCTTCTTTCCCCGTTCATCGACGGCTAAGGTGACAATATGCAGGTGATGCCTGTCTATGTCTTCATGCTTATAAACGATAAAGGGTTGATTAGCGTAGCCCATCTTTTCGATATACTCCCGTGCGATGGCTGAGAACTGCTCATCGGTAAGTCTGTCATCGGGATGCGGATTCAAGGAGATATGTATAACCGGTTTCTTAGTGAGGACATGACTCGGCATATATGCCATAAAGTCCTGCATACAGGCGGATATATCGTGTGTTCCATCAGCCGGAGAGAACACTTTGTTGGTCTCCAGAATCTTGGCAACGCCCTCATTTACCTTCTCTCCATTGTACGCCAACGCGCCGTAAAGGGAACTGCCATAGTTTATCTTTGCGACCATTTCTCTTGAAATTCACGGGTTAGATGTACGATTTCGCCTCCGACAGCCGCCAATTCGAGTGTCAGTTTCTCCAGTTGGGCAAGCATCGCAAAGGCTTTTTTCTCGGTGAAATTGCTCTTTAAGGCGACCACAGCTTGGTTATAATTCACCCCGACACTGCGAAATTGTCCGTACAAAGTCGTCAGTTTTTGATAGTAATCAAGCAGTGAACGATCTACTTTTATCACTCGGAAAGTCTCATCAAAGACCCTTGCCTTGATGAAAACAGCCCTGTTCGGGACACCTGACTGTTCATAAAGCGTTAGGAAACGCGCAAACTCCGTGTCCGTAAACCGAACCATGCAACAATGGCTGGCTTTCTCTTTTTTCAAGGGTCTCCCCACATGTCTCTTTGTCATTTTACTTTGGATTTTAGTGTTTCACGGCATCACCGGCATTCAAGACAAGGCATTCTCTCTTCCAAGAAAAAACGACTTCGGAGTTTTTTCAGCCCTCTGCAAGAGCAAGAGTTCTGAGTTACCGAATTTATTTCGAGTAACGCAGGACATATCTTGCTATTTGCTCCGGCGCAAATAAATCCGTCCGTGAAGGACGGAAGTCGAGTCCCTCAAAAAAGAACGCTTTATGCCTCGAAGACTTCGGCTTACCGCTTGGGTGCAAAGTTACTAAGCCTTGTGTCTAAATCACTTACCTCTTACGGAGCCACAAATACGCAAATCGAAGCCACAAGTACGCAGTTAGCAAGAAGGGCAGAAACAAGGGGGTAAAGGCTTCTATATTTGCCCTGTCGGACGGCTGTTTGCGGGTCGGTGGACACACCAGCCTGCCCAAGTCTGAAAACCTGTCCGCAGTCATTTGAACAGATAATTACGGAAATGGAAATAGAAATGAGAATGTGTACAAGTTATTGCACCCGTCGCTCCTCACACCCTTGCGCAAGGGTACAAGTGTGGACATATGGATGGGTGGACGTGTGCAAGTATGCCTCCCGTCATATAGCTCCACCCTTATACAGGGAGGGACATATCCCGAAAGGCGGGTCTATGTTCCCTTATTGGAATACCTTACCATATGCCTGTCCGGGGATTTATTCCCTCACAGGCTCGTTTCCATATCTGCCTTTTCAAGGAAACAAACCAAGGCGTGCATGCGCCTTTCCTCACATATATGTAGAACCATTAAACAGAAAATGAAATGAAAAAGAAACCAGTTTTCATTGCCTTCTCCACCCAGAAGGGTGGTGTCGGCAAAACGACCTTTACGGTCTTGACGGCAAGTTACCTGCACTATGCCTGCGGGTATAACCTTATTGTGGTGGATTGTGACTATCCGCAATTCAGCATCAATGCCATGCGTCAGCGTGACGCACAGGGGGTGGATCGCAACCCCGCGCTGCAAGAATTGGCAGCAGCTCAATTCTCCGAGTTGCAAAAGCCCACGTACACCATCCTTTGTGCCACGGCAGAGGCAGCCGTGGATACGGTCAGGGAATATCTGGAGACGCACGAGCCGGATACGGATTTCGTCTTTTTTGACCTGCCCGGAACCATCAACAATGACGGTGTGCTGACCACCCTCTCCGGTATGGATTATATTTTCACACCCATCTCCGCCGACCGTATATCCTTGGAAAGCACGCTGAGCTTTTCAGCCATCATCAAGGAGGCGATAACCGACAATACAGACACTGCCAACAAAGGGATCTACCTCTTTTGGAACATGGTGGACGGCAGAGAGAAAACACCCCTCTATGCGATGTATGAAAAGGTCATTGCCGATTTGGGACTTCCCATCTTAAAAACGGCAGTCCCCAATACGACCCGCTACAAAAAGGAGGTAATGGAGGAGGGTACGACCCTCTTCCGTTCAACCATCTTTCCCGCCTCTCGCACGCTGCTTAGAGGCAGTCGTCTGAAAGAGCTTGTGGAGGAAATCTTGTCCATCGTAAAACCTGAAGCATATGGCAGGAAAGAATAAAGGGGCGATAGATCCCGTCGCTATCCGGGAACTGATTTCACAGGGTATCCCGATGAAAAAGAAAGAGAGCGAGATGATCCCCTCTCCCGGCATTGAAGAGGTGGATGAGTCTGTTTCGGAAACACAGAAAGAGGCTTTGGAAGAACCACAACTACCCATCCGAACACGTCGCAAGAATCCCGCCAAAGGAGATTACATCTCACTCTTCATGCACCGCAATGACCTGTATGACCGCAAGGCAATCTACATCTCCAAAGAGTTGCAGGACAAACTGTCGGAAATCGTCCTCTTCATCCGAAAGAGGGAGATGACATTGGGCATGTACGTGGAAAACATCCTTCTCAAACATTTGGAGGACTACAAGGAAGAAATCAACCGATTAAGTGAAAAGAACTTCAAGAAATTATTGTGATATGAAACAGAAAACAAACCGACCAATGGCAGGCAAAGAGTCCTGCAGAGAACGAAAAAGCGTCTCTTCAAAAGTAACCATCCGTAACTCCACCACGCTCATCGAACATTCCGAGGGACACTCTACAGGTCTCCTTCAGGAAGAGAAGAGCGATTACGAAACCACCTTTCTGCAACCCCTGAACATCGGAGACAGAAAGGGCGTGTTCATTTCCAAAAAGACACAGGAAGAGATTTCCGAAATCGTCTATGTGGCAGCCGCAGGCAAACTGACGATTGGGGCATTTGTAGAGCATATCCTCCGGCATCACTTAGAGAGTCACCGTGATGAGATAGACGCCTTGTTTGAGCAACAGTTCCGTAAACGTTTCGAGCGATGAAGCAGGTGATTGTCATTCTGCTGTCGGTAGGCTTAGCCTATCTCGGCAGCGTACAGGTCGCCCGCTTCCTGTATGGACGCTATCGGAGTGCCGTGAGACTCTACCGTGAATTGCGGCTCTTTTTCCGAGAACGAGGCAAGGGGAAATTCGTCGTTACCATCCGCATCCCCCAGAAGGAACTCTCCCAAGAGGAGAATGTCCTTTTAGCTGAGTTGCCCATTGACGAAGAGTTACAGGAACAGACGCCTGAAACGGAAATGTCGGAAGAGACCTCTCCGGACATTTCCGAAGAGGAAGAGGGTTATGTATTGGTGGAAGTCCAGGGTGAAAGCTACTCCCTCTCGGAAAGCATCACAGCGAAAGAGCTGCAACAAATGGGTAATGTCCTCTCCTGTAAGAATGCCCCGATAGAGGAAGCAGCGAAAGCCGCTGAAACCATCTATAAGATACACGATTCCCCGATGTTCCAAGCGATTAAGAAAGCGGCCGGAGAACGAGTTCGCAAACTACTGGAGCGTGTTGCCGAAGAAGCTCCGAAAGAGGTTCAGTCAGGCAACTTCGATTACAAACGATTTATCAAGACATAGTATTCACCCGTTCAAAGAAAAGAGAAAATATGAGTAAACCCATTTATCTCGCCATCGCTTCCCCCAAGGGAGGTGTCGGCAAAACCTCGCTTACGGTACTTTCCGCAAGCATTCTGCATTACCACAGAGGGTACAATGTCGCCGTCGTGGATTGCAACCATCCCGTCTATACCATCACCCGTCTGCGGCAGCAAGAGTCGGAAGAACTGAATACTCAAAGGCTGATGCACCTGAAACATCGGACAGCCTATGCCCCTTATCCGATTATCTGCACTCCGGTGCGGGAAGCCCTGAGGCGAGTGGAGCAACACTGTGTGGACAGCCATCCTCGATGCATTCTTTTCGACCTCCCCCCATTGATGCGTACCGAAGGGACGGTGGAACTGCTTTCAGCAATGGATGCTGTCGTCTTTCCCGTTACGGGAAGTCCGATGGATATGGAAGCCGTCCGCCATTTCATAGACATCTTGGGAGAGCAGATACTGACGATGGGCAAGGGCAATATCAGAGAACTTTACCTGCTTCGCAATATGATAGAGGCTTGGGAACGTGAAGATGCCGACGAACGCTGTCGCACCCTTTCCGATGAAACGGGAGTCCTCTTGATGCAGACCTCATTGAGCCACTCCCGTTTGTATCGTCCGCTGCTTTCCGAACGCAGAAGAGGGGTATGCACCCTCTTCCCACCCCACGGAGGAAAGTTGAGCAGGCTCTGTATTCAGTTAGGCGATGAACTTCACGAAATCCTGCAACGCCTATGTATCGAATAGTCCTTGTTCTTCTCTTGCTCTACTTTTTGTGGCTACTGCTTTTTTTCTCGTATGAACGAAGAAAAAGAAAGAACAGGGCAATTGAGAAAAAGCCTTGTCAAACGGTCAGTGAAGTGGAAATCATCGGTAAAAGTCGCTTCAAGCTCAGCCACTCAGCGCCACAAGTACGCAGTTATCCAAAAGGCGAGGCGGAAGCAAAAAAGGATTCTACATTTGCCCTCGAAAACGGACAAGAGCCATCGGAAGAGCCGGATGATCTACCCGACATAGATGAGATTCCTTTAACGTATGAGTCCTCAGATGCTCCATCGTTTGAAGAGGAGGAAGAGGAACTTCCCATACAAGGAGAAAGCGAATATGCCACGGGAATTGATTTTGAACGGGTGCTGGAAGCCTTGTCGGTCATTCACCGCCACGCCCACACCGAAGCAGAACAACAGAGAACCGGCGATACGCTGAGAGAGTTGGAAGGAACTCAGCTGATGGAAACGCTCCGAAGCGATGCGAAACGCTCGGCCACGATAGATGAAATCGTCCGTGCCCGTTTCGAGGAGCTTTACAGCGGCGAAAAGGCGTAACGCCCCTTCCGAATGGTTTTGTCCCAATAGTATGAACCCTTTAATGCAACAAGCAATGAAAGAAAAAGAGTACGGCTGACCCTAAGAGAGCCACCACTAAAATCCGAAAGTAACAACAGTATTCATCCGTCAGGAGGACCTATCCAATCCTCTCGGCACAAAACAAAGATTTATGACCAAAAGACATTTTCTTATCGCAGCCGTTCTGCTGCTTTCCATTTCCTCTGCCTTTGCCCAAGGCAACGGTTTGTCGGGTATCAACCAAGCCACGAGCATGGTGACGAGTTATTTCGACCCTGCCACGAAACTCATCTACGCCATCGGTGCGGTTGTGGGACTTATCGGAGGGGTAAAAGTCTATTCAAAGTTCTCGTCCGGAGATCCGGACACTTCGAAGACCGCCGCGAGCTGGTTCGGGGCGTGTATCTTCCTCATTGTCGCAGCCACCATTCTGAGAAGTTTCTTCCTCTAAGCCTATGGAGACCTATCCCATCAACAAGGGAATCGGCCGCTCGGTAGAATTTCAGGGACTCAAAAGCCAGTATCTGTTCATTTTCGCCGGAGGGCTACTCGCCCTTTTCGTGCTGTTTGTCATCCTCTACATGGCGGGTGTCAATCAATGGATTTGTATTGGTTTCGGAGGGACTGCCGCATCCGTTTTGGTGTGGCAGACCTTCTCCCTGAACAGGAAGTATGGGGAATATGGGCTGATGAAGCGTTCCGCCTTGCACAGCCATCCCCGTTACCTTATCAACCGTCGTCGCATTCCCCGTCTGTTCCGACACAAGGAACAGAGAAGAGTAAAGAGAGAACAGGAAGAAAGGAAAAACAAAGAAAAGGAGGAAAGGCAATGAGAAATATACTGAAAGCCACCACACTGGAGAACCGCTTTCCGCTGCTTGCCGTCGAAGAGGGCTGTATCCTCTCGAAAGACGCCGACATCACGGTCGCCTTTCGGGTCGAGCTTCCCGAACTTTATACGGTGACGAGTGCGGAGTATGCCGCCATCCATTCTTCTTGGGTAAAGGCAATCAAGGTGTTGCCGACCTACAGCGTCGTACACAAGCAGGATTGGTTTGTCAAGGAGGGCTACCGTCCGGACTTGCAAAAGGAGGAGATGAGTTTCCTCTCCCGCAGTTTCGAGCGACACTTCAATGAGCGACCGTTCTTGAATCACGCCTGCTACCTGTTCCTGACCAAGACGACCAAGAATCGCAACCGGCAGCAAAGCAACTTCTCCACCCTCTGCCGGGGACATATCATCCCCAAGGAGGTACGGGACAAGGATACTGCCCGCAAGTTCCTCGAAGCGACCGAGCAATTCGAGCGGATTATGAACGAAAGCGGTTTTATTCGCCTCTCTCGCCTGACGGACGAGGAGATTATCGGGACGGCGGAGACACCGGGACTGATTGAGAAGTATTTTTCACTGTCCCTCTCCGACACGACGGTTTTGGAGGACATCGACCTCAAAGCCGACCAAATGCGTATCGGCGACAAGCGGCTCTGCCTGCATACTCTTTCCGATACGGAAGACCTGCCCGGGCTGGTAGGCACGGATATGCGCTATGAGCGATTATCCACCGACCGCAGCGACTGCCGCCTTTCCTTTGCCGCTCCCGTAGGGCTGTTGCTACCGTGCAACCATATCTACAACCAGTATGTCTTGATTGATGACAGTGCCGAGAACCTGCAACGCTTCGAGAAGAGCGCACGGAATATGCATTCGCTCTCCCGTTATAGTCGTTCCAATCAAATCAACAAGCAATGGATTGACGAGTATCTGAACGAGGCGCACAGCTTCGGACTTACCTCCGTCCGCTGTCATTGCAACGTCTTGGCGTGGAGCGAGGAAGAGGAGGAACTCCGCCGTATCCGTAACGACGTGGGCAGCCAACTCGCACTGATGGAGTGCAAGCCACGACACAACACGGTGGATGTGCCGACGCTGTTCTGGGCGGGTATTCCCGGCAATGAAGCCGACTTCCCCGCAGAAGAAAGCTTTTACACGTTCATCGAACAGGCGGTCTGCCTCTTCAACGAAGAGACCAACTACCGCGATTCGCTCTCGCCGTTCGGCATCAAGATGGCAGACCGCAGCGGCAAGCCGATTCATCTCGACATCTCCGACCTGCCGATGAAGCAAGGCATCATCACGAACCGAAACAAGTTTATCTTGGGTCCTTCGGGGTCAGGAAAATCGTTCTTCACCAACCACCTCTTGAGGCAGTATTGGGAGCAGAACACCCATATCGTCTTGGTGGACACGGGAAACAGTTATCAGGGCTTGTGCGAGATGATACGCCACAAGACGCAGGGCGAGGATGGGGTGTACTTCACCTACTCGGATGAGAGCCCCATCAGCTTCAATCCCTTCTATACCACCGACAAGGTGTATGATGTGGAGAAAAGGGAGAGCATCAAGACACTGCTGCTGACCCTTTGGAAGAAGGATAACGAGCCAGCCACCCGTTCGGAGGAGGTCGCCCTCTCCAATGCCGTTTCACTCTTTATCGAGCGTATCAAGACGGACGACGGTCTCGTTCCTTCGTTCAACAGCTTTTACGAGTATCTCACCACCGACTACTCGGCATTGCTCCGTGAGAAAAAGGTCAGGGAAAAGGATTTTGACTTGGCCAACTTTCTCAACGTGCTGGAGCCGTACTACAAAGGTGGCGAATACGACTACCTGCTGAACTCGGACAAGCAGCTCGACCTGTTGAACGCCCGCTTTATCGTCTTCGAAATCGATTCCATAAAGGATCATCCCATCCTTTTCCCCATTACCACCATCATCATTATGGAACTCTTCATCAACAAGATGCGACGTCTGAAGGGAATACGGAAAGTCATCCTTATCGAGGAGGCTTGGAAAGCGATTGCGTCCGCGAATATGGCGGGATATATCAAGTATCTCTACAAGACGGTAAGAAAATTCTTCGGTGAGGCGGTCGTGGTGACGCAGGAGGTGGATGACATCATCTCCTCAGACATTGTCAAGGAGTCCATCATCAACAACTCCGACTGCAAGATACTGCTTGACCAGCGCAAGTACATGAACAAGTTCGACCAGATTCAGGCACTCTTGGGACTGACGGACAAGGAGCGGGGACAAATCCTCTCCATCAATCAGAGCAACGATGCCACACGGTCGTACAAGGAGGTGTGGATCGGACTGGGAGGTGTGCAGTCCGCCGTCTATGCCACCGAAGTGTCGAAAGCCGAATACCTCACCTACACGACGGAGGAGACCGAGAAGATGCGCGTACTTGCCCGTGCCGAGCAACTCGGCGGGAATATGGAGCTTGCCATCAGGCAGCTCGCCGAAGAAGAATAGTCAAAAATAATCACACTAAAATCCAAAGTAAAATGAGAAAGAGAATTTTAATGCTTATGGCGTGCGGTTGCCTCTTGGCAGGCAATGCACACGCCCAGTGGGTGGTCACAGACCCCACCAATCTTGCACAGAGTATCATCAACACGACCAAGGAAATCGTGCAGACCTCCAAGACGGTCAAGAACACGCTTGACAACTTCAAGGAGGTCGAGAAACTCTACAATGAGAGTAAAAAGTACTACGATGCCCTGAAAAAGGTGAACAACCTCGTGCGGGACGCCCAACGGGTAAAGGAGACGATTTTGATGGTCGGAGAAATCTCCGATATCTATGTGAAGAACTACAAGAAAATGCTCTCCGACCCGAACTTCCGACCGGAAGAGCTGGTCGCCATTGCCAACGGCTACACCAAACTGCTCGGAGAAAGCAACAACCTACTCAAGGAACTCAAGCAGGTGGTGAACAACACCACGCTGAAGATGACCGACAAGGAGCGTATGGACGTGGTAGATCGCTGCTACAAGGAGGTGAGGGATTACCGTAACCTCGTGCGTTACTACACGAACAAGAACATCTCCGTGAGCTATCTCAGAGCCAAGAAGCAGCAGGACACTGACCGAGTACTCTCGCTTTATGGAACGGATAACGAAAGGTATTGGTAGGTATGGGAGCGGAATTTGACAACCTGCATCAGGTGCTCCGTTCGCTTTACACAGAGATGATGCCGATGTGCGGTGACATGATTGGCGTCGCCAAAGGCATTGCGGGCTTGGGCGCACTCTTCTATGTGGCACTCAGGGTATGGCAGACGCTTGCCCGTGCCGAACCCATTGACGTCTATCCTTTGCTCCGTCCGTTCGCGCTCGGTCTCTGCATCCTCTTCTTTCCGATGGTGCTGGAGACCATCAACGGCGTGCTTAGTCCCGTCGTGCAGGGTACGCACAAGATGCTCGAAAAGCAGACTTTCAGCATGGACGAATACCGCAAGTTGCGGGACAAGCTGGAATACGAGGCGATGGTGAAGAATCCCGAAACAGCCTATCTGGTCAGCAACGAAGAGTTTGACAAGAAACTGGATGAACTCGGTATCTCTCCCTCGGATATGGCGACAATGGCGGGAATGTACGTGGAGCGAGGTATGTATAACCTGAAGAAATCGATTCGCAATATGGTGCGGGAGCTCTTGGAACTGCTTTTCGCCGCTGCCGCCCTGCTCATCGACACGCTTCGGACATTCTTCCTGATCGTCCTCTCCATCTTGGGACCGATAGCTTTTGCCATCTCGGTGTGGGACGGTTTTCAGAGTACCCTCACGCAATGGTTCACGAGGTATATCTCCATCTATCTGTGGCTACCTGTGGCGGACTTGTTCAGTTCGATGCTGGCAAAGATTCAGGAACTGATGCTCAAGCACGACATCACGCAGTTGCAGAATGATCCCACCTATACGATAGATGCTTCGAACGGGGTGTACCTCGTCTTTATGATTATCGGTATCATCGGCTACTTCACCATTCCGACAGTTGCGGGCTGGGTGATACAAGCCGGAGGAGCAGGAAACTACGGTAAAAACGTGAACTATGCGGCAGGAAAGGGTGCCGGTATCGCAGGTGCTGCGGGCGGAGCCGTTGGTGGATTTGCCGGAGGACACGGAAAACAGGTCTTGCATAGTGCGGGACATAAAGCCAAGGAGGTGGCAGGGCAGCTTTTCCGCAGGAGAAGCGGAAATTCTCCCGAATAATAAACAAAAATGAAATGCTATGGAATTTAAGTCATTAAAGAATATCGAAACAAGTTTCAGGCAGATACGCCTCTTTACCTTGGTCGTCGTCTGCCTGTGTGCTCTCCTTGCGGGGTATTCGGTATGGAGTGCCTACTCCTTTGCCGAAGCCCAGAGGCAGAAAATCTATGTGTTGGATGGTGGTAAGTCGCTAATGCTCGCCCTGTCGCAGGATCTGTCGCAGAACAGACCCGCGGAAGCCAAGGAGCATGTGCGCCGCTTCCACGAGCTGTTCTTCACCCTTTCGCCCGATAAGAGTGCCATCGAGGGGAATATCTCCCGTGCGCTGCTCTTGGCGGACAAGAGTGCCTACAATTACTATCGGGATTTCTCCGAGAAAGGGTACTACAACCGTATCGTGGCAGGAAATATCAATCAGGTCGTGCAGGTGGACAGTGTACTCTGCGACTTCGACCGCTATCCCTATGCGGTACGGACGTATGCCCGGCAGATGATTATCCGTGCGACCAACGTGACCGAGCGCAGTCTCGTGACCGTATGCCGCCTGCTCAATACGAGCCGCAGCGATGACAATCCGAATGGCTTCAATATCGAAGGATTCGAGATTGTGGAGAACAAGGACATCAGTACCCGTAAGCGATGAAAAAGAAAAGTCTGTTCCGAATGATGCAGGAGGGAGCGGAGGCAAGACTCCGCCGCCTGTGTGGACGCATCCCCACTCATCTGAGGCTGTATGTCGTCCTGACGATGCTTCTTTTCTTCGCTTTCCTTGCCAATTATGTTTTCTTCAGCGGTTTGCTCCGCCTCTTCTCCGACGGAGACTCCGAGGAAGAAACGTTACCGGCAATCGAGCATATAGAAGCTCCTGACGTAAGGCGGCTCTATCCCAAAGACAGTATCAACCTATTAAAGTATTACGATTATGTTCCCATTCAAAAGAAAGACAGCCTCCGATACGAGCACCTCGCCTGAGCTGACGGAGGAAGAGAGACAAAGGCGAAAGAAGTTTGTCATTTACCCCCTGATGTTCCTGCTCTTTGCGGGCTCTATGTGGCTCATCTTCGCTCCTTCGGAGAAAGAGGAGGAGAAACAGTCAAAGGGGTTCAATACGGAAGTACCGGATCCGCAAGCCTCGGAACTCATCGGCGACAAGAAGAAAGCCTATGAAAAGGAGATGATAGAGGAGAAAGAGCAGGAACGAAGTCGTGCCATGCAAAGCCTCAGTTCCATGTTCGGGGAGATGACAGGAGGACAACCGGAGCAGAGTTCCGAAGAGTTGGCATTAAAGACGGATTTGTCGGAAAGAGATAACGGCTTTGGCTCTCGCACTGCTGCTCCGCAAGACGGCTTTCACGCCTCTGCATCAGCCTATCAGGACATCAACCGCACGCTCGGCAGTTTCTATGAAGCACCGAGGGAAGACCCTGAAAAGGAAGAACTGCGTGCCCGATTGGCAGAGTTGGAAAACCGTATGAGCAGCGAACAGCAGTCGCCCGCCATAACCGTGAACGACCAGATGGCACTACTTGAAAAGTCCTATCAGTTGGCGGCAAAATATATGCCGTCGGGTGGTGGACAGTCCTCTTCCAATATGGCATTGGCATCGGACGGGGAGACGGCTTCCGAAGGGAAAGCGGTCGTAACTACCCGAAACGGGAAGGCGGTAGCCTTTCCCGTTTCCCCCGTGAGCGGTCAAGTGGTGTCGGCTCTGGCACAGCCGATGAGCGACTCGACTTTCCGCTCCGAATATGTCAAGGAGAGGAACTATCTATTCCAAACCGCTATCGGGACTGTCTCGCAGACGGATAGAAACACCATATCAGCCTGTGTGCATAACAATCAGACGGTCATGGACGGGCAGACAGTACGTTTCCGTTTCTTGGAGCCGATGTCGGTATCGGGCAGGGAGATTCCACGAAATGCCCTTGTCGTGGGAACGGCAAAGTTGCAGGGCGAACGACTCTCCATTATCATTTCCTCTTTGGGGTATCGGGGAAGCATCATTCCCGTGGAGCTGTCGGTCTATGATACGGACGGACAAGCTGGGATATTCATCCCCGGCTCGATGGAGCGCAGTGCCGTCAAGGAGATTGTCGCAGGAATGGGTACTTCCGCAGGCAGCAGTATGAACTTCTCCACTGATGCGGGCGCACAGCTTGCCGCTGATTTGGGGAAGGGACTGATACAAGGCACCTCGCAGTATTTCTCTAAGAAAATGCGTACCGTCAAGGTGCATCTGAAGGCTGGTTACAAGGTATTGCTCTATCAACCGGACAACAAATAAATCACAGTTATTATTCACCACTTTAATCCAAAGTAAAATGAAAAGAACAGTTTTAGCCATCGCCCTGATACTGGGCGCAGTCTGTGCCAACGCACAGGAAACAACTTCAACGGGAGACCTCTATCAAGGGCTGACCCGCAAAATTGCCTTTGAGCGGATGATACCACCCCACGGCTTGGAAATTACCTACGATAAGACGGTGCACATCATCTTCCCCTCTGCCGTGCGCTATGTGGATCTGGGTTCGCCCAACCTCATTGCGGGGAAGGCGGACGGGGCGGAGAACGTCATCCGTGTGAAGGCGACGGTCAAGGACTTCCACGAAGAGACGAACATGAGCGTCATCACCGAAGACGGTGCATTTTACACCTTTAGTGCGCCCGTAGTGGCAGTTTAGTAAATATCTCTGTGGCAAGAGATTAGGTTAG